>NZ_CP119075.1:2665886-3317982 GCF_029023725.1 Synoicihabitans lomoniglobus
CTGTCGGCAGCGTGCCAGTCGTGGGCGTCGAGGATCTCGCCATCTCTCGTTTGATGAATCGCATGGTGAAACGCCTCCTCGACGTGATCGGCGCCACCGTCGGACTCGTGGTTTCCGCCCCCGTCATCGGCGTGCTCGCATGGTTAATCAGGCGCGAATCGCCCCACGGCAGCGTGCTCTTTCGCCAAACCCGCGTCGGAGCCGATCATCAGGAGTTCACGCTCTACAAGCTGCGCAGCATGCGTCCCGATGCCGACGCCAACGACGCCGACAATCAAAGCACCCGGGTCGGTGATACGCGTCTCCTGCGCATCGGTGCGATCATGCGGCGATGGAACCTCGACGAGCTGCCGCAATATTGGAACGTCCTGCGCGGCCAAATGAGTCTCGTCGGGCCGCGTCCTGAACGCCCCCATCACGTCGACCATCTGGCCAAACGCATCCCCCACTATATGCCGCGCCACCTCGTCAAACCCGGCATGACCGGCTGGGCTCAAATCAACGGATTGCGCGGCGCGACCGACCTCGAAGAGCGCATCCGCTACGATATCTACTACATCGAGAATTGGTCCCACTGGCTGGATCTGCAAATCATCGGCCTGACCTTCCTGCGCTGGAAAAGCGGAGCCGCTTAAACTGTTCCCATGTTCCGCTTGAAGCACCGTCTCCTCGTCGCCACCAAGTCATTTTGGGAGACTCTGCTGCAATGGGAATCCGCCATGGCGGCCACTTGGGCATCGCGCGCCCACCGTCGCCTGATGAATTTGCAATGGCGCGTCGCGCCGCAACCCGAGCACTTCGACCATCACCTGGACCTGCACTACCAATGGCTGGCCACGCGCAGCTCCTTCTGGGTCGAGCGCGGGGTGTTCGGCGGACTCGCGCTGCGGGGTGGCGACGTGCTGGAACTCGCCTGCGGTGATGGCTTCAACGCCCGTAATTTCTACAGCCTGCGTTCGCGTCGCGTGATCGCCTGCGATTTCGATCCGGCTGCCATCGCCACGGCGCGGCGTAAAAACCACGCTCCCAACGTTGAGTTTCGCCTCGCTGACATCCGCGACTCCATGCCAGATGGGACGTTCGACAACATCGTGTGGGATGCCGCTATCGAGCATTTCACTCCGGCGGAAACCGCCGCGATTTTGCGTAACATTAAAGCACGGCTGACCGAAGGTGGCGTTCTGAGTGGCTACACCATCGTCGAGCGGGCGGACGGCGAGAAATCGCTTTCGCACCACGAATACGAATTCCGGGACAAAACGGACCTCCTGGAGTTTCTGACTCCCCACTTCCTTCATGTGCGCGTCTTCGAGACGAAATTCCCGGAGCGCCACAACCTCTACTTTTGGGCTTCAGACCACACGATCCCGTTCGACCCCGACTGGTCAGCGGCGATCTCTGTCACCAACACTGTCGCCACATAGCGTGGCTTATCAGACCGGCCTCACCCGTTGATGCCCGCGACGGCGGGCACGCCAGAGCGCGACGCGTTTCCACAGTCCGAACATGAGCTGCCACTTCCACCGGGCGAAAACGTGCGGCGCGAAGTGCTTTAAATAGACGTCACGGTTGGCGTCGAAAATCGCCGTGGACATCGCGTCGTAGTCGCGCGCCACGCTTTGGCCTTTCAAATGAACCGTATCGTAACGCCCATCGTAAACCACGCGATAACCGGCACGGCCAATGCGCGCACACAGGTCGAGATCGTCGCCATACATGAAAAACGCCTCGTCGAACACGGCATGTCGCGTCGGGGCCGCGACCTGATTGAATACCGCCCGTCGACCCAGCATGAAGGCCCCGTTGATCGCGCCGACGTCGTAAGTTTCGTCCTCCGGGAGGTGCGTCAGGTTGTATCCGGCAAACCACTTCGTGCGTGACCAGCGGGCCGCCAATCCGCTCGCCCGGCAGAATCCGTCCCATGCGGTCGGCAGCGAGCGACGACAGGCCAAATCCATCGAGCCATCCGCCTGCACGAGCCGCGGGGAAATGACACCGAGATTGTCCTCCGTCTGCGCCCGGTTCACCAGCGCCGTCAACGCGGTTTCGTTGCACACGGTATCGGGATTCAAAAACAGCACGCACTCACCCGTGGTTGCGGCGAAGCCCAGGTTGTTGGCCTTGCCGAAACCGACATTGCCCGGAGGATCAATCACTCGAACGTGCGCAAAATTCTCCCGCACGAACGTGCTGGTGCCATCAGCTGGATAGTTGTCCACCACCGCCACTTCCACCGCCCGATCATCAATTCGCCTCGGGATCGACGCCAAACACGCCTCGATTTCGGTGCGAGATTTGTAGGCGACGATGATGACGGAGAGAATGGGAACAGGGTTTGGCATCGACAGCGCGCATCGTGTGGGCTGATTCAGCGGATGCAATGCCAGCCCCCACCCCATTGATCAGTATCATTGTGGTCTGCCGTAATCCCGGGGCACCACTGCGCGACGCGTTGGCCGGCATCTGGCACCAAACGCTCGCGGCACAAACCGAACTGATCGTCATCGACGGCGCTTCCACCGACGGCACCGCCGCTTGGTTGACCGAACATACATCGCGTATCGCGCACCTGTGCACCGAACCCGACAGCGGTGTCTACGACGCGATGAACACGGGTATCGCGGCGGCTCGCGGCGAGTGGATTTACTTCATCGGGGCCGACGATCGTCTCGCCGCCCCTAACGTGCTCGAAAAAATCGCCGTGCTACTTCGTGCCACCTCGCACGACATCGTCGGAGCCCAAGCACGCTATTCCGACGGTCGTCTCTACGCGACGCGCCCGCCTTTGCATCCGATTCGCCGCAATCCGCTACATCATCAATCCACCTTTTACCGCCGCAGCCGGATCACCGCCCACGGCAAGTTTGATGCGGTTCTACGGGTGGCGGCTGACTACGATTTCAATCTGCGCTTGATCGGAGCCGGCGCCGTCGTCGATCGCTCTGATGTGTTAGTGGCTCATTGCCAGGCTGGCGGACTGAGCGACGCCGGCAACTGGGTGAGCTACGGCGAGGAAATCACCGTGCGCCACCGACATTTCCCGCTGTGGCGATCACTCCCATGGGATTTTGTCTCGTGCGTGCGGTTTGTGCGCAAGAAACTGAGACGCACCCTTCGTTCCGCCTGACCATGGCCCGCTCTTTTCGCACCAAAATCAAAGCCCTCGCTAACGCGTTGCTCGCTCCCGCGGGCCTTTCGCTGCAACTCAAGCGCGACGTCTTCGACATGGATGGGCTGCTAGCCAGGGCGGCATCGCGAGGTATAAAACCCAGCACCGTCATCGACATCGGCGCGTCCAACGGATGCTGGTCACAGTTGGCGCACCGCCACTTTCCGTCTGCTCACTTCGTCCTGTTCGAACCGTTGGCCGAACGCGTCACCGAGCTGGCGGACCTCGCCAGGTCGCACGGTTTTCAACATGTAGCTGCCGCGGCCGGCGCCGAAGTCGGCGAGATCACCTTCGCCGTGGAGGGAAATCTGGACGGCAGTGGCGTCGCCGCGACGGGTTCGGCCGGGACCCGTTCCGTGCCGATGGAGACAATTGATCACGTCGTTGCCGCCCACGAACTCACTGGGCCCTACGTGCTCAAACTTGACACCCACGGCCACGAGCTTCCCATTCTCGAAGGCGCCACCGCCATGTTGCCGCAGACTGATCTCCTGATCGTCGAGGCCTACAATTTTGAACTGCAACCGGGTTGTCTGCGTTTTCACGAACTCTGCGCCTGGCTCGAGGCGCGCGGTCTGCGCTGCTGTGATCTCGCCGACCCTATGCGCCGTCCCACCGATGGTGCCCTCTGGCAAATGGACCTCGCCTTCGCCCCGACCACCAGCCCGTTGTTCACCAGCGATGCCTACCGCTGACCGGATACGGTGATCACCGTGTCGAAACGCTTCCACCCATACTTCGCCACCCGCTCCGCATAAAGATGCAGATTGGCCGTGCGAAACCCGATTCGCGCACACCAACGACGCCATTGGCCTACATCTCTGCGTAGCCCTAGTTTGCCATCCACCGCCGAGCGCTCCGTCTCCATTTCCTCCCGATTCTGCGTCAGCTGCCTCGGCCTCAGGCGAAACGCCGCCACTTCACCGCGCACGAACTTTCCTGCCACCCCGGCCAGACACACCCGTGCAAGATAGTCCGAATCACCGCACAATCGAAGCTCGCCATCAAAGTCCCCCACCCGATCCCACGCGGCCCGCGTGATTACCGTCCCGTGTTGGTAAACCGGCTCCAGCCTCTCCGCATACAGCGCCCGGTTACAAGCCGGCATCGTGCTGATTGGAATCCCTCCCAACCGCCGACCCTCCACATCGATTAACCGGACCCTCCCATAAAACATCACCGCCTCGCCTTTCGCCGCCGCGACCCGTGTGCACAACCGCGCAAACCCAGATAGCAGCACGTCATCGTCGTTGATATAGGTAAACGCATCCCAATCTCCTTCCGCCGCCAGACCGGCATTTATCGCCGCATACATACCCCGCCCCGCCTCCGCCACCACGGCCGTGAGAGGAAATCGCCCCGCCAATTCGTCCACTCGCTCTCCCCGCGTCACAAGCACATGTCGGCTCCCGGGTGCGCACCGCGCCACACTCGCTACCGTCTCGTCCAGCCAAAGGGAATCCCCCAACGTGGGTGTCACAACCAGCAGCTTCACGCTCTCACCCCGCAATCCACATATAATGCCCGATACGCCGCCGTCACCACTTCCCGCGAATAGCACCGTTCCACTTTTTCACGCGCCGCCCCGCCCATCGACAAACGCATCGGTTCATCATTCAAAAGTCGCGCCACCGCCTCCGCTAAGCCCGTCACATCTCCCGGTGCAACCAGCAACCCGTTCACTTCGTCATCGATCATATCGGGAATTCCTCCCACACGGCACGCGACGACCGGCGTCCCCGCCGCCATCGCTTCCATGACCGTGTTCGGCAGGTTGTCCTGCTTCGAGGGAGCCGTGAATACATCCGCGGCCGCATAAAGATCCGACATCGCCCGCTCCCCCTTGACGTAACCCAGCTCATGCACGGTTAGTCCATTCCGCTGAAGCCGCCGCCGGTTCGGCGTTCCGAAGATCACCACCTGCGGCACCCCTTCCTTGAAGGTCATGCGAGCCAGGAGCCTCAACGCCTGTTGCAGATCCTCAGCTCCCTTGCGGTCCCCTGATTCGATCGCCATTGCTCCGGCCAGCACGAGTCGCCCTTCCTCTGGCAACCTCAGGCGACGTCGTGCCTGCAACTTATCGACTGATGAAAATTCCCTTACACCCACCGTGTTTGGAATCACCCGCACATCGGCGCCGGTCAGCACCGCGCTCTGCGACGCACACTGCGCGATCCACTGACTCGGGGCGACGTATCGGATCTTCGACAAATCACCCATCTTTCGTCGTCGTTCCACTCCTTTCCTCGAAGCGTCGCTTTCGGATTTCGTTTCCAAAATCGGGCAACTGCCGCAGCCCACCCGATACCTTTCGCAGTCCCCTGCATAGTGACACCCACCGGTAAAAGCCCACATGTCGTGCATGGTCCACACGATCGGCACGTCCAATTCCGCGAGGGTCTCTAACCGCAAAAACCCATGCGACACCCAGTGCACGTGCACCACATCAGGCCGCAGCGCACGAACCCGCTTCACCAATCCGTCCGCCAGACTCCCCACCGAAAATTCCTCCACCGCACGCGGTAACACCAGCAAACGCTCCGCCCTTCGCTGCGACTTTGTTGCGACCCGTTGTAGCCAACCGTTCGGTCCCATCACATCCGCCCGATTCGAGTCTTTTTGCCGCACCAGCATCAGCGACTCCTCGCCGGCATCCACCAACGCGCAATGCAGCCGGAATGCAGCTTTCGCCGCGCCCCCCAGCTCATCATAAGCACTGAGGTGCAATATCCTCACGGCTTCAACCTTCTCCTCGAAACCATTCTCGTAAGCTGGTCAGGCAATTGCTTCCGGCTCCTCGTATACACGGTCGCATTTGCCCCATTCGTCGAAAGTGGTGTGATATTCAGGTAGTTCCAGTCAGATTGAATAACTGCATCGCAGCCTACTCTGTTCCGCTTCATCGGCGCACAGCGTAAAGATTCAAATACTGCGAAAACCTCCCGCACACTGGCTCCCGCATAAATGGCTGGCGGGGTCCTTGGGCGACCTTCACATGACAGTCGAACCCTGCCTCCTCCAGTAGCGCGATCGCCCGCCCCAATCCGCCTTCCCCCGCACGGTAATGCCATTCGACGAAAAGATTCCGGATGCGATCTAAAAACGGGCCGATGTCGCGCAACACGCCTCCCTCCGCTCCCTCTACATCCACCTTCAACAAATCCACTCGCTCCGGCAGCCACTGGGAAAGTCGTTCCGTTTTCACCGTAACTCCATCGCCTTCCCCGTCGGTCAATCGTCCTCCGTCCGCCCCGTCGGCCACGAAGCACTGTTCCCCTTCGGTCTCCGCCAGCGCCCGTTCTTCCAGACGCCCGCGAACCCCCCACGCCTCCAGATTACGTCGGCACAACGCCGCCACCGCCGGATCAGGTTCGAACCCCAAATAGTCGAATTCGCCCATCCTGGTCTTCCAAAACAACGCCGCCAGTCCGATGTTCGCCCCCGCATCCACCAACACGGGCTTTTCCCCCTCACGAACCGCCACTTCGTAAATACGATTTACAAAAATCTCGTCCCACGCGCTCAGAAAACTGGGCCCGTCGCATAACTCGATCGTGTATTGGCCAAAAGATACTGTGGCGGCATTGTGCCTCGGTAAGCCCCCCAGCCGACGCGCAAATCGATGCAGAGCCCGATACTCCGCACTGCGCCAATATTCACGCAAATGCCAAGCGGGTCGTCTCAGCAAACCGTTCCAGAATCCCAGTGGATGATAGATGCTGCTCATGTGCGAATAATACGTCGCGCAAACGCAATCAGCCTAAGTAAAAAAGGGGAAGGCTCGAACACCAGTCGTCCAATTAACGCATCGACCTCTACATTCCCTGCCACCTCCTCCGGATGAATCAGCGGAAACACGGTGTCCCGGGTCGGCAGGTTTCCCCACCGGCCCGTGACCGTGTGAGTGGCGTCGCCACCGAACCCCAGATTGGCGACCAGGTTCACCGCCGAGTTCGCCGACCACATTCCCCGCGACCAGATCACGGATGTCCACCGGTAAGCCCACGAATCTTGCTCTCCGTTTTGAGTCGCATCGAAACAGTCTGCCCACAATCGGCGCTCGGCCGACCGAGCCGGAGCAATTTTCCACGATGCCTCCCTTTTCCCCTCCCAAGCCTGCATGCCATGGTCGTAATGCCGCCACGCCCGCCGCCACGTTGCCCAACCCCAGCAATGTGGATACCGCGAAAAAAAGTAACTTTCCCCGAAGCCCTCGCCTTCCGGTAAAAAACTGCACCCGGCAATCTGCGCGACCCGCTCGTCATCGCGATATCGCTCCAATAGCTCCTCGCAAAACGAAAAAAATGTCGGCACGGGCAGGCAATCGTCTTCCAGAATAATCGCTTCCTCAACCTGTTCAAAAACCCAATTCAAACCCGACGAGACCCGCCGCGCGCAGCCCAGGTTTTTATCCGCATAATTGGTTTCCACCTCACAAGGCCAGTTTACCCCTGCCTCCACCAGCGCCCTTACCTCCGCGCACTTCTCAGCTTCCCCGTCACGACCGATCCGCGGTCCATCGGCGATTACCAGCAACACTGGCGGTCTCGCCTCGCGGATCGCCGCCAGCGTCCGCCGTGTCACTTCGGGCCGGTTGAAAATAATCAAGGCGACGGCAGTTTTCATTTCACCACCAGCGGGTAAACGGGATCGTGCACCGCGTCCAGCAGCGCCCGGCGGAGGATCTGATCACACGATTTTTCGACAACCATTCGATCCAGCCACCTCACAGTTGGCACACCAGACCGCAAGTGCTAAGCGCCCTTCGAATCACTCAGCCCAAGGTTCCAAACAAATTCGCATAGTTGGTTTCGCGTGCGACGTTTGATTTCAATCAGGTTCGTCTCAATTTACCCCACATGCTGCGCTGCCATATCCCCATACCCCGCCTCCTTTCCTCTAGTCACGCGGCCCAGCAGCGCTGCCGCTCGGGAGACCCCATCACGCAGGCAAATGAAGCTGACCGCCAGCGCAAGTGGCTGACTCAACCCGACAATCCCGACAACTGCCGAAACGCTGCGAATCTAGCGGTCGCCGCCACCGGTCTTTTCCGGCCGTGCGGAGGTTTCCTGCGGCTCCGCGCGGTTGACCAGATTCTCCCGCACGCGCTTTAGCTTTTCCGCTTGGCGCTTGGCCTCATCGGGCGGCAGCACCGGACGAAAAGTATCCGACGTGGTTGGCTTCGAATCAGAGTTTGGGTTGTTGTTTGCCATACCGGTATCGTAGCCCGTCGCCCCAAATAGTTCCCGGATTCGCCAAAAACCGGCCGCCCCTCCCGGCGTTCCCCTTCCCTCAAGCGGCCAGGGCGTGACCGTGACTCGCCGGAGCGAGCGGGCGCGCCGACGCTTCGTGGTGCTGCCACAACACATCGCGGACACGGCGAAGATCGCGCACCGGCAGATCGGGATCAAGTTGATCGAGATGGTCAATACACGCCCGGGTCGGAGGCAACCCGAGCCAGCCCAACACCTCAAAAATCGTGCTGCGCTCGCGCACCGCATTGAGTTCGCCCCACTCCGGCAGGACGCTGCGCAAATCGGAGTGGGCCGCCGCGACCAAGGCCAGCACCGGATGCTCCAGAATGTCCTCGGTCAGTGCCGGACAGTAGGCCAATGCGGCCAGGGCGTGCAGACGGTGGAACGAAAAACGCTGAATCAGCTGCGACCACTCCACCGGGCAAAACTCCAAGTAAGCCTGCCAGTGACGCTTCGTCAGCGAAACTGCCCCCGTGCAGAACGAATCGCTGCGCACGTCCGGCGTATAGGGACGCCACAACCCGGGGGACAATTCCTTCTCGAAAGCGACTTCCGGCCAGAGCGTAACCCGGTGGCCTTGACCGTTGTGGTGCCAGAGCAATTCCGGCGAAAGATTCGTCGCCCGGCTCGAAGCCTTGGAGGTGCGGGAGGAGCGGGACGGACGACGACGGGAGCGAGGGGAGAAGTTCATGTCGCCGAGAATACCACCCAGCATGAGACATAGATTGTCCCATACCTAAAATTCTGAAATTAATTATCCATGCCTGACGCCCCCCCCGGTTTCCGCTCCCGCTTCTCGGTCGAACGCATGATGCTCATCCACGAGCGCCTGCGCGACGGCGCACCGCTCAATTGCACGCGTTTTGCCGCTGAACTGGACGTTTCGCGCAAGACCATCCAGCGCGACATCGACCACATGCGGGACCGCCTGGGCCTGCCGCTCGACTACGACCGGACCACCCACTCCTACGTCTATACGTCTCCCGTCGAAGCCTTTCCCACCGTGCAGATGAGTGAAGGCGATGCCGTCGCGCTCTTCGTCGCCGAACGCGCCCTCGAACCTCTCCGCGGCACGCCGCTCTACGACCGGCTCAAGTCCACGTTTGATCGTCTTACTTCCGGTCTCAAAGGCACCGTCGAATTCACGCCGGCCGACCACGACGCCGTCTCCTTCGGTCAATTTGGCGAAGGCCGCACCAACAGCGCCGCGTTTGATACGCTGCAAAAGGCTCACGACCAGCAACGCGAGGCGACGTTTGCCTACAAAAAACCCAACAGCGCCGAGGCCGAAACCCGCCGCGTGCGTCCCTATCACCTCACTCACCGCGAAAACCTCTGGTATCTCGTCGGCCACGATGTCGATCGCGATGCCATCCGCACTTTTGCCCTGCCCCGCATGAGCACCGTGAAACTCACGCGCAAACGGTTCGAACTGCCCACGGATTTCACCCCCGACACCTACTTTGCCTCCGCGCTCGGAGTCGTGAGCGGCCAGGGGGACTATGACATCCACATTCGTTTCACGGCCGCCGTCGCCGAGCGCATCGCCGAACGCGACTGGCACGAATCCCAACGGCTCACGCCTCGCCCCGACGGTTCGGTCGACCTCCACCTGCGCTTGGGCTCTCTCATCGAAATCGAACGCTGGGTGCTCGGCTGGGGCGCCCAGGCCGAAGTCCTCGCGCCGCCCGAACTGCGCACCCAACTCACCGCCACCACCATCGCCATGGCCCACCGTTACGCGCCCTGATCGCTCATGCTCCGACCCGCGGCTTGCGAGCCTCCGCCGTTGCTCCCAATATGCCTCCTTCTGCTTACCCCCCACTGCCCCATGCCCCTCGCACGCCGTCTGTTACTCCTCGCCGCCATGACCCTCGCGCTGACCATCCCAGCCTCCGCCGCCCCGGATGAGGATCCGTGGTCGGCCATCGATGCACGCCCCAATCCCGCGTGGTGGGGCGAGGCCAAGTTTGGCCTGTTCATCCATTGGGGGCCCTACGCCGTGCCCGCCTTTTCGGCCCAAAACGAATACGCCGAATGGTATTGGAAAGCGCTCATGGACGAGTCCGTCGGCCACCATGCCATCGTAAAATCCTTTCACGCCGCCAACTATGGCGCCGACTTCGACTACCAGGATTTCGCCCCGGATTTCACCGCCCAGCTCTTCAACCCGCAGGACTGGGCCGACCTGTTCGTGCGATCCGGCGCTCGTTACGTCGTGCTGACCTCCAAACACCACGACGGCTTCGCCCTCTGGCCCAGTGCCGACGCCTCGCGCACCTGGAATCGTCCTTGGAACGCGGTCGAAATCGGGCCGCAACGCGATGTGCTCGGCGATCTCGCCGCCGCCACGCGCGACGCCGGCCTGAAATTCGGGATCTATTTCTCCCTCTACGAGTGGTTCAACCCACTCTACCAAGCCGATCCGGACCGCTTCGTCTCCGAGCACATGATCCCCCAGTTCAAAGACGTCGTGAATCGCTATCACCCGTCAGTAATCTTCGCCGATGGTGAGTGGGAACACCCGGCCGCGCTCTGGCACTCGACCGAAATGCTCGATTGGCTTTTTCACCACTCGCCCTCCGCCGCCGATGTCGTGGTCAACGACCGCTGGGGCAAGGAAACCCGTCACGCGCATGGCGGGTATTTCACCACTGAATACGGATCCGGCAT
Source organism: Synoicihabitans lomoniglobus (assembly GCF_029023725.1). GTDB lineage: Bacteria > Verrucomicrobiota > Verrucomicrobiia > Opitutales > Opitutaceae > Actomonas > Actomonas lomonigloba. The sequence continues at coordinate 2,676,984 of NZ_CP119075.1, forward strand.
GGCCGATGCCACCCACCCGTGGGAGGAAAACCGCGGCATGGGTCACTCCTACGGTTACAGTCGCACCGAAAACCTGGCCGACTACACGACAGGTCGGGAGTTCGTTCTCATGCTCGCCGACATCGTCAGTCGCGGCGGCAACTTCCTGCTAAACATCGGTCCCACCGCCGATGGTCGCATTCCCGTCATCATGCAGCAACGTCTCACCGAAATCGGCGACTGGTTGTCCATCAATGGCGAGGCCATCTACGGCACCACCCCATGGAAACGATCCACCCAATGGAGTGCCGGGATTATTCGCGATTCGGAGCGCGGCCAATACAAGTCCGGCTACGACATCCTTAAACTCACTGTCGCACCCGACCCCGGTCAGGCCGTGAAGGAAGTTCTGTTCACGCGCAAGGGCACTGACCTCTTCGCGATTTGTCCGGTGCTGCCTGCCGCGACCTTACGTCTGCGCGATGTGGCCGCCCCCGCCACCACCGTCGTAACCCTGCTCGGCAACGGCACGGCACTGAGTTGGCAAACCGATGGCGACGACCTTTTGATCGACATGCCCGCCATCGACGTCTCTCGCGACGGCGGCCGAGCCGCCTACGTGTTCAAACTCGCCGGCGCACTTACCCCCTAAAAAACCCGCGCCGGTTCGGGCGCGGGTTCGAAAACTAAAAAAACGGGTCGGAACGATCTGCTTAGCCCAACACCTCGGCCGGATCGAAGAAACGATCGGTCTCGATTTGCGCATTCTCGTCGCTGTCGGACGCGTGGCAGACGTTGATCATCATGTTCTCGCCGAGGTCACCACGAATCGTGCCGGCCGGAGCCTTGGTGGAGTCGGTCGGACCGAGCAGGTCGCGAACCTTGGCCACCACGCCCTCGCCCTTGAGCACGGCCACGATCACCGGACGCGAGCCCATGAATTCGGCGATCTCCGGAAAGAACGGCTTGTCGGCCACGTGCGCATAATGCTCACGAAGTTTCTCGGGCGTGAGCTGGATCATCTTCGCCGCAGCGATAGAGAAACCCGCAGATTCGAAGCGCGCGAGCACCTGTCCCACGAGGCCCTTGGCCATACAGTCCGGCTTAAAGATAACGAATGTCTTGTCCATAAAGGGGCGCACTCAACCGCTTCCGGCGGCGTATGAAAAGCCTCATTTTCCCTCCAATTTCACCTCATCATGGCCGGAAATCAAAAATATGTGGGCAACATCTGCCCTCGCCTTCCTCCCGCACGCTGCCAATCGCGATGATCAGTGTCTTTCCAGCGTCTTGGCGATTTCGCGGGCCAGCGCCAACCCCGACGTCGCCGCGCCTTCCACCCGTGGTCCGCCGAAACTATCCCCGCAAAAGCCGAGCGCCATGTCGGACAACCACACACATTTTTGCGGATGCGTGTGCGCCGGCTCGCTGAACCGCCACCGGTGCAATGCCCGCGCCGTCACCACCGCCTCCCCGAGCAACGGCCGCAGCGCCGGGATGACTTTTTCAAACACTTCCGCTTCGGACGCACTGTAATGCGCCCCGGAAAACTCACGGCTGAGATGAACCGTGATCGCAGCCGGCGCACTCTGCGCCACGCCTTTGGCCACGTTATCCACCACCCACCGGAACGGACCGTCCGCAAATTCCTGCCCCTCCGGCGGCACCGCCGAAGGACGGTCCAGGATCAGCATCAGCGCCAGACAAGGATGATAGACGCACTGCTCCAACGCACTTCGGGTCGCCGACGGCAACGTCACCGCGCCCACATCCAACATCGCCAAGCTCTGCGGCACCGGTGACGACATCACCAGCCGCTCCGCCCGGATCAACTCCTCCCCCTCCACATCGATTTCCCAACAACCACAACGATGTCGTTTCACCGCCGCCACTTTGTGCGACAAGCGCACATTGACCGATTTGGCCAACGCCTTGGCGAGTCCGGTCATACTCGGACAAGCGATCCAACGATCCGACTCGGCTCCGCCCCACCGCGCCGTTGCACCGCATCCCGACCAACACTCCACCAGCGCTTCAAAATACTCGTCGCGCACCGTAAAAAACTGCGCGCCTTGATCGAACACCGCATTGCCCACGCGCTTGGTCGACATGCGACCGCCCACCCCGCGACTCTTTTCCAACACGATCACCTTGGCTCCGCGCGCGGTCAATTCGCGGGCCAGCAACAGCCCCGAAATGCCTGCACCGATGATGACGGTCGTGTTGTTCATGGTTGAGTCGAGGACTTACCGAGCACGTGACGCAGCCCTTTCTCAAGTGTCGGGTGCAGAAAACTTATGCCCGTATCGGCCAAAACGGCGGAATGCGCCCGCGTGCTCGCCAACAGAGCCTCATCCGCCATCTGCCCGAAAGCGAGCCGCAGCACGCCCCCCGGCGCCGACAACATCGCCGGCCGGTTCAATACCGCGCCCAGCACGTTCGCGAGATCGCGCTGCCGCACGGGTTCGGACGCGACCACGTTGACCGGCCCGCGAATGTCATCGGTCTCGATCACGTGTCGACACACCCGCAGCCAGTCGTCGAGCGTGACCCAGCTCTGCCAATGCCGACCGCCGCCCATCGGCCCACCGAGACCCAGTTGAAAGAGCGGCAACATCTTGCCCAATGCGCCTCCCGCCGGCGTCAGCACCAGCCCCGTGCGCAACTTCACCGTGCGCACGCCGAGCGTGGCCGCCGACTCCGCCTCCGCTTCCCATTCGTGACACACGTCGGCCAAAAAGCCCTCCCCCCGAGGCGAGGTTTCATCGAGTAATGTATCGCCGCGATCGCCATAGATGCCAATCGCCGACCCGCTCACAAACACGCGAGGCAAAGTTGCCAGCTGCCGCATCGCTCCCACCAAGGTCCGCGTGCCTTCGATGCGGCTGCGCCCGATCTGCTCGCGACGTTCCTGCGTCCAGCGGCCGTCGGCAATGCCCGCACCGGCCAAGTGGATGATCGCATCGCACGCGTATTCACTCGGCCAATTCACGGTCGTGCGCACGGGATCCCACGAGATCTCATCCGGCGCTTTCGCCGGACGCCGCACCAGCCGGTCGACCGTCCAGCCCTGCGTGCGCAAAAACGTCACCAGCGCCCGCCCGATCAACCCGCTCGCTCCGCTGATCACCGCCCTGCCCGTGCGCGCGGGAGCAATCTCCAGGTCGGCCTTGGTCACCGCATGCCGATACGTGAACAAACGGTCCAGCCGCGCCGCCACGAAATTGGCCGCTTTCGCCCCGATTTTGCCGCCAGGCAACTCATACGTGATGTCGTCCGTAAGCACGCAACCACCCGCGCCGTCGGACTCGAACCTATGCCGATGCTCCCACTGCGCAAACGGACCGCTGATCTGCCGATCGCAAAACAGTTCGCCCTCACGATAATCAAAATGCTTCACCGTCCAGCTCAGCCACATCGGCCCGATCTTGGACTTCAACTCCACGCGCCCGCCGTCCCGAATACCGCCGCCACTCGCCTGCACCTTCACCTTTTCCCACGGCGGCGTGAGCCGCTCAAACGCACCGTCGCGTTCGTGCCAGGCGAACACCTCGGCGGGTGACCGCGCGATGCGCACGGAGCGTTGAAAACGCTCACTCACGGCCGCCCTCCTTGGCGCAATTCCTGATAGGCGGCCAACGCCGCATCGCGCGCTTCCTTGTGATCGACGATTGGGTGCGGATAGTTCCGCCCCAACGCCACTCCCGCCGCCGTCAGCACTTGCTCCGGGGCTTCCCACGGCGCATGGAGATGCTTGTTCGGCAACGACGCCAACTCCGGCACCCAGCGCCGCACATAGTCGCCGTCGCCATCAAATTTTCCACCCTGCAACACCGGCGCAAACACGCGAAAATACGGCGCCGCATCAGCCCCGCAACCGGCGCTCCATTGCCACCCCAGCGTGTTGCTCGCCAGATCGGCATCGACGAGGGTATCCCAAAACCACTCCGCGCCGCGCTGCCACGGCAGCCGCAGGTGTTTGACCAAAAACGACGCCACCACCATGCGCACGCGATTGTGCATCCAACCCGTCGCCCACAATTCGCGCATCCCCGCATCCACAATCGGATAGCCAGTGCGTCCGTTTTGCCAGGCGCGCAGCAATGTCCCATCCTCATCCGCACGCCACGGAAAGGCGGCAAACTCGTCGCGCAACGGATGCGTCGGTGTGTGGTCGAAATGAAACAACAGATGATACGCGAACTCGCGCCACCCGACTTCCGCCAAAAACACCTGCGCTCCCTTGCTCGCAGGAAAGACGCCCCGCTCCGCGCCCAACGCTGCCACCGCCGCCCAAATCTGCCGCGGACTGATCTCCCCAAAATGCAAATACGGCGAAAGCCGCGACGTGCCCCTAATCCCCGGGAAATTGCGCTGATCGGAGTATTGATTGATCACCTCATCAGCAAACGCCGCCAACGCCTCATGGGCACCGTTTTCCCCCGGTCGCCAACGCTCGCTAAACCCGTCCGCCCAATCGCGACGCGGCAACAGTTTCCACGCGCTCAAATCGTCGCACGTCGGCCACGTCTGCGGTGACCTCAGCGTCGCCGGCAAATCCGGAGTCACCGCCTCTTTTTCTCGTGCGAGACAATGCCGCCAAAACGGCGTGAAAACCTTAAACGGACCTCCCTGTTTGTTACGAATCGTGTGCGGCTCGTGCAGTAACGCACTGTTAAAACTGCGCACCTCCGCACCGTCTTCGCGCAGCGCCGCCTTCACCTCCCGATCCCGTTTTATCGAACCGGGTTCGTAACGACGCGACCAATACACCGCCGTCGCGCCGGTCTCCGCCATGAGTGCGCGCAGCACCTCGATCGCCCGGCCCGCGCGCAGCACGAGTCGACTGCCCTTGCCCTGCAAGGCGTCATCCAACGCCGCCAATGAATGGTGCAACCACCAGCGGCTCGCGCCGCCCAGCGGCCAATCGCCTTCCCCCGCTTCGTCCCAAATATAGACCGGAACCACCGCCCCGCCTCGCGCCGCGGCGGCCGCCAACGCCGGATGATCCGCCAAACGCAGATCTTGCCTAAGCCAAACAATGGTCGGGGATTCGCTCACTTATGACACGAAACGCAGCCGCCCAGTTCATGCAAGTTATCGCGCCGATCCATCGCCATGAATACCCGAAATCCAACCACAGATTGCGCCGAATTCACAGCTACCAAACGCGCGGCCACACCCTCCAACCGTAGGCCGCGAGCTCGCTCGCGCTCTCTTGGTGTGGGGGGGTAAATGAGATTACCCACGAAACACACGAAATACACGAAAACGAAAACTCCGATAACAGGGTATTCCAAAACCGAGAGCTTCGGAGTTTAGGCGCAGATCACGCCGACACTGCGGACACAAGCCCACGACACCTCATCGCCTCCGAACGTAGGCCGCGAGCTCGCTCGCGCTCAGCAGCGTCCGCCAGCGGACAGCTTACCTCGATCCACGCACGCAACCACCACGAATCTGCCTCAACCATCCGCAATTTTCGGCGTTATCTGCGGTGACCAATCACCCCATCAGCTCGGCATAAAACGCCTCGTAGGCCGCCGTCGCCGTCGCCCAGCCAAAGTCCCGCGCCATGCCGCGTTGCTGCACCGCCGCGTAGGCCGAGCGATCACCATGTAGCGCGAGCGCACGCTGCAATCCTTTGCCCACACCTTCGTCGGTCGCTTCAACGAGGATGCCCGTGCCAGCCGCCGGATCGGAGTCGATGTCGGTCACGGTATCGAGCAAACCTCCCACCCGCGTCACCACCGGCACCGTGCCGTAAACCTGCGAATACATTTGGTTCAGGCCGCACGGCTCGAAGAGCGACGGCATCAGGAAAAAGTCGCTGCCGGCCTCCACCAGATGACTGAGATTCTCGTCGAGTGCGCCTTTGTAGGCGACCTTGCCGGGGTGTTCCGCCGCCAGCAGTTGCATCTGCTCCTCCAACGCCGCGTCGCCCGCACCGAGCACGATCAAACGCACCTCCTCCCGCACGAAAAATGCCTGATTCGCCAATACGAACTGCACGCCCTTTTGCTCCGTCAACCGGCACACCATGCCGAAAACTGTTCCGCTGAACTCCGGGTCGAATCCCTGCGAAGCCAGCAACGCTTTCCGACACGCTGTTTTGCCCGCCAGGTCGCTCGCGGAATAGGTCGCCGGCAACCGCGCGTCCGTCGCCGGGTTCCAGATTGCCGAATCGATACCGTTAACCATGCCCACCAAATCCTCGGCGCGCGTTTGCACCACACCATCGAGGCCGCACCCGTATTCCGACGTTTGGATTTCTTTCGCATATTGCGGGCTCACCGTCGTCACCCGATCGGCAAACAACAGGCCTGCTTTCATCATGCTGGCCTGCCCGTAATATTCCACGCCATCGATGCCCATGAACTCCTTGGGGAGGTTCGTCCGGTAAAACGACCGCATGGGAAACAGACCTTGAAACGCAATATTGTGGATCGTGTGCACCGTGTGCATGGCCAGGTTCAGCCCATGCCGTTGCTCGGCCGATCGCAGCAGCAGCGGCAACAACCCCGCCTGCCAATCGTGCCCGTGCACCACGTCCGCATCGATTTCGTAGAGTCGCATAACCTCCACCACCCCCTTGCAGAAAAAGATGAAACGGTGATGGTTGTCCTCGTAGTCCCGCTCCCCGTTGCCATACGGTGCGCGGCGGTCGAAGAACTCTTCCCGGCAAATCAAACAGATTTTCAGGTTTGGTTCCGGCGTGAACTCCCGCACATCACCGGTCATGAACATATCTCCCATTTGGATCCGCAAGCGCCGGGTGCGTTGCAGCAGCGGCGCCACCTCCGGATGATCGAGCACCGCGCGATAGCCCGGCAGGAAGACCGTGACCTCGTGTCCTTTTTGCGCCAATGCTTGGGCCAACGCCCCCACGACATCAGCCAGCCCGCCCGTCTTCACGTAGGGAAACATCTCACTGGCAACGTGAACTATTTTCATCAATCAGGGATCTGCGTAACTCGCTCCCCTGTCCACGCAAAACCTTCCGCGCCCCCGTCGGCGTCGGTGGCCGTTCCGACGGCCATTCCTTCCCCTTTTTTCAATCGTATATGAAGTTCAGTAAATCCCTGCTGCAGCACGTCAGTGCCGCCGCCTACCGCCCCGTCAACGAGACCGAGCTCGGCCGTCAAATCGGCATCAACAAGAAACAGCGCCGCCTCTTTTCCCACGAGGTCCGCCTCCTGCTCGCCAGCGGTGAGCTCAAACTTGTCGCCGGCGACAAAATCACCGCCCCCCACGCCGCCGGCGGCGGCCACGGCGACGGCACCCTCACCGGCAAGCTCCGCTTCCGCACCGGCGGTTCCGCCATGGTCATCATCGATCGCGCCGCCCATCCCGACGCCCCCGAGGTCGTGCAAATCGCCGCCGAAGACGCCGCCAACGGTTTCAACGGCGACGTCGTGCGCATCCAGCTCGACACCCGCCCCAACCAGCGCCGAAACGCCCGCAAACCGCGCGGCGACGAGCCCCGCGGCCGCGTCACCGAGATCATTGATCGCGGCACCGACATCGTTGTCGGCACCCTGCGCCGCGTGCGCAAACGTTACTACGTTTCCCCAGACGATCCCAAATTCGTGCACGACATTGCCGTCGAAGACCCCGCCGACGCCAAACTCTCCCCCGCGCCCGACGAGGGCGACAAGGTCGTCGTGCGCCTCCAGGAGTGGACCAATACCACCCGCGCCCCCGACGGCCGCATCATCGAGCGCCTCGGCCGCCAATGGGAGGCGCAGGCCGAGATGCTCGGCGTGTTCCGCAAGTTCAACCTCGACCCCAAGTTCCCCGCCAACGTCCAGGCCGAGGTCGCCGCGCTGCCCGATCATGTCATGCCGCGCGATCTCACCGCTCGTCTCGACTACCGCAAGATTCCGACGTTCACCATCGACCCCGACGACGCCAAAGACTTCGACGACGCCCTGTCCATCGAGTTTCTGCCCGACGACCAGATCAAGATCGGCATCCACATCGCCGACGTTTCGGCCTATGTGAAACCAGGCACCGAACTCGACAAGGAAGCCCAGACTCGCGGCAACTCCACCTACCTCGTCGGCACCGTCATCCCGATGTTGCCCGAGAAACTCTCCAACGGCCTCTGCTCGCTCGTCGAAGCCCAGGACCGTCTCACCAAAGCCGTCTTCCTCACCTTCGACAAAAAGCGCCGCGTCATCAGCAGCGCCTACGCCAATACGGTCATCCGCAGCCGCAAGCGCCTCACCTACAAACAGGCCTACACGCTCCTCAAGGAAGATGACCTGCAGGCCGCCCGCGACCTGCCGCTCCCTCCCAAGCACCAGACCGGCTCCACCGGCCGCGCGTTAAAATCACTCACCGACAAAGAACTCGGCGACCTGCAGTCGTGGGTGCGCACGCTCTGGTCGCTCGCCTCCAAACTCCGCCGCGACCGCATGAACCGCGGCAGCCTCGATCTCGACATGCCCGAGACCAAGGTCTTCGTCGACGAATTCGGTTACGCCGAACGCCTCGAACTCATCGAGCACGACGAAAGCCATCAACTCATCGAAGAGTTCATGTTGGCCGCCAACGAAGCCGTCGCCCACCTCACCAAGAAGCACAAGCTGCCCTCCGTCTACCGCGTCCACGACGACCCCGACGACGAAAAACTCGGCGAACTCCGCCAGCACTTGGCGACGTTCGGCATCAAAGTCGGCGACCTCACCAACCGCGAAGAAGTCACCAAACTCCTCCGCCTCCTGCGCACCCATCCGCAAGGCCACGTGCTGCGCACCTCCCTGCTACGTTCGCTCAAGAAAGCCGCCTACCGGGCCTCGCCCGACGGGCACTACGGTCTGTGCAAAGGCGACTACACCCACTTCACGTCACCAATTCGTCGATACGCCGACCTTGTGGTGCACCGCATCATCGACCACTACCTCATCACGCAAGGCGGCTGGCCCATGCCCGCCGGTTACAAGTTCAACTACACCCAGGAAAAAGCGGAACGCCTCGGCGAACACCTCAGCATCACCGAAACCAATTCCCAGGAAGCCGAACGCGAGAGCGTCAAAATCAAGACGCTCGAATTCTTCGAGCGCGACCTCGCCAAACGCGAACCCACGACCTTCCCCGCCATCATCACCGACGTGCGCCAACACGGTCTCTTCATCGAGCTGGAGCAGTCGATGACCTTTGGCTTTTTACCCACCCACGCGCTCGGTGACGACTACTACAGCCTCACCGACGACAACACGGCGATGATCGGTCGCAAGACGAAGAAACGCTACGAACTCAACGGCCGCATCCCGGTGCAAGTCGCCAAAGTCGACCGCGTCAAACGCATGATCGACTTCAAGCTCGCCGCCGACAGCCAAAGCGAAACAAGCCCCGCCGAAGGCATCGCCACGACGCTCCAGCACCGCCCGCACCCCAAGTCCAAACAAGGCACCAAACCCAAGCAACGCCCCGGCGCCCAAGCCCACCGTAAAGGCCCCCGCAAACCCGGCGGCAAACGCCGCCGCTAAGGCGTCGTTTAAGGATCAGGTATCAAGCAACAGTCGGCGCCGGTAGGCCGCGAGCTCGCTCGCGCTCCCTCCGTTGTAGGGGCTTCGCTTGCGAAGACCGCGCATCCCATTGAGCGACCACCCCCACATCAACCCGACTAGCAAACCCGGCTGTAAGCAGAAAAGGTAGGGCGGTTTCGCCGAAACCGCCTCCGACCACCATCCAGCTGGGTTCATTTTTGCCCACGTTACACACGAAAGCCGGAATCAAAACCTAGGCATAATCCACCGAAACGAAACCACCCAAAAGAATCCAAAGATTCTGCTCCCCCCTAAGGTGTCTTCGTTTCCGTGTTTTCAGTGTATTCCGTGGGTCAAACCGTCCTGCCCCTCGATCAACACAATCCATGGTCAAATCAACCGATCGGTGGATACCCATCTGTGTTTATCTGTGTCCATCTGTGGTTAGAAAATCCGATCACTGAGAGCTCTGCTATCAGCCACCACGCCGGTTTCATTTTTGCCCACGTTACACACGAAATACACGAAAGCCGGAATCAAAACCTAGGCATAATCCAACGAAACGAAACCACCCAAAAGAATCCCAAGATTCTGCTCCCCCCGAAGGCGTCTTCGTTTCCGTATTTTCCGTGTATTCCGTGGGTCAAACCGTCCTGCCCCTCGATCAACACCATCCATGGTCAAATGAACCGATCAATAGATCCTGATCTGTGTTTATCTGTGTCCATCTGTGGTTAAAAACAAACGCTCCACCTACCCTCGGGGCGGCGTTTCCACAGCACGCCGCCGTTGCAGGTTAACCGCGACGACCCAGCACAAGAGTGCCCAGGCAATACCGGCCGACCACCCCGCCAAGACATCGGTGGGATAATGCACGCCGAGATACACGCGACTCACGCCGACCAAGGCCACGACGAACAAGCCGATGGCGATGAAGTAAACGCGCTCGCGCCGTCGGACCACCAACTGCCCCAGCAGCACCGCGAGCGTGAGATAGACCACCGACGCCATCATGGAATGCCCGCTCGGAAAACTGGCCGAAACCTCCGTTGCCAAATGCGGCACCACTGACGGTCGAGGCCGGGAAAACAATGATTTCAACCCAACCACCAAAACCGCGCCACCTCCCGCCGACGCCGCCACCAAGCCCGCCGCGAACCACGACCGCCGCAGACACAAATAACCCACGACTCCGATCGTCGTAAGTGTGAGCACGACCGTGCTGCCTAGCCCCGTCAGATCCCGCATCACCCCCTCCATCCACCACGGCCCGATGCCTCTCCCCGGATCGGACGAATCGCGCAACAAAACCAGCAAACGATTCTCGGCCGCCAAAAAATCTCCCGCCGCTCCCCGCCACACCAAATAAGCAAACGCCAGCACCGCCGCGCCCCCGACCACCCAAACCCACCGCGACACCGAAAAAGAGCTCCATCCTGCGCGCTTAAAATCGTTCATCCCCCAAACAGACCGCAATTCGCCCCGTCGGTGCGAACGGGGAGAGCCAAGTTAGAAGTCTGAAGTAAGAAGTAAAATCAGAGCCGACGCCTTTCCCCTTCCGTCGGTGTTCCATTCGACGCTCCACTGCGGGTATTTTGTGTCCAGCCATCAGTCAGAGACCTGACCTCTTCTGTCTAGCCGACGTCTTCCGCCTGTCCCTGATCGACAGCCCACTCGCGGCGACTTCGCCTCCCCCAAACCGTAGGCTGCGAGCTCGCTCGCGCTCCCCTCGAACTACCCCGAACTATCCGAGATTTTGCCGCCCCCCTCTCGGCAAAGCTCGACCTCGCGTAAATCCCGGACTTCCTTTGCCTCGAACGACTTCGGCGCTGGCCCGACGAAGCGTTCTTTCGCCCCCCCTGCTTTCATGCGCTTCGTTGGAGAGAAGTCATTTCCAAGAACAAGTGTCTCAGAAGCTCGTTCTCGCTCCTCGACTCGGGTGATTTCGGGCCTCAACTTTCCCAAAAATGGCGAGACGAAGAAGATCCAAAAAAATGGACAAGACCGAGGCTTCGGTTCGCGCCGCGATCGCGCTCATTCTTCTCACCGCCTTTGGCATCGGCGGGATGAAGGGATTCGTTCCGGCACTAGTTTCAGTCCTGTTTTTTCTGTTCGGACTGGCACTCTTGGTCGGCGTCATTTGGTTGATCGTTCGCTCTCTCAAAAAGCGCCCAGCGGCAACCTCAGATATCTCGAAATCTGAACCTTCCGCGCAGTATTCCTCTGCCCTCCAACTGCCAAAACGAGAGAACTCCTCGAATATGCCGCGCGTGGTCTGGACCTCATACGAAGTCGAGCAGGCGCTGGAGAAAATCGACTGGTTCCAATTCGAGAAATTCTGCGAAGCACTTTTCAGCGCGGAAGGCTTCCAGGTTGATCGAAAGGGCGGAGCTCATCCCGATGGCGGCGTTGACCTGGTGGTCTCGAAGGACGGCCTCTCGGCGCTGATCCAATGCAAGCACTGGAAAACCTGGCAGGTGCAGGAAAAAGTCGTGCGAGAACTGCTCGGCAGCATGACCCACTTCGGCGTGCAACAAGCCGCTATTTTTTGCCTGCGCGGTGGGACCGAACCCGCTCGAAATTTTGCCGCCCAGCACGAGATCGATATCGTCGATGCCGCCGAACTCGGAAAACGGGCGGTAGCGATGCTCGGAACCGATTCATTGAATCGGGTGTTGGATTCCCGTTCGAAGCATTGTCCGAAATGTGAGTCTCCGATGGTAGAACGAAACGGGAAATTCGGGCCGTTCTGGGGCTGTAGCCAATTTCCCCGCTGCCGCGGCAAACTGGAAGTCGGCAAAGCGCCCTGAGAGTCCAACCGGACAATACGAAATGCAATAAATGCCCGCTTAGAATAGGCCCGACGCAAATGTTCGTAATACGAACATTTGCGTTTGTAGTGACCGGCTGCTTTCTCGGATTCAAACGGTTTCCACGTGCTCGCGGTATGCGTCCGACAGCAGGCTCATGGCTCGCCGACGCACGAGCACGGGGTCACGCACGAGCACGGGGTCGCACGAGCACGGGGTCGATCCTTGAATCTTGATTAATTGGTGGGCTGGATGGGGGCCTGCAAGGGGGGTGCGCTGGCCTTGATATCGAGTCGTTGACTCTTTCGTGAAACAGGTTTCACGTTTTCGACATGAAGACGATTTCCATTCGCGACCTACGGCAGAAGTGGCCGGCCGTGGAGCGGGGTCTCAAGACGACCGGTGGCATGTTAATCACTCGGGGGAATAAGCCGGTGGCGCGCTTGTTGCCGATCGAGCCGGAGAGCGAAAAGTCACGGAAGCGGTTTGACCCCGCCGCACAGGCCACATGGTTGAAAGCGACGTGGGGCAAGCAGCCGACTGTTCCTTGGGTGGATGCTGCGTTGGATCTTGACCGGGACGATGAGTGAATCCGCCGCCTACATCGACACGAGTTGCTTGTTGAAGCTGTTGTTCCCCGAACCTGAATCAGCGGCCGTGGCGGGGTTGATTGCCGAGGAAGCTGAAGTGGTGGTCTCTGCGCTCGCTCGCGTAGAGGCGGAACAGCAGATCGTGGCGCGTCGGTTGGGTGGATTTTTCAACCTGAACCGACAGCGCAAGGTGCAGACTGAGCTACGACGGCTGCTGGAATTGGATCCGTTCGTCACGCCGCCCAGCGGCGGCACGCTGTGGGACCTCGCATTGAACCAGGTCGCGAAAGCCAAGGTGCAATGCCGCACCCTCGATCGGCTCCACTTGGCCAGTATGGCCGAACTGGGCATCACTCGGTTGATCACCCACGACAAACGTCAGGCCGCAGCCGCACGCGATCTCGGTTTCGAGGTGATCATGCCTGAGTAGGCACGACCTCAAGCCCGAAACGAATTCCGCCCAAATCATTGAAATAAAGTGGCATCGGCAGGTGTTTCACCGCGTTTCGAATCCCCTACCACCTCCAATTTAATTCGGCGCGCTCGGCGAGCACGCCCTACCTTTGGCATTGCAGGTTCGGGAACAAGCGGGCGAATGAGGGAAAAGAGCATTAAAGGCCATTCTTGCCATTTTAGTTAATTTGCACAGGCTGCAGGCATGTCGAAAACCACCACCGCTCCGCGCCCATTCGGGTTTTCTGCCGTCGCTGACATGGCCGACGTCTCGGCCACTGTGCTCAAAAACAAGTTCAGCGAGGTCGTGCGCCTCGCTTCCCGGGAGCCGCTGGCGATTACTCGCCACAACCGGCGTGAGTTCGTGATTCTCACCGCCGAGCGTTACGAAGAAATCCAGCAGAGCCGCCTGGCACCGCTGCAAAGTCTGTCCGCCGACTTTGACCAGATGGTCGCCAAAATGAACACCGCGCCGGACCGGAAGGCCCGGGCAAGTTTCTTCAAGGCGTCAGCGGTCAAGCCCAGCCCGGCATTGGCGAAGTTGAAAAAGCAACGCGCGCATGCCCGCTAAGAGTCGCCCCCTCCCTGCTCTCACGGTGCTCGCCGGTGTCAACGGGGCGGGGAAAAGCAGCATCGGCGGCGAGGCGCTGCAGGCGGCGGGCGCGGTCTACTTCAATCCCGATGAGTATGCTCACCAACTGCGGTCGCGGGAGACGTTGTCCCAAGTGAAAGCCAACGCGATCGCATGGGCCTACGGTAAAGCGAAGCTCGAAGCCGCCATCGCCCAAGGAACTGACTTCACCTTCGAATCCACGCTCGGCGGGAAAACGATCACGAATCTTCTCACCCGAGCAGCCGGGAAAAGTCACCAAATCGATATCTGGTTTGTCGGTCTGAAATCGGTGGACCTTCATCTGCAGCGGGTTGCCAGTCGCGTCGCCCAAGGAGGTCATCCCATCCCGGAGGCCGCCATTCGCCAGCGCTGGATCGGGAGCCACGAAAACATCATTCGTTTGATCCCGCATGTGACTACATTGCGCTTGTTTGACAATTCGCCCGAAGTGGCGGAAGGCGAGATCCCGGACCCCACATTGCTCCTCTCGATTCAGAACGGTCAGTTGGCCTACCCTGGTCCCGATGTCCTTTCCACTACTCCGCAGTGGGCCAAACCAATCGTTGCTGCCGCCTATCGCCATTTTGGTTTGATGGGTTAAACACGTGTTACGAAAACCACGCGGCTGCAACGGCGTTCGCCAGCGAACGCCCTACACTTCTCACCGCAGAACTATGGCGGAAGGAACGTGCGGTTTGATACGTTAGGTTTTGTGGTTTGGGGATGAGCGGTTCACGGTTCCCTTCCCTATGAGCCAAGCCAAAGAGGTTACCGTTTCCTGTCCCCAGTGCGCGCACGCGCAGGCATTTACGACGTGGAGCTCCATCAATGTAGCATCGCATCCGGAAAAGTTGGCGGAGCTGAAAAGCGGGGCCTTGCATCGGTTTGTCTGCGCGGCGTGTGGGAAGCAGACCGAGATCAATTATCCCGTGTTGTATCACCATCCGGCGCGGCGGTGCATGGTGTGGTTGCAGGGGGCTGACGACTCGAACGACGCCCACGGTTTGCCCACTGGAGAAGTGTTGCAAGGTTACCGTCTGCGGGTGGTCCGGTCTCGCAATCACCTCGTGGAGAAAACGCACCTCATCGACCTGGATCTTGATGACCGGATTATGGAGCTCTACAAACTGATCATTCGCGCCAACGACAACCGCCTCTCGACGGGCGATCTGCTGTTCGCTGGACTGGGCACCGGCCAGCAGGGCGTGGCAGAGCTGCAATTCGCCATCGTGAACGAATCAGGCACCCAATTTATCGGAACGCCTCAGGAAACATACGCGGAGTTCGCCAGCCAGTTCATTCCGGTCGTCGATGCCGAGCCGCTGGAACCCGGGCAATGGCACCGGGTCGATGAGGCCTACGCCAGCGGCGTCATCCGTCGCAATGGATTGGGAAATTAAGCAGCGAATCGGGCGCGGTCCGCACGCTGGTTTTTAACAGCACGTGGCGCGGAAGCTTAGAGCTAGTGTTCCCAGGATCAGAGCGCGGCTTGCAGTCTTTCACGTTAGGGGCAGGTTCAGTCTCATGAGCTCCGCCGCTAAAAACACCTTCACTCTCGATCTCGGGGCGCCCGCGCCAGACTTTCGACTGCCGGCCACGGATGGGAAAACCTACGGGCTCGCCGACTTCGCGGATGCCACGTTTTTGGTCGTGTTTTTCACCTGCAATCATTGCCCGTTCGTCACCGGGTCCGACGAGGTGACGCGCAAGACCGCCGAGCGTTTTGCGGGTCAGGGCGTGCGGTTCGTCGGCATCAATGCCAACAGCGTGAACACCTACGCGGAAGACTCGTTCGCCCACATGGTCGAGCGCATGGCGCAGCATCAGTTTCCGTGGATCTACCTGCACGACGAAAGCCAGGATGTAGCCCGGGCGTATGGCGCGCTGCGCACCCCGCTCTTTTACGTGTTCGATACCGCCCGACGTTTGGTTTACACGGGACGCGGCACCGACAGCCCGCGAGTGGCCGCCGATATCACAGTCAACGATCTCGCAAACGCGCTCGAAGATGTGGTGGCGGGCCGCCCGGTCGGCACCCCGCAGACAAATCCCATTGGTTGCAATGTGAAGTGGGACGGCAAGGACGCCCACTGGATGCCGGCCGACGCCTGCGATTTGATTTAGAGAATTTCTCCTCCCGTTATGGGGGGCTCAATTCGACGGACTGTCACAGTCGACAACCCGAAACGCGGCGTCATATACTCTGCATCCGCGCCATGGATTTCAGAACTTCAATACCTCGTTGTTTGGGACTGCTCTTCATTGGAGTGATTTTGCAAACGGGGTGTTCGACCGTGACCATCGATGCGGCCGAAACCGACCAATGGGTGAGTCCACAACTGTCGCTCTCCTGGGTGAAAAAAACGGCCAAAGACCAGATTGTTGCCCACGGATTCGACGTGCCGAATGAGGTCGAGTGGTGGATCACCTTGCAAGTCCGCGACACCGGATTGGTTTGGTCCGTCATGACCGTCGACCAAGGGCGCGCGGCCCGGTATTGGGTGCTGATCAACGATGCCACCGGCGACGCTGAGTTTTTGCAGCCCACCCTACCCGTAAACCCACAGTAGATTACGACTGCCAATTGGCTCCCCGAGGTCGGCATCGAATCGTGGCTCAGATGAATCACCCAGCGAAAGAGGTGGGTTTGAAAGTTAACTTCCCGTGCTCGGATAGATCGCCTCCATACGTCGCGCCGCGGCCTGAGCAACCCAATCCCTTGGATCAAACGAACCTGATCCTCTTGTTTCGTCCGCCATTGACGAAACGCCGTGCGAGCATTCGCTCTGCGCCACGATGCCCCTCCTCACGATTGTTCCTCCCATGCCGGGCGCGGAAAAGCGCTTTAAGCCGTTCGTGGAGTTTGTGCGATCGTGCGGCTGGGAAGCGGAATTTGTGCAGATCCGCTGGGAAGGTCGCCAACCAGCATTTGGCAACACCTCGATCTTCGACCAGGTCGGCGCTCAAACCGCGAGCAAAGTCGTCATGGGATTCTCACTCGGCGCACTCTACGCGCACCTGGGGGCACTCACGGCCAAACACCTGATCCTCGGGTCCATTTCACCCTTTTTTCTGGAGGATGATGACGAGCCTGATCGCTGGATGATCTCCCTCCAAGAAGGCAACGCCGCTACGCCCGCCGATGTGCTCGTCGGTCGCAAAGAAGACGCCCAAATGCATCGTCGCGCCGAGTCCATTCGAGATTTCTACGCGCAAAGCACCTATACCGTCGTCGCCAAAGCCGACCACGAACTTTGGCACCCAAACTATCTCGCCGCCTTCGCCAAAGCGCTAACCCGATTGGAGCAGTAGTGAGTCAATTTCGGTCCAGGTGAAACCGAGCTTGATACAAGTGGCCCGTCGTCTGATCGCGGCCTCCAAGTGCCCCTAATGAACGAACCACGACTCCCGTTTCCGCGTCCCGTTTGTTCGTAATACGAACAAACGGGGCGCGCATGACGGGCCGAAGGGGGAGGTTTGAATCTCCGGAGTCACGGGCGCTTCAATTCAGCCACCAAATCGCGAGGTTCAAGCTCAGGGCGAACGCCACCCACGCGACGTATGGCACCCAAAGCCTGGCCGCGGGTTTATCGAGCCGTGCGAGTCGGCACTGCATGACGACCAACAACGTGAGTAGGATGACAATGTCGACGAGGGCGAGGTCGGGGCGGCGTAGACCGAAAAACAGGATCGACCATAGCGCGTTCAACACCAGCTGCACGCCGTGCAACCCCAGCAACTGGTTAGCAAGCGATCCAAATTCCTCGCGTCGCAGCCAAACCCGCCACGCGGCGATACTCATTAATGTATAGAGCAGCGTCCAAGCAGGTCCGAATACCCAGCTCGGCGGATTCCATGGAGGCTTGGCCAAGCTGGGATACCATTCGCGCACACTCGACGCGGTCGCCACCCCGCCGATACCGGCCACGGCGAATGCGGCCAGCAGGAACAAGAAAAGCGCAAGCCAACGAGACATCGCCAAACTAGGAGGCAGCAGCCCGCACTTCGCAACTCACGAAGCCTGAGTAAAGACGCCCATGGTCGCCCGCCCCTTGTCAGCGGCCAGGGTCGTCGCGAACTCGCTCAGCAGCTGAAACGCTGCGTTAGCGCGATACTCGCGACACATCGAACGGATGCACCATCCAAGTTTTGGGATCGACCCGCAGCAGATACATAGGGTGGCGCAAATAAATGAGAAACTCTCACGACATATGAACCCTTTCGCCCGCTTTCGACGCTTTGAATGTGAGGCCACGCTTCGATTTGGCCGCACTTGGTCAAACGGCACGAGCCTCAGTTCCAATCACGTTTCAACGACACTCCCTCTCATGTTTCGACTCACATTCAAGTTCCTCTCGCTCTCTCTCGCCCTCAACGTTGGCGCAATTTCACTGGCGGCGCAGTCGATCACCTCGGCGGTTTGGAACACGGCCACCACCGGCACCATTGGCACGACTGATATCACGATTTCGGGCTTGGTGGGTTCGGGATTTTTCGAGGCCGATCTCACCACGTCCGACTTTTCATTCGCCCCTCAATCAGCCACCGAACAAACAGTTTCCTTTGACACTCTATCCGATTGGACCGTCACGCTTTCCGAGCCGGGTGACCTCTACCTCTACGCGATTTGGTGGAGAGGATATGAATGGGAGTTTGATCACGAATTCAGCGTCGTTTCCGGACTCACCAATATCAACATGCCGACATCGAGTTCATTTCAAACCACTGGCGGCTGGGGCAATGGTATCCTGCTCTTTGAAAACGTCAGCAGCCTGACGCTTTCGACTTCAAATTCCGATAATAGCGGTCAGGTCATGACCTTCGGACTGGCGACAGCCAGCGCTGTGCCGGAGCCCTCCTCTTATGGTTTGTTGGCGGGTGCCGCCATGGGCTTGGTGGGAATGACGCGTCGCCGCAAATTGCGGTCACCTCAGGCTGAGGCGGTTTAAGGATCGCGCTTCAGGTTTACGGTTCGGCCGTTGGTATCACGCGGCTTGAACCGGAAACCGAATGCCAGATTGGCGGTCAGCGTTGGTTAAGCGACGTCCCCACTCCGGGAACCTCGTGGCCCTTTCCCTGACTTCTTATCACCATGCATTCGATAACTCGCACCGATTCCGACCGTCTCGCCATCCTGCTGCAGGGCAAATTTGACGCCGATGAAATGGACGACGTGCTGAGCGTTTTCGTCACCAAGAGCGTCGGTATGCAGGACGGCAAACTGCTGATCCACGCGAACGATTACCAAATGCCCACATTCGAAGCCATGCGCCTCGAGTTATCACGATTGTCAGAGTTGATGCCGGTCATCCATCGCTTCAGTCGTGTGGCGGTCATCGCCGAAAAAGCGTGGGTGAGAAAAATGAGCGAGTGGGAGGGGGCCGTGATCCCGGACTTGGAAATCAAAGCTTTCGAACCGACTGCAACGGTAGACGCCGAAAACTGGCTCGGGGCGCGCGAATCATCCCCCTCCCAATAACCCGACCCAGTGTTCCGGCGTGCGCCGCCGCGCAGGATTCGGCTGGCGAGATCGGCACTCGGTCCCGGCCAATTCAACGAAAACTGATCGGGCGTTTTGCGTCCGGCGCGGAGCTGTTCTAGCATCCGCGCTGATGACGCCTTCCCACTTCAATTTTCCCAACCAATTCCGCACGCTCTACGACAAGGCAGTCGTGCTCTACCGCTCCGGCCAACGCGGCGCGGAAAACTACTTTAACGCCGATGAATCCGCCTGGCTGTCCGCCAACGGACTGACCGCCCAGACGATCTACGACTACGCGGAGGACGACGTGAGCGAGGGCACCCCGGGGTTTGCCCACGCTGCCGCGATCGAATCCGTCCGCCGGGACTACTTTTTCAATGTGCAGCAAGCGGTTGCCTCCACCGTCGTGGCCGACGCGTCCAGCTGGCCGGGCAAGTCCGAGACCCTCGAGGGCATCACGTGGCTTCCCCGCATCCTGCCCAAGGCCCGCGCCAAACTGCGCGGCGAGCTACCCGCATCGATGATGTATTGCTGCGGCGGTGACCGTCACTTTTTCCGCACGCACGACATCAATCCCGCCGAGTTTCTCAATTTGATCTGGCGCTGCGGTGACGATGACGCCGCCATCGCCGCCTGGGTCAAAGCTCGCTCCCGCGCTCCGGTCGAAGTTTGACCGTCCACCGGGCGTTGACCCGGAATCGCTTTTCTCTCCTCATCATCCCCGTTCCGCAGTCCCTCAACAGTTCCCCGCCATGAGCAACTATACCCTGAAGGTGAACGGTCAGAACCTGACCGTCGACGCCGCCCCTGATACACCCCTGCTGTGGGTGTTACGCGATCATCTGAATCTTGTCGGCACCAAGTATGGTTGCGGCATGGGACTTTGCGGGGCCTGCACCGTGCACCTCAATGGTGAGGCCGTGCGCTCGTGCCAATTGCCCGTTTCCACCATTGGAGCCCGGGGCATCACCACCATCGAGGGACTTGATCCCGACGGCGTCAGCGCCGTCAAAGAGGCATGGAACGAGGTCGACGTGCCACAGTGCGGTTACTGCCAATCCGGTCAGATCATGAGCGCGGCCGCTTTGCTCACGAGTAATCCCGAACCGACCGACTCCGACATCGACTCGGCCATGGTCGGCAACATCTGCCGATGCGGCACCTACGTGCGGATTCGCCAAGCCATTCACCTCGCCGCCGAAAAAGCCGCGATGAAAGCCAACGCCTGACCCGGAGCCGCCGACCATGAAAACCGAATACGCCGCCTCCTCGCTCCCCACCGTCAGTCGCCGTGGTTTCATCAAAGCCACCGGCGCCGCCTATGCCGGACTGAGCTTGGGCATCATGCTCGCTCCCCGCGCCCATGCCGCCGACCCCAACCCCGCCTTTCCCGCCCCCGGTGACGATGATTTCGCGCCCAACTTTCACCTGCGTATCAGTCCCGATAGCACGGTAACCATTGTCTCGCAAAACCCCGAGTGTGGCCAAGGCATCAAGACGGCCCTGCCTCTGCTCATCGCCGAGGAACTCGAAGTCGACTGGGCCAGCGTGCAGGTAACTCAGGCCGGTCTCGACAATCGCTACAATCGCCAGATTGCCGGCGGCTCCGGTGCCACGCCGGCGCACTTTATGGAATTTCGCCAACTCGGCGCCACGGCCAAGGCGATGCTCATCACCGCCGCCGCCCAGAAGTGGGACGTGCCCGTTTCGGAGTGCCATGCGACGTCGAACGAAGTGCACCACGCCGGCACCGCGCGTGCGCTCGGCTACGGTGAACTGGTCGCAATCGCCGCGACATTGCCCGTGCCGGAAGCCGAACAAGCCCCGCTCAAATCGCCGAGCAGTTTCAAGATACTCGGTCGCCGCATTCCCGGGGTCGACAATCACGCCATGTTTGCCGGCCAGCCCCTCTTCGGCATCGACCAGACGCTCCCCGACATGGTCCACGCGACCTATATCAAATGCCCTTCGTTTGGGGGCAAAGTGAAGTCGGCCAATCTCGACGTCATCAAACGCCAACCCGGCGTGACCGATGCGTTCGTGCTCGAAGGCAATGGCAAGATCGACGAATTCCCCGCCGGCGTGGCAATCCTCGGTCGGGACACGTGGTCGGTGTTGAAGGCCGCCCGCGCCCTGTTCGTCGATTGGGATATCCCCACCAATGTGGCGGCTCAAAGCACCGACGATTTTCAGGCCCGCGCGGCCACGTTGTCGACCGGGCCCGCGCAGAAAAATCTCCGCACCGACGGCGATGTTGATCAGGCGTTCCTCAACGCCGCGCACACGGTCGAGTCGTATTACAGTTATCCCTACGCGTCTCACGCCAACCTCGAGCCGCAAAACTGCACCGCCATTGTCACGGCAGACCGCGCCGAGATCTGGGCACCGACGCAATTGCCCAGCTGGGGTCGTGGTCTGATCGCGGGCAACCTCGGCGTGCCCGAGGAAAACATCTTCATCCACATGACGCGGATCGGCGGTGGGTTCGGCCGCCGCCTCATCAGTGACTACATGGTGCAATGCGCCGCCATCGCGCAAAAAGCCGGCGTGCCGGTCAAGATGACCTGGAGTCGCGAGGAGGACATGCAGCACGACCACTACCGCGCCGCTGGCTGGCACCGTTTCAAAGGCGGGGTCGACGGCGGTGGCAAACTCGTCACCTGGCAGGATCACTTTGTCACCCTCGGGGTGCAAAGCGACGAAGACACCGGACGCGGCGCGGGCATGAATTCCGACGAATTCCCCTGTCGCTTCGTGCCCCACTTCAAACTCGATCAATCCCTCATCAACACCGATGTGCCCATGGGGTGGTGGCGGGCCCCCGGCTCGTGTGCCATCGCATTCGCCACGCAATCCTTTCTCGACGAGCTCGCTCACGCCGCCGCGGCCGATCCGGTGGAGTTCAAAGTCAACCTGCTGGGCTCCGAGGCCCAACCCTCGGCCAACGACGGCGGGCCCGAATACCACGGCGGACGCATGGCGACGGTGGTCAAGCTCGCGGCGGAAAAAATCAACTGGGGCGCAGAGCTGCCCAGGGGTGAAGGACTCGGCGTGGCATTTCACTTCAGCCACCTCGGCTACGTCGCCGTCGGTGCGCACGTGGTTGTCACCAAATCCGGTTCTCTCACCATCAAGAAGACAGTGGCAGCCGTCGATTGCGGCGAGACGATCATCAATCTCAGTGGCGCGGAAAACCAATGTCAGGGTTCGATCGTCGATGCCATTTCGACCGCGCTCGGCCTGGAAATCACGGTCGCAAACGGCGCGGTGCAGCAGTCGAATTTCCACGACTACCCGCTGCTGCGCATGCCCGGCACGCCGGCCGAAGTGGAAGTGCATTTTCACTCCACGCCCTTCCCCACCACCGGCCTCGGCGAACCCGTCTTCCCGCCCGTCGCGCCCGCCATCGGCAACGCCATCTTCGCCGCCACCGGCAAACGCGTTCGCAGCATGCCGTTCAACAAAGCCGATCTCAGCTGGAGCTAACGGAAAGCGCCTGCAAGCAGGCGGTCTACCCGGTAACGACGTAGGCCGCGAGCTCGCTCGCGCTCGGCGCTGCCACAGGCAAGAGGTCCCGCTCGCTTTACCGCCACACTTCGCGACCAAAATCCCAACCGGCGCGCGCTGGTTCGCGGATCATCTCGCCGAGGTCGTCGTGGTTGGTGATCTCCATCGTGGCGGCGTTGTATTCAATATCGCGCCCGGTGCGTTGAGCCAGCACACCCACGTGAGCCATCTCCGTAAGCGCTGCCGCGTAGTCAAAGTTGGAGCCCGGTAATGGGCCCTCGCCCTTGATGGCGCGAATCCACTCCTGAAAGGGGCCACCTTTCACCCGCGCAATGGTCTTGGCCGGCGGCGCCTGACGAAAATCGTTCCACAGCTCTGTATTCAATAATCGGGGACTGTCGGGCCGAGCGCCGGTCATGAGCGTATGCTTGTCGCCAATCATCACCATGCCGCGACGAGGCACCGCCATGTCGGCCGGCCACTCTGGAATTAATTTCGGATCAGGAGCTGCACCGCCGTCATACCAATGCAGTTTCACGGGCGGCTTGCTGCCCCGCGCCGGAAATTCAAAGACGAGATGGGACGAACGCGGACAAAATGTCTCGTGCACGGTATCGATTGCCGCCACCGAAACGCGCTCCGGCATGCCCAAATCCAACGCCCAGAACGGCGCATCCAACGTATGACACGCCCAGTCACCGAGTTCACCACAACCGAAGTCCCACCATCCGCGCCACGTTAACGGCGTGTATTGCGCAGAGTAGTCACGACGAGCCACGGGGCCCAACCACAGATCGTAATCGAGCGCCGTGGGCACCGGACGAGTCGCCGGTGGAAACGATTCCGGCATGCGGAAATACGGTCCGTCAAAGTTGGGGCCATCGAACCACGCGTGCACTTCGCGCACGTCGCCAATCACATCGGCGTCATACCATTCCTTCACGAGACGAATTCCCTCCGTGGTGTGCCCTTGATTGCCCATTTGGGTGATCACGTCGTAGTAATGGGCGGCCTTTTGCAGGGTGCGCGCCTGCCAAATATTGTGCGTGAGCGGCTTTTGCACAAAGACGGGTTTGCCCATCGATATCGCCAGATAGGCCGCCGCGAAATGATGATGGTCCGGCGTCGAAATCACCACGGCATCGAGCTGGTGCTCAAGGCGCTCCAGCATATCCCGGTAGTCTCGAAAACGGCGGGCGTCCGGATAGGCCGCATACGTGCCAGCAGCGCGATCCTCATCGACGTCGCAAAACGCGACATAGTTTTCCCCGCGGCATCCATCCAGAGCCTGGTTCACCACTCCACCGGCTCCGATGAAACCAACGTTAAGACGATGCAGGGCCGATGGGCCGGAACTTCCGGTGGCAAAACGCGGCAGCATCGAACCGGCGGCCACCATGGCACCGGTTTTCAGAAAGGTGCGCCGCGAGGAGGGGTTTAGCGCAGGGGTAATCACGGGGTCGAACTCTGCCCCTTCCAGCCAGAAACGCGATCAAACACCGTGTGGGTTGAGGCAGAAAGATTGCCCGTTAACTTTCTAAAACAAACTCCCCTGCTCTTCCGGTCCGGTCAGTTTGGTCGCATCGAGAAACGGCTCGTAGCGCTTCACCCAGTCGTCGAGTTTTTTGAGGTAATACTTGGGGTCGTAGGCCGCCATCATCGGATCGTAGGCGTCCAGCGCCCGCGCTCGCTGCCAGTCGCTGGTTTGGCCCTTTTGCCGCGGCAAAATATAGTAGCTGATGCGGTCGCCCATACTCGGACGCGGGGTCATTTGCAGCGCGACTTCGGCGGACGCCCGGCGCGGCTTACCGCCCGTGGCAATGAACTTTTCGTAGGTGTCCGGATTCTGACTCAAGATCTCCGTTTTGGCCAATTCCTGCACCGGCGTTTTCAGAGCGGGAATCTCGTCGCGGAATCGAACCACGAGGTCCGAAGGCGATTCGCCGCCCACGCCGAGCAGGTGTGAAATCAGGCTATCGCTGAGTCGTTTCAGATAAGGTTCGATGCCGCGGGAACGCAGCGCGCTACCCTTGAGCGTGATGCGCTCGCCATCGTAGAGCGCGTAGTTCTTGGCCTTGTAGCAGAACATCGACTCGTAGCGGCCGTCGTATTCCAGCTCGATGCCTGCGGGCAGGATCGCCGCGGCTTTGGCCAACAGCTCCTCCGGCCGGTCAAAATACTCCGGAGTGGAAAGATAGATTCCATCGGTATCGGCCTCGAGAATCGTCGCGCCCTGGCGACTGAGTTCTTCAATCAGCGCTTGCAGCAAATCGCGGCCGCGTTGGGTGACTTCCGCCGCCAACTCTCCGTCGCCAAAACGAGCGCCGGAAAATCCCAAATAACCGTAGAACGAGTTGATCAGAATCTTGAAGCTCGCCTGCCGGGCATCGGCCTCGGCGCGTTCCTCGGCGCTCTCCGCCGAGCGGGCGAGTTGTTTGTAGCGCAGCCGGTATTCGCGCAGTTGTTTGAGCAGCGGGATGAACACGCCCAGCGCGTCGTTCTTGGGATTGCGCCCGATGTGCAGCAGCAAACTCGGATACAGCGAAGCGACGTCGAAGTGCAGCACATGCTTGAACACGCCTTCCTGAAAACTCCGGGTGTAACCGCCCTCAAACGGCTTGACTTCGGGCGGAGCTGGAGTCGACCGCCCGGCGTGATAGTAGTGTTCCTGAAACAGCAGATCGATCTTGCCGGTGGTCCCGCGCAGCGTGGCTTCCTGCAAGGTGATCGGGAAGGTGCGAACCTGTTCGAAATACGTGGGCAACAGGCGATCGGCGATGCCTTTGGTTTCACGCAGGTCATCGGCCAAATAGGCGAGAAACGTGGCGCGGTCCGACGCGTAGGCATCCTGGATCTTGTTGCCCGCGATGTAGGTGCGGTCACTGCCATCGACAGAGGTGATACCAAAATGGACCGCCACATCCTTGAGCCCGAACGCCGTGAGTTCACGGGTCGTGATGTCGTAAAGCTGCACCAGCAGAAACGTATCCACGACGGTGCGACCAGGGAGATCGCAACGGGGAAAATCGATCCACCGTTCCGCGACTTTGAGACGACTGCGTCGAAAGTTTGCCCGCTGGCCAAACCGCCCCCACGCGCACGGCACTTTGAGCCGCTTGGCCCGGAGCCGCAGGAAATCGAAATCAAATTTGAAAATGTTGTGACCCTCGATCGTATCGGGATCCTCTTCCGCCAGCACCGCATTGAGCTCTGCGAGCATCGCCTTCTCCGCCGCATCCGTGGGCTCCGCCAATACCAACGTGCGGTCGCGATCGCCAAAGCGCAGGCCGATGGCGAGCACGCGATCGTCCGGCAAGGTCGCGTCGCTGAAACCGTTGCCGCTGGAGGCGGTTTCGATGTCGAGTTGACACCGGCGCAGCTCCGCAAAACTCACGTCGGCAAACAACCGTTGGCGGGTCTCCAGCAAGTGCTGACTCTCCAACGGGCGCACGCCGTCAACCGCCACCGCACCGCGCAATCGTTTAATCAACGCATCATAGGCATCCAAGGATGGAGGTCGGGCCAACCACATGAAAGCGCCGTCGCCGGTGAGCTTTTGCAAGGGCACACCATCGAGTAACTCCGCGGCTGGTTCGGCGTCCAACCAGGCAAATGGCTGCAGGGCGACCTCGCTTTCGACGCAAACACCGTCGGCCGTCGCGCGATGGGCCAAATGAACCTGCCCTGCCCGATCGACCCAGATCCCGCAGAGTGCGTCCGCCATCAGCTGTGGGCTCCGTTTAGAACGGCCGTTGGTAGACCATCACCAGCGCGATAAACACGAGCGCCAGGATAATGCCCATGAAAAGCCCGGCTTTATCGCGCTTGCGGTAGCCGATCCCCATCAAGGCGCTCAGCCCGAGCCAACAGACGATCTTAACGATCGCCCAGCCCGGGAATCCGTAGGACAGCTTGGACAGCAGCCCGAAGCCGCTGACCAGCATGAGCACACTGGCGATACCGGAAAATATCATCACCTTCTTGCGCGTATCCGCGGCGCCAGCGAAACCGTAAAACGTGCCGCCCGTGAGGACGACGAGAGAAAGAAGGTGGAGGATATGATAGAACGTCGGCGACATAGGAAAAAAATTACACCCCGCACTGTGCCGTATGCCAAAAGGCTCAGGACCTTTTTAGGTTAAGGTGGGCACCTTCCGCAGCAGTTTCAGCCTTCCGATTTACGGCCCGGCATCGACCACCACGTTACGGTTCCCGAAGTATCTCAAAGGCAAAGAGCAGTATAAAGGCACCTCGAACACGGCAGGGTGTCGGACGAACGTAGGCTGCGCGGCCTGCTCGTCAAATGCTAAGCTCAATCGGTTTTACCGCCGGGGCCAAGCTGCGGTGCCCGGCGACGCACCAATCCGCGGGCGCTCCACCCAAGTAAGCCGATGGTTCCGATGGCGGCGCAAAACGGCGAGGTCAAACCCACCCCGAGGATGAGCAGAAACACCGATTGGCAGAGCAGAATCAGATCCAACGGCGTGCGCGCACCGGAACTCCGCTGCGCGACCACCAAAAGCACGAATGCCGCCGCCCCCAAGCTCAGCGACCCCCATTCAAACCGGCGCACCAAATCCGCTTTGCCTTCGTCCTGCATCAGCCACGCCAACACGGCGAAAAGGACCTGGTTGAACACCGCCAGACTCGCCAACAATCCGACGATCAACTCGGGAGTAACCGGAAAGTTGCCGTCTTCCGTGCGCACGCGCTCCGCCAAGGCGCATCCAGCGCAGCAATACACGGACTCCGCTGGTTTCACCGTCCGGACTTTGAACGGCAGTCCACAGTAGTGACAGGAGGCGGATTCCATGGGAACGGGACGGGCCAACGGGCTCAGTCGGCTTCCGAGGGTTCGAGATGCTCGATCACCAACTCCTGGACGGTCGCCAGAAACAGGTAACACATGAAGGCACGACGATCGACTTCCTCAAGATCGTCGAGGTCGACATCGCCACTTTCGAGAATGTCATCGCTGACTTCATCAAGAAAACGATCGCGCAGACGCAGGCGCACCGCCGCGCAGGCCCGCAGGATGGCGTCGGCATTGTCCTCGTCGAAGTTGACGACGCCCGAGGCAAAGAAATCCGAGTCGAACAACGCCAGCAGCGCGGACACGTCGCCGTTTTGATCGGCCACCAATTCCGTGCGCCAATCGTCGCGCAGTTCCTCCGCGACCTGCTCCAGCGGCAACGGCGCGGCCAACTCGTCATCCAGGGTATCGGCGGCGGATTTGATGACGTCGAGCAGCGGGGCCACGACGGCAAGACTCAGCTTGACCTCAATCCGTTTCATTGCGCTCCAAGATGGCGGTGAGATGCCAGTGCTGCAGCACGAAGGCGTAGTGCTCAGCCTGCTCCCGCAGTCCGCACCAAACGATCGAGCGCCCTTGCTCGTGCACCTCGAGCATGTGCTTGCGCGCGGTGTTCTCGTTGAAGCCGAAAACTTTGCGAAATACCAACACGACGTAGCTCATGAGATTCACCGGATCGTTCAACACCACCACTTTCCAAGGACCCACCAATGCTTCGGACTCCTCCGTTTCGACGGTGGGGGCGGGCGCGGTCTGAGCTTGGTCTACTGTCATATTTGAAGGGAAGCAGGGCTTCGAGGCGGCACGTTAGCCGCCCCTCCGCCCTGGTCAATATCTCCGCCGCAATTCGTTAGGCCGAGGCAGGTTGCTCCACGAGTGCAGCGATGCGACTGGCGGCTTCGGCCACCGGGATTTGCACCACCTCCGACTCGTGACGCCATTTGACCTCGACGACTCCGTTCTTCAAGCCGCGACCGCCGATAGTGATGCGCAACGGCACGCCGATGAGGTCAGCATCCTTGAACTTCACGCCCGGCCGTTCATCACGGTCGTCGATGAGGATGTCCGCCCCGGCGAGCTCGGCCGCCACGCCAAGCGTTTTGGCCAGGGTGGCCGCTTCTTCCATGGCCGGGTCGAGCAATACGATGAGCACCTGGAACGGCGCGACCGCCCAGGGCCAGATGATGCCGTCCTTGTCGTGACTTTGCTCGATGACCGCCTGCATGGTGCGACTGATGCCGATGCCGTAACAACCCATCACCATCGGATGGGACTGCTTCTGGTCGTCCACGTAGGTCGCTGCGAAGCACTCGGAGTATTTGGTGCCGAGTTTGAAAATGTGGCCCACTTCGATGCCACGGCGACTCTTGAGCGGCGCGCCGCAAGTCGGGCACGGTTCGCCCGCCTTCACCGTGCGGAAGTCGCCCCACCCCGTGATGGCAAGGTCGCGCGTGACATTGACGTTGCGCAGGTGGAAGCCGTCTTCGTTGGCGCCGGTCGTGCCGTTGCCAACGAGTTTGATCGCTTCATCGGCGAAGACGCCGGCGAGCTGATCGGCCGCCTTGAGCGTGTCTTTGACGGCGCCGAGGCTGCCGGGTTTGGCACCCATGAGCGGAGTGATTTCGTCGGGCGTGGCGGGGCGCACCAACGTAAATCCGAGCGTGCCGAGTTTGGCTTCTTCGAGGTCGTCGCAACCACG
Source organism: Synoicihabitans lomoniglobus (assembly GCF_029023725.1). Lineage (GTDB taxonomy): Bacteria > Verrucomicrobiota > Verrucomicrobiia > Opitutales > Opitutaceae > Actomonas > Actomonas lomonigloba. Next base: position 2,706,424 of record NZ_CP119075.1, read on the forward strand.
CAACAGCACCAAAAACGGCTTGTCGTCGCCAATGTAGACGAGGGTTTTGAACTGCTCGTCGGCAGGGATGTTGTGCGGCTCACGGGCGAGGCCTTTGATCGTGGTCACGCCGGGTGTGGCAAATTTTTCGATCTCACCGATGGGCTCCGCCACCACGAAATCAGTTGCGACGAGTCCGCTGGTGGCTTTCTCGCGGTTGGCGGCGTAACCGCTCTCTTCGCAATAGATGACGTCGTCATCCCCCACCTCGGCGGGCACCATGAACTCGTGGGAAAAGCTGCCGCCCATGACGCCGGTATCGGCCTCCACGGCGATGGCGAGCACGCCCACGCGTTTGAAGAACGCTTCGTAGGCCGCCTTCATTTTGTGGTAAGCCTTGATCGCCCCCTCGTCATCGGCGTCGAACGAATACGCATCCATCATGACGAACTCGCGCGCCCGCATGAGGCCGTAGCGTGGCCGGATCTCGTTACGGAACTTGGTGGCGATTTGGTAAAAGCTCTTCGGCAGGTCGCGGTAGCTGCTCACCTCGGCTTTGACCAATGGGGTGATGACCTCCTCGTGAGTAGGACCCAGCACGAACTCGGGTTCGGCGCCGGCCTTCTTGCCGCTGCCCGCGTGATCAGCGCGAAACATGATTTCGCGAGCGGCGTTCCAGCGCGGACCTTTTTCCCAATTCTCGGCCGGGTGGACGTGCGGCATCCACAGCTCCACGGAGCCACCGCGATCGATCTCTTCGCGGCAAATTTGGGTGATCTTCTGCATGACGCGCAGTCCGATCGGCATATAGGTATAGAGGCCGCCGCTCAATTTGCGGACCAAACCAGCCCGCACCAGCAATTGGTGTGAAGCGATCTCGGCGTCGGCCGGGCTTTCCTTGAGCGTAGGGATATAAAACTCGGACCAGAACTTCATAAAAAAGGTGAACAGAGCACCGCCCCCCTCCCCCGGCAATCGTAATTACTCGGTTCGAATTGAGCTAAGAACAGCTGCAAGGTCGACCGCCGTCCCGGTTCAAACGCGCCCGAGTATACTTTAACCAATAAGGTTAAACCAAGACTGACGTCTTGAGGGTGAAAACGAAGTCGCAAAGATTGCATTGAAATGACTCTCTGCGGGGGCATGTTCGGCCCCTATGACGAAGACCAAGGCGGTCGAACCTTCCTTTGAGGAGGCCCTCGAAAAACTCGAAAACATCGTTGACGCGATGGAAGGTGGCGACGTGCCCTTGGCCGAGCTGCTCGCGAAGTTCGAAGAAGGCACCAAACTGTTGCAGCAATGCGAAAGCCGCCTCAAAAACGCCGAAATCAAGATCGAACAACTTAAACAACAAAAGGATGGCAAAGTGAGCTTTGTCGCCTTCGACACCACGGAATCCAGCGACTAACCGCTGCTTTCGTTCGTTTTAAAGCCACTACATGAGTCCTCACGCCGAACCCGCGGCCCCGTTTTCCGACACTCCGTTGTTGCCCTCGATCAAAGGGCCGGCCGATGTCAAAGCCCTGCCTGCCGCCGCCCTGCCCCAACTGGCGCAGGAAATCCGCGACGAGATCATTGATGTCACTTCCGTCAATGGTGGCCACGTAGGTCCCAATCTCGGCGTGGTCGAGCTGTGCATCGGCTTGCATCGGGTGTTCTCGACGCCGACCGACCAGTTCGTCTTCGACGTTGCCCACCAAGGCTACGTGCACAAGCTGCTCACCGGCCGCTCGGGCGAGTTCTTCCGCGGTCTACGCAAGACCGAAGGAGCGAGCGGCTTCCTCTACCGTGCGGAGAGCAAGCACGACGCGTTCGGTGCCGGGCACGCCGGCACCGCGCTCAGTGCCGCGCTCGGCATGGCCACCGCCCGTGATCTCAAAGGAACCGACGAACACGTCGTGGCTGTTTGCGGCGACGCCGCCTTTACCTGCGGAGTGACCCTCGAGGCGTTGAACAACGTCGTGGCTTCGACCAAGCGGCTCATCGTCATTCTCAACGATAATGAGTGGTCGATCGCCCGCAATGTCGGCGCGATCGCGCATTACCTGAACCGGCTTTCGACCAACCCGACTTACAACAAGATCCACCACGACCTGGAGCGCTTTTTCACCAGCCTACCCGGCGGCAATGAAATGCACCGGCTCTATTCCAAATGGAAACGGGAGACGAAAGACTTCTTCATGGAGTCCTCGTTGTTCGAGAAATTCGGACTGCGCTACGTCGGCCCCATCGACGGACATGACCAGGAGGAACTCATCAAGAACCTCGAGTTCGCCAAGGAATGCGACCAGCCGATCCTGCTGCATGTCATCACCAAAAAAGGCCGCGGCTTGCCCGCCGCCCTGAAGTCACCCGAGAAATTCCACGGCGCCAGCCCTTACGACCCGGCGACCGGTGAAAGCACCGCCGCGAAAGGAACGGCTCCCAACTATCAAGACGTCATGGGGCAGGCGCTGACGCGCTTCGCCCTCGCCGACTCCCGCGTGGTCGGTATCACCGGGGCCATGCCGGCCGGCACAGGTTTGACCCATCTCGAAAAAGGCTGCCCGCGACAGTTTTTCGATGTTGGCATCGCTGAAGAGCACGCCGTGTTATTTGCCGCCGGACTCGCGACCAAAGGACTGCGACCGGTGTGTGCGATTTACTCCACCTTCCTGCAACGCGGCTACGACCAGATCATCCACGATGTCGCGCTGCAAAACCTGCCCGTGACCTTCTGTATGGACCGCGCCGGTCTCTCGGCCAATGACGGTCCGACCCATCACGGATTGTTCGACATCGCCTATCTGCGTTGCGTGCCCGGCGTCACCGTCATGCAGCCCAAGGACGAGGACGAACTCGTCGATATGTTGCACACCTGCCTGCAACTTGAGGGACCCGGCTTCATTCGCTATCCGCGCGGCGCCGGCCAAGGGGTCGCCATTAAAGAGACGCCCGCAACCTTGCCCATCGGCAAAGCCGAAGTCGTGCGCGATGGCCAAGACATCATGATCTGGGCGCTTGGCCCCATGGTGCAGGAAGCGCTGGAACTCGCGACGCGACTCGAAACCGATGACGGGCTGTCCGTCGGCGTGGTCAACGCGCGCTTCGCCAAACCTCTCGATCGCGATCTGCTGATCGAGCAGGCCAAAACCGTTTCCATGATCGTGACGATGGAAGATCACGTTGTGACGGGCGGATTCGGCACGGCCGTATTGGAAGCATTGCAGGAGGCTCATCTCTCCACGGCCATCGAGCGCATCGGCTGGCCGGACAACTTTGTCGAGCATGGCAGCACCGTGGAAATCCTGCGAGCGGCTCACGGCCTCGCTCCGGACGATATCCGGCACCGCGTTATCCAGCGCTGGCAACGGCGCCATTCCATCCCGATCGAGGCCGACGCTTAACTCGAATCTAACGCTCCGACACTCGAACCGCTCGGGCCCAGCGATGAGAGGGTGCTTCGATAAACCGGTAGAACAATTGGGCCACGGCCATCGAAAACGCAATGGCAGTAATCATCGCGAGCAATTCGATCCACCAAGCGTTCCCCAATCGATGCGACAGATTGACTACACGTCCGCCGATGGGCACATGGACCAGATAGAGCGAATAGGAAATGTGGCCTACGTTCACCAAAATCGCGGACCGGAAATCCTTCGCGATCACAATCGCTAACATCGTGACCACCGAAACAAGATAACTGGTGAGATTGATTGAAGACCATGCTTCCGTTTCGGTCACCACACTCCACCCGAGGTTCCGCGTTTGAATCAAAAAGGCAATCAGGATATAGCCGCCCAACGCCGACCGGCCCAGCAACGACTTACTTCGCATGTAGAGGGCGATGCCCAAACCAAAGATCGGTCCATACGAGGTCACCCACTCAATGTCAGGCGAAACGAAGGCCATAAACGCCCATGCCAATAAAGTCGCATACCGAACCACAAATGTCTGATGGCGAAACAGCGGTATCGATAGACCGATCAACACATAAAACTGGGCCTCAATGGCCAATGTCCATGAAACCACCAAAATCCACGGTTGGTTCGCCACACCCGCCGTCAGCGTAAAATTAACCAGATAGTCGAATGGGGAAATCGAAGGAGCGTTGCCTTGAAAGCCCGGGACCCAACTCGACCCATACCAAAGCGCTACCGTGAATATGACAGCCACCACGTAAACGGGATAGAGACGAAGGAAGCGCCGATGCAGAAAGTGCCGATACTCGATACCTGAAACGATCTTACCGTGCAGCGACAACGGGATGACATACCCTGAGATTACAAAGAACGCGTAGACTCCGAGATACCCGTGCGAAAACAACGTTCCAATCAGAGGCCATCGGGACAGATGCTCGCCTTGCAAATGAAACAAACAAACGGCGAGCGCCGCCAAACCTCGAAGCACATCTAGAATATCCAACCGCGACCTCGAATGAAGACTGGCTGAGGCGGAATTTGCGGTCGTCATCAAAATAGGCTTACAAACTTGCGAGGCGGATCCGCCATCGAAGTGCTTTCTGGCCCGTCTCGAAGTAACTTAACCATCCCCCCAAAAATCGAGTTAAATGGTGCGCCGAGCGGGAATCGAACCCGCCTCTCAAGCTTGGGAAGCTCACATTCTACCGATGAACTACCGGCGCATTTCAACCGATCGAGGCGCATTGGAAGTGATCCACTGCGCCGCCGCAATCTCGAACTAGGAATAGGTGCGACGTCCGTCGAGCGCACTTTTCAATGTGACGGAATCGGCATAGAGCACCCCGCCTCCACTGGGCAGACCGAAGCCGATGCGACTCACCGCGATTTCGGCGTCGTCAGGCATCAATTCGTCAGTGAGAAAGTGACACGTCGCCTCGCCCTCCACGTCGTTGGACAAGGCGAGAATCAACTCGCGAACCTCGCCCGATCTCATGCGCTCCCCGAGACTGGTGAAGTTGAGGTGCTCCGGCCCGACTCCGTGAATCGGAGACAGCTTGCCGTGCAACACGTGGTATCCACCTCGATACGCGCCGCTTCGTTCGAGGGCGACGAGATCCGGAACCTGCTCCACCACGCACACGACACCATGGTCGCGGTTGTCGTCCTGGCAGACCGCACAGAGCGCTTCCTCCGCCAGGTTTCCGCAGCGATCACAGCGTCGAACCGTCGACGCCGCATCCTGCAAGGCTTCGACCAAGGCGGGCAGGCGCTCCGGTTTTTCGAGCAACAGGTGCAGCGCCACGCGTTCCGCGGACCGAAAACCCAGTCCCGGGAGCTGCTTCAGCAGCTGCTGCAAATGCTCAAGCGAGGGTGTCACTTCGATCGACTCTCGCTCACATGAAGCCCGGCATCTGGAAACCGGACGTCGCGGTTTTCATCTGAGCTTCATTGAAGTCCTTCGACTGCTGCGCGGCGTCCTGGACGGCGGCGAGCAACGTTTCCGAGACGAGCGTGGGTTCCTCCTTAAGGAGTTCTGGGTCGATCTCGAGGGCGAGGAACTTGCCCGCGCCGTTGATCTTGATCTTCACGGCTCCACCGCCGCTGGTGACATCGAGTTCCTTGGCTTCAAGTTCGGCCTGCATGGCTTCGACTTGACGCTGCATTTTCTGAGCTTGTTTGAGTAGTTTACCGACACCGGCCATGATCGTTTTTCGTGTTAAAGGTTAAGGGGAAGAGTTTGGAAACGGCTATGGGTCGCGATCGGCCCCGGTTCTTCAAGCCTCAAGTATCGCCGCATAACCTTCGCGGAAGGTCGGATACTGCGGAGACCAGCCCAAGGTGCGTTTGAGCAAATCATTGGAAATGATGCGATCCGGCATGTGCGCCCGTCGCCCAGGTGCGCTGATTCCCGTAAACGGCGGCGTCGTCTGACCCAGCCGGTCGGCCAGCCAAGTCACGACGTCTGCTTTGGTCGCTCGGCTGTTGTCGGCGACATTGAATACGCGGGTCGCTGACGCTTTCGGCTGCGCCCACGCAGCGATGATTGCCGACGCAATATCGTCCACGTGGATCAAATTAAGATGATGCCCCCCCCGTCCCGGAACAGTGGGATGACGCGTCCGCAGCCCATCGAGCAAATGGTGCCGACCAGGACCATAAATTCCCGCCAAGCGCAGCAGCGTCCACGGTCCCGGCCATGACCGCAGGGTATCTTCGGTATCACGTAGAATCCGGGCGCGGGGCTCGCCAGATTCGGCGGGCATCGATTCGTCGACGGTGACTCCGCCATCCTGCAGGTAGACGGATGTGCTGCCGGTATAGATGAGATGACCGGGACGAGAAAGAGACTCGCCCCAACGGCGCAGGGACCGCGCACCGTTTAAGTAACTGTGTTCGTAACCGGCGATTCCGCCGCCGCCCGAGCTCACGCAATTCAGCACGAAGTCCGGATTGCCCGGTGCTTGGGTGTGCCACGAATCCGTCGCGAGGTCAGCGACAATGACGCCAACACCCTGCGCGCGCAGCGATTCCGCCGTGGCCGGGTTACGGGTCAAAGCTGTGACCGAGGCACCCGCGCGTAAGGCGGCGGTAGCGACACGGCGGCCCACATAGCCGGCCCCAACGACAAAGAGTTGCATTCCTTGCAGAAAACCATGGGCAAAAACTAATTTCATCGCTTTAAAGGCAGCCACGATGGCCACCGTATTAGTTATATTGCCAGAGGGATTTGAAGAGATCGAAGCAATCACCCCCATCGACATCTGGCGGCGCGCCGGGTTCACGGTCAAAACTGCCGCGCTGGGCCCAAAACTCACGGTCACTGGCCGCAGCGAGATCACCGTTCACGCCGACATACTCTTGAGCGCGGTCGGGCCGGGAGAGGTCTTCGACGTGCTGTTTATCCCCGGCGGACCGGGCGTGGCACACCTGCGTGCTTCATTGGAAGTGCGGGAATTGTTGGGCCGTCATGTAGCGGCGGACCGCTGGATCGCAGCAATCTGTGCGGCTCCGCTGGTGCTGCACGATGCCGGACTACTCGCCGGAAAACGCTATACGGCCCATCCCTCCGCCGCGACCGAACTTTCCTCCATTCTGGCCGATGAAAAAGTCGTGATAGACGGCCATATCATCACCTCTCGCGGTGCCGGAACCACCCTGGATTTCGCTCTGACCGTCGTGCAGTCGACAGCAGGCCGTGAACTGGCTGAAAAGGTCGCGGTAAGTATTTGTGCCCAAGCTTCTTCTTAAGAGTCGCCGCCGCGCCGAAAAGTCATCAACACTAGGGAAATCGTCTAGGGAATTCTCCTCTCCTTGATACTCCTCATGGGAGACCAAATCCAAGCTCTTGATCATGGTTGCCTCCGTAGGAAGCGACGGGGCGAAGCATTATGTGTGGCATAGCAGGTTTTTGGTCGCAACGCACGCCACGGGAAGGACGAGAGAACGCCGTCCAAAGCATGCAAACTGCCATGCTGCATCGCGGACCGGACGACGCAGGCATGACCACCTGTGGTGATCTCACCATGGGAATGCGACGGCTGGCGATTTTTGATCCAGCGCACGGGCATCAACCCATGCGCACGGACGATGGTCGCTACGAAATCGTCTTCAATGGCGCGATCTACAACCACGAATTGCTCCGCGAAGAGTTGAGAGCGCGAGGAGTCGTTTTTAACACGCACTGCGACACCGAGGTGTTGTTGCAGGCTTGGGCCACCTGGGGCCCCTCGGTGCTGGGCCGGTTGCGGGGGATGTTTGCGGTGGCGGTTTGGGACCATACCGCTCACACCCTGCACTTGGCTCGCGACCCGCTGGGCATCAAACCACTCTACTACAGTATCCGGGATGGCGAACTGTTGTTCGCGTCCGAGCTGAACGCCATGCGCGCCAGCGGGCATTTTGACGCAGCCATCGATCCGGTCGCCGTCGATGACTATCTCCGTAATCTCGGCGTGCCGGTGCCTCGCACCATCTACCGCCACGCGCGAAGTCTGCGTCCCGCAGAAGTCGGAGTATGGCGCGACGGCGAGTTCACCATCGAGCAGTATTGGAACTTCCCCACCGCCGCGACAAAGTCGTCATTCGGCGACGCCAAAGAATTCACCTCGGAACTACGTCGCCAGCTTGATGATTCCATCGCCATGCACCGCTTGGCCGATGTGCCGGTGGGGGCATTCTTATCGGGCGGATTGGATTCGGCTCTGGTCGTCGGGCTGATGACGCAAAGTAGTTCCGCTCCGCTCAAAACCTTCTCCATCGGGTTTGAAGAGACCGCTTACTCCGAGGCGGGGGCGGCGGCCGAGACCGCCCGACATTTCGGCACCGACCACCACCCCATCACGCTCACTGGTGCCCAAGCGGCGGATACGCTTCCGGCATTTCTCGATGCGTTGGACCAACCCACCGGGGACGGATTGAACACCTTCGTCGTGTCGCGGGCAGCCCGAGCCGGCGGAGTCACCGCTGCCCTATCGGGTTTGGGCGGAGATGAGTTGTTCGGTGGTTACGGCACGTTTCAACAAACGCCCCAAATCGCCCGCTGGTTGCCCTGGTGGAAGGCTATCCCTTCACCTTTGCGCCAAGCCGTTTGCCGACAATTGGCACGAGGCAGCACGCGAGCGCGGCGCTTGGCCGATGTGCTGCGACATGCGCGTGACCTGCACGACGTGGCCGACCGCCAACGTCAAGTGCTCAGTGATGATGCCCGTGCCCAGTTACTGGTCGACCCGATAGCACTGACCAGCCACCCGGCTCAAGCCGGTCTACGGGAAAGCATGGTGGACGCATCGCCGGAGGAGATCGTAAGCGCTTGGGAACTTAGCACCTACATGTCTGATGTGCTACTGCGCGACAGCGACGTATTCAGCATGCGAGCGTCACTGGAACTCCGTGTTCCTTTGGTGGACCGACCACTGATTGAGTGGTTGTGGCGGCAGCGTTCCGAGCTGCGATTTGATCAAAAAACGCCTAAAGGAGAACTCACGCGAGCCGTCGCCGACATCCTGCCGCCCGGGTTGATGAATCGGCGCAAGCAAGGGTTCAGCCTCCCTTTTCCGCGCTGGATGCGCACCACCTTGAAGCCCTTTATCGATGAAACGCTATCCCCCGCGTCGGTCAGCCGCAGTGGATTGCTTCACGCGAATAACACCGTCGCCTATTGGCAGCGGTTTCTCGCCGGCAGCGATGACAAGGACTGGTCGCGAGTCTGGAGCCTCGCCGTTTTGGTTGCGTTTCTCAACCGAGGATCGTCGGCATGAGAACGCTGCTACTCGCCCCGGCCGTTTTCGCATCCGAAGGTGGTATCGAACGCATGATGCGGCTATACCTGAAAGCGTTGTGCGAGATCGCCGACGCCGAAGGCGGCGAAGTGGGACTGGCAGCGTTAAACGATACGCCGCCAACTTCGAGCCAACCGAAAGACTACGCCTCGAAATCGCTGGTCAAACAGTTGGCTGGCAGAGGCAAGCGCCTGAGTTTTTCACTGAGGTTTCTGCTATTGGCCCACCGCTTCGATCTCATCATTTGCGGTCACGTTAATCTGTTGCCACTGGCTGCGATTTGTCAGAAACTAGCACCGTCCTTACGGGTAGCATTGGTCGCCCACGGCATCGAATTATGGAAACCTTGGTCCAAGTCCCGGAGCAAAATGGCCCGACGGATCAGCATACTGGCAGTAAGCGAACACACGCGACAACGCGTGCAATCTGCCTGCCCGACATTGACCGACCAGCAGATGCATGTTCTGCCGAATTGCCTCGATCCTTTACGGCCAGAGACCTCGCTGCCCGCTACACAAACGGGGTCAATCGTCGCACTCACACGACTCTCCCACGCGGACCGCTACAAAGGTGTCGATCAACTGATTGAAGCGCTTCCGTTGATTCAGAAAAACATTCCTGCTGCAAGGCTTCGAGTCATCGGTCAAGGCGACGATCGTGCTCGATTGGAAGAGCTGGCCAACCGGGTCGCGCCCGGCGCGGTCGAGTTTACCGGGTTCCTGCCCGACGACGAATTGGCGCATCACCTCGGATCGGCCCAACTGTTCGCCCTCCCCAGTCGCGACGAAGGATTCGGACTCGTCTATCTGGAGGCCTTGGCTCTCGGCGTGCCTTGTGTCGCTGCCAACGCCGGGGCCGCTCCCGAACTCGTCGTGCCAGAAGTCGGCGAGCTAGCAGGTTGGGGTGACCGGGAAGCGTTGGCCACGGCATGCTGCCGCGTGATGCAGCAAAATTGGTCACGCGCCGCGCTCCAAACTTACAGTAAACATTTCTCATTCGAAATATTCCGTGATCGGCTCAAGCCTCTGCTTGCATCCATCTAAACTCCTGATCTGACGCGCAATGGTCCTTGTGCCTCCTTTCCTCTACGTCTCTCTTTCCCTCCGTGTCCTCCTCACCTGAAGCACTGATCATCGAAGCCGGACGCGCCGAGCGGCACTACTGGCGAGACCTTTGGCGTTTCCGAGAACTACTGGGTTTCCTAGCCTGGCGCGACGTTAAGGTGCGCTACAAACAAGCAACGCTGGGCATTGCCTGGGCTCTGATTCAACCTGCCGTCACCACGACTATCTTCGTTTTCGTATTCGGACGGTTGGCGAAGATGCCTGACGGCGGGGTGCCGTATCCAGTGCTCGTGCTTTCTGGTTTGATGGCCTGGCAACTGTTCTCCGCCTCGCTCTCCGGCTCAAGCGGCAGTCTGGTCAGCAACGCCAGCCTTATTTCAAAAATATATTTTCCGCGCCTGATTGTGCCGCTTTCTTCGCTCGGGGTTGCCCTGATTGATTTCACCGTCGTATTCGGACTCTTCTTCGCGGTCTCGGCATGGTTTGGCCATTGGCCGACGTGGCATTGGCTGGTGTTACCCGTATTCATTTTCATGGCCTTGGCGGCCGCGCTTGGACTCGGTCTCTGGATGACGGCGTTGACCGTGAAGTATCGGGACTTTCGCTTCATCGTGCCCTTTATCCTGCAAATCGGCATCTTCGTATCCCCAGTGGGATACCGCACCGACTTCTTCCCGAACTGGCGCGCGCTTATGGCTCTCAATCCTCTGACCAGCGTGATCGACGGTTTCCGCTGGTGCCTCCTTGGAGGCCAGCAGGACCTCTCACTACCCAGTCTCGCGACCTCCTCCGCCGTCATCGCCATCGCCGTGTTCGGCGGGCTGTGGTTCTTCCGCAAAACCGAAAAGAAATTCGCCGACGTCATATGAGTTCATCCAGCCCGGCTATCACCGTCGAAGGCCTGTCCAAACGCTACGTCATCGGTCACGAAGTTCGCCATGACACCCTGCGCGACGCCATTTCTCACGGCGTTGGCGGGCTCTGGTCGCGGTTCCGGCGGAAGCGGATGGAGCAGGAAGAGTTCTGGGCCCTGCGCGACATCAACTTCACCGTGCAGCCTGGTGAAGTCGTTGGTATCATCGGGCGCAACGGTGCCGGCAAGAGCACCCTATTAAAGATCCTTTCGCGTATCACCGAACCCACTACGGGACTCATCCAACTCAACGGTCGCGTGGCCAGCTTGCTGGAAGTCGGCACCGGTTTTCATCCCGAGTTAAGCGGTCGGGAAAACATTTTCCTCAACGGGGCCATCCTCGGCATGAGTCGCGCCGAGATCCGCCAAAAATTCGATGAGATTGTCGCCTTCGCCGAGGTGGAACGGTTTCTCGACACGCCGGTGAAACGCTACAGTAGCGGCATGTATGTCCGCCTCGCCTTCGCCGTCGCCGCCCACCTCGAACCCGAAATCCTCATCGTCGACGAGGTGCTCGCGGTGGGCGACACGCAGTTCCAAAAGAAGTGCCTAGGGAAAATGCAGGACGTATCCTCTAATCAAGGCCGCACCGTGCTGTTCGTCAGCCACAACCTCGCTTCGATACGCCAGCTTTGCCACCGCGGTCTTTTCCTCCAAAACGGCCGCCTCCGGCTGGACGACGAAAGCTCGGTGGTCCTTCGCCACTATCAAAGCTCCGAAACCCCGCCGGTGACCAACGTATCCGTTCCCGAACACCTTACAAACGTGGGTAGCCTCCTCGAACTCGCGACCGAGACCGCCGACGGCAGACGACCCGCAGCCCTTCCCTTCGCCGAGCCATGGCGCATTCGCGTGCGCTACCGACTCGAACGCCCTTTTCAACGTTGCGTCGTCAGTATCGGCCTGCGGAAAAGTGGCGGTAGCTCCGTTCAAACCGCGTGGTCTTTGCCGGTGGCCCAAGCCGCCGGCGACTACGAAACCGTCTTCACCCAGGATCGAGTCACCTTCGAGGCGGACAGCTATATCGTCAGTGCCAGCCTCAGCGAAAACGACCAAACTCTTCATCGCCTGCCCGGCTTGCGCTTCGAAATCGAGGCGAATCCATCACCGACCTCCGATGGGTATTATCCGCGCACTACCGGAGTAGGAGTGGTTCTCAACTCGACCTCGGTCGAGACCCGCAGTCTCTAATTGCCCATGTCGACGCTTAACCTATCCACACTGGTCGGTCGGCTCAAGACAGGGACCCGCTCCATCCTGAGACACCATGGCCTGCTAGTCTGTAAAACCGACCACCCTGCTGCCCGATATTTCAACCCGCTCCCGTCCAACGGACTCGCCTACTCCATGCATCGCGCCTTTCGCGACCTACACGGGCTCCGATTCCTCCAAATCGGCGCCAATGACGGACAACGCAACGACCCGATATTCTCCTTCATTCGCGCCTTCGGTTGGCACGGCACCCTCGTCGAGCCCAATCTCGATTTCGTTGTGAAACTGGAGTCGCTACACCGTCGCGCCCCGCGCATACGAATTGTCCCCGCCGCCATCGCAGAAGGCAGAGCCACACGCCCCTTCTACCGCATCGACGCCTCCATCCCCGGGTTGCCGAACTTCGCCCAGGGCCTCGCCACCCTGGACTATAACCGCATACTGACCGCTTGCCGTGATCTGGGACTCTCCGACTCCGGTATTGTGCAAGACATGATCGACGTCATCGTCTGGTCCGATCTCGATCCGGAATCGCGTCTCGCCGAAACCGAGGTGCTCGTCATCGACGCCGAAGGCTACGATCTCACGCTTCTCCGCCTCTGGGACTGGCAACGGGTTCGCCCTCCAATCGTTCATTTCGAACACGCCTGCGCCGACCCCGCCGAATATCGACACTTCCTCGGGGAACTGAGCGGCTACGGCTACGATTATGTCGTCGAGGGTGATAACACCACCGCCTTCCTCCCACTCCACTAGCGATGATCATCACCCGACTCAGCGGCGGCCTGGGCAACCAGATGTTCCAATATGCTGCCGGCCTCGCTCTCGCTGCCCATCACCGCACCACCCTCCGGCTCGACGTCACGCGTTATCACCTCGACCCGGAACGCGAGCCTCACAATCGCTACGCCCTCGCTGCCCTCAACGTCGGGCAACACTTCGCCGCCGCCGCCGAGATCGAGCACGTCCGCGGTCGGCGTCTTTCCCGTTCAGAACGGCTCTTCCTTCGCCTCGCCTGTCTCGCCCGCCTTCATTTTATCCGCGACCGTCTCACTTTTGTCGGCCATTGGCATCGAGAACCGACGCGTCGCCACTTTCCTGGTTTCTTCGAATGGCCGGCCCCCGCCTACCTCGACGGCATGTGGCAGAGTCCAGCCTATTTCGCCCCTATTGAAGACTTGATCCGACAACATTTTACTCTTCGCTACCCTCTTGGCGAAGAAGCCCGGGCGATCGCAGCCGACATCAGTTCCCCCGGCCCCACCGCCTTCGTCCACTTCCGGCGTGGCGATTATGCGCGAAATCCTATTTTCGCCAAGACCATTGGCGTCCTCGGTGTCGACTACTATCGGCGCGCCATCGAGGAATTGCGTCGGGCTCACCCCGGCGTCCGCCTTTATGTCTTTTCCGACGAGCCATCCTCGATCGCGGCTGTATTCCCCTCCGGCTTCCGATTTCGCATCATCCACCTGGCCGGGGGTTGGCGGGCCCACGAGGAGCTCTACCTAATGAGCCTCTTTCCCCACGCAATCCTTTCCAACAGCACCTTCGCCTGGTGGGGTGCTTGGCTCCACCCCGGGAGGGACCGCACCGTGATCGCACCAACGCCTTGGCTCCTCGACCGCCCGGCTGCGCTTACCGATCTTATTCCACCGTCTTGGCAAACCATTCCTCGCTAACCTTCCCATGCCCACCCGCGTCGCCGTCTACGTTGCCACCACTCCGCGCCATCTCGCCGAGGCCGAAGCCTCCGTCACCTCCCTCCGCCCCCACCTGCCCGGCATCCCCGTCACCCTCTTCACCCAGCTTACCCCGCGCCTCGACCTTTTCGACACTGTCGTTCCCCTCGCCAAGACCCTCGGTGCCTCAGCCGATAAAATCGAGCGTCTCCTCGGCCTCGAAGCCTCCGAGATCCTCTTTCTCGATACCGACACCTATGTCTGCGGCCTCTTGACACCTGGCTTCGACCTCCTCGCCCGTTTCGACCTCGCCGTCGCCCGCGCCGCCATCACCGCCACCTACGAGGTCCCCCCCCCGGGCGACGCCTTTCCCGAGTTCAATACAGGTGTCCTCTTCCTCCGTAACTCTTCCCGCCTCCACGCTTTTCTACACCGCTGGCTGAAACTGCACGCCCAGCTCCGCGACCGCGATCCCCACCGCGTTTATGACCAACCCGCTTTCCGCCAAGCCCTCTGGGAAAGCGAATTATCCGTCCATACCCTGCCCCCTGAATATAACTGTCGCTTCATCTTTCCGGGCTTCGCCTCCGGGCCCGTTCGCGTCCTCCACGGCCGCGCCCCCCATCTTCCCGCAATAGCAGAGGAGCTCAATCGCCACCCCGGAAAACGAGTCCACACCTGGCACGATGGTCACCTCCACGTCTACCCCGAGTTAGCACCACTTCCCCCGCTCTGGATCCGCCTCGGTCGCCGCCTCGGGCTTCGCGACTGACCCCCCTCCTCTTCCGCCCGGCCCAAACCACCATGCCTTCCGTCCCTCGCGTCGTCATCGTCCTCGGTCCGTATCGCTCAGGCACGTCGCTCACCGCCCGAATAATCTCTGATCTAGGTGCCGACTTCGGCCCAGCGGAAGGACTCATTCCCGCCGACGAACGTAACCCTTCCGGTTATCTGGAACGCGATGTCGTCAACGACGCAAATCGCGATTTCATCGCTTCCACCAACGGCACCTTGGAAAACCCCGGCGACCCCGGAAATCTACTCGCCCACGGCGATCGCTCCCACCTGCTCGGGACCGACCTCGCATGGCTCCACGCCGCGCCTCTCGCCGGCATCAAGGATCCCCGTATGTGCGCCACCTTGGCCGCCTGGTTTGACGCCGGACTTCTCGCCCCCGCCACCACCCTCGTGGTCCACATCACCCGCGACCTCGAGAGCACCCTCCAAAGCGCTCTGAAACACGATCACGTGGCCGCCTACGCCGACCGGGACCCCACGCGCCTCCGAGCCATGATCGAGCGCTACGCCGCCGCAGCCCTTTGGCAACTCAAACGATTCCCCGCTCCCCGTATAGATATCGCCTACGAGGACTTGCTCGCCCAGCCCGTGGAAAGCACCACCCGCCTCGCACACTCCCTCGGCGTCACCTGCCCTCTAATCATCCGCCGCGCCGCCGCCAACATAGGCCGAGACCGCGCACGCGCCTCCCTCCACATGCGCCGACGATTTATAGCTCTCCGCTTCCGCCTGGGAAACTGGAAAAGCGCTCTGCTCCGCCGCCGCCCTCCGTCCGCGTGAGCCCCCTCCGCCATTGCCTCGGGGACCCGATCCGCCACCTGCACCAGGCCTGCTGTGGAGACGACCGCTCCGTCGTCGAGCACCTCCTCCCCTTGCTGCGCCAACCTGAGCACCACCGTGGGGCAACGCTGTGAAAATCAGCGTCATCATTTGCACGCGCAACCCGCACCCGGGCCGACTCGCCCGGACGATGGACGGTCTGTCCTGCCAGTCGTTCGATGCGGCCGATTTCGAAGTCGTGATCGTCGACAATGGCTCCAGCCCCGCTCTCGCCGATGCCAGTTTGCCCGTTACCTCCCGCCACTTGGGCATTCGAGTAATATACGAACCCCGAGCCGGTCTGACGCCGGCGCGCCTTGCGGGCATATCCGCTGCCCGAAATTCCCTGCTCATCTTTGTCGACGACGACAATGTCTTAGCTCCGCAATATTTGGAGGTTGCGGCGAACGAATTCGCGGCGAACGAAAACCTCGTCGCCGCCGGTGGGCCGATTGAACCCGAATTTGAATCCACGCCCCCTTCATGGTTGCACGAATTCTACGATCTGCTCGCGTTGCGAGACGTCGGCCCGACTAAACAAATTGTCCGAGGTGGAGCGGGCAAGGAATGGCCATCGATTGCTCCGGTGGGAGCAGGCCTGTGTATCCGACTGGCGGCGGCGAAAGAATACGCGGAATTGGTGAAAAATTCACCAACTCGCATCACCCTTGATCGACGCGCCGGGCAACTCACTTCCGGCGGAGACAACGACATGGTCTTCACCGCCATGCATGGTGGAGGCGATATCGCCCATCTTCCCCAACTCCGCCTCACCCATCTCATTCCGTCAGGCCGCTTGCGGCCCGACTACCTCGGGCGACTCAATCGAGATGTTCAACGATCCTGGGTGGCTGTTTTAAATATTCATGGGTTTTGCCCTTGGCCTTGGATTCCACGTTGGTCGGTTCCCATGCGCTCGGTTCGGCTCTGGGTAAGGACTCGCGCCTGGAAAAGCCCCGCACACTCTATTCGCTACCACGGGCTGGTGGGCCGCCTGCACGGTCAAGCTGATTTGCAACCATGAATCAACTTCCCACAAACATGAGTCCACCCAACAGCCGACAGCTACCACGGTTGGTTTACATCGGCGAGGTGCCCATTCGCAATATCTCGGCAGGGCCTGCCCTGCTCTTCCGACTACTGGAGAGCTATCCCGCCGACAAACTATTGGTGTTGGAATCAGACCACAATAAAGCCGATCCAGCGACCGAACTCCCTCAAGTCCCGACCCAAAAATTCTCGCTACTCACAGACCGACTGTTGCGCAGCCGTCTCGCCCGATTGGCCAGTGTTTGGGTTTACCTCAACGCGGCAAGGCAAGGCCGAAAAACCGTTTCGAGATTGCAGGCCTTTGGCGCTGAGGCGATATTAAGCGTCACCCACGGTTACGGCGCACATGCCGCCGCAGCCGCTGCCAATGCAGCAGGGGTCCCCCTGCATCTACTGGCTCATGACGATTGGGCGGGAACGTTAAACCTACCGCTCAAGCTTCGTCCTCGGGCAGATCGCGAGTTCGGTCAGCTTTATCGGAATGCGACCGCACGCATGCCGGTGTCGCCCGCCATGGAGGAATCCTACGCCCGCCAGTATAAGGCGCGAGGCACGATCATTTATCCGTCGCGAGCAAGGGACTGCGTGAAGCTGGTTCGACCACGACTTCGCCGTCCGAACGCGGGAGAGTTTGTTTTCGCCTACGCTGGGTCGGCACCGTCGATCGGCCAACGTCGGACCCTGATTGATTTTGCCAATACCGTCGCGCCATTGGGGGTAAAACTCCGCGTCTATCAGGCACTATCGATGGAGAATCTTCGCCGGGAAGGTCTGCGTTCGGATAATCTGGAAATCGCTGCGTTTCGCCCCGTGGCCGAACTGCACGAGGATCTCATCAACCGAGCCGACGCCATGTATCTGCCGATGAGTTTCGCCCCCGAAGACGAAGCCAATGTGCGACTGTGTTTCCCCAGTAAATTGGCCGACTACACCGTCGTCGGTCTACCAATTTTAGTGCGTTCTCCGATATTCGGAACGGCCACCCGTTGGGCGAAAGAAAATCCCGGGGCCGCCCTGCTCGTCACCGATGATGACGCATCAACGCTCGTCAGCGCGGTCCGAACATTGGTGGAGGATCCAGAACGAAGGGAGTCGCTGGCCCGCGCCGCCTTGGAGACGGGCGAAGCCATGTTTGGCCACGCGCAAGTCTCCAAGCTATTTCAAGCGCAATTGATCGCCGCTCGCGCCCATCGATGAGCGACGCTCCTTCCATCACTCTTGTGAGAAAAAAATGAGCCTGTTTGGTCGTGCCCTGTATTTGGCCTATCATCGTCCATTGGGCGCTGTTCGCAGTTCCCTGCGCCAGGGGGGACCATGGGCGCAGCGGAGGACGGCTAGGGCTCGGACCGAAATGCAGGAGGCCATCGCAAAGCTTCCAACCGTCTCGTCGGCGGCAGGAACACCGCTTGAGGTGCATCTGCTCACAGGTCGAAACTTCGCTTATCAAAGCGCTTTTTGCCTCTACACACTTGCCCGCCACTGCCCCTGCCCGATCGCGGTGAATCTGTATGACGACGGAACATTGCACAGTGAGTCGATCGATTCATTGCAACGCATTTTCCCCGACCTCGTGCTCCACGCCCACCAAACACTGGTAGAACGCAGAAACGAGTTTTTACCTCGGGAGCAGTTCCCCGTCTTATGTGAACGCTGGGAAAATTATCCGCACATTCGAAAGATCATCGATGTCCATCTCGCCCGGGTCGGCCCACGTTTGGTGCTCGACAGCGATTTGTTGTTTTGGCGGGAGCCCCGCTTTCTATTGGACTGGGCGCGATCATCAGGCCCTCCACTGCACGCTATCGATGCTCAGGAAAATTACGGCTATCCGCGTGGTCTCATGGAAGAACTCACGGGAGCTCCCATCGGGGACCGGGTGAATGTTGGCGTCTGTGCCATCCGATCCGAACAGATTGATTGGGAATTCTTGGAATACGCGTCCCGCCGCATGACCGAACTACACGGCACCAACTACTACCTTGAACAAGCGTTGTTCGCTATGTTGGTGGCTCGAGAGGGTCCTGCGGCGATCGCCCCCGCGACGGACTATATCACCATGCCCTCGAGCAGAGAAATCGCCCATCCCACTGCTGCGATGCATCACTACGTGGACCTGTCGCGCATTGCCTATCACCGACAAGCATGGCGACTCGCTTTGCAATCAACATGACTATTTCGCACGCTCGTGGGTATGCTGATCCCCGCCGGTGTCAAACAACTCAGAAGCGCACGGTGTTATGCCTATTCCTGTTTCTCCTTTGAGTTCACTTCCGCCGGTAAAAATTCGCGACCTTCCCCGGATTTTTATTAAAGAAGAGCTGGCCCGATATTTTAACGCGACTCCACCTGAGGACATCGTCCCGTGTGACTATGCTATTTGGCGCTGCAGCGAAACTGGTTTCGAATTCGCAGAGCCGAGGATACCAGGGAATAACGCTTTCTACGAATGGATCAGTAATATGCCGCATTACTATCCTGACCACCGCTGGGAATACGATATAGTAGCCGCCAAGCTGAACGACGTGGCCGTATGGGACCGTCCGCTCCGCGTGTTGGACATCGGCTGCGGTTCAGGCAACTTTCTCGCCAAATTACCGCCCAGAGTAGAGAAATGGGGGTTGGATTCAACCCCATCAGCCATCTCGAAATGCCGAGAACGAGGAATTCACGCACTCAACAATACAATGAGCGAGGCGATCGCCCAGGACGAATCCTTACGTTCGTCGTTCGATTGTGTAACTGCGTTTCACTGCCTCGAACATGTGGCCGATCCCGTTGATTTCATCGGTGAAATGATACAGTTTCTCGCCCCGATAGGCCGTCTTTTCGTAAGCACGCCATATTCTCCGATGAGCTTCGAATCTGATTGGTTTGATGTCCAAAATCACCCCCCCCACCATCTTGGCCGATGGAACAAAACTGCCTATCAACGACTCGCCGCGTTACAGGGAATGCAAGTCAAGCTTCACATGCCACCAGCCGCTCCCTTGCTTGCGCGGATGTTTCAGACGACCCGTTACCGCTTAGTCGGACCTACTCGACCTCTTAGTCGTATACGGCAGACTGTCGCGATGTTGGCCCACATCCCCACAACGCTTCGAATTTTAGTTCACCAATTGAAAAGGGAGCGTATCGCCGGTCGCATGGCTGCCGATACCGTCCTTGTTGAATTCAACCAGTGAAGCCCCCTGTAAGTAAGCCCCGTAGTTTATCTCCGTCTTGGCACCTACTCACATTTGCCGACGCGCGCTATCAAACTGCCCGAAAACATCTCGTCGCCTCCGCGCACGAGTTCGGTGCCACTTCCGTAAAAGCGCATGAGCCCTGCTCCATATCCCATTTTAGTTGGAGCAAGCGCAACCGTGACATACTCAGAGCCTCAAAAGGCGCGGGTTACTGGCTCTGGAAGCCTTTTCTCATTCTAGAGTCGTTGCGCGCTCTTCCGAGTGACGAATTTCTGATCTATGCCGACGCTGGCACCGCCTTCGTCGCCTCGCCCGAATCTCTCTTCCCCTTATGTCGGGAACGTAATGGCTTGCTGATGTTTCAGGTCCATGGCTACAAAAACGTAACCTACGTCAAGCGCGACTGCTTTGTGCTCATGGACTGCGATATGCCTCACTACTGGCAGGCAGAGCAGGTTAATGCAGCCTTCCTCGTCCTCCAGCGCACCCCGACCGCGCTCGCATTCATCGCTGAATGGATCGCCTGGGCCGACAGTCACGAACTCATCACAGATGCGCCAAACCGATTCGGTGAGCCAAACCTCCCAGACTTCCTCGCGCACCGTCACGACCAATCGATTCTTTCGCTTTTGGCCGAGAAGCACAGAATCCCGCGCTCGCCAGATCCCAGCCAATGGGGTGAACCACATCGGCATCAGTCCGACGGTAAATTCGTGCCATACCCAACGATATTCAGACACCACCGTCAGCGAACGCTCTTCCTCCGGGAACGCCTTCGCATATGGCTAGGTGCCCGACGTCATGCACTATTCGGCGAAAAAAAGAAGACCTCGGTTTCTTGATCCAACAATGGTGGCTAGCGCTAATCAGCGCATGCTTCGGTAGCAATAAGCAAGTGCACACTACCAAGAGCAGCTCAAGCCGTCGTCGAATCCTCATCGTGACACCGAGCCTCGTCATCGCAATTCACCGACAAGCTTGGCGGCTCGTCCTGCCACCAGCATGACCGCTGCTCCCCTTGTCAGCATACTGATTCCTGCCTTCAACGCTGGGCCTTGGATCAATGCTTCCGTCGGATCGGCGATCGAGCAGAGTCATGAGCGTTGTGAAATCATTGTCGTCGACGATGGCTCATCGGATGAGACGTTGGCACGCGGACAAAAAATTGCATCTCGATTCCCGGACCGGGTTAAGGTGATGAGTCAAATAAATGCCGGAGCCGCCGCCGCCCGCAACCACGCCCTGCGCTTGGCCCGGGGCGAATATATCCAATATCTGGATGCGGATGACCTGCTCTCCCGCGACAAGATCAAACTGCAATTGGAAATATTGGCCCGGTCCCCGGCGCACGCGTTGGCGACGTGTCGGTGGGGGCGTTTTCACGATTCCCCTGCCGACGCTCGGTTTGTCGACGACGAGGTCTTCCGAGATTTCGAGCCCATTGAATGGATCATCGCCCACGCCGCTCATCTAAAAATGATTCACCCAGCGGCCTGGCTCGTGCCGAGAGAGGTCGCTGAACGCGCCGGTGAATGGGACGAATCGCTCACGTTGAATGATGACGGGGAATATTTCGCGCGAGTGACTTTGGCATCGGCCGGACTACGCTTCACCACCGACCCCGCTGCGGCTAGTTACTATCGATCGGGCCTATCTGGCAGTCTCAGCGATCGCAAATCCCTCACCGCGTTGCAGTCGCTCCATCATACCGGGGAACTCCTCCAATCGCATCTCTTCGCCGCCAGTGATCGCCCCGAAACCCGCCAAGCTATGGCGGATCATTGGCAACACTTATGCTATGAGCTTTACCCCGACGCACCTATCCTATCGCGGGATGCCGCCAAACGTTCCCATGCCTTGGGCGGATCGACTGTGTCCCCGCCATTGGGCGGTCGCCAAAAGCTGGTGGCCCGACTCTTCGGTTGGCGGGCTGCGCGTCGGTGGGCCTCCATCATCCGACGATGAGTAAACGGATATCGATCCTCACTTCGGGACCACTGTGCCGCAACCCACGCGTCCTCAAAGAAGCGCGTTCTCTGTCATCTGCGGGCTACACCGTCACCGTGCTGGCGATCGCTCACGATCCCCATTTCGAAGCGCGCGACGCAGCCATTTTGGAGAAAGCTCGCTTTCATAAAATCGTGCTGGATCGCATGGGGAGCAACATCCCGGTCCGTATCGTCTATTTTTTCGAACGTTTGCTGACTTGGATCCTGCTACGCGGGGCGATCGCTCACCCCGCGCGACTGGGACCGTATCACGCCTTGCTGCGACTGGCACGTCGACATACAGGCGACTTGATTATCGCTCACACGGAATTGCCGTTGATTGTCGCCGCCCAGTTGAATCGCGAAGGACGTAGGGTGGCGGCGGACTTGGAAGATTGGCACAGTCAGGACTTGCTCTCCGACGCCCGTCTGTTCCGTCCGCTACAACTACTGACCCAAACCGAGCGCACGCTGCTAACGACGGCGAGTTATGTCACCACTACCTCGCAAGCGATGGCCGAGGCCTTGGCGGCTCATTACGGCACCCCTCCCCCCAAAGTAGTTTACAACGCGTTTCCATTGTCCGGAACACCCGCTCCGCTCCCTCGCCAACAATCGCCATCATTCGTTTGGCTATCCCAGACAATTGGACCCGGGCGAGGGCTCGAACAATTTTTAGCCGCGTGGAATCTCACGACTCAAAACTCGCAAGTTTGTCTCGTTGGTCAGGTCGACGAGTCATTTCGAGAATCGCTTCTGAGTCTGCTCGATGCTTCCCACCGATTACGTTTGCACTTTCAGCCTACTCTCCCGCCCAGCGAATTACCTCTTCTTTTCACCACTCACGATTTCGGTCTCGCCCTCGAACCAGATACCCCGGCGAACAAAAATCTCACCGTGAGTAATAAAATCTTCCACTACCTCGATGCTGGGCTGGCGATCGTGGCGACACCGACCGCCGGGCAACGAGAAGTTTTTGATCAAGTTCCTTGCGCTGCGCTACTCGACGACCTGTCGGACCCGAAGCGATTAGCGACTCAATTGGATGCCGTGCTGCAGGATCACAAGCTGCTGCGCCAAATGGGAACAGCTTCCCGTCAAGCAGCCGAAACGATGTTCAATTGGAATCAAAGCGAAACTGTATTGCTCGCGGCGGTCGCGACTGCGTTGAACGCATGAGCCTTCCACTCGTCACGCTGCAAATCAGCCTGGCTCCATCCGACTTCCGACATGCCAGGTATTTGTTGCCGCATCAGATCTCCACTTGGCGCGGGCAGGTGGACGAGATTTTGCTGACAATCGACCTGCATCGGAGTGCCGGCCGATTCGCGATCGATTGGGAAGTCGGCCGTGACCGCATCCTCGAACTCGCGCACTCCATCGCCGATGCCCGCATTGTGACTGTCGACTACGAGGAAAGTGCCGAACAAAAAGTCGCCGAGACGTTCTTAGGCGGGAAGACTCCGGTGCCTCGCAAGGATTTTCGCGGCGGCCCCTACTACGCCTACCTCTTTGGGCTCTCCGAGGCGCGCCACGATCATGTGTTGCATCTCGATTCGGACTTGCTTTTCGGTGGGCACTCGCCGCATTGGATGAAAGAAGCCTTGGCCGATCAAGCCGCCGATGAACGCGTGCTTATCAGTGCGCCTCTACCAGGTCCGCCTGCGCCCGACGGTGCGCTTCACTCCCAAGTCACGTCACCCGTGCCCAACCGACCGAACACTCATGATTTCGATTTCATGAGCACGCGTTTGTTTATGTTATCTAAAACGCGTTTTCGAGACACAATCCGAGCTCTGGAGCCGCGTCGCCCTCCGGTATGGAGGGATTCGATCAAGGCCATGGTTGAGGGCAATCCAGCAGAGGATCTACCCGAGCACCTGTTTACCTCGGCCATGCGAAAGCACGGTCTCGTGCGACGCGAATTCCTCGGAACCGGAAAAGGAATGTGGCACCTACACCCGCCCTATCGATGCCGCGACTTTTACGATAAACTTCCCGACTTGATTGCGCGCTGTAAGTCTGGAGACATTCCCTATGATCAGCGCGGAGACCATGACATCAACGATTCACTCGTGGATTGGACCGAAGCGAGAACGGCACTCGCGCACAATCGATGGTGGCGACGACTGGCGAAGCGACTCTGAACGCACGGTTTAGGCGCATGGCACCTCGTCAATAAGAAATTTGTGCGACATGAAGGTTCGGCGATCGTCGGCCTCTAACTGTAATCTCGGTCTAAATCCACTTGGCGTGCCAAAACGGACATCCCAACGAATCAAGGACTCCAGCTCACCATGAGTTCATCTGCTCGCCCGCTACGGCTTTTGTTCGTGGCTCCTCATTTTCCGCCGACGAACGCGCCGGATGGCCAGCGGTTGCGAATCTTGCTGCCCGAGTTTGTGACCGCTGGCTGTGAATGCACGGTGCTTTCGGCACGGCCGGAGGATTGTTTAGCCCCAGTCGAAAACGAACTGATGGAATCGTTACCGACCGAGGGTTGGACGCACCACCAAATCGCGGCTCGCGCAGCCAAATGGGGGGTGCGCAACATCGGTTTGCGGATCAAATCGCACCTCGGTCGCCACGCCGAGGAATTGCTCAAAAAACAGCAGTTCGATGTCGTGTATTTCTCTACTACGCAATTTGCCTGCCTGCCGTTGGCGCTCGATTGGTTGGATCGATTTGGACTCCCTTACGTGATCGATCTTCAGGACCCGTGGGTGAACGATTATTACGAACGCCCAGGTGCGCCGCCGCCACCCGGCGGATGGAAACACCGTTTTGCGCGCTGGGCTGCGCAAAGACAGGAACCGCGCGTGTTACGGCGGTGTTCTCATCTCGTCAGTGTGTCCGCCGACTACGTGACCACCCTCTCGCGACGGTATGCTTGGTTCAAACCGGAGCACGGCACCGTGATTCCGTTCGGGTGGTCCGTTCGCGATCAACTTATTGCACGCGCCAAACCGGTCGCGCAAAGTAGTAAACCTGTTATCAGATACATCGGGCGAGTTGGTGATGATATGGCCGCACTATTGGATAAATTGTTTGCCCACGTGGCTATTTGGAAAAACCACCGTGCCAGCGACCTACCCCTTCCGACGTGGGAATTCATCGGCACCAGCTACGCAGGCACCAGCGGCGGTGGAGTCGTGCAAGCCGCCGCCGCACGGCATGGCTTGTCGGCCCATGTCAGCGAGCAACCGGAGCGGATCGGATACTTCGACGGATTGGCTCGGTTGCAGTCCGCATGGGCCAATCTGGTCCTAGGTTCCGATGATCTCGGATATTCGCCCTCGAAGACATGGCCATTGCTCGCGACTGGTAGACCGTGGCTCGCGATGACGCATTCTCAAAGCGTGATTCACAACCTGCTTCCTCGTGATTCCAGCGGCGGGTGTGTTTTGAGCGATCATCGGAATCCCGGCGCGGCTCTGGGAGCGTTTCTCGATTGTATTTGTCGCGAATACCCTTCGCAAACTACTCTGCCAGCATGCTTGACCGGTTTGGCGAGCACCCAACTGGCAAAGAGTCATTTGGAAATCTTCAACCGTGTGACGATCCAACGCCCATGAATCAATGAGCCCACGAGATTCGTCCACTGCTGCAGTTAATGACCACTCCGAAGAGCTGGCGTCCAGAGTGGCCTCCTATCGTCTGTATCGATTCGGAGCGGGACTACTCACAGCAGCTATTTTCGCAATTTGGCTCGCCCACCCCGAACGCGATGTCACGCAAATTGCCTTGGGGTCTGCGATGCTGGTGTTGGCCGTGCTACCAGCCTTAATGTGGGCAAAACACATGAGGCTCTGGTTTCCTGTTTTCGAGATCTTCATGCTCACCGGCGTCGCGTTTTACGTTCTACCCTTCACCGGCTCTCAATCTGACTTAGTCGGATTCGACCCGGCGGTTTTGAACAAGTCGGCATTCACGGTCGTTGCTTTCCAAATCGCTGCGATTTTCGCATTCAACACCACCCGGATGCGTTTCCGTCCTAGTCGCTCGTGGACGCGCCCCCTTTTGCCGGAGAGCGCGATGAAATTGTCTGCAATCGGCATCTGGCTAAACACGGCCTACATTGGCATTTCGCAATTCACCGTGTTGATACCCTACGAGTTAGCCGCCCCTCTTCGCGCCGTGTTCTTCGGCTGCGGAACTATCTCGGTTTTTATTCAATGTCGGTATTGGGGACAACAACGCCTATCAGGTTACGCTCGGCTCGGATTGATCGCCAACATCTTTGCCCAGTCTGCGATGTTAGCCTCTCAGCTTTACCTAATTAATGTTATTTCTATTTTAGGGCTGTCGTTCATCGCCTATACCACCACGAGTCGAAAGATTCCACTACTGGCAATCGCCATTTCGATTCCCTTTCTCGGATTGTTACACAGCGGGAAATCAGAAATGCGAAAAATTTATTGGGGCGGCGATTCAAAACGTGCCCCTGAACTAACTGACCTCTATTCATTCTATCAGGAATGGTTTGCTCTGGGCATTTCAGGGCACGGCGAAAACAGTTCCGAGAATGATACTGATGCAAGTTTGATCCAACGTGCCTCTTTATTCCAAATCATTGCCGTCACTGTGGATCGTGTTCCGGACAAACTTCCGTTTCTTTCAGGAGAAAGCTACAAAGACGTTCCGGCGTTGTTTGTGCCACGCTATTTCTGGCCGGGAAAACCCACCGCACTTGAAGCAAACGTCCGTCTTTCCCTGTATTTCGGGTTGGTGGCGGAATATTCCGCCGATTCCGTTTCCATCGCATTCGGCATGTTGGCGGAAGCATATGCAAATTTTGGATTCATAGGTATCCTGGGTCTTGGCGCATTGATGGGGACGCTTTTCAAACGCGTGTGCGTCGCGGCGGAGGGAGTAGATCTCCTGTCTCCGCTCGGTATATTCGTCATCCTATTGACCGCATGGAGTCTCCAAGTTGAAATGGTCGCGGCCACGTGGTTGTCGTCACTGTTTCAAGCCACTGTCGTCATGGTGCTCGGGCCCATGTTTGGCCTCAGATTGATCGGTCGATGAGTAGCACCCGCCTCGATAGTTTTAGTGAGCGCAGCACGGTCAAAAAAACTCGACTGGCCATCGTGCTGTCTCACCCGGTCCAGTATTATGCTCCATGGTTTGCCCAGATCTCGAGGCTCCCATCGATCGCTCTGAGGGTATTTTACTTATTCAATCCCGACGACAAGCAACAAAACGATCCGGGATTCGGTCATGCCGTGAGTTGGGATGTGGACTTACTCTCGGGCTACGACCATGAGTTCGTGCCCAACACCGCCGCCCATCCTTCACCCAATGCCTTCAAGGGTCTACGCAATCCGGGTTTGCCCGCTCGTTTGGACGCATTCGACGCGGATGCTGTGTTACTTTTCGGTTATGCCTTCACCACGCACGCGGGATTGATTCTGCGCCGTAAACTTCGACGTTTGCGACCACCGCTTCTATTTCGCGGCGACTCCCATCTACTTGGCGGACCTCCCCCGCGACGACTCAAAACGTGGTTGCTGAGATTCGTGTTCTCGGGTGTTGATGCCGTGTTGGCCGTAGGTAAATCCAATGCCGCCTATTTCCGGTATTTCGGCGTTCCGTCTCAGAAACTTTTTTTTGCCCCCCACGCCGTCGATACGCCACATTTCACCGCCACCAACGAACGTTGCGCCTCCGCCCTCCACCAACGCAAGGAGATGGGCATCGACCCCGAAGATCATGTGATTCTTTTCGCCGGGAAATTCACCGCCAAGAAACGACCCGACATGCTCCTCTCGGCATTCGTGCAAGCTGCACCACAAAGAACTCATTTGGTTCTCGCCGGAAACGGACATCTCGAACCATCGCTGCGCGCCACGGCCGGAGATCATCCGAGGGTTCATTTTCTCCCTTTCGCCAATCAGCAACTCATGCCCACGCGCTACTTGTTGGGAGACGTTTTCGCCCTGCCTTCCGCCGGACGCTATGAAACATGGGGACTGGCCGTGAACGAAGCCATGCATCTGGGACGGCCCGCCATCGTGAGCGATGTCGTAGGCTGTCAAACTGATCTGGTAACAAACAAAGACACCGGCTGGGTCTTTCCAGCTAGTGATCTCGAAGCGCTACGCAATATTGTTGGTGAAATCGACGGCATGTCCAAAAGCGAACTCGTCGCACTCGGCCAAAATGCGCGAAGTCGGGCAGCCGCCTACAACTACGAAAACGCGACCACCGGTCTGCTCTCCGCCCTTAAATTCGTCAGCACGGTATGAAAATTACTATTGTTAGCGGATTTTTCCTGCCCATACCGCCCTTGGCTGGGGGAGCCACCGAGAAGACGTGGTATCGTCTCGCCCAAGTCTTCGCCGCACGTGGCCACGAGATAACCATTGTCTCAAGAACATGGGAGGGATTGCCCGATAACTCTGTCTCCGGAGGGATCAGGCACCTTCGACTGACCGGCTACGATCACAGTCCGAATCTACGAAAGAATCTCTGGCTTGATTTGAAATGGAGCCTCCGCGTTTATCGCCACTTGCCCAAGGCTGATATCGTGGTGGTGAATTCAGTCGCGCTGCCGGTATGGCTGGGAACTATACGCCGCTCTACTGGCAAAGTCGTGATTATGACCGGACGCGTCCCCAAAGGGCAGTATCGTTGGTATCGTAAGATATCCATGGTGTTGGCGGCCAGCACTCACATCCGCTCCGCTGTAATCGCAGAAAATCCTCGCTTGACCAAAGTAACCGACGTCTGGGGCTACCCGATCGATTGGCAACTGATGTCCGCCCAGAGTTCCCCTTACGCAACGACTGACCTGAACCATTCGCGTGAAGTTACCATCGGCTACATTGGCCGTATCCATCGGGAAAAAGGTATTACTGTCTTGAGCGAGGCGGTGTCGCTCCTATGCAAACGGGACGGACTTCCGCCTTGGAATGTGCTGGTGTGTGGCCCCACAGAAATTTCCCGAGGAGGATCCGGCGATGCGTATGCGAATGAAATAAAGACGAGCATGACCGAGTCGATCGGACCATCCCGAGTTCGATGGATGCCGCCGCAATTCGATGGCGCTAAACTCGCCGCCGTGTATCAATCATTGGACGTGTTTTGCCTGCCCAGTCTATCCGAGAACGGAGAGACCTTCGGAGTGGCTGCGGTCGAAGCGATGGCTGCGGGGGCAGCGACCGTCGTTTCCCAACTCTCATGCTTTCAAGATTTCGCCGAAAACAACCGCACCGCGCTCGTATTCGATCACCGTTCCATTCGTGCCGCAGAGGATCTGGCCGCTGCGTTAGAACGACTAATCCGGGATCCTGAACTCAGGCAACGCGTGGCCCGAGAGAGTCAAAACGAGGTCGCACGTTTCGATTTTCAAACCTACGCAGATTCTCTGCTACAGAATTTTGATCGCCTCATCTCGAGCGATTGAAGCCATAGAGCCAATCCATATTCGTTTTGTCTAACGCACCTCCCTTTCTCGGACAAAATTGCGCGACCCCTTATCCCAAGCGGGAAATCCTACTTCGCATTGCCTGGTCCATCGTCCAAGCGACCCTGTTTCGCTGGAGTCCGCGCCCATGGCACCGTTGGCGGGCCCTCTTGCTGCGATGTTTTGGTGCCGAGATTCCCCGCATCGATCAAGTGGTGATATTTCCAACCGTGAAGACCATATTCCCGTGGCGGTTGCACCTCGAACCTCGAACCATGGTCGGCCACGAAGTGACTTTGTATAATCTGGCAACCATTCGTTTGGGATATGGAGCTAACATCAGTCAACGATCCTACCTGTGTGCCGGTTCTCACGATTTTGAGCAGTGGTCGATGCCGCTCGTAACGAAACAGATTGAAATCGCCTCCAATGTCTGGGTGGCGGCAGATGTTTTTGTCGGTCCCGGAGTTTCAATCGGGGAACTCGCCGTAATCGGCGCTCGATCCGTTGTGATTAAGAACATTCCCGCACGCATGGTATGTGCGGGAAATCCATGCCGCCCGCTTCGGCCGCGCGAAGTCCCTCGCGGTTAGCCTATGCGCATCGCTCACATCGTCGCCAGCCTTGCCTCACGCCACGGGGGACCGAGTCGTTCGGTGCGAGAACTTGCGCGCGCTCAGGCTCGTCTGGACCACGAGGTCGAAATCCTCGTAACCGGCGCGGCCCCCTCCACGGAAGAGAATGAGAACGTCACCGTGCGCACATTTCACAGAGATATTCCGCAATTTGCCTGTCCGTCCCGGCAGATGAGCAGGTTCCTCCACCATTCCGACTACGAGGTGGTGCACGCTCATGGCGTGTGGTTGCGACCGCTGCACTATGCCCATCATTTCTCGCGCACCCATGCCGTTCCATTGGTGCTGGCGCCTCGCGGGATGATGACGCCTTGGGCATGGTCACATCACCGCCGACGCAAGCAAGTAGCCCGAGTGTTGATCCACCCAGGAGCCCTTGAGGCCGTGACCGGATGGCACACGACCAGCGAAGCCGAAACACTTGAAATAAAAGCATTGGGGTTTCAGCAGCCAAGTTGCCTGGCCTCCAATGGTGTGGCCTTGCCCACCGCCAATCAACGAGAGGAGAGCAAGGCCTATTGGACCCCAAAAGCCGCTTCACTGCAGGGCAGACGTGTCGCGCTGTTTTATTCACGATTCCATCGAAAAAAGCGCGTATTGGAGCTCATCAATTTGTGGTGCCAGGCACCACGCCCAGGCTGGGCTCTTCTCATCGTGGGTATCGACGACGAATACACCATCGACACCGTTCGAGATCACGTCACGTCACAGCAAAAACCAGACGATTTCATCATGGTCTGCAATGGGGACGGCGCGCCGCCTCCATTCGGCGTCGCCGACCTGTTTTTGCTGCCTTCGCATTCGGAAAACTTCGGACTCGTAGTGGCGGAAAGTTTGGCGCACGCCGTCCCGGTCCTCGTAACCGATGGCACCCCTTGGCAAGACGTTCACGTCCATGCGGCGGGTTGGTGCGTGGGTTGGGCCGAGTTCGCAGGCACGTTAAAGTCGGCCTTAGCCTTGACCACCGATGAACTCCGCAACGCGGGAGAACGCGGCCAAGCCTGGGTGACACAAGCATTCACTTGGAAGAAACCGGCGGCTCGGTTGATCGAGTTTTATCAAGAACTGATAACCAGCCATCGAGATTTGAAATGAACGAATCCCCGGAACTCCGGCACCGCCACAGCGGATTGCTGAGCTTGCTCACGTTTTGGCACGTGGCGATTTTCGTGGTCACGACTTCGTGGATGTTCGGCGGAAAAATCGACTGGGCCAAGGTTCCGCTTTCGCTATGGGGAACGTTGAGTCTGGGACTCACCATCGCCGGTTTCATGAGTCGCCGAAACCAAGGACAGCCATTGATCCGACCACTACTGTGGTTGCTTCCGGCGCTGCTGCTGGGTCTCCAAATTGTGACGAGCGCGTTCAACCTCAATTTCCGCGTGGTCCCGCTTTTCGACAGTTTGGTCTACCGTCCTGTCGCCCCGCTCACCTGGCTGCCCAGTGGGGCCAAACCTGTCGAGGCGCTGTCGGAACTCTGGCTGCTATTCGGTCTGTATTTGAGTGGATTCACTCTGGCGCTAAACGTATCCAGCATACGGTTACTTCAGCGCCTGATGCTGGTGCTCGCCATGAACACCACCGTCTTGGCGGTATTCGGCACGCTACAGGAACTAGTCCACGCGGACATGTTTTTCGGCTGGGTGAAATCGCCGAACCCCACGTTTTTTGGCACGTTTGTATATCACAACCACTGGGGCCCCTTCGCTTTGATGGGTATCATGATGTGGTTTGCTCTCGTGCCCAGTCTCGCGGGACGAGACGCTGGGCGAGGATTCTACCACTCGCCGGCGGTGGGGGCGTTAGTGGCCGCGTTGTTGATCGCCGTAACGATCCCCATGACCACGTCCCGTTCGGGCACGATGATGCTGGGCGTGATCTTACTCGGCATCACTGTAGTGGAGAGCCGGCGAGTGATTACCCGCACGCGACGCCGCGGCGGCAGCGCCCGCGCCAAAGTCGCGGGGTTGTGCCTCGCAACGGTGTTGGTTGCGGGCGCGGTCTACTACATGGGCGGGAAAACCATTCGTGCCCGAATAGCGGATACGCGATCTCAGCTCGCGGCCATGAAAACGCAAGGATCAATCGGTGAACGGGCCACCATCTACACCACGTCCCTGGAAATCTGGCGGGACAAACCGTGGTTCGGCTGGGGGCTCGAATCGTGGGAACTGCTCCATCGTCGCCGCACTCCGCTCACGGACCGCGGCGATGGCATTCCCATCTACTATCGGGAGGCGCATTCGGACTGGCTGTGCGCCCTCGCCGAAACTGGAGGCGTAGGAACACTACTTTTACTCGCGATGGGCATCGTTCCGTTATGGAGTATGAGACGCCAACTCAAAGGCTCGGCATTCTCTTTGCATCTGTTGGCCGTCAATCTGTTGATTGCGCTCTATGCATGGGTGGAATTCCCTTTGGCCAATCCGGCCGTGGTATTGACCTACTGGGTAGTCCTCTTCACTGCCGTGCGTCACGCCCGCCTTTCCGCGCACTAAAATCGTGTATTCCGTTGTCATTCTGACCCTAAACGAAGCCCAGCGCCTGCCGGGCTGTCTGGCTTCGGTGGCGATGTGCGACGACGTCGTGGTGCTCGATTCCGGCTCGACCGACAATACCCTCGAAGTGGCCAAAGCGGCGGGAGCGCGGATATTTTCCAATCCGTTTCAAAATTTTGCCCAACAACGCAACCACGCGCACGACCGCATCCCTTTTCGACATCCCTGGTTGTTGCATCTGGATGCCGATGAACGAATGACGGCCGAACTTCACGCCGAATGCATGGCGTGGTGCCCCGCGCCGGGAGTTGTCGGCGCGTGGATTGCGCCCAAAATGTTATGGCGAGAACGTTGGATTCGCCGCTGCACCGATTTCCCGGCCTGGCAGGCTCGATTCGTAAATCCAGAGTCCTTTCGGTTCATCGAAGTGGGCCACGGCCAGCGCGAGGCACCCGGCACAAAATTGGCGTATTTCCAAAACAACTACTTGCACGATTTATCCTCCGAGGGGGTTGACGGGTGGTTGGAAAAGCATCGGCGCTATGCGCGGGTCGAAGCCAAAGAACAATTCCAAGCGACTCCCCTACCATGGTCGGACCTGGTCGCATCCGATCGGTTGGTCCGAAGACGCGCTTTGAAGCAACTCAGCTACCGGTTGCCTCTGCGCTCACTAGCCCGGTTCGTATATCAATACATCCTTCGCCAAGGATTTCGGGACGGTCGGGCGGGATGGGAATATTGTCGCTTGATCGCACGCTACGAAGGTTTTGCCCAAAACGAATTACGAGCTCTGCGCCGGAGTCGCCGCTCCCCACAATCATGACGACGAATAAGATCATATTCGTTAATCGGGTTTTTTGGCCTGCCGAGGACGCCACCGCGCAATTGCTGTATGACCTCGCCACTGGCCTGGCGGCAACGGGATCGACAGTGGAAATCGTCACTGCCAGTGATGGGGCTGAATCCCTCTCCCCGGCATCGGGCGCTGCGATCAAAATTCACCGCCTTGATCAAAATCGCATGCGAACCGTGGGCCTCTTGGCCAAGGCGATGGGTTATCTCAGGTTTGCTCTCCGAGCGCGTGAAGCGATCAAACGCATCGTGCGACCCGGAGACCGTGTCGTCGCGATGACCGATCCCCCGCTCCTGGGGCCATGGTTAGGCCAACTTGCGCGAGATCGAGGCGCGCATATGTGGCACTGGTCACAAGACCTCTATCCCGAGGTCGCCCTGGCCATCGCCCCCTTCGGAGTATTCACGAAAATACTCGGAAACGTAAAAGGTTGGAGAGATCGTGAATGGCGAGCGGCCACGGGAGTCGTGGCGATTGGCGATGACATGGCTACGAAAATCCGTGCCCGCCAAGTTTCCCCGGACAAAATCCAAATTTCCGGCAACTGGTGTCCCGCCGGACTTAATTTCGCGGATGCTGTTAGCCAGCGCGAAGCCTGGAACGTTTCCTCCGATGACTTCGTGGTCGCCTATTCGGGAAATCTGGGCAGAGCCCATACCTTGGCTCCTCTGGTCGAATTGGCAGCACGTTTTAGTGAGGAAAGCGCAGTGAAATTTCTGGTGATCGGCCAAGGCCCCCAGAAAAGCAGGTTGGAGCAACGAGCCGAGGAATTGAAAGCGGTCAACTGCCGATTCCTCCCTCCGGCTCCACGGAGTGATCTCGGTCGCAACCTCGCCGCCGCCGACTTGCATGTCATCACCATGCGGGCGGACTGCGTCGGCGTGGTTTGGCCCAGTAAATTCTACGGGATCGTCGCGGCGGGCCGTCCGATTCTATTTATCGGTCCCGCCGACGCGGAAATCGCGCAAATCATCACCCGCGAAGGGTTGGGTATAGCCGTGGCCGAGAATGATTTCGCGACCGCGGAAGATTTTATCGTATCACTGCGTGGCGATCCCAACCGTCAAACGATGCTCAGACGGCGGTTGAACGCATTCCATCGCGACCTTCCCGGTCTGGCCGGTGCCGTCGCGTCTTGGCAACGCTGGCTGACCAGCCCAGTTTCGTCGTAATCTTCTCAACGCCACCCAAACAGTGAGTCTCCCCTCCATCCGCTCTCGCCGTCTGCCCATTCTGCTACTGTTGGGATTGGACACTCTGGTGTTTGTCGCCGTCTTCAATTTGAGCGGCTGGCTGCGTGGCATCGTCGGACCGGAACGCTGGATCATTGAGCCGTTGCTGGTTCCGCTCCTGTTCACGATTACGACCCTTTACTTAATCGACGGGTATCGGACGCGCACGGAGATGATGAGCGCCGACTACACCTCGCAACACTGTTTGGCATGCTTGATGGCCATGCTTGCCACCCTGTTGGTGACCTTTGTCGCGTTTCCCGCCAATTACCCGCTGCAGGGATCGCGAAGTGTTATCGCCATTACGTTCCTGGTCATCTCCGGGCTCACACTCACCTACCGTAGATCGCTTCACCGTTGGCTGCATCTCGATCGAGGTGATCGCAGCGTTTTGTTCATCGGAAATTCAGCCGCTTGTAAGGAATTTCGCGAAGTGTGTGCCAGTAACGGCATGGCGGAAAAAATCGTGTGCGCTGTGATGGAAGAACAAGCACCGACGAAGCCGATCGAGCACAGTGATTCTCTGATGCGCGACTACGCGTCAGTGCTCACCGATATTCGATCCGGCAAGCTCCGCACCGAGGCGATTGTGTTGAAAGAGTCGGCGTTTCATATGCCGTTGGATTTAGCCAACCAACTCACCGAGCTCTACTTCCGCGGCGTCCCCACTTACACGCTGGAGCTGTTTTATGAATCCTACTGGCGAAAGATCCCCCTCTATCGCATCAATCATATTTGGCTTTTTCAGGAGGGTTTCGAAATGGCCCGCAGTCCCATCTTTGGCCGTATGAAACGACTCTTCGATGTCATCGCGGCGACCACCGGTTTGATCATAGCGAGTCCTGTTCTGTTGGCGGCCGCACTCGCGATCAAATTGCAGGACGGAAGCGCGGTCCTGTTTCGGCAGTCACGAGTCGGGCTGCATCGGCAATCTTTTAAGATAATCAAGCTCCGCTCGATGACCGACAAACCCGTCCTGAGCGGAGACAATCGTTACACTCAAAACGACGATCCTCGTATCACGCGCATCGGTGGGTTCCTCCGTAAAACCCGCTTGGATGAAGTCCCCCAGTTGTGGAACGTTTTGAAAGGAGACATGAGCCTGATCGGACCACGGGCTGAGTGGGATGAACTGGTGAAAGACTACGATGAAACCATTCCCTGTTATCACTTCAGGCACTTGGTTAAACCGGGCATCACCGGCTGGGCTCAGATCAATTATCCTTACGGGGCAAACATCGACGACACCTTGAGAAAACTGGAATACGATCTCTACTACATTCGTCATTTCTCGTTCGTGATGGATGCCGCCATCGTGTTGCGAACCATCCACATCATGCTTTTCGGTAAGGGGAAGTAGCCAACTTTCCCAAACGCGGGATACGTTTTCCGTCTCATGTCAGCTCAGTCAGATTTTATGAAAACTTTTGATTTTATTGCCATCGGCGGTGGCTCCGCCGGATTTAATGCCGCGAGAGTTGCGGCGGACCTGGGTAAGAAAGTCGCGGTCGTCGACGGTGCCAAAACCTTGGGCGGTCTGTGTATTCTCAAAGGGTGCATGCCTTCGAAAACCCTGCTCTATGCGACCGACGTGCTTCATCTCGCCCAGCACGGACGTGATTTCGGCCTCAAAATCCCTTCAGCGCGCGTCGACATGAAGCGACTCCATGCGAGGAAACGAGCAATCATTGGCGAGTTTGCGGACTATCGGCAGCAAGCGATGACCTCCGGGAAATACTCAATCTTTCGTGAATCCGCTCGGTTCTTGGACGCCGACACTGTGGAATTGGCCGACGGCACGAAGCTCCGAGGCAAACGCTTCATCATTGGCACCGGTTCTCGGGTCGCGGTCCCTCCCATTCCCGGGCTCTCCGATGTCGACGCTTGGACCAGCGACGACGTGCTCGATCTCGATCATGTGCCCGAGAGTGTAATCGTGCTAGGGGGAGGTATCGTAGCCTGTGAACTGGGTCAGTTTTTGCGCCGCATCGGGTCACGCGTGGTGCTCATTCAACGGAGCCCGAACATTCTTAAAGATCACTCGCCAGCGGCCTCCGAAGTCGTGCAGCAGGCGTTTCGCGACGACGGCATCGATCTGCACACCGATACCAAAATCGAATCCATCTCTCGTTCCGCCCGTGGGATCTCGGTGCGTTTTCGCAGTTCGGGTCGAATCGTCACACGCCACGCCAAGCATCTGTTCAATGCGCTCGGTCGTTCACCCAACACCGATGGACTCGATTTGGAGAAAGCTGGCGTAAAACTCAGCGACGATGGACGCATCAAAACCAATCGCTGGCAGCAAACCTCCCAATCTCACATCTATGCGGGTGGCGATGTTTGCGGTCCCCACGACATCGTGCATCTGGCGGTGGCCCAGGGTGAGCTCGCCGCCCGCCATGCGTTCGGCGTCAAAGCGCTCAAGCCCATCGACCCCGCGTTGCTGCTGAACGTGGTATTTACGGATCCTCCCCTGGCGTCGATCGGCATCCAGGAAAGTGAATTACAGGAAAACAACGTGCCCTACGCCGTCGCAACCTACCCTTTCGATGACCACGGCAAGTCCATCCTCATGAACGCCACCCGAGGCTACGTGAAGGTCATCGCCGATCGCAAACGCGGGCGCGTATTGGGAGCGGAAATTGCCGGCTCTCAAGCCGGTGAACTCATCCACTGCTTCAGCACGCCGTTGGCCATGAAGGCCACCGTGCACGATATGCTCAAAGCGCCATGGTATCACCCGACCTTGGCCGAAATTCTAACCTACCCGTTAGAAGACATCGCTGAGCAAATCACGGCACAATGAAACAACTAATCATTTCCTTTCTAGATGTCTTTCTGGCCATCACCCACTTGGAATATTTACCGGTTCGAGTGCGCTCGGGTATCGCCGCAGGCGCAAAATGGACACTTTATCCTTGGAGTGCCTATTGGCGAACGGGACAAGAACCAGAGATCCATCAAGCGATGGAAAACTGGGATGACCTATCCGGCAAGGTAGTGTGGGACCTCGGGGCGCATTTCGGCATTTACAGTGTGGGACTCGCTCGACGAACCGGCCCCGCCGGGCAAGTCGTAGCATTCGAACCCAACCCGTTTAGTTTCGCGCGACTGGAAAGGCATCGACGCATGAATAGCTTATCCTGGATGAAATGTATCAACGCAGCGGTTACTAGTCAGCCCGGTGAAATTGAACTTCTCAGCTACGGCACCCTCCGTAGCACTACGACGCATCTGCCTTACGAAGGTGAAACGGTAACTGCGGAAGCCGCCCCTATAAAAGTTAAAGCAGTATCACTGGACCAACTGGTGCAATCCCGCGAGATTCGCCTCCCTAATTTTATCAAAGTGGACGTCGAGGGCCATGCCCAGTCCGCTCTCGAAGGAGCTCGCATGTCGCTGGCCAAAACTCGACCTACGCTCATTTTGGCCTTCCATAGCCAAGCCGAAATTGACGGCACGATGTCCATTCTGAAGCCGCTCGATTACAGCCTCCAAATCCTATCAGAAACAAAATCAGGGGACGGTTCTCTCATAGGTAAGGACGTTTTGTTCACTCCAAACCCTCAATCCACGGTAGCCAATTGAAGGTAGACCTACTCCTTCCAACCTAATTTTCCGAACGCTTTATCCACGATTAAGCCGTCCAAATTTGGGCGGCGTTTTTTGATTTCGACAACCGCGGTAATCGGGCTTCGCAAACTCACGCCAGTCAGTGGAAAATGGAACTTAACCGAGAACGTCCGCCTAAATCAAAACGCTGATTTCTCCTAACCTGCACGCAAGTGCAATAAGTCCGCTAAATCTACCCGCTTCTCGTAGAGCGCTTTACCCACGATGACGCCGTCCAGATTTGGACGGCGTTTTTCGATTTCGGCCAAAGCCACCACGTCCTCACGCTTACTCACCCCCCCGCTGGCGATCACGTGCGCCGTAACCGCATGGGCTATCTCCTCCTGCGCCGCAAGATTTGGGCCCGTCAACATGCCGTCGGTGCCGATGTCGGTGTAGATGAGAGTCGAAACTCCAATCGCGTCCATACGCTTCGCCATCTCGATGGCATCAACACCCGTCGTGTCGACCCAGCCTTTGACCGCTACTTTTCCAGCCTTGGCATCGATCCCCACGGCAATGCGTTGGCCGAATTCCGCCACCAGCTCCGCGACAAAAGATTCACTTTCAGCCGCCCGAGTGCCCACCACTACCCGGCTCACACCGATTTCAAGCGCTCGCATGACCTTGGCGCGATCGCGCATGCCACCGCCCATTTGGACCTTCATGCCCGTCGCGACGATCGCTTCAATTTGCGCCAGATTGTGCGGTGATCCCGCGAAGGCCCCATCCAAGTCAACGACGTGCACCCATTCGCTGCCGGCGGCTTTGAACGTCGCGGCCACCTCGGCGGGATTGGTCGCATACACGGTTTCCTGATCGGCGCGGCCCTGGAGCAAACGCACGGCGCGACCGTTTTTGATATCAATGGCTGGGTAGATGGTCATATGGACTGAAAAAGGTTTCCGAGCCGGGATTCCGAATTCACGTTAGAGGAAAAGCAACGGTTCAATCATGTCCAAATCCTCTTACTCTCCCCCCGTATTTCTCACCGACCTCCTCGCCGCCCGCGCTCCTTCCGGCGATGAATTCGAATCCCAAGCCGTGTTCGACCGTTACGTCACCCCGGCGGCGGATACTTACCAGAAAGATGCGCTCGGCAACCGTATCGCCACGCTCAACCCGAAAGGGGATCCCGTGCTGATGCTCGCCGGTCACTTGGACGAGTTGGGTCTGCTTATCACCTACGTGAACCCGGAGGGATTTCTCTATTTCAACACCATCGGCGGCCACGACCGCGTGATGATCGCCGGGCGACGGGTGATTATTCGCACCGCCCAAGGGCCCGTGAGAGGGATCACGGGAAAGCGAGCGATTCACTTAATGAGCCCGGAGGATCGCAAGAAGGTCCCTGAAATTCATGAAATGTGGATCGACATCGGAGCGACCTCCAAAGCCGATGCATTGCAGCGTATCCGTATCGGCGATACCGTCACCTACGACCACGAGTTCGAACTTTTGCATGGCACAATTGGCACCGCCCGAGCGTTCGACAACAAAGCCGGGGCCTACATCGTGGGCGAAACGCTTATCCGACTGGCCGCCGGTAAGAAAAAAACAGCGGCTCAAGTCGTGGCGGTCGGAACCGCTCAGGAAGAAATCGGTGTCCGTGGGGCCACGACATCGAGCTACCACGTCGATCCGCACATCGCAATTGCCGTCGATGTCGGGCACGCTACGGACCACCCCGACTGCGACAATCGGAAGTATGGCGAAACCAAACTGGGCGGCGGCCCCATTATTTGTCGCGGCCCGAACATCAATCCCCTCGTCTACGAACGCTTGGTCAAGGCCGCCCGAAAGGCCAAAATTGACTATCAATTGGAAGCTGATCCTCGTCCCACTGGCACGGATGCCCGGGCTATCCAAATGGCCCGAGGGGGCGTCGCCACGGGTCTCATCAGCGTGCCGTTGCGCTACATGCATACGCCCAGTGAAATGGTCGACCTGGCCGATATAGAAGCGTCCGTGAAACTGCTGGTGGAGTTTGCCAAAGCTCTCAAGCCCGGCGATTACCTGCACTGGTAGGGCTCACCGTTTAAACTGGTCCCATGACGCAGCGATCTCCGCGCCGGTTCCCGCTCCGGAACGACTAATCCGTAACGAATTCGCCGTCCCGCATGGGGCGCACGAAATCGCACCGTTTGGCAATATCTGGATTGTGGGTGACCAAAACGATGGCCTGACCATTTTCCTTGGCTAAGCTCGTAAGCAAATTGAACACCATGTCGGAGTTCTTTTGATCGAGATTGCCGGTCGGTTCATCGGCCAAAATGACCGAGGGTTCATTAGCCAAGGCTCGAGCGACCGCCACACGCTGTTGTTCACCACCTGAAAGCTGGGTGCCCAACCGGTGGGTCTTATCCGCCAATCCCACCGAAGTGAGGAGTGATGTCGCGCGCGCTTCCATTTCCGCCGCACTCAGACGTCCCTGCTTGCGCATGGGCATCATGACATTCTCCAAGGCGGAAAACTCGAGCATGAGAAAATGAAACTGAAAGACAAAACCCAGGTGGCGGTTCCGAGCGGCCGTGCGGGCTTGGTCGCTGCTGTTCGACATGAGTTCGCCCGCCAACCAAATTCTACCATCGTCCGGCTGGTCCAACAGTCCCAACTGATACAGCAAGGTCGATTTGCCACAACCGGAGGGTCCGACAATCGCATAGACGTTCCCTCGCTTGGCCTCGAAAGAAACGCCACGTAAAACGTGCACCCGCCCCTCGCCTTCGCCCAGATAGCGGTGCATGCCTTCGCACCGAAGCACGATGTCGGATTGCATCGATTTCGCGCTCATTGGGCAGTCCCCCGAATCACGTCACCCGGTTCCAATCGGGCCGCTCGTTGCGCCGGCACCAGGCTCGCCAACATCACCATAATGATGGCCGTTATGACCGCGGCCACATAATGCCAAATCGACCAAGCCACGATAAACGTATCCGTTGCAAAAATACCGGTGATTCGCACCGGCACATGGGAAATGGCATACGTGCCGCCAGCCCCCAGCAGGCAGCCCAAAACCGTGCCAATCATCAGCACGATAAGAGCCTGCCAAAGAAAAATCTGCGAGACATCGTCCCGCGTGTAGCCCATCGAGCGCAGGATCGCGATGTCCTTGGTTTTCTCCATGACGATCATGGCCAGCGTGTTGAACATCGCCAACCCGGCTATCAGGGTAAATACCGATACCGTAATGGCGGAAGATATCCGTAGTGCGCCGAACACATCCAACCATGTCTTCTCGCGATGCTGCCAACTCTCCGCGTTGTAGCGCAGTGTTTCACTCATCAACAACGCATCGCCCGGCGCACGATCGGGTTCAATCAAGCCCACCTGTAAAAACGTCGCCCCACTCGTCTTTTTCAGTAGCGACCGGGATTCCCCCAAGTGCATGTAAATTCGTTCTCGATCCAAATCCGCCACCCCGGTTTCGAAAACCGCCGCGACAGTATACCGCCGGTTCT
The DNA here is from genome assembly GCF_029023725.1 of Synoicihabitans lomoniglobus. Taxonomy (GTDB): domain Bacteria; phylum Verrucomicrobiota; class Verrucomicrobiia; order Opitutales; family Opitutaceae; genus Actomonas; species Actomonas lomonigloba. Next base: position 2,747,994 of record NZ_CP119075.1, read on the forward strand.
GTTCGCGGGTTTGCAGTAACAACGAATCCCCGGGACTGAGCCGGAGACGACGGGCTAATTGGCTCCCGACGATGACGCCCAGAGGCGTTACTCGGTAAGCCCCTAAATCACCGTCGACGATTTGGTTTTCCAAATCCGAGACCGCAATGTGGTCGTCGAGTTCTATACCATAGACCTTGGCGTCTTCACTCTTAAATGAACTCTCCGCCGTGACCGAGCCCGTCACGACCTGAGATATCGCCGCCACGTTGGCAAACGGCTTGAGCGCATTGATCAGCAGGCGCGGCTCTTCGATGCCTTCGATGTATTTACGGTTTTCTTGATTTGAGATGACCATGCTCGATTCGCCAGGATCGTATCCCGCCGCCATCATGTTCCCCATCGTGTCCTGCATTTTATCCGCGATGCGAATCGCACCGTTGGTGCCCAGGATCGTCCGAATGAAAAACTTCTCAAATCCACTGGTGGTGGCTTGGGTGATAATGAACAAGCCGATGCCGAGCACGATACAGGAAAGGCTCATGAACATGGCCCGCTTTTTCGCGGTCAGAAACCGCAGCGCGATTCTAAAATTGGGCGACATCACGCCGGTTATTTCCGCTCCACCGGGTTTACCCGATCACCGTTCCGAAACAAATCCAGCTCCTCGGTGACCACCAGCTCACCTGGTTCGATACCCTCCAGAATTTCCACCTCATTGAGGCTTTCGTAACCCACGTCCACGGTGCGCACTTCAATCGTGCCATCATTGACCACCATGACCTTGTCACCGATAAGCGCACGCCGGTGAATGAGAGTGGTGCCGTTTCGTTCGGCCGTGATGATGGAAACCTCCCCCGTGAGTCCCGGGACCAGTTTAACCGGATCGATATTGACCTCCAAGTGAACGATATATCGTAGGGTCTCCGGGTCGGCCGCAGGCAAGATTTTGGAGACTTTGGCGTTATATTGGTCATTGCCGTAACCGAGAAAACGCACCGATGCCGTTTGGCCCAAGGCAAGGTTGGAAAAATTCTCCTCACTGATCCGAGCTTCCACCGTGCGACTCGTGGAAATCAACAAGGCGATCGGTGAGTTGGCTCCGATCAAATCCCCCGGACGGGCATAGACTTCGGACACGACGCACTCGAACGGTGCGGTGATACGCATCTTGGCCAACTGACGTCGCTTCTGAGCGAGCGTGTTTTCGAACGTCGCCAACAATTGGCGGTTGTTCACTTCCTCCAATTTGAGTTTTTGCTCAATCTGCTGCACCGACCTTTCTTGCTTGCGGAATTCCGCCTCGGAAAGATTCCCGCTGCGCATCAGTCGTCGTGAGATCTCCAAACTCTCCTGGGCTGACGCCAGATCCAATTCAATCGACGACCCTACTTCAATGCGATCCTTGGCCGCCAAATAGTCGGATTCGATGCGCTCGATCTCGAGCTCCAAGTCGGAGGTATCAATCTGCACCAAAACGTCATTCTTGTTGAAGTGAGCTCCGGCATCCAGCTCGGACAGCACCACCCTGCCCCCAACCTCACTTTTAAGGTCCATATCAAATTCCGCCAAAACGGCCACACTACCCGGAACCGCCCGGACCGCCTTCCCCGACCAAGCAGCATGCACGACTGCATTGTGCCGGTTAGTGACCCTATATATAGTCCCCACTAGGGCTAAGACTACAACAATGAAGAATAGCTTTTTCATCGACTGGAAATATTGAAAAGATCGACCGCTGGGTCCGCGTCAATATAGGCAAGGAACTGAACAATTGCCATAAGATGGCTATACCTTGCATTCATGGCATTCAACAGTGCGACATTTCGGTCATCTACCGCCGTGCTAATCGTAGATTCCGCCACTTCCCCGCGACCATATTGCTCTCGATGAAACTCCAGCGCGCCTTCAGCTGAAGCATAGAGTCGCTCTTCAATCATCAACGATCGAGCACTCAATCGAATCATTTCCGCTTGATTATTAATCATCTCCCATTGCGATTCTTCGGCCTCATCAAGTGCGTGTTGAGCAGATCTCGACAACGCCAAAGCAGAACGCACAGCTCCTTTGGTTCGGAAGCCATCAAAAATATTCCAATTCATACTCAATCCACCGAAAACGTACTGGGTTTCATAACGGTAGACAGGAATTGTATTTAAGTTTTGTTCGTCTTGAGTAATACCTGCGACCAAATTCAGGCGGGGACGGAGCCCCATGCGGACGCTGTGCAGGTTTATTCGCTGGACTTTTAACTCATTTTTAAGAGCCAATATTTCTCGCGTCTCATTCAATTCGCCTGCTCTAAATTGTGCCATAAAGGTATCGACCATTTCAACCCCTGCGTTTTCAGGCAAAAGCGGGATAGTCTCGGGCATCTCACTGATTCCCAGAGTATCTCGACCAACCAACCTCGCCAGCGCACGCTTACCGCGCTCTAATTCAGACTCAACCTGTACTGTCGTCAGTTCTGCGCGAGACTGAGCAATCTCAAGCGGGAAAATTGCAGTAGGTGCAATGGCCTGTCGGGTTAGCCGCTCCCTCCCTTGAATCAATTTCTCCGATGCTAGTTCCAATCGGTATTGATTAAGAGTAACAACAAACTCTTTTACTATTAATTGTAAATACTGGGCTCGAACTTCAGCGGCTAACGCTTCATAGGCCTCTTGAGCCCTGCCCATGTTTATCAATCGACGAATTTCCGCCACCCGAACTCCATTTTTTATAGTCCCCCAGTGATAAATGGCCTGTGATACGTTAAATCCATAGTAGAGCTTATCAGCTCGGGTAGCCCCCATCGCGCCGGTGCGCTTTTCGTTGCCCCAAGTTTGCGAAACTCCGAGGCTGAGTTGCGGTAAGCGAGCACTTTTGGCTGAAATCTCGTAGCCCTCTAATTCTTGATCATAAATACGCTGAGCAAGTATTCGCGGAGATTGAGAAGATGCGTCCGCCAACAGCGAATTGAGATCTGGGAAAAGCGTTTCAGGCAACAATACTGAAGAGTCCGCGGAGGCGACGGGTAAAAGCCCCAAAAACAAGCCACAAACTGTGGCCATCACGGCTCGGAAAGAATATTTCTTAGATGACATTGGTTTAGCTAGACTGCGGACCCTCGATCGGACAGAGGGTTCCAAAACGAATAAGACATAGGACGCCAACCACCAAGCAAGGACAAAGCATCCGAATTTTGACCGTCCCGGGAACTGAGCCCCGCCCAAGAACGACAAGGCTGGTGCGGAGCAATTATTCAGATATCGAGAACGCCGAAAATTTGGAAATCGTGGAAATTTCTGCAAATCGATCGACACAATTAGGTCGAACTGATCGGGCCTGAGAAAAATGGACACGGGAATCTCTTAGAAAGAGAAACCTAAAGTGAAACGAAACCGACACAGCGCCGAGTTTAAGCGCGAAGCCGCCAGGCTGATGATCATGGACGGGCTGAGTGCCCCGGAGGTCTCCCGGAAGTTGGATGTGAACCCGAGTCTGCTTTACCGCTGGAAACGCGAGCAACTGGCCGAGATGGATGCGGCGAGTCCGCCGCACGCGAAGTCGAGCCCGACCCAGTTGGCCGCCGAGATCGACCAGCTGCGCAAGCAACTGGCGAAAGAAAAGCGGATCAATGAGATCCTAAAAAAAACGGTGAGCTACTTCGCCAAGGACGAGTGAGCCGCTTCGTGTTCATGCGAAAACATCAGCACAGGTATGACGTGGCCGAGATGGGCGAAGCGCTCGGCGTCTCGCGCAGCGGATACTACCGCTGGATCGAGGCCAGACCCTCGGTCCGCCGAGAGCAGGACGAAGCGATCAAGCCAGTGATCGAGCAAGTCGTGCGTCGGGCTTGCGGCCCCTACGGTTACCGGCCGGTCCACCAACATCTGCGTGAGCAGGGCGTGGACTGTGGCCGTGATCGCACCCTGCGCCTGATGCACGAGTTGGAGTTGGTCGGCCGCTCCCATGCCCGGTTCAAGCCGATGGGCACCGACAGCGAGCATCTGTTTGGCTACCATCCCAACTTACTCAAGCAGTTGGGGAAACCGGAGCATCGCGATCAGATCTGGGTGGCCGACACCACCTATCTGCGCACGGACGAGAGCTGGTGTTATCTGGCGACGGTGATGGATCTATGCACCCGACGCATCGTCGGCTGGAGCGTCTCCGATCGCAACGACACCGCCCTGGTCTGCACCGCGTTGGAAAACGCCGTGCAAACCCGCGGCGAAGTCCGCGCCGGCATCGTGCATCACAGCGACCGGGGCAGCACCTACGCCGCGGATCGCTACCAACGCCTGCTGGCCAAGCTGAAAATGCACCCGAGCATGAGCGCCAAGGGCAACTGCTACGACAATGCCGCGATGGAGTCCTTCTTTGGTCGCTACAAAACGGCCGCAGTGCGCGACCACGTCTTTGCCAACGAAGCCCAAGTCCGCGCCAACGTCTTCAACTACATCGAAGTCTTCTACAACCGATTCCGCAAACACGCCTCTCTGGGCTACCTGAGCCCGATGCAGGCGGAGGCAAAAATCTTGCCCCCCATGGGGGGCAATGCACAACCCGATTGCCTAACCCGCAACTAAACCCATAACCCACCAAATAAGAGACGACCGTGTCTCACCATCTCAGGCCCGATCACTATGGAACCAGCGACGAATGAGTTTCGTAAACCTTAGCCTCATGAATGCGTCCAATCTTTAAGTGAGAAGTTGAGCATCGTTCCGCGTTTTCTTGCAAAAGCGGTTTTCTCGGCGCTTCTAGGCCCAAGTCGCCTGATGGACTAACTCACCGCCTCATTCGATCACAGGGGCGCTAAGGCCCATTGAGTTTCAATCATGAAGAAAAAACGCAGTCATCTCTTGAGTGTTTTCACGAGCTACAGGGAATTACTCTGGCAATTCACCGTGCGCAATTTGCAGATGCGCCACCAAGGAAGCTATCTCGGCATCGTTTGGTCAGTGCTGAACCCTCTGTTGATGGTTGCGCTCTACGTATTCGTATTCGGCTACGTATTCGGTGGCTCGTTCAACACCTCCCAGCCTGAGTCCCGCGTGGCATATGCGCTGACTGTTTTTCTGGGACTGACGATCTATGGTTTCGTTGGTGAAGTCATGGGATTCTCCGTGACCAGTATTATTAGCCAGCCCAACTTGGTGAAGAAGGTCGTATTCCCCATGGAAATCCTTCCTACCTCGGCTGTATGGGTCGCGGCTTTCAACACACTCATTAGTCTGCTTTTGGTCGGTATCGGCCTGGTTTTTCTTGGCGATGGACTTCCGCTTCGGGCCCTGTGGCTTCCCGTTGTTCTGCTACCGTTAGGCATGATGATGCTGGGGGGGGCGTGGTTAGGCGCCGCAATCGGAGTATTCTTTCGCGATGTAGGTCAGACGATCGGATTTTTAAACATGGTAGTGATGTTTTCGAGCGGAGTTTTTTATCCTGTGAGTGCGATACCTGAAGCCGCTTGGGCCATCCTACGTTTCAACCCACTGCTACTTACGATTCACATGGCACGCGAATGCATGATTTGGAACGAACCCTTTAATCCAAAGTATCTGGCTTACACTTTCCTGGTCGGCTTCGGGATGATGGTCACGGGCCATTGGGTTTTCCAACGCCTTAAGTCGGCCTTCGCCGATGTTGTTTGAATCGCCTAATGGCGCTTGAGCCTGCCCGAGGTCGCTCAACCCAGCTGAAATGGACGAAGAACTCAATTCAAGCGCGGCCAAATTACGCGTTTTAGTCGACCTTGCAAGGTTGCCCCGGGGCGGCAGCAGCGGCGGCATCCGCCCAGCGATCCTAGAGATGATCGGGTGGCTGGTCCGGTCCCGTATGCCAATTTTCGAACTAGTGCTCGTAGTCCCGGCGAATCACGACATTGGACCTTGGCGTGAACATCTTCGAAAGGCCGACGAAATTTTGACTGATCCCGGCGTCTCGTTCGACCTCGCTGCTCGTCTGGAATGCGATTTGGTTTACAGTCCACTCGGCTCCCCGGTCCACGCTTGTCCCGGCGTTCCCACAGTTTCCCTTGTGGTCGATGTGCTGCACCGCGAGTTTCCCTTGACTCTAACGGACGCGGACTTGGCCGTGCGGGAACTCGAGTTCACACACCTTGTGAGTGTCAGCGACGGAATTCAGGTGATTTCCGACTACACTCTCGACCGCTTTCATTATCACTATCCATTAACGGACGATCGAACCACACGCATCTATCTTCCCATCCAGGACCGCTTCCCGATAAATGCAAAAGACTGCGATCCGCCTATCCATCTCACCTCCCCCTATTTTTTCTACCCCGCCAATAGTTGGATTCACAAAAATCACGAAACCCTGTTGGTCGCTTACGCAATCTACCGGCAGAATACCGGAGGCGAACCTTGGCCTTTAGTCCTAACCGGATATCCCGACCAACGCATGCAAACGTTGAGGATACATGCCCATGCACTTGGTATCGGAAACTCGGTCCATTTTCTTGGATTCGTCGACGAAACTCGGCTTGCATGGCTATATCGTAATGCGGGAGGCATGATCTTTCCATCGCTGCACGAGGGCTTCGGTATCCCGTTGCTTGAGGCGATGGCAGCTGGAGTGCCAATAATCTGTGGCGATAAAACTGCAATTCCTGAAGTGGTGGGGGAAGCCGCAATTCTGGTAGATTGCCGGAACCCGGACAAATTGGCTGCCCAAATTGAGATCCTCTCCAACGATCCTGGGATTCGCGACAATCTCAAGAAGAGTGGCAAGGCGCGCCTAACCCACTTTTCAGCGGAACGGGAAGCCGGAGCATTGATCGCCTTATTCGCACGCATCTCATCCGCACCCGCTCGATTTCGACATTCCGGCTACTGGATTGAAGATGGACTAACAGACCCAGCAGCGGCCTTTGCTCTTCCGCAGCTGTCCCAACCTGCTTCGATTCATCTCAAACTGAAACCACTCCCGGCTCCGCGCACTCTACTTCTTTCAAGCGGGAAAATGATCTTGGGAGAATTTAACCTACCTCCCTCGAAACCGGCTTTTCTGACGGCGGGCCTACCGGCTCTCGCCTCGACACTCATGCTTCGCATTTTGAACGCGAACCGATTGAGCAGCGAGGACCCAAGAGTGCACGGTGTGCAAATCGAGTCCCTCGAAGTCATCGAGGCCGACAACACAATTCACAATATATTGGCTCCTTGCTCCCAATGAAAATCGGTTTGGATTTGGCACAGTCAGCTTCAACTCGCGCCGGCGGAGGTAGATACGCTCAAACCCTGCTTGAGGCCATGGCGCGTCTGCCGCATAATGACGAGTTCATCTGCTATCGCAGCTTTGCAAATTGGATTAATCCGCCAGAATCCATCGCAAAATTACCGAACCTCTCCCGAGGCGGTGACCCGCAGGACCATGCTAAAACCGAATCAGTGATTCGAGAATGGCGGGAGGCTTTGGCCACAGGCGATTTCCCCGGCACACCTGAGATCGTTCACGCTACCAGTTTTCAAGCTCCACGGGTAAGGAATGCAGCGCTAGTGGTTTCGATCTTTGATTTCAGTTTTTGGGCAGTTCCTCAATTCACTACCGATCGAATACGATACGACTGCCAGCAAGGCGTCCTCGACTCTCTCGCTCATGCGAATGGACTGATTTTTATATCTGAACACGCCCGAGGAGAATTTGATCATTTCATTCCCAATTTTGAGCGGAAAGCCAAGGTGAAATCTGCGGTCATACCGCTCGCCTCATTTCTGCCTCGACTGACGAAATTATCAAATGAAGGCACTGGCGAATTTTGGTTGTTTGTTGGAACCCAAGAACCTCGCAAAAACCTGCAAACCTTACTTACGGCTTTCGAGAGGTATGTGAACCAAGTGGAGTCACCACTCGCGCTGTGGATTGCGGGCGGAGAAGGATGGCTTGAGTCATCATGGCAAGAGCAACTTCGTCGTTTGGAAAGTCGCGGACTGGTGCGCCGCCTTGGGTATGTCTCTGACGCTGAACTGGTGAAGTTTTACCGAAAGGCCCGCGCCTTATTCCTCCCCAGTTGGTATGAAGGTTTTGGACTACCAGTTATAGAGGCCATGAGCCAAGGTTGTCCTGTGGTATGCTCCAATCGGACCAGTTTGCCAGAAATCGCCGGACGCGCGGCAATTTTACTAGATCCGTCACAGCCAACTCTTTGGACCGAAGCATTAATCGAGCTTCACGATCACGATGAGCGACGTGAAGATCTGGCGACCAACGGGATGGCCCAAGCCTCGAAATTCAGCTGGGAAAATACCGCAAAACTTACCCGAAATTTCTACGAAGAAGTTCTAGCCTCACACAAGGGCTTCTGATTCCAACTCCTGTATTGCCCATCAGCTTTTCAGGTCCCATCCCTCATTTCTCAATTGACTGAGCGTCAATTCCAGATCGCAAAACACTGCAGGGATAACCCATTTTTTGTCTATTCATGGCCCAAACTAAGACCAATCTCCTCGATGTCGATGACCTCATGGCACGAATACGTGCCGAGGTTTCTCAACAAATGCACCGTTCTGCCCTACAGAAGCGCTCCAGCCAAGCGCTCTATTCTCCGGGTCAAGTATTAAATTTCAAAAAAGGCGGCAACGCGGAATCACATCTGGTGGATGGTTGGGCTACCGCTGAAACAAACTACCGATGGACGGTATCTGAATCAGCAACCATGGCATTTCGCTTCGAACAAACAGCTGCGGACATGGTTCTCACTTTTACAGCCCATCCCCATCTGGGCGGGGAAACTAGTCGGCAAACCGTCACTGCATCGTGGGACAATACGCCGGTCGGCTCTTGGAACGTCAGCCAGCCCGGCACCTACAGCACCTTAATCCTCAGCGAGGCGAATGGCAGCGACAATATCCACAATTTGCGTTTCTCGATTCCAACTTGCTTTTCTCCCGAGTCGAAAGGGATCAGTGCCGATCCTCGCCCTCTCGGTTTGGCCTTCGTTGAACTTATTCTTCACCCCGCTGATGCTTTCGGGTTCCAAAAATGAGTCTCCCTTCACCTGCTCCGTCAGATTCGCCGTCGTTGGCCGATCTCCCTTCATTATCAGTCGAAATTTCGTTGAATCAACCAGGGTTCGCGCTGCCCGAGGCCGTCTTACAGTCGATTCCATTACCGGTCGATTTCGACGAGGTGGTGCGTGCCGCCAACGACGAAAACCGGGACAAAATTGCTCTATTTCGCCGGCAAGGCCTGGTTAACAAGCTTACGCTGCAAGCGCTGGAAAGCGTGGGGCTTTCCTTGTCGCAACTCGCCCGCGAAATTGAGAATCGCGATCGTGTTTTGGAGCTGTTGACGGCGCATTTGAATCAACACGGAGATCGCGTGCAGCGACATTACTCGGGGCTGGCTAGACATATACACGCTCTCACCCATCATCTTGAGAAGATCACCGGGGATCAAAAAGAACAGAGCGAACGGGAGGCGATGCTCACCGCATACACGCGCCAGCTCACGGAGCAGATCGAGGAAGTTGCCGGTAATCTCCATACTCAAATGCAGCGAGATGCCGAGACGGCGAACACTCGAGTCGATCAGCTTACCCAACAAATCGAGGAGGTTGCCGGAAATCTCCACACTCAGCTGGAACAGGATTCCATAATCGCGAACACGCGAACGAGCATCTTGACCGCTATTTCTCGTGCAACGGAAGGACGCCTGAAAGACCTGAACCAGCGAGTTTCTTCACTACAAAATGACTTAAAGTTTAAAGCGGAGTCCAGCCGGTTGGAAGATCAGGAACAGCGTGCGACCAACGAAGGGGCAGCGCTCCGCCAGCGGGTCACCACTCTCGAAAACGACCTATCGATAGCCAAAGTTCAATCTGAGAAATTGGAAGCCGAGCGGTCCAAACAGCGCGCTGATTTCGACCGAAACCAAGCATCGAGTCTCGAAAAAGCTTTCAAGAAAATCAACTCACTCGAATCCGAATTATCCACCCGGATAGCTAGAATCGAGAAGGAACATTCTTCCCAACTCGACGAGGCCGCTAAAAAAATCGAAGCACTTGAATCGACGCTCTCCGCACAGCTTAAATCAATTAAAGAACACGAAGCCACCAACCGATCCAAAGCGGTGAAACGGGAGAATTCGTTAGCATCATCGATTCGCTCAGCCAACGTCGGACACAAGGATTTAACCGCTCAAATTGATTCCCTTCGTTCGGATTTACTCTCTGTGGTCGAAAACTGCTCCAATCTCGAACGGCGTCAGGAGTCGTCTGAAGCATCACTTTCAGCCTTCTCCAACATCTCGAAACAACTTCTCCCTACCATACGAGCCCAGCTGCAAAGGCTCGCCGAAGTTGATGAAGCGCACCAACAGGAAGCAGCTTCTGAAGCGCTTGAAACCGCTACCGATGCTGAAACCGTCCAAATGGATGGATTTTACGCTGCACTGGAGGCTAGATTCCGCGGCCCGCGTGCTCTTATTCGTGAACGCCAGTCTCACTATCTACAAACGATTGATGACGCCCGTGAACGTGTGGAAACATTCCCGCCCGTATTAAGATCCACCGATGACGAGCACCCGCTCGATAGTCTCTATGCCACAAGAGGTTTGCTAGATTTAGGCTGCGGTCGCGGTGAATGGCTCGAACTACTCAAAGAAAGAAACCTCTCGGCCATTGGGATTGAAATGAACCAATTCTTTCTCGGCACTTGCCGCGAAAGAGGCGTTGAGGTCATTGAGGCAAATCTCGTCAAATTTTTGTCTGAAGCGCCCGCCGATACCGTATCTGTGATAACAGGCTTTCATGTCATCGAGCATTTGCCATTCCCCATTTTACAAAAAGTCATTCGGGATTGCTTCCGAATTCTCCGGCGGGGAGGGATCGTTATTTTCGAAACACCTAACCCAGGAAATATCCTTACCAGTGCATTAAACTTCCGCATCGACCCCACTCATCAACATCCAGTTCATCCCGCCTTGGGAGAATTTCTTTTGCAAAATGGAGGTTTCAGTAATGTTCGACTAGAGTTTTTACACCCCTACGACTCGTCAAAACTTGTAGGTGCGGAAGGGGATCCAGTTGCAGACCGATTCAACGCCTATTTCCATGGGCCGCAAGATTATGCCGTGATCGGAGTAAAACCGTGAGTGGTTCTAAAACTGACCGTAAAATTGCGATCGTCACACCGTGGTTCGGGCGCGAACTCAAAGGAGGCGCCGAACTTCAATCATGGAACTTAGCTCTTCGGTTTGCCGGCCGCGGTTACGAAGTCGAGGTCATTACCACCTGCTGCAGCTCATTTCAGAATGATTGGTCAACCAACGACTTACCAGCTGGGCGAACAACAGAACCGGAAGGCTTTTCCGTTCTACGTTTCCCTGTTAAACCGAGAGATCGGGCTGCATTCGATCGAGTTTGCGGCTACCTGCTTTCCCTAGATCCAGCATCGCTCACACCAGGAGTAAGTCCACTTTCGGAGGAAGATGAGAGTGTGTTTGAGGAGCATCTAATCCGTTGTCCGTCGCTGCTCGAGTATTTAGGCAAAGAGGGATGGCGCTATCGCGCATTTATTTTTCTTCCCTATCTTTACGGCCCAATCCTGAAAGGTCTTCCCATTGTAGCTTCAAGAGCATGGTTGCAGCCCTGCTTGCATGATGAAGCCTATGCTTACCTTAGATGTGTCCAGCGGATATTTTTTGAGGCGAAACACATCCTTTGGAACAGCGCGGGAGAAGAAGCATTGGGTTTGCGGCTCTACGGACCAGCCATTAAACCAAAGTCCGCAGTCGTAGGGGAAGGCGTCGAACCCATTTCTCCCCTTCCGTCGGGTCCGGATATCGAACGATTAAACGAGTTAACACCTTTTGTCCTCGTGCTCGGGCGAAAAGATCGCGGTAAAGGCACCTATCTTGTAGCGGAAGCCTTCAAAGCTCATCGTTCCAACGGCCATTCAAGTCTGAACATGGTGATCGCGGGTCCGGGCTCCGACAATTTTTCCGATCCCTCTTCGGGCATTTTCGACTTGGGTTTGGTTTCCGAAGACGTGCGAGCTTGGCTGCTACGAAAAACAATCGCCCTGCTCCAGCCGAGCCCGAACGAAAGCTTTTCACGCGTAATCTTCGAGGCATGGTTTGTATCCAAACCAGTGGTTGCTCGTCGCTCCTGTCTTGCCACTGCGGAAGCGGTCAAATCTAGCCGCGGAGGTTGGCTCGCAGAAAACCGCGATGAATGGATTGAGATGCTGGAACAGTTGGAATTGATGGATGGCGCTGATCTCGCAGCCGCCGGGCAGCAAGGTTCCGATTATGCTGCTCATTTAGCGACGTGGGAAAACGTCATGGATCGCTACGATGAACTGTTGGCGCCAGCGACCAACATGGAAGCTCAAGAAATTGAGATCAATTTGACCATCTACGCGCTTGAACCACAACGCATCATACTAATTGCTGGATTGAGAGAGGTGGCGAGTTGGGAAATCAGCACCGATCAGCCAAAAGAGGTTGATGGTCTTCGTGCCACGATTTTCGAGCATGATCGAATTCTCTATCTGGAGACTAATCGTTCATCCCGCCGCACCGCCCCAGATCCACGCAACCGCGGATTCTGTCTCACACGATTTGAAGCTAGAAACGAACAGGGGAGCGACCTGCGCGTGCGCTTGAGCAAAGGTTGGAACCGCAGCGAAGATGGGAACGGCAGTTACCCACGATGGTCAACTGGATCTGCCGAAATTACCATCAATTCCCCCACAGTCAAAGGCCAAGGTCAAATCCATCAAGTCTTGCCCAATCTCGGCTACGGTGACGCGATCGGTAATCACAGTATGTGGATCCGTGAACAACTACAGATGCTCGGCTATGATTCTGAGATTTTTGCACGACACATTGCACCAGAAGTCATTGACGAAGCTCACCACTTAACCGGTCCGGGGGCCCTGCCGAAAACCGCCGCACTGCTGTATCATCATTCAATTGGGACGGAAATAACCCCTTGGGTTTGCAACCATCCTGCAGCGAGGGGACTTATATACCACAATATCACGCCAGCGGAATTTTTCCGGCACTATCGTCCTGAACTAGTGAAAATATGCCGGGACGGACGCAGAGATCTTCGCCATTTAGCGCCGTTCTTCCGCGTCAACGTCGGCGACTCGGCCCACAACGCATCCGAGCTCGAAGAAAACGGATTTGATGCGCCGGGTGTGCTGCCACTATGTATTGACCCGCAACATTGGTCCTTTCCCCCTGACGACCGAATTATGGCCGAGCTGCATGGAAAGGGTAGCAACATTCTGTTCGTAGGTCGTATTGTTCCAAACAAACGGCATGAGGACCTGATTGTTGGGTTTTTCCATTTACGACTCCGCGATCCGAACGCCCGCCTATATCTCGTTGGCACTGCGGACGTCGCTTCGTTCTATCAGGATTGCCTGTCGGAGCTCGTCAGGGGTCTTCAACTCGAAGATTCCGTGCAATTCGTAGGTCGGGTGAACGAAGCACAATTGAATGCCTACTATCGTTGTGCGTCGCTATTTTGGTGTGCTAGTGAACATGAAGGGTTTTGTGTGCCACTCATAGAGGCGATGTGGTTCGACGTCCCGGTTCTCTCCTACGCCTCCACCGCAATCCCGGAAACTCTTGCCGGATCTGGATGTCTGTATCACTCTAAGGCCGATCCTAACGTAGCGGCCGACCTCGCTTTCAAGCTGCTTCACGACAGTGACTATCGGGAAAGCATTCTAAGCGGTCAGCGGACTCGACGGGAAGCATTCCTTCCCGCCCGCGTCAGACCGATTCTCGAAAATATCGCCGCGAATCTGCAATCCCTGCAAGGTGAAGCTCCTCCGCCACCGATGGATATCGGGACCCCGCGCACGATTGCTGTGGTCAAGCTCGATCACATTGGAGACTTGGTTCTCGCGACACCGGTGTTTGCCGCGTTGAAAAGCCGATTTCCCAATGCGGAGATCACCGCGGTTGTTGCACCGAGTTCAGCGCCTATCCTAGAGGCGAATCCGAACGTAAGACACATAGTGACTTACAATGCACCGTGGATGTGGCGTAATCCGCCAGCAGGACGAAAACTTGCGCATTTACTGGACGCCAATGCGGCCGGCCAACGCATGCTTTTGGAAACAAAATTCGACTTGGTCGTGAATCTACGCTCTGACCACGGCAATGTTCCTTTTGCTGCGTCAATCCCGCATCGCATATTGCTCTCCTACACCAATGACACGTCCTACGGTTTTTTCATTACACATCCATTGACGCGGACTAAGGCCATGCACGCAACGGAACAGCACCGACAACTCCTCGCAGCGGTTGGTGTAACCGATTGGTCGGACCCCGAACTTTTTCCGTCTCCAGCCCACCACTCAGCTGTCGAAAAGACACACAGCTTCGAACCCGGGACCATTGCTCTTTTCCCCGGTGCTGGAGTGCCACTTAAGAAGTGGCCTATCGCAAAGTTCACCAAACTCGCCCACTTACTCGTTGAACAAGGACTGCCTGTGGTTGTGATTGGAGCTCGCGACGAACTCGAAGATGCAGAAAAGATTTCCGCGGTGCCTGGCGTCGTGAATCTTTGTGGGAAATTCTCTCTTCTAGAAACGGCTTCTGCGCTCGCGTGCTGCTCCGCACTTGTCAGCAATGACAGCGCGCCCGTCCATATCGCGGCGGCCATGGGCACGCCAGTGATTTGCATAACTCGGCCGTTGGTTCGGGATGAGTTTTCACCGGTAGGAATCCAACATCTCACCTGCTGTGCCAACTTGTGTTACAATCCTTGCGACGGTTTTGATCCGACCAAACGCAGCATTGCCGTCGAACAATGCCAGTGTATCGAAGATATCACAGTCGAAGACGTTCTCCGAAAGGTGCGCAGCATCAACGCATTGAGTTTTTGCTCGTCCAGCCTCCCAGCAGAATCCAGCGCGCCTGCGGTCACACCATGAGCACAAACCTCAATCGTGCCGAACCGGGCAAAGCCATCTTTTTAGATCGCGACGGGACTATAATCACTGATGTCGGCTATTTGAGCGATCCCTGTAAGGTCGAACTGCTGCCTGGGGCATCTGAAGCCTTGAAGGCTCTACGAATCAACGGGTTTCGACTCTTCCTTTTTACAAATCAGAGCGGTGTTGGACGTGGTTTTTTCCCCCTGGAAACGGTAGAAATATGCAACCAAAGGATGGAAAAACTATTGGATTTACCCGATCCGGTTTTTGACGGCGTTTGTATCGCTCCCGAGGCTCCCAACCAACCAGTGGTTTATCGGAAGCCGAGTCCCCGCTACATCATTGAAACGGTGATCAATCAGCAGCTGGATAAAACTCAATGTTGGATGGTAGGCGACAAACGAAGCGACGTCGAAGCGGGCCTTTTAGCGGGAATTAATGCGGCCCGAATTGGGGATAGCAATCTCACTGGTTTACCTAAAGAAGTGCTTCACTTTCAGACGCTAAACGCTTTTGCGCTCAGGATAATTGCAGGAACTTAGTAAGCTGGAAAAAGACGATGCTTCAAAACTCTAAATTATTATCTCTCGACAGCCTGATCACGAAACGTGAACGTTTGCGCCACATTCACAAAACGTGCGTCTTGACGAACGGTTGTTTCGATCTGCTGCACACAGGTCATCTGTTTTTCTTACAGGCCGCACGTAACTTGGGCGATTACTTGATTGTAGCATTGAACAGCGATTCCAGCATTCGAGCGCTAAAGGGGACTGGTCGACCAGTGATCACGGAAACGGAGCGCGCTTATGCGTTAGCCGCCTTGGAGTGCGTCGATTGCGTATTGGTGTTCAAAACTCCGGATCTTGAGGAGGAGATTAAAGCAATCTGCCCCGACATTTATGCCAAGGCAGGCGATTACTCTCTGACCCGATTGCACTCTGGCGAAAGAGCTGCGTTGGAGACTTGTGACGCTAAGATTGAGTTTCTGCCGTTCTTGGAAGGATTTAGCACCACCAATTTAATTCATAAAATCGCCCGAGCCGGAGAAATTACCTGAATCCGTTGCCTTTCCCGTCAATTTAATGCCCTTAATCAATCCACGCATTGTCATTACTGGAGCAGCCGGCTTTATCGGTAGTCGGCTCCTGGCCCGCTTAAATGAAACCACATCCGCCGAAGATATCTTGGCGGTTGACCACCCCATCTCGCAAAGAAAGGTAACCAATCTGGCGGTGGCTCCCGACGTATCGTTTCTTACTCATACCGCATTTATCGAGGCGCTTGAATCAGGTTCGCTTTCACCGGAAGTGATCTTCCACATGGGAGCCTGTAGCTCTACCGTAGAAACCGATTGGAGATATCTAGCAGAAAACAACATTCGATACTCTCAGCGTATATGGGAGTGGAGCGCCGCCAACGGGCGACAATTTATCTACGCTTCGAGTGCAGCAACTTACGGCGATGGCACCCACGGATTTGATGACGAGTATGACATACAAAATTTGAGGCCACTCAACCTCTATGGCAAATCCAAGCACGATTTTGATCTTTGGGTCGAAGCACAAACGCAAAAGGATCGTGCTCGTCCGGCACAGTGCGTGGGTCTGAAGTTCTTTAACGTCTATGGTCCGGGCGAGTCCCACAAAGGCCGCATGGCATCGATGGTTTTTCATGGATGGAACCAATTACGGGATACGGGGGCGGTCCGGCTATTCAAGTCACATCATTCCGATTACGCCGATGGCGGCCAACTCCGCGATTTCATCTATGTAGCTGATGTCGTCGACGTCATACTAACGTTAACTAAGCAACCCCAAGTGTCTGGGCTTTTCAATCTCGGCACAGGCCGCGCTCACTCCTTTCGGTCGCTAATCGAGGAACTATTCCGGGCAGTAGGTCAGCCCCCCAACATAGAATACATACCAATGCCGCGTGATTTGAGGTCAAAGTATCAATACTTCACCGAAGCCAAAATGCGAAAACTGACCGAAGCCGGAATCTCTTTTTCGCCTACGCCACTCTCCGATGCGGTCGCCGACTATGCACAATGGCTTCGTGCCAACGCTCCCATTTGAGCTCAAGATTAAGCTATGATTTCCACCCTACTAGCAGAGCTGATCGCCACGTTGGAGGAAAGTCGTCGACTCATTCCTGCTATTGAGGCAGCAGGACATGAAATCCGCACGGCCTTACGGGCAAAAAGAAGAATATATACCGCCGGTAACGGAGGCAGCGCAGCCGACGCCATGCACCTCGCGGAAGAACTAATTGGTCGATTTGACCGAGAGCGTCCATCACTTCCCGCAATTCCTCTTTGTTCCGACTCTGCCACACTAACATGTATCGCCAACGACTACGGTTTTGAAAAAATATTCTCCCGACAAATCGAAGGATTGGGTCAATCGGGTGATATTTTGGTGATTTTTTCAACGAGTGGTAAGTCGCTTAATATAATCACCGCTTTGCAGGTAGCCCGCGATCGCGGACTAAGAACCATCGCCGTGCTAGGTAAGGACGGGGGCCCTTCAAAATTGATTGCTGACCATGCTATCGTAGTGCCTAGCCAATCCACGGCCCGAATTCAGGAAGTCCACACTTTTATCCTTCACGCTTGGCTTTCGCTGATCGAGGGCGACCTCGAACTCGTCCAATGACCCCGCTATCTCTCGATTTTCTCGATCGTATTTCCGTCTTAGTGGTCGGCGATGTGATGCTCGACCGCTACATCTGGGGAGATATTCGACGTATTTCCCCTGAAGCTCCAGTGCCAGTAGTCGAGATCGATCGGGAAACTTGCACGGCAGGCGGTGCCGCCAACGTTGCTCTCAACCTTGCCGCACTTGGGGTGAGCTGCGAAATATTTGGGGCATTTGGTTGCGATGCGGCAGGTGAGGAACTCAGTTGCCTGTTGAAGAAACACCACGTTGCATTCGAGCCTAGGTTAGCCCGCAATGGCACCGCCACTATCACTAAAACGCGCGTCCTTGCTCAAAACCAACAGGTTTGCCGCCTCGATCGGGAAGAGCGCCCGCCTCTATATACACTAGCTGTCGGCGGCTTAATGGATCTACTGGCCGAAAAATCAATGCAATACAGTGCAGTGATAATATCTGACTATGCAAAAGGAACAATCGACCAAGCAGTCATCGATCGCTTGCGTCAGGTATGCAAAGAAAAAAATGTCTTTCTCTCACTTGACCCGAAGCCCACTCGTTCACTGGAAATAAGTGGCTTCAATTTACTCACGCCGAACCGCCGCGAAGCCAACTTACTGGCAGGCCTTCCTGCGCATTGCAGCTTTGAACAATGCGCGGCTGAAGACGTGGCACAATTAGTTATCGATCGCCATCGACCTGAACATATGGTTATGACTCTGAGTGAAAATGGTATGCTTTTGAAATCTCGTGAGAGGTCCGCCCGCCATTTCCCCACGATAGCGCATCAGGTCGCCGACGTATCCGGTGCTGGTGATACCGTTGTTGCCACGCTTACTGCCGCCATGAGCGCCGGACTGAGTCCGGAGGATGCTGTGCACATTGCCAATACAGCAGCGGGTGTGGTAGTCAGCAAGTTGGGAACGGCCACCGTAACTCGCAGTGAGTTATCCAAGGCCTTGCACCTTCCCTCGATCTGATCGCTCTGACTTCTTCAAATTTAAATGGCCGTGCCGTTTCGAATCGATTTCTTCCAACGGACTGAACCTTCTCAATTCGCTTTGTCAACTCTTAGGAAGGCTTCGCTCTACCGAATGGTAAAGTAGATCACAAGGTTCCCGTAAGGCAAATGCCCCTTTATCCGAAATCCCCCCCCCCTCCCCCCCCACACACACACCCGCCCCCCGCGCCCCCGACAAACATGCCAACAATCAAAACCAAACGGCGTTACATAACTGGGGAGGCTACGCTCTATTTATCAGTTGTGCTCGCAGTGCTCACGATACTTTGGTGGGGATTTGACCTTCGTCGCTGGAATTTCGAAATACCTTTGAACATTGACGGGGACGCGCTGCACTATCTAGCGATAGCTAGATCAATGCTCGAAAGTGCCGAATGGTGGCGAATCGATCGGCTATCCGCACCTTTTGAGCTTAATATGCTGTTGTTTCCCTTCTGCGGCATGACAGAAATTTTCCTGCTCAATCTTTGGTCGTTAGTTACCGATACCCCAGGATCAGTCGTATTCGGAGTTTTTTTGAGTTCGTTCGTTCTCGCAGCCGCTTCAGCCTGCTGGAGCCTGAGAACTTTGGGATACTCCCCCCTAATAGCAGCGACCGCCGGTATTTTGTTCGCGTTCATCCCATCGGTCTTTCTACGAAATACGGCTCATTTAATGCTGCTACACTACATGGTTCCATTCCCCTGCGCTACCGCTGTGTTGATTGCTTCAGACACATTGAGAGACCTGAGTCGCACTCGAAGATGGGTTACCGTAGGATTCACCTGTGTGGTTGGTTTAAGTTATATTTACACTGCCTTCTTTGGCTGCTTCCTTTTATGCGTTGCAGCTCTGATCGCGTGGGCGAGGCGCGGTTCGATTCGCGCAACAATCTGGCCGGGCGCAATCATTGCGGTTATCGCTGTGCTGGCATTTTTTTCACTTTTGCCAAGTATCCTGGCTTGGAAAAACGATCTAATCGCAAGTGATGCTTTAATCGGTTCCAAGAGCATGGCCGACTCCGACACCTACGGACTTAAACTTCGCCATCTCATCACTCCGCGACAGGATCATCCACTTTCGCTTTTCCGAGATTTCACTAATGAAACAGTGGGACACTTTCCCCTAGATAACGAAAACACGACGTCAAAAATCGGCGGGCTTCCCTCCTTGGGATTATTGACCTTACTGTTCATTGCAGTATCCGGTTATTTTTCTAGAACTTGGCTCCCATTAAAGTCGCCGCTCATAGCTTCATCCTCGTTGGCTATAAGTTCTTTTTTGCTGGCGACCATCGGCGGATTGGGCAGCCTTTTCAATCTTTGGATCAGTTCTGAAATACGGTGCTATAATCGTATAAGCGTATTTATCGCGTTTCTCGCTATTGTTCCGGTCGCCTACGCATTACAGAACATTAGCCACCGAATACCTAAACTCGGGAGTTATGCAGTATGCACTCTAGTCGTTATAATTGGTGTCCTCGATCAAGCCTCGTTCGGCTACGTAGCATCATTACACCACAACGGGGAAGCTCGTTATCTCGAAACCAAAGAATTTATTACTAAATTGGAGAATGAGCTACCGGAGGAAGCTTTAATTTACCAGCTTCCCCATATGCCGTATCCACATACTCCGCCAATGTTGCGTTTCGGCGCCCATTCCCATCTTCTGGCCTACGTAACATCAACCTCGCTAAATTGGAGCTGGCCCGCCCTCACGGGCGAGGCGCTAACGTTTAACTCGGAACTAACCCAAGTTTCATTGATCGATTTCGTAACCAAACTCTCCGAATCGAATTTCTCCGGAATTTTAGTTAACACGACAGCTTATGAGGATAAAGGCGCGGCGATAGTAGAAAATTTAGAGCATTTACTAACCCAAAAGGCGTTGCTATCTACCCAAGGAGAATATGCTTTTGTCGCAATTCCGGCAACCGGAAAAAAGCAAATCAACCCGAACATCGAAGTTTACTTGGCGGCGAAAGAGGTGCCGATCCTGATACCTCTAAATCACATGGTGGATTTTTCTGAATTCGGCGACAGCGAGCGACATTTAAATGGAGGTTGGTCGCATCAAGAAACCGATTTTCGTTGGACAGTGGGGCCAGAATCCGGTCTCCAGTTTTTTTTCAAGGAAATGCCTGAAACAGCCCTGCATCTCTCTTTTTCCACGTTTACTCTCCTCGCCCCTTCTCAGACCAAAAAAACAGCTGAAATCTTCGCGAACGATCGATTGGTGGGATCTTGGGTTTTCGACACCACGGATAACGACAGTATCCGTATCGTTGAAATTCCACCTGAAGCAATTTCTCCAAACCGTCTGCTTGACCTAAGGCTCATCATCGACCCACCTTCCTCGCCCCTCTCACTTGGAGTGAATGCTGACTCGCGGCCTCTGGGCATTGCGATTCGATCGATAACCATCTCCAATTAAGTTTCTAATAAAGCCTCCGACACGAATCCACAATTTTTCTCTCTTCTAAATCCATACTTCCGGCGGATGATACCAATCAATGCACCGGGCACGACTCAAACTCTGAAAGCATGTTCGACTTTCCGTCACTTCACCCATGAAAGTCTGTCTAATTAACCCACCTCTGATTTCGCAAAAAGATGATCCCCACACTGGAATCATCTTTATGCCATTCATGTTGGCTTATCTTTCCGCCTTTTTAAAGCAACAAGGTCACCAAGTGCATGTGACCGATGCACTTGGTGAGGCTCCCGCCAAATACCTACCATTTGAGGATCGCTACATTCAAGGCCTAAGCATACAGGAAACCGTCAACAAGATTCCCGTCGACACCGAAGTTGTGATCATTTATTTCATCGGCGTCGCAGCTCACAGGGCCATATCCGATATCGCAATCGAGATTCGAAAAAGACACCCGAACACTCGATTGGTTCTTATGGAAAACTCTCAGGCGGTTACCGCAATTTCTCTTCGCCACGATGCTGAAGCTTTTTTGAATTTGGGCTACGAGGTGCTGTTAACCGGCGACCCCGAACGTCCGGCAGCAGAAATGTTGAAAGCTTGGTCTAATGAGAACGATACCCCAGAATCAGCCGGACTGATTTTTCGCAAGATTGACGGAAACCTTTCCATGATGGTGAAAATCCAACCTGATCGAGACTTGGACAACCTTCCTTTTCCCGACTGGAAATCTTTTCCGCTGAAAAATTATTGGACTATCGGTTACGCGCACGGACCGCAGGAATCGAAATACCTGCCATTACTAACATCTCGCGGCTGTCCCGTCCCATGCCGTTTTTGTGTGATACCCGCTACGAATCAACGCAAATGGCGGCCTCGATCAGCCGAGAATGTGGTCGATGAAATGGCTCATTGGCAAATTACTTTAGGCGTTTCCGAATTCCACATTGAAGACGTCAATCCGACTGTGCGAAATCAACGAATGGTTGACATTTCAAATGAAATCACTCGGAGAAAATTGAAGGTTAAGTGGAAATTCGCATCCGGCACCAAGATTGAAACAATGGAACTAGATACCATCCCAATATTGGCTGCCGCAGGTTGCAATTATATTTCTTTCTCACCTGAAACCGGTTCACCCGAACTTCTGAAGAAAATCAATAAACCATTCAAGCACGATCTCGCCTTTGAAATGGTTAAATTAATGCACAAGCATGGGATTCGCTCACAAGCATGTTTTGTACTCGGATTCCCGGGCGAAACGAAAGAAGATGTCAGGCTAACCAAAAACTATATTAAAAAATTAACCAAAGCGGGGTTAGACGAAATTGCTCAATTCATTATCACCCCCATCCCTGGCTCCGCCATATTTGATCAATACAGTGGTTATGATAATTATTCGCAACTTACTTTTTCGCCAAAATGGCGTAAAGATTTTGCCAAATTAAGCCAACGACGCTTACTACATTACGTATCTTTCGCTGTATGGAAATGCTGGTATCACCCACTCAAAGTTTGTGGAAACGTGAAAGGTATTTTGGCAGGTCGGTTCAAGACCAAACTTGAACAGGCACTATATCGAGTATCAATTTGGCGTATTCGTAGACTTTTCGGCTCCTTTCCGCGTTCTCTATATGGCTCAACTGAATAAATCTCCCTCCATCAACAATCCTGACTTGTTCGATGACACCCAATGCCCTGTTTGTAATGGGTTGAAATTTACAGTTCTCAAAGAGGCTACTTATACCTCTGGGATTAATGAAGATAATCTACTCAAGCTCTACAGTGCATCGAGCCACTCCGGACTTCTAGACCAAGTCGTGAAATGCAAGAGCTGCGATAGCGTTTATCTCAATCCGAGGCCAAAACAGGATATCATTATCAAATCCTATCAAGATGCGATTGACCCGGTCTTCGTAGAACAAAACGACGCAAGAATCGCGACGTTTCGAAGATCGCTGGAAAATTTAGAACGGCGTCATGGATTCTCAGCCTCTTCGCATCCTAAAATTTTGGATGTGGGTTGTGCGGGCGGTGCATTCTTACGAGCAGCATCCGACCGCGGTTATGAAGCCATAGGGATCGAACCTAGTCGATGGATGGTGGACCATGCTCGAAATAAACTTGGAGTGGACGCACGTCAGGGAATATTGACTGCTAATTCTTTTCAAAATAATTCATTCGACATTGTATCGCTCTGGGACGTTTTAGAGCACTTACCAGAACCGTCCATGACATTGGACGACATAGCTCAAATGCTAAAACCAGGTGGATTTCTCATCGTGAATTACCCGGATATTGGGAGTCTAGCGGCGCGAGTTCTCGGGGGGCGTTGGCCTTTCTGGCTCAGCGTCCATCTAACCTACTACACTCGCCAGACAATACGAAAGCAATTAAATCAGTGCGGCTTCGATGTGGTTAGCATTAAGCCATACTTTCAAAGTTTAAAATTAGGATACGCCTTGGAACGCGCCAGCGTAATATTTAAACCATTTTCAATTCTTGGAAGCCTGGTAAACCTTTGCCGATTCCAATCGGTGCCAATACGCTACAACATGGGTCAAACACTCGTTTTGGCGCGAAAACGGGCATGACCATACCAAATAGGTTCAAGGCTATTATTTTCGATATGGACGGCGTGCTTATAAATTCAAGTGATTGCCATGCCAACGCTTTTCGACAAGTTTTTAATTCTATTGGTATAAAGAATTTTCACTACCCTGACTACGCCGGAAGGCGGACCACAGAAGTCATTACATCGGTTTTCATACATCACGGACTAAAACCAGACGTCAATTTAATTAAACACCTCGCGAAACAGAAAACTGCGCTGGCATTATCTTTTATCAGAAATAAACAACCAATATTCGATGGCACTACTGAGATGCTCAAACGATTGTTTCCTAAATTTCAACTTGCTTTAGCGAGTTCTGCATCCCGCCAATCGGTAGACCTTTTCCTAGAACTATCAACGTCTAAAAGTCTCTTTAAAACAACGCTGTGTGGTGACGACGTGGCCGAAGCCAAACCTTCTCCGGAAATTTATATAACAACTTCGAACCGCTTGTCAATTGAACCATCTCAATGCCTTGTCGTTGAAGATGCCATCTCTGGGATCGATGCGGCTTTGAATGCTGGCATGACTGTATGGTCCGTTACTACTACTCACACTAGAAATGAACTTATTACAGCCGGCGCACACGTTGTTTTAAAAAATGCGGCTTCTTTACACTAATTAACGCATTGAAAACTAAAGTATCAATTATTTCAAACATTGACGACTTACCTGCGGAACTTGTTGCAGGCGATCCCTCGAAGAGCAAGAATTGGTCGGTAGTTGTTGCAGCAGCCGGCAAGGGCTCCAGACTTAACTGGCATCTGCCGAAGATCCTCTTCCCAATTGACGGCCAGTCAATACTCGAACGTTTGGTTAAAGTATTTAAACCACATGCCCAACATTTTGTATTCGTGTTATCGCCTACCGGAGCACCACTGGTAAAGGTTGAAACCGAAAAGCTTCTCCCTGATCGACACTCGATCGCTATACAATGTACACCAAATGGAATGGCAGATGCCGTACTTACCGGATTGGGAAAAGTCAAAACTCCGAATGTCATTGTAGTTTGGGGAGACCAAGCAGCATTGCGTCATCGCACAATTGCCGCCGGTGTTTATAAATTGGAAACCGGCAATTTCGATGCGGTAATTCCTACGGTCATAAGATCTAATCCATACATCCATTTTGAGCGTGATTCTAACCACTCAATCAAATATGTGCGACAAGCACGGGAAGGAGATATTATGCCTAAGGTTGGAGAGAGCGACGCTGGAGTATTTTTCTTTAAAACACAGATGTTAAAATCTGCGATTCTCGCACCCGCACACCAATCAGACATGCGCGGCGCAAGAACCAACGAAATTAATTTGTTACCTTTAATTCCATTGCTTGCTCGCAATTATAAAATAGCATCACTTAACGGTGTCACCGAAACCGAGTCTCTCGGTATCAACTCTCTCGCTGACGCAGAACGAATGGAACAAATGCTTCGGGTGAATTGAATCAGATGCAGGCATCCAATAAAATAAACATTGTTCTCTTCTCCGGCGGAAGTGGAACAAAAAGCATCACGGAGGCGTTTCTCAAACATCCGCAGATCAATCTTTCCATTTTACTCAACGCTTATGACGACGGGCACTCCACCGGTCGTCTGCGTAAATTTATTCCAGGAATGCTCGGTCCCTCCGACGTCCGTAAGAACATCAGCCGTCTCATGCCTCTAAATGAACGCTGTTTCAAAGCCTTGGCAGAACTATCCGATTTACGACTGCCTAAAAAGATTCGATATGATGACGCAGTCACAATTATTAGAGGGTTATCCTCTCGATCCAGTGAGAACCTTCCTAAGGATATAACTTCTCTTTTTGTTTCTTTAACTTTGAAACAAATTGATACGCTTTCAATCTGGTGTAATGAATTCCTTAACTACGCAAGCAAGCGCGCCGAAGAAGGATCCCCGTTCGACTACAACGATTGCGCGTTAGGAAATATTTTGTTCGCTGGTTGTTATTTAACCTCAAAACAGAACTTCAATACAGCGATTAAGTCATTCTCAGCTTTCTATGAGATAAAATCGCACCTACTGAATGTGACGGATGGAGAAAACTTATTTTTGGTCGCTACTACGGAAGAAGGAACCGTACTGCGAAATGAAGCCGATATCGTTTCAGAACATTCCGGCTCCAAAATATCTGGCATATATTTGCTTCAAGAATCTGCTTTTCGTGAGAGTATTCAAAGCAACTTACTTGACGACGCAGAAGCATCGGAATTCATTCGCCGAAATCATGTCTTTCCGAAACTTAACGAAGAACTACCAGATGTTTTCGAAAATGCGGATGTCATCATTTACGGTCCGGGAACCCAGCATTCTTCTCTTTTCCCTTCCTATCTAACTGAAGGAATAGCCGAGCTAGTCGCCGCGAATAAACAGGCGGACAAGGTGTTTATTTGCAACACGAGAAAAGACCATGATATTGTCGCCGAAGACGCAGGAAGCATCGCACGACGTTTCCTTCATTGCATGAGGCGATATGATAAAGTCGATCTCAATGAAGAAAATTTCGTAACTCACTTCTTTATTCAAAAGTCTCCAGAATCAAATTCAACTGATAGCACGCTTGTACCGTTCAATTTGGAGTCCTTTCCGTTTGCTTCGAGAAAACTAGTCCTACTCGACTGGGAAACCCCTGAAGGCCACCACATCGGAGGCCGAGTGCTTGAAGAGCTCCAAGTTATCGTGCAGCCTCGATTGGAAGTGGTGCTAAAATCCATACATCATTTAGTAACGATTGTAGTTCCGGCTTTAAACGAAGAGGAAACAATAGAGAAATCATTAAAGCAGCTTTTAGCACTCGATTTCTCCGAACTCAATCTGGCTAAAGAAATATTGTTCGTCGATGGGGGCTCCACCGACCGAACTAATGAGATTGTATCCACACTCTCGGGCGTGCGAAAAATACAAGTAAGAAATTCGCACGGAAGAGGAGATGCGCTTCGCGCAGGTATCGATAATTCTAAAGGCAACATCGTAGTATTCTTTCCTGCGGATGCGGAGTATTCAGCGAAAGATCTTCATCCCATTGTCACCGCGTTCATTCAGGGCAATTTTGAAGTCGTATTCGGAAGTCGCGCCATCAAATGCGTCAATTTGAACCGTCGCATTAACGAAATTTACGGTAACGCTTGGATGAGTTATTTCATGAGTAAATACGGCGGTATCTTACTCAGCATGACTGCATTACTCCTATACAATCGCTATGTCGCAGATCCTCTCACCAGTATAAAAGCATTCGACGGTCGCATTCTTCGAAGCCTGAAATTAAAATCTTCCGGGGTCGACCTTGATATGGAACTGATTGCGAAAGTCAGTCGCTTGGAAAAATTCATTTTAGAGATTCCGGTCGAATATCTACCTCGTGCAAAATCGGAAGGCAAGAAGACGACCCCATGGCAGGGGTTACGAGCGCTTTGGGCCTTCTTCAGATACAGATTCGACAATTAAAGAAAATGAAAACTCTATCTATTATTATTCCAGCCTACAACGAGTCCGCTACCATTGGCGATTTGTTGGTTAAAATTAATTCAGTAGATTTAACCCCACTCGGTTTCTCAAAGGAAGTCTTAGTAGTAGACGATGGATCGAATGACAATACAGCTGCCATTGCGTCATCACATTCTAATATCATTTGCTTCACACAAGTGCCTAACCAAGGGAAAGGCAAGGCCGTTCGTCGAGGCATTATAGAGTGTAGCGGCGACTTTATACTTATTCAGGATGCAGACTTGGAATACAATCCAAACAATTATTTTGAACTTGTCGCTGCGCTATCTTCACAAAACAACACAGCTGTCTACGGGAGTCGCATACTTGGCCAAAAACGTTTGCCTAATGCATCACGCCTTTTTCCTGGAAAGCACCCGAATCAAGACATCGGTCCTTGGTTCGCCGGAATCGTGTTGTCAATCTGGACTGCACTACTATACAGAAAGTGGATCACAGACACGCTCACAGCTTATAAACTTTATCCTGCGAAATATCTTAAATCCCTAAAACTAGAAACTTCCGGATTTGAAACCGATCATGAAATCACAGCTAAACTTATAAATGGGGGGGTAAATATTATTGAAATCCCAGTCGATTACCGTCCGCGATCAGTCAATGAAGGGAAAAAAATTAAACCTCGAGACGGACTGATTGCACTTCGCACGTTGTGGCGATATCGTAATTTCTCTCGACGCTAGGCTAACGTTTGTTTTCTCCAACCCATTTCAGGGTTAACTTTCATAATAAAACATAGGAGCCATCAACCGATATTCAGCGCATCCTCATCTGCGCAACGCGTGATTAATTCATGCTATATTTTTTCGGCATTAAAAAAACACCATGAATATTAAGGTTCGAGCGCTTTTCCTTCCTTCAACGAAAGAGAAAACGGGATTTTTGACCACCCGCTGCATCATTACGGTGATAGCCTGCATTGCAATTACAACTCTTTACATAAACGATGTTTCACGCCCCGATTTTAGTAATGATGGTTTTCTCGGCTGGGTCGGCTGGTATGACCAAGGGGAGTACTACAAATCCGCCAATGCTTTAGCTTCCGGTAATCTAGCCCCGAGTGAACATACCTACCCCCCCGGATACCCTATTCTAGCTGCGCCTTTCATCCGATTATCGCCTCAACATGCATTTCTACCGGTCATTTTAGTTTCCTCTTTTCTAGTATTTTTCATCTTTCTTTCCGTGGCTACTCGCGCACTTGGTTTAGCGCCGGCGACCCTTTCATTGATACTAGGAGCGTTCGCCCTACCTGATGTAACAAGAGCATATGTGATACCATGGACCAACACATTCTCAGCTGCCCTATTAGGTTTGCTTTACTTCTTAATCGACCGAGTCAGTCGAAAAGTGAGATACCCAACTGGTAGAGGCTCCCTCCTACACACTTTGGCAATAGCATTTGTCGCAGGCTACATATTCACCGTCCGTCCTGTAGACATACTATTAACAATCCCCGCGGCTATTGCTCTGCTTGCTATTTGGTATAGATCGTGGAGCATTTCGACGTGTCGAGCAACCAGACCCTATATAATAATGTTGGCCCTCGGTTTACCAACTGCGGCTCTTGCACCATCATTAATGCTTCTTTTCAATCAAGTTGTATATGCTGATGCTTTCGGAGGGTATCTCAAAATTGCGACGCCTGAAGGAGGAGGCGGCGGGTTTGACTTCGCAATTGTACTGCAGAAAATGATATCTCTCCTGATCGACGGCAGAGAAATGTATCTCACCGACCGATTAGGCTTATTTTCGCTTCTTCCGTGGACGTTGATGGGTATTTGTGCGTTACCTTGTCTTTTTTTCCGCCTGCCAATTGCGTTAAAGGCTCTCAGTATTGCTTGCTTAATGCAGTTATTTGTTTACTCTGGATTCGGAGATCTAACCGGACATAATTTATACAAATACCTTAACGTTCGTTGCTTCATTTGGCCGACGCTATGGCTCAGCTTTTTTGCAACTTGGGGCATCCTCCTAATAATAAAACAATCGGGTCGCCACAGAGTCGCCACCTCATTGATTATCATTTCGGGAAGCATAATTTTACTTTGCTTACGTGTGAACGCGACACGTTGGCCCGCCCCGGATTTTGAAATCGGTCCTGACAATCGTGCGCAAACATTTCGCGTAACCCACAACAAGGAACAACCAATCAGCTTTATTGATTTACTAGAAAGCACCGCTATGCGTTTCCATCCGGATTCACGCCAAACGAAAGTTTGGGTGGATGGAGTCCCGTTGTTATCTGAGGCGGATTATAAAGTATGTGGCGGGACAGCACTGCCGTTCTTTCGTATTTTGTTCACCCGACCCATTAGCGGTGAAGTAATAGACGTGAACCTAACCCCTACCTCACCGACTCACAATATTTCCGGGGCCTCACGTATTTACTTGGGAACACTGTCATCCGAAATCAGTAATCCGGTATATAAACGAGGCGGAAGCGAGTTAAGCAAATATATACTTCTGACGGCCCATTCAACGGAACAGTTTGAGTTTGGACACGACCGAATAGGCAATTACTTATTGAGAGAAGGTTGGAGCTCTCCCGAACAGTCGCACGCATGGAGCAACATGGCTCACAGCGTAATTGAATTTGGCGTTATCAAAGATAACCACACTCATGAATTGACTCTAACAGGCAATACTTTCGGCAAACAAAACACAGATATCATTATAAACGGGACAAAAGTCGGATCAATCACAGGTGTTCATGATCAACAAATTTTTAAGATAAACATTAATGTGCCACCTGACAGAGTGACCAATAATGGTAAAATTCGTCTAGAACTCCGTCACCATAATGCTGTATCGCCATTTGACTTAGGAATGAACGGAGATAAACGACAATTGGCGATCGCTCTAAAGGGGTTGAAGGTATCAGTAGTAAGGTAGACGTTCCCGACTGTTCCCAACATTCATATCAAGATATTCAACTAATGACTGGCCTGCCCGCCACGGAATCCATCGACAGCGCATCATCAATTAAAGTGAATGGACTCTCCAAGACCTATCGTGTCTGGGAGAGTCCTTGGCATCGTCTGAAACACTTGTTGCTTGCAAATTTAAAGCGAATATCCGGGCAGCGAAACCCGATTCGTGAAAGATTGGATCGTTGGACCGGCACGGGCTTTCGAGATGTCAAAGCATTGGCTAAAGTTTCGTTCGAGATAGGCCGTGGTGAAGTAGTGGGAATTATTGGTTATAACGGTTCAGGGAAATCCACCCTTCTTCAAATTCTTGCTGGAACCCTCACCCCAACGAGTGGCGAGGTGGAGGTTAACGGAAGGGTGGCCGCACTTTTAGAGTTGGGTTCTGGGTTTAATCCTGATTTTTCCGGCCGGGAAAACGCCTACCTTTACGGTGCGTTATTAGGATTTTCCCGCGAATATCTAAAGCAGCACATGCATGCGATTGAGGAATTTGCTGAAATCGGTGAATTCATAGACGAACCTGTTAAAACCTACTCTACCGGTATGGTGACTCGATTGGCCTTTGCCGTTCTCACTCAATTAGACCCCGATATACTTATCGTCGATGAAGCCTTATCTGTCGGAGATGCATACTTTCAACATAAATCCATCAACCTAATCAGACAGTTCCAACAGGCTGGGAAAACGATGCTAATCGTGAGCCACAGCCCCGGCACTATCAAGAGTATGTGCACCCGTGCCATTATTCTTGAACGGGGTGTTCTCATACGCGAGGGCCCGGCGGCCTCAGTTTGTGATTACTATAACGCTTTGGTCGCGAAAAAGCAGAAGGACGCAGAAATACGCCAAGTCGAACGCCATAAAGGGGGCCCGGTCATAACACGATCCGGGGACCGTCGCGTGGTCATCGGTGACGTGGAACTGGTTGCAGAAAGCGGCGCACCTGCACGAACTTTCACTGTAGGTGAAACCGCTAGAATAGCCTGCGCCTTGGAGGTTCGTAGTGAAGTCCACAATCCGACCGTCGGTATGCTGCTGAGGGACCGACTGGGAAGTGATGTTTTTGGTTCAAATACCCATTATCAGAAAACCGAGGTCGGCACGCTCGAAGCAGGTCGCCGATGCGAGATCGTTTTCACCTTTCCGATGAACCTCGCCCCCGGTCGATATTCCATCACCGTCGCCGCACACTCCGGCCGAGACCACCTTTCCGACAACTACGACTGGCAAGACAACGTGATTGTTTTTGAGGTTCTTCCGGGCTTGGAAGCCACCTTTACGGGAACCGCCTGGCTTAACTTAGAAGTCGAGGTCAACCGAGACAAGGTTTCGTTACTGCGCCCATACGCTTGGGGTAACGCGCTTAACTTCGGTGCCGACGGTGAATCCATCCGCCACAAGCAACAAGGTTGGTCCGCAACGGAGGATCAACACACATGGACAGACGGACCTGAAGCAGTCTTGCGATTCGACTTACCCAGTTCGGAAACAGATCGGTCACTTCGCTTTCGAGTTGGTGGTTTTTGCACACCGGAGACTCCGCGGCAACGAGTGAGCATCTTGTTCGATGACGCGTTCATCGCAGAACTGGAGATTAGCGAAATCTACGAACACATTATTCGTATTCCGTCTAGGATGTTAGCCAAATCGGGACGACATATTGTGAAGTTTGCGCTTCCTGATGCAACAGCGCCCGCAGCAATGGGGATCTCCGATGATTCCAGACTTCTCGCCCTCCAGTTTTTCGAACTATCAATCGTTTAATATTCGGTATCAACACTACCTAGAAAATCCACAATCAATCTTTATACGAGGCATCGAATTTAAATAAAAAACAATTCGATAAAATTTACAATTTCATGCCTGAATAT
Source organism: Synoicihabitans lomoniglobus (assembly GCF_029023725.1). Lineage (GTDB taxonomy): Bacteria > Verrucomicrobiota > Verrucomicrobiia > Opitutales > Opitutaceae > Actomonas > Actomonas lomonigloba. The sequence continues at coordinate 2,779,892 of NZ_CP119075.1, forward strand.
AATTTCCTCATAGTAGGTGCCGGATTCTCAGGCGCTGTCATCGCACGTCACTTAGCGACGCACACCAACGCTCGTATCGAAGTGATCGACTCGCGCGATCATATTGGTGGCAACTGCCACACAGCCAGGGACGCGGCTACCGGAGTAATGGTGCATACCTACGGCCCGCATATTTTCAACACGCGTCGGGACGATGTGTGGAACTACGTCAATCAGTTTGCCGAGTTTGGCCCCTACACTAATCGCGTAAAGGCCCACACGCCGCAGGGAGTCTTTGGGCTTCCGATCAACCTGCTGACCATCAACCAATTTTTCGGCCAGACGTTTAGTCCGGCGGAAGCACGTGCCCACTTGGCTTCGCTTGGCGACCACTCGATCGAGGAGCCGCAGAATTTCGAGGAACAGGCCCTCAAATTTCTTGGCCGTAAATTGTATGAAAACTTTTTTCGCGGTTACACTATCAAGCAATGGGGTTGCGACCCCAAGGAACTGCCTGCTTCGATACTCAAACGACTACCGGTTCGTTTTAACTATGATGACAGCTACTTCGACTGTGTCCACCAAGGTATCCCCCGTGAGGGATACACCGCGCTGATCGAGCGGATTTTGGATGCTCCACGCATTACGGTGAACCTCTCCCGTCCTTTCGATCCAGCCGAACGCACGAAGTACGAACACGTTTTTTACACCGGTCCAATAGATGCATTCTTCGAGCATCGCTACGGCCGATTAGGCTATCGCACGGTGACGTTCGAGCGCGTCGACGCGACCGGCGATTTTCAAGGCAACGCAGTCATCAATTATACTGATGCCAAGGTCCCCTACTCCCGTGTTCATGAGCACAAACATTTCGCACCATGGGAATCGCATGAGCACACCGTGGCATTTCAGGAATACTCGAAAGAAACCCAGTCGGGCGACATCCCCTATTATCCAAAGCGTTTGAAGGCCGATGTGGAGCTATTACAGCGCTATGTCGAATTGGCGATGCAAGAGAGAGCCGTATCTTTCGTGGGTCGACTCGGCACTTACCGTTATTTGAACATGGATCAAGTTATTGGAGAATCCCTCGATTTCGCTCACCAAGCGGTCGACGCGCTTGCCCATGGCAAGCGCGTGCCGGTATTTTCTACTGCTCCAATATCTTCGTCATGATTTCATCCGAGCTAGCCATAGTGATACCAGTTTACAATGAGTCCGCCAACATCGTCGCTTTACTCCAAGAATGGCGGGAGGTGCTTGATCCCTTGGACATCGATTATCGCATCCTCGCGTTCAATGACGGCTCTAGGGATGACACTGGCCGCATTTTGGATGAGGCCACCAATACCCTTGATCGCCTAGAGGTGGTGCATAAACCCAATACTGGACATGGCCGCACCTGTCGATTCGGATACGATCGAGCTGTGAGTCTCGGTTTCGCTTGGATTCTTCAGATTGACTCAGATGGTCAGTGTGACCCGGCCTACTTCAAAGAAATTTGGAATAAACGCGTGAGCGCCGATTGCGTTTTTGGGTTGCGTGTTACGCGGGACGACGGGTGGAGGCGCGCTCTAATTTCAAGATTACTTCGCTTCTCCACATTTATTCTAACCGGACGCGACCTGCGTGACGCAAACGTGCCTTATCGGTTAATGCGAGCTGACGTGTTGCAACGTGCTCTCAAACGCGTTCCCGCCAATTTCGATATTCAAAATGTCGCCCTCACCCTTGCGCTCAAACGGGAGCGATTCGTGACCTGGTCCTATGTTCCGATTCGCTTCCGAGATCGCCAAGGGGGCACCAACAGCATCAATGTGGCGAAAATCCTCAAGATGGGTTGGGACATGCTCGCCTCACTCCATCGCGTAAGTTGATCTCAGTCCGGTTTTCTCAGAATGACAGAATCACCCGAGCCCAGCCCGACCGAAAATCTCGATCGTCAGATCCAGGATCTGCGCCGGGAATTGGTGACTGCTGAGTTGGAGATAATTGAGCTCAATGACCGTTTAATTTCCAAGGAAACCGACCGGGCGGATGCCGTCGCCCTGTTAGGTCGGGCGGAGTTGGTGCTTGAGGAAAAAATCGGCTACATAGTCACCCTCGATCATGCACTGAGTGCACGTATTCGGGAGCTGGAAACCGAGTGTGAAGAAAAAAAGGCAGAAATCGACCGACGCGAAAAAGTGATCAAGCGCGCCAACGCAACCGATGAACGCAACCGTGCGGAGCGAGACGCGATTATTGTGGAACTCAGTGAGCGGTTGGAATCTGCCAATCAAGCGACCAGTAAAGCTCATGAACTCGCCCGTGATTTCGCGGCAAAACTCGATGCCACCCAACAGAAGTTAAAACAAACCACGCTGGAATTAGTAACCAGCGAATCGAAATGTGGGCAAGTCGCCGCAGAATTAGAAATCACCCACGATCGAACAAACGAACTGACGACAAAACTATCGGCGGAGCGGGATAAAATTAACAAACTCCAAAACTCGCTGCAAGCGTCCGAGAATGCTCGCACGCAAACCAAGGCCTCGCTAACCGAGTCCGAGAAAAAGGTGGCAACCATCACATCTTCTCTACTGTGGCGGCTGTCGGGACCATGGCGGTATTTCTTTGGACCCGAGATATGACAAAAGCTGATGCGCCCGAAATCGTGCATGGGCTGGAGACCCCTTACCCGCTGCGTCCCTTCCAGAACTACTTCCGACTAGAAGGTTGGGCTCTCATAAAAAACGGTGCGGGGCGCACGCGTGCCCGGGTTCGCATCGACCAAAAAGTCTTCCTCCCCGAGTCGGAGCCTTTGCGAGACGATGTCGCCGTTTTGTATCCTGAAATTCCGTATGCACGAACCAGCGGCTTCGTGTTCGTCTGTTTGCTTCCATTCGGTAACTATCTTGGCTCTCTTGAGGTGAGTAACGACGGTGGTTCGACGTGGCACACGGTGCGAAACATGATGATTCCAGTAAGCTCCCACCCGTTGATGGGAGCGTTTGAGACCGCTGGCACGGATGGGGTGCTAACCGAGACAAAGCGATTGGCGGGTTGGCTGTGGCACCCCGAATTTACTTTGCGCGAAGTCGTCCTGCTGTTCGGCAATATCGCCGTTCCAGTTAAGTTCGGGGTGAGGAGACCCGACGTGGGCAGTCGGTTCCCTGGCCAACCCGAGGCTCAATTTTCAGGCTTTATCACATGCGAAAATCTACCGCGTGGCAAAGGACCAATTCGTTTACAAGCAACCACCACATGTGGCCGAGTCTATTTTCTGGACGCTAAGTTCAGCGCCAATCTACCAACCGGAGCTTATCTTAAACCCCGCTCTCCTCGTGATATCTGGGAGTTGCCGCCTGCCCGGCTTCCGATGGCTGAACCCCGGGACAGCCCAACCGAGCGCGGATCGTTCAATTTACTTTTCGTTCTCTATGGCGATTTTACCTCCAACAGTGCCTCACACATATCCGCGTTTGCTAACGAATTGATTGCGCGTGGCTTCGATTGCATCGTCGCCGTGCCTGAACACGCGGAAACCATAGGTGCGCTTCCAGATGCACGATTCATGGCAATCGAATACGCCGACCTCGGTCAGCTGCCGAGTTTCTATCGAGACGGCCGCCCTCCGACCGTCGTCCACGCTTGGACGACTCGAGAACTCGTGCGGCAGTTCAGCACAGCGGTCGCTTCACGCTTTGGCTCCCAAATTGTGGTGCATTTGGAAGACAACGAGCAGGAGCTTTTGGCAAATCATATCGGTTGCACTCGCAACGAGCTGAATTCCATGGATACGGTCGAACTGGACAGTCGTGTTCCCACTACACTTTCCCACCCGCGAAGGGCGGCCGAGCTATTGGCGAAGGCGGTGGGTGTCACCACGATTATTACTCGGTTGACGGAGTTTGTTCCGCCCCATGTCCCCCATGTCACGATTTGGCCAGCGGCAGCAAAGGCGTTTTATCCTCGTGAGACCAATGCCGGGTTACGCGCCAAACTCGGTTTGTCAGCAAACGATATTGTTCTTTTTTATCACGGAAATGTGCATCAGGCCAATGCCCGTGAAGTGGGTGATTTATATCGAGCAGTCGAAATGCTCAATGACTCAGGCCTGTCTACTTGGCTGGTTCGCACGGGTCGAAACGAACCGGAATTCGCCGAATGGGTGACCCCCCGGTTACGGGGTAAGTTCGTTGAGCTTGGTTTCATCAAACGATCAAAAGACCTGCCCACGTTGATGAGTATGGCGGACTTTTTCGTTCAGCCCGGTTCAGCAGGAGCATTCAATGACTATCGCTTTCCATCGAAACTACCAGAGTTTTTCGCACTCGGACGCCCCGTGATACTACCCTCCTCAAATCTCGGCGAAACCCTGCAACATGGTCGAGACGCATTCATTTTAGAGAAGGCCGACAGCGCTGGGATTGCTTCTGCCATCAGCACCTTGCATCAGAACAAGGGTTTGGCCAAGAAACTTGCAGCTGGAGCGATTGCTTTCGCCGCCGAAAATTTTTCGTGGACCCATAGCACCGACCGTCTGCTCGAATTCTACCTCAAACACACCTCTTTAAAAAACCCCGGCAATGAGCGCCGCCTTGCGGCCAAGTCGCTCAATGCAGCCTTTGCCCCGACAAATTGCGTCTAGCGCCATCCATTTTCAACACTGCATCCAGCCCATCATGCCGCTCAGCCAGCCTCCTACAGACTCCAGTCAGACGATTCGTGAACATTTTGACCAGTTCGCACAACCGTTACCAGGTCTCGCGAGGGCGTATCGACGATTGCTGGCCCATTATTATAGCCTACTGATTCCTGTCGACGCCACGGTATTGGAAATCGGTTGTGGCAGTGGTGAACTCCTAAAACACATTCCCGCCAAACGAAAAGTGGGGGTGGATCTATCCATACGCCAGATTGAGTTGGCTAGAAACAATGTGCCAGACGCGGTTTTCATTCAATCCGACGGTCAGTCACTGCCTCTCGACGAGACATTCGACTATGTCGTAATATCCGACACCATCAATTTTGTCGACGATGTGCAGGTCCTACTTTCCCGGATACGCACGGTGTGCACGCCCGCCACTCGCTTGCTCATCAACATCCCCAACACACTTTGGCGACCCGGCTTTGCATTGGCAGACGCGATCAACCTCCGCGGCGCACATCCCCACAGCAGTTGGCTCTCGCATCGCGACGTTCACAATTTGTTAACGCTCGCCAATTGGGATATCATCAAAACACAGCCCCGCGCTCTGTGGCCATTCGCAGCGGGTTGGTTCGAACGCACGATCAATCGATCTATCGCCCCGCTGCTCCCCTGGCTTTGTGTCACTCAGTTCATTGTCGCTCGTCCCTCGCTTTCAGATGGAGATTCTGAAACGCCACTACCAGCGGACCTGAAGTCTCCTCATGAAACCAGTGTAACCATCGTCGTGCCAGCTCGAAACGAGTCGGGTAACATTGAAGCGGCCATCACCCGCACTCCAGTGATGGGAGCGTGGACCGAATTTATTTTTGTCGAAGGCGGCTCCAAGGACGACACATGGGAAGAGATCCAACGCGTTCAGAGAGCATATCCTGACGTGCGCATTAAAGCCATCCAACAAACCGGCAAAGGGAAAGGAAACGCCGTGCGGGAGGGATACGCACTAGCCGAAGGAGATATTCTGATGATTTTGGATACAGACCTCACGATGCCTCCCGAGGAACTGCCCAAATATTTTCATGCGCTTACCTCGGGCCACTGTGAATTCGCCAATGGCTGTAGACTAGTCTACCCCATGGACGAGCACGCGATGCAGTTCCTTAACATGATAGCTAACAAAATATTTGGAATATTATTTTCGTGGCTAATGGGTCAACACCTCAAAGATACATTATGTGGCACCAAGGTCTTGCGACGCTCGGACTACCTGAAGCTGGAGGCCAATCGCGCCTATTTCGGTGATTTTGACCCTTTCGGTGACTTTGATTTAATATTCGGAGCCGACCGCATGAATCTTAAAATTCGAGACATTCCCATCCGATATCGCGACCGAACTTACGGCTCCACCAATATCAACCGCTGGAGCCACGGGTGGCTGCTACTGCGGATGGTGCTCTTTGCCGCACGAAAACTGAAATTTGTGTGAGTGTTGCGTCGTTGACGCGAAAAAGCGGATCTCGCTTATTCCTTACTTCTTCTTCCATGCCACTCTACGACTTCAGTAATCTGACCATTGATAAAACGATTTCTCCACTCGACACCATGATCGTGCCCGGACGAAAAGAACAGTATTTCGAGATCGGGCATCGTGCTCTGGAGTTGGTGGAGTTCGCCGCGAGATTGTGCGAAAAACCTCACTTCCCTAATATTCTTGATTTCGGTTGCGGCTACGCCCGCGTGCTTCGTTGGTTGCGTCCGCGTCACCACTACGCGGAGATCACCGCATGCGAATTAGAGCAAGAAGCGATCGATTTTTCCGCCCTCCATTGGGGAGCCATTCCGGTTCGCTCCCATAGAGACATCTCCCGCATAAAGTTCGACCGAAAGTTTGATCTCGTGTGGTGCGGATCGGTGCTCACTCACCTCGATCTCCCCCAATGGGAGCAGACCCTCGACATGTTAATTGACGCGACCAACGAATGCGGCGTCATTATCCTGACGCTCCAAGGTCGCTTTTTTGCCAGTGCACTGGCCAATAAGCAGCGCTATGTTGCTGACGATGTGGACCAAACCTCCCTTCTCGATGACTTCAAACGCAATGGTTTCGCCTACCAGAAATACTTTGATCGGCCCGACTACGGCATCACTCTTTCGGCACCTGAATGGGTTACACGTCTTATTTCCAAGCGAACCAACGTAATATTAAGATCCTACATTGAAGAGTCATGGGGCATGCAGGACGTAGTGATTCTCTACAAAGCCGAAAACTACTTCGCCAAGGTGCTGTAGGTAAGAAACGTGCACGGCATTACTCAAATCGCAGATAACGCAGCCAAACTTGATCAAAGGCATTACTGCCGCGAGGTCCGGGAAGCACCCGAAACAATAGCATCGAGGCCACTCCACGCGGAATATCTAGTTTGATATTTCGTTCGCTTTGGTCCCCACGCGGGGACATCCAATCGGTATAAAGTGAAATAATCGAACCATCCTTGGCCACGAGCTCCGCCTGCACTGAAACCCCATCGAACGCCTCTTCCTGATAGGAATTAGGGTTAACCAAATAATCGAATGTCACCGTATCGGCGTCCTTCGGGATTTCAAAATACAACTCCGTGGTGGCATGAGCCAGCAAAACTGCGTTGCCATCATAATAATTTATCAAGACCCCAAACGGTAACACTCCAAACAAAGGTGTAATACCCGTTTCACCTATCTCATCAGCCAAAGCTGTGCCTGAAATTTGAATACGATTCTCAACGGGTGTCAGTCGCTGAGATTGGTCCATCACGACCCCTGGTGGGATTTCCGACTCCAGAAGCTTTTGCATTTCAACGTAGCGGTCCGCCCGAGCATAGGCGGTCACTCTATTTTCCAACGTAAAAAGCGGAGTGGGAGCCAACCCCATATCGCTTATTCGCTCTACCACCCACTGAGGGTGATCACGAGAATCTCCCACCAATAATAGCAAAGGGACAGACTCATCTGCCAATAACCGAATATTCTCCCTCACGCTATCAGCGTGATAATACATCTGAGAGTCTGGTATGGTCAGCATGCGCCGGCCGGTGTAGTATGCGAGTGCCGAGCTCCAATCAGGGGAGTGAACAACCACAACATCATCCGGCTTTGTGATTCGTTTGATAGGATTGATCAACCTGAAGTCTCCCGTCGCAAACGCAGTCTGAATAGGATGAAACGTTGTAAGATAGATGTTGAATTGAACAAACAACACTACTGCCAGTGCTGCCAGTGCGGGCAGACGACACCGCCACCATGCACCAGAAGCATCCCAGCTCGTGGCCGCGACTCCGCCCACTACCAAGCCAAGAAACGCACCGTTTGCGTAGAAATAGTAGTCGTGACGCAGATACAAGCCGAAGAAGATCAGTTGCGCTCCGAAAAATCCTGCCCCTCCCATAAGGGCCAACCAGCGAGTTCGCCGAAACAACCCTCCCAGCAGAAGCCCGCCCCCAACCATCCACCATGGCATGGTGGTCGTGCGCCAAAACTTTATCAACTCGTGCCAATGGGCACTATCTAGTCGCATATCCCAGGTTCCGAAATTAAATTCACGCAGCTCGCCCGACATCAGAAAATGCGCAATCGGATTCTGGGCTTTGATGGCATCCGCCATTGCAACCCATGAAAACCCTATCAGCAGAAGCGGTAACCCCAAACCTACACTTTGGGCAAGTAACCGCTTCCAGCCCTCTCCGCGCGACCGACACGCGCACCATAAATCGTGCACGAACAATATCGCCCATGGCAGGCAAAAAACCGCCCAAGTGGTAGCCTTTACCAATACCGCAACTACACCCGTGGTGATTGCAACCGCCCAATCAACAGTTCTCCCACTGCTTCTAAGGCGAATCACACCAAGCAAAAACCAAGCGGAAGCGCTCCAAGCCATTGATTCGATCATGACCGTGCGGGAGTAGAAAAGATATACCGGAGCCAGCACCACTGGGGTCACCGCCAACGCACTCCCCCCCCAACTGAATCCCGTATGCTTCATCAAGAGCAAGAGCGCCGGTAGGCCCATTAGAAAACTAACCGTGGAAACCCAGCGCGCGCCTGACGCGATCTCCAGACCGAACCAAGCGCAAGTCTTCACCACCGCCCATTGGTAGAGAGGAAACTCCATGGGAATGGACCATGGCTTGCCCAAAATCGGGGTTGGATAGTCCACCCGAAAACCCTCCGCTTGCATGGCTTGAATGGTTAACGCCGTCTGCGTCTGACGAAATTCATGTCCAGACAATCCCTTAACGTCCCATCCTTGGTGCCCCCAATAAAGTGCCCAAGCCACAACGAACAACAGGATGGCCAACCCCGTGATGTCGGACAAAGTGGAGCCCGCTTGCTTCGACCTTGTGGTGCCCATCAATCGGTGGAATTGGTTTTCAATTGAAGCGACTGAACTATGATTTCCTTCAACGTCATCGGCGAGACAATGTCGCAGCCAACGACCAGCGCACTCTAAAACTGAGCTAATGCGACTCGGCCGTTCCGCCGCTCGGGTTTCGAACCGACAAACCGCATCGTCTCATGGCCTACCGCGGCCCAAGTCATTGTCGAAACTAAGTAAATTTTCCATCGAAACTACTCCACTTTGGCGGAATAAAAAAAGGCCCAATCGAATGCATAGCTGTCCAACGGTCGGGATGCAAAAACGAGTGTCTCGTCCTCCGCTAACACATAATCGATCAGACTCGTTTGTATCCCTCGGTCACTCACTTCCGTGGTCGGCCTTAATTTTCGTTCAAATAACGAGCGTCTCTCCTTACTAGCGTTCTCAGCGTAAAGTCCAAAAAGCACGCCATTGGTGCGATCGCCGTCTTTTTCATAGGCTGCGGGGGCAAGCCCATATCTCCACTCCGTGCGGCCCGGGCCAACGGGTGCATCAACCCACAAATCGGAATCGGGGTGAAAGTTGAGTGCAGGGGTCCCCTGCACGTCACCCAATCCGTAGCCATAGCCTATGCGATAGCGGAACACGTCGCGGTTAACCACTGGAAACAACCGGCGCGCCTTCCCGGGCAGAAGATTGCGGACGGGTTCCCACCATTCCTCATCGGTCGACGGAGCGTCAACGAGACGCACTTCGTGAAAATTAACGACCTCTGGGATTTCGCGCAATTCATGGTCCAATATCGGACTGAAATACACTTCGAATCGATTGTCTCGCAGAGTCGGCCAGCTATTCAGATTAAGGCGACTGGTGACGTCGGCCACCCACTCCTCTCGTTGAGATAAACTCAAGTCCACCATCAGCGCGTCAACGGATTCATTGCGGAGATTATCTAATCCCCACGTCATGTAACGCTCATTGCGTTCCATTCCATTACGAATCATGAATGCGCGGCGTTTGATATAGTAGGGGCGAATCGCCGCCCAGTCTTCGCCTTGAATCACGACGACACTCTCATTTGGCAACAAATAATCTAGTGCAGCTGTCATACCGAATCCACCATGACTTTCAACCTGCTGCATGGGGCGGTAGCCCCGCCAATATGGAGTCACCAATGCGGCGAATGGTAACGCGGCCAAGATGAACCGAAGCCATATCGGCCAACGTGATTTTTCCCATATCCCCACGACCACAAAACCCATTCCCATGACGCCGAAGGCCGCGCAGGTGTAAAAGTAATAGTCCTGCCCCGTGTAGGCATACGGAAAAGCAAACTGACCAAACATAAACAGCACAATCGCGGTCAAAATCCGCCACCTCTGTGTTCGGCAAAACATGATGCCAAACAACCAAATGGTTCCAGCTGACCACCAATAAGTAAACGCTTCCGACCATCGGATAAACATGTGCTCCCAAGTGTGGGCTGAAAGACGCGCAGCCAAGCTGTAGGTGCCGAAATTACCCTCCGTGAGCATCTTTGAAGTAAAAACTTCTGTTACCGGATTTTCCTTGATCGCATCTGTTCGATCCACCCACCACCGCAGCGAAGTATAGGGCAATACAACAACGCCGACTCCCCATACCGTCGTTGTCAGCGCCCGGCGGGTCCCGTTTTCCTGCCAGTCACGCCAAAGACTCCAAGCCCCATAGCTCGCGGCAGGAAAGAGCCATACCAAAAAAACTAGGCTCTTGATCAATGCGGCTATTGAGCCAACTAACGTGCAAAGCAGCCACCAACGCCACTGGCGGCGAATCATGCTTTCCACAAATGCAGCCAAAAACCACACCGAAAACATAAACGCCATGGGATCGATCAGAAACGCCCGTGAGTAAAAAATATATACCGGACAGCACAGTAATAACGCTAAAACCACCAATCGATGCGCCGGAACGAGGCCACTACGCCCTAGAAGCAAATAAAAGGCGGGGAACGCCGCGTAAAAACAGGTGAGCGATACCGTTCGCGCCGCCTCAAAATCCTTTATGCCAAACACTCGCTTGACCCAAACGACACACCATTCATACACCGGCAACTCGAGAGGCATTTGCCAGGGCGGCCCAAACAAGGGCGTTTCGTAATCCAACGAGAAATTATCCTGCAGGTCGATATAATAGGAAATGAGTGCGGTCTGAGTCTGACGGAACTCATGCCCCAACATGAAACCCCAAGTCCATCCTTGGATGGTGCAAAAAAAATGGAAAATCAAACAAGCAATAAACAGCGCCCAAACTGGGGTCGGAATGGTAAACCTGATTTTCGTATGCATCGCGATGCTGGAAGCTTTAGTGACTGTGATCGGATGCAGATATCGTTAATGGTGTTATCTCAAATTGTCGACCGTAAGCCCAATCGTAGTTCCTGCTGAAGCCGCCCCGAATCACAATAACCATTTGTTCATTAACATCGAGCTCAAACCCGAATTCGAAACGCTGCAACCCTCGATCCTCAGGTCGGGCTGCAGGATTCAATAGTCTTCGAAACAGCGGTCGCCTTCGCTTCCCGTTTGCGGATTCTGCGACAACCAAAAAATCAACCCCATCCGTGTGATCATTTGCCCCGTTTCCCGCGAAAGCCGCGTCAACAATTCCAAACTCCCAAGTGATGACTCCCTCCCGCACATCCGTCTCAAGCCATATATCCATATCCGGGTGCAGGTTCATCGTCTGACTTTGCCCTTCTTCCCTCAGATTGGGGAAATGTTCAGCAAGAACCTTGGTGACCTTCGCGTCGATGAGTGGAAACTGCTTTGCCGACTCCTTTCCGCTCACGAGCAAAGGCGTCCTCCCCTCCCAACGGTCCGTGGCGTCCGCCGCCAACTCCGTAATGTCGAAAAAACGACTTCTGTCCTGCCCTACTTCATCGACGAGTCGATCACGATATCGCCGAGCAATATACACATCCAACCCTTCGCTTTTAAACGTAGGTTCGGAATCGAGTTGAAACCGATCTTGGGCAAATCCCGCCAACCGGTTTAAGTCACGATACTCGCGAAACAGCAAAAGCGCGCTTACGTCTTCACCGTCGAGGTCAGTAAAAGCCCGCACCAGATAATCGTCATCTCGTTCAAGTCCACGTCGGATCATAAGCGCTCGTTTGTGACTAAAGTATGGCACGACTGCAGACCAATCCTCCCCCACTACGATGATCACGCTGTCCTCGGGTAAATACTCCCGGAGAGCTTTAGTTACTGCCCACTCGTTCTCTCCCGCTCGGGCAAGCCAATCCTGGTATCCGGCGGCATAGGATTGGTGCAACAGGCCCAATGGTAACAGAACCAAGATCATTCTCAATAGCCGGGGCCATGCGTCGCACTCCAGCAGACCCACCATCGCGATACCGATGGCTACCGCCGCAAAAATTGCCGCCGCATAAAAATAGTAATCCTGGTCAGCATAAGCGTAGGGAAAGGCTACCTGCCCCACCAGAAACAGTGCCATGGTTCCCAGCAAAGCTACACGCCATCGCGCAGCAATCAACCAGCCTGTCAGCACTATCGCAACCACTGCGAAGGGAGGCATCAATGTTTCACTCCATCGTGCCATCATGCGCTCCCACATCGCCCAGTCCAACCAGGCTGTCACGCTGAACATTCCCCAATTCCCTCGTGACAAAGCTTCCGAGGTAAAAATCCAGCCCGATGGATGCGTCTGCTTGATCTCGTCGGTATGCCTAATCCACCATAACAGGGAAACTGCGGGCAATACCATCGGGCCAATTCCCCATAAGATAATATTACCGATAGCCGCCCCCACCTTTTCCTGCTTCCAGCTTTCCCATAATCGCCACGCTCCCCATGCTGCGGCGGGCACCAACCAAACAAAAAACAACACGCTTTTGATCAGTGCCGCCGCCGTCGCCGCCAACGTGCATAATAACCCCCAGCGCCAATCTCTTTGTCCTAGAGTGCGAACAAATGCCGCCAAAAACCACGCCGAGAAACAAGTCGCCATTGGATCAATCAAAAATGCCCGCGCATAGAACAGATAAACCGGGGTGCATAAAACCACCGCGAGAATCAACCAACGCGCTGCGACGCGCACTCCGATATCGCCCAGCAATAGAAACACTGCGCCGAGTGTTCCGTAAAAGCTGACCAATGACAGCATTCGTGCCGCTTGCACATTCGTAAGCGGCGTGAGGCGCTGAACCCCCACCACCGCCCACTGGTAGAGTGGAAACTCGAGCGGGATGCGCCAAGGCTTCCCCAGAATTGGCGTGTCGTAATCTACCGAAAAATTATTCTGCTTATCGATGTAACGAGCTATGATGGCCGTCTGCGTTTGCCTAAACTCGTGCCCGGTGAGCGCAGGAGTGCTCCAATCGCGGGTTACTATCCAGCCGTGCAGCAGCAGTGCAATCACCCCGACCGACATGTAAAACCACGCCGGAATTCGTCCTGCCTTCAAAATATACAAAGCAATTGCACTGACTCGGGAAAAGCCAGTTTAGAGGTATGACGATGAAACTCTGAACTGCAAAAAAACATCAGTGATAAATTTCAGAATCTCGGAAGCCTGAAATCCCCCGCAAGTCAACGAACTTCGTGGATGCCGCGACCCTAACGCGGATTCAAAATCTCCTTCGGCGCTGCAGAAACGCTGATCGAAATTCAATTCCGGAGCTCGGAGCCCAAAAACCGCGCTTTACTGCCCGATCTCAGACCGTTTCATTCGCAGGTTTCATGTTTGAAAACGACTTTTGCCGCTACTTCATCGACGAACCGATTGATTGGGATTTGACTCAAGAAATCGTAGATATCCGCGGATGGGTGTTAACCAAGAGCGGCGAAGAGATTTACGACCTGAGAGCACGTCTCGATGGAACAGATTTCTATGGCATAATGGGACTGGACCGCCCTGATATCCGCGACTTTTTCTCCGCCGGTGCCCCGGGGCTGAAATCGGGTTTCCGAGTCAACGTCCGCCCATGGCATGGCGCGCAGACGCTCACATTGGAAGGCATGATGAGAGATGGCAACTGGGTGGAGTTTTTCAGCACTCCCGTCACGACCTCGGGCGTTGATCTGCCCCCTGCCCGACCAAAGCCATTCGTCCGCAGCGAGGTGCTCGATGAGTCGCTATTCTACCTTTATCGACATTTTCACAGCGAACCCGGCCCGGCGCTGCGAGCGGAAGCCCGACGAGTATTGGCCGAAATTTCCATCAACCAGACCGAGATGCTCCCGGAAAACGACCTGATTGGTTATCTGGATTTGCCGAACTTCTGGGTAAACGCACATTACGAGAAATTCAGGGTGTCCGGCTGGGCATTTTCCAAGAATCAAGAAATTTCCCGCCTCCACGCCACCATAGGCTGTGTGGATGAAAATCGATTAGTGTGGGGTAAAGAGCGCGACGACGTGCTGCATCACAATCCCCACTATCCTCAGGCGTTAAAATCTGCCTTTTACGGTTTGGTTGATATCAGACCCGAGTCGATCAGCCCGGCCTGTCTCAAGATTTTTGTCGATTACCCCGACATGCCTCGGCAGCTGCTGCGATCGAAAAGACTCTTCGTAAACAAGCTGGACGAAAACTCAGGGCCCATTCCCTACTACAGCCATGTGCAGTTTTTCCGCGTCGTGACAGCTTTCGTGCGCGAAATTTTGCGCCACGGCTACGAATTGGAAAGTTGGTCGGATTTCCGCAAATCAGTTTTCCGCACCCGCGCCAAACTGGCGGAGAAGATGATCAAAGGCGGAAAGAAGACTAACACCCCGCCCCCCCCGACCCCATGGGAGCGAAAGGAGCCCTATGACCTGTGGTGTCACCATAACCGACTCACCCCGCGCTTGCTCAAGTTCCTCGAGGCCGAGGCTAAACCAATTTCAACGGCTGGACCCAAAATTAGTATCTTGGTGCCCACCTACAACACTCCAGTCCGTTTTCTTGATGAGCTGATCGACGCCGTAAAAGCCCAAATCTACACCAATTGGGAGCTCTGCTTCGCGGACGATAATTCGCCACAGAAGCATGTGGCCAAAAAACTCGCCGCTGCCGCCGCGAGTGATTCACGCATCAAGTTCGTGGTGCGTCCCGAAAACGGTCATATTTCGGCCGCGACCAACTCCGCTCTGGCGCTCGCTACAGGTGAATACGTGTCGTTTCTAGATCATGATGACCTGCTGCCCGCCGATGCCCTCTTGCATGTGGTTGAGTCAATCGCGACCCATCCGACCGTCGATTTTCTCTACACCGATGAAGATAAAATTGATGCATCAGGCCGGCATTACGACCCGCAGTTCAAGGGCGACTGGAACCCGGACATGGCGATCACCCACAATTATACTCACCACCTGCGGACAATCCGCCGTAGCATTGTGGAAAAAGTGGGCGGTCTTCGGATCGGTTACGAAGGTGCACAGGACATCGATCTGATTCTGCGCTGTGTCGAACACATCGACGACACCAACATCGTGCATGTGCCCTTCGTGTGCTACCATTGGCGCGCGCACGACGAGAGCACCGCTCAACGTGGAGACCAGAAGGGTTACCTTTTCGATGCTGCGCGCCGCGCCATCATCGACGCGGTGGAGCGACGTGGACTGCGCGCAGAAGTTATGCTGCCTCCCGTAATGGAAGAAAACGCGCTTTGTCTCCACCAACTCAAATGGAACAGCGAGCTTCTGGCGGAAAACCCTGTTTCGATTATCATTCCGACTCGTGACCAAGCGACTATCCTCCAAACCTGCGTCGATTCTCTCGACCGCACGGTGAACTGGGCGCACGTCAAACTCATCGTGGTCGACGATGGCTCTACCGCGACGGATGCAACCGCCTTGCTCGCATCCATTGAGTCCCGTCATGATCGCCCATGGCGCGTGCTCCGTCCCGCCCGCGATGGCAACGCGTTCAACTATTCACGGCTCGTCAACGCGGGCACCCTCGCCGCTGATACCCCGCTCGTGTTGCATCTGAACAACGACGTCGAAGCCATCGAACCCGGTTGGCTCGAAGACATGGTCGGATGGACCACCGTCAACGGTGTTGGTGTCGTTGGTGCGCGCCTCATCCATCGGGACGAATCCCTCAATCATGCAGGAATCTGGGTGGGACCCAATGGAGGTCTGGCTCACTGTGTTTTTGTCGGGTTGCCTAAAGACGACTTCGGATACCTTTTTCTGCCGCACGCCGCACGCAATACCACTGCTGTCACTGGTGCCTGCCTACTCACCCGGAAGGACCTCTACGAGCAGCTCAATGGCTTTGACGAAACCCAGTTTCAAGTCGCTTACAATGATGTCGATTTCTGTATGCGGGCCGCTGCCGCCGGCTATCGCACGGTATATACCCCGCAAGCCACTTTGATTCATGTCGGGTCGGCCTCCCGCGGAATCAGCTACACCGAGACGGAACACTTGGCCTTCGTCCAAAAGTATCCGGGATTTCGCGACCCCCACTTCAGCGAGAGTGTCGAATACGCCAACCCGAGCTTCCGCATCAACGCATACGATCACCGCTTCGCCTCAAGGCAGCTGAAGCTCCGGGTCGGCATTATTTCGCACAATCTCAATCTTGAAGGCGCTCCCCTCTTCATTGTCGAATATGCCCGCCACCTCAAAAACGTCGCCGGATGGGACGTCAAAGTCTTCGCTCCCATGGAGGGGCCGCTGCGCGAGAATTTCGCTGAGACAGGACTTGATGTCGAAATCATCGACATCACAGCCACCACCAACGCCCAGACGACGGCTGAGTTCGCCCGCGGAATCGACCAGCTAGCGAAACTCACGTGCTGGCAGAATTGTGACCTGCTGGTGGGCAATACAATGCTATCTTATTGGGTCGTTCCACTTGCCCAAAAACTGGGTCTCCCCAGTTCGCTTTATATCCACGAAAGCAACACTCCTCGGCGATTCTTTGCCGAACACCGCTTAGCCACCGATGAAGTAATACCACTCATTGAAAAAGCGATGAGTGAAGCCACGCGAGTAAACTTCATCGCCCGAGCAACGCGCAGGATTTTCGCCGATCTCAACCGTTTTGACAACTTTCGCCTTATCGATAGCTGGATCGATATCGAACGTATCGAAAACTACATCGACTCCACGGATCGGGGCGCCCTTCGCCGTGAACTCGGCATACCGGAAAATGCGACAGTTGTGGTCAACGTGGGTTCGGTCTGCCAGCGCAAGGGCCAACATATTTTCATTCGGGCCATCGATCACTTGCACAAAAAGCACGGGGCCGAGCTAGAGGCCCACGGTCCGCTTCTCTACGTCATGGTCGGCGCTCGGGAGGGATTGTATCTCGAAACGATCGAAAATGACATCGAGCTTATGGGCCTCACCAACACGCGACTCATCTACGAAACCCAGGATGTCTATGCTTGGTATCGCGTGGCCGACATGTTTTGCTGCACATCGTTTGAGGAATCGTTCCCGCGCGTCCTACTTGAAGCCGCTTCTTTCAAGCTGCCTATTGTCAGCACTGATGTGGACGGCATTACGGAGATGCTGACCAGAAACGATGAAGCCTACCTCATCAAGGCCGGCGACTACCACGTGCTAGCAGCAACCCTGAAACAGGCCTTGGATCGCCACTACGCGGGCGATTCCAAGATGGTTTCGATGGCGTTCTCGCGTATTTCCCGGTTCTACGATTCCCGCATTTCCCTTCCTCACCATGTTGAACTCGCTCGCGAGACCTACTTCGGCTGAGACCATCAACCATCTCCCCACTTTTCCAAACACCTTGCTAAGGTTCGCGATCATTATGGCTGCAAACCACCGCTTATTTGCTCGTTCCGCATGAACGAAAACGAATCCTACCTCTTCCACATCGAACAACCCACGGACTGGCGGCTTAAACCCGATCATTTCTGGATCTATGGCTGGTTCGTCCCCAAGAATAACGTCGTCTATACCGACGTCCGCGCCTTCATCGACGACGTGCCGTTCACGGGACTGCTGGGACTGCCGCGACCTGATATCGAACATGCTTATTCAGGCTGGACCAAGGGTCGTGCTCCGGGATTTGCCTTTCGGTTGGAACCCTGGGCCGGAGCCAAGTGTATCCGTCTCGAGATCATGAACCGGGACAACGAATGGGCCGAGTTTTGGCGCGTGGACATCAACGTCGTCGGCAAGGGAGAATGCACCCGCCACCAACCTTCGCTGCCTCCCGATCTCATCGAGGCTCTCTACCTACGTTTGCTCAAACACCCGGCACTCCACCCGGGCGCTTCTATCGCCGACCATGCCCGTCGCATGGTGCAGGACTACTCCATCAAATGCGTGGACGTGCTCCCCAATCCGCCATTTCGCGGTCAATTCGAACAACCGCAACTGATCGCCCACACTCAATACAACAAGCTCTCCATCCTCGGTTGGCTTTTCCACGAAGAACGCCAAATCTGCCGCTTGCTCGCTACCACCGACGGTAACAACTACAACGAGCTCCAGCACGGTATCGCGCGTGAGGATGTGGCCCGCAAATACTCTGCGTTCCCTCAAGCCAAGAAACCTCGCTTCCAGGGTATCATCGACATCAACCAGATCGCGGCCAATCCGATCCCCATTCAGATTTTTGCCGAATTCGAGGACGGCACCCGCGAACTCGTCTTTGCCAAGCGCGTATTTCAGTGGACCTGTCTCGAAAAAGAGTCCCGATTGCCTCCCTTCGACGAGGGGCACTTCCTCCACGTCAAAGATTCTATCGTCAACGCCTGCAAACAGCTCAACGTCAACGCTGGCGGTCTGCGTTTTTGGAGTGAAACCCGCCGCCTTCGCAAACTCTACGAAGAGGAATCGCAGGATCCACTACCTTGGTATGACTGGCAGATCCGATCTACTTACGATTCGTGGCTTTCCAACAATCAATTGCGGCCCCGCCTGCGCGCCGAGTTTGAAAAATCAGTCGCGTATCTGGAGGCAAACGACGGACCAAAATTCTCGCTCCTGCTCGATTCGCGCCGGGCCTCGCTGGCTCAGCTCGACCGCCTCGCGCAGTCACTGCACACGCAGATTTACCCGCGTTGGCAACTCATGGTCGTGATTCGAGCCGATGCGGACCAAGCCCTGACCACCCACGTTATAAAACTGGGAAGTGTCGATACCCGAGTCTCATATTTTCACGGCCAACCGGGCGAGGATTTTGCGACGACGCTCAACCACGCCGTCGGCGCGGCCGACGGCGATTGGTTCATGTTCCCTCCGGCCCACGGCCGTTTCGCGCCAGAAGGATTGCTCCTGCTCGCCGAACCCGCCGCGTCACCCGACTATGATGTGGTCTTCGCCGACGAGGATCACATGGATGCAGCAGGGAAACGCTCGGCTCCGATCTTTAAACCCGCGTGGAGCCCGGAGCTTATTTATTCCGGCACGCACCCGGGCGAATGCTTCTCCTTGCGCCGTCGCACGTTTGAAGCGACGCAAGGTTTCGAGTCAAAATTTGATCCACTGCTTAACTTCGCGCTCACCTTGCGCTTGCAGGACACGGTAAAACTTGAGCGGGCAGCGCATGTGGCGGCCATCGCTTACCATCGCGACCACCAGGTCAGCTCCCGAATCGGCGATTCCGATCGGACGGAGCTGATGAAAGCTGCCGTCAACGCCGCCCTCGCGCGTCGCCAACAACCCGGACAAGCATTCCAGCCTCCGTTCGCCGTCAATGCCGGCTTGCCCGACCACCAAATTTACTGGAAATCGAGCTACCTGGCTGACAACCCCGTAACCATCGTCATTCCGACCCGCGACCGTTCCGACCTCCTTGAGCGGTGCATCGAGGCCCTGCTGCAGACGGTTAACTGGGCTCACGTGAAACTGGTCATTGTCGATGATTTTTCCCGCGAGGAAAAAACGGTTCGCTTTCTCAAATGTCTCGCGGAAAGGCAGGATTTCAGCTGCCGCGTAGTGCGGCCTGATGTCGATCCGATGAGACCGTTCAACTATTCACGACTGGTTAATGCCGCGCTGTCCTACATCGATACTCCGTTAATACTTCACCTCAACAACGACGTTGACGCGTTGAAACCCGGCTGGATCGAGGAGATGGCCGGGTGGTTTTCCGATCCCGGTATCGGCGTGGTTGGTGCCCGACTGCTCTACGCCAACGATCACATCAATCACGCCGGAGTCATCGTGGGCCCACACCACGGACTGGCCGATGTGCCCTTAGCTGGCCTCGGCCCCACTGAGGACGCACCCTACGGGCTGCACAAACTCGCTCGGAATTGCTCCGCTGTGACCGGTGCCTGTCTTATGACGCGCACCGACCTCTACAAGGAACATCGCGGTTTCGACGAGGAAACTTTGGGAGTCTCCTACAACGACGTCGACTATTGCCTAAGACTCAAAAAAGCGGGTTTCCGCACGGTCTACACGCCACAGGCCGAACTCTGGCACTGGGGCAGCGCTTCACGGGGAACAGACTATCATCCCGAGGAGCACATCGCATTCGCCAAACGTTACGAGAATTTCATTGATCCGTATTGGAGTCGATTCCTCAAGCCCGAGAATCGCAACGTCAGTATTGATGTGTATCGCTACGCGCAAACGAAGCGACTCGACAAACTCCATCTCCTCGCGGTTTCCCACAATTTGAACTTCGAGGGAGCCCCGCTCTTCCTCTTCGAATACATCAAGTTCCTCGTCAACAATCTCGGATTCAAGGTCGACATCGTCGCCGCCGAAGAGGGCCCGTTGCGCGCCGCCTACGAAGCCATGGGCGCGGAGATCATTCTCGTTGATCGACACCCACTGCACGGCGCACGCAATGACACCGAATTCGCGGAACAACTGGAGGTGATGCAACACGAGCTGGCGCAGCAAATCGACCTCCGACCAATCGACGCCTTCGTGTGCAACACCATCGCCTGTTGGTGGGGCGTGCACCTCGCCGCCGCGGTGAACAAACCCTCCATGCTCTATATCCATGAGAGTGCGACGTTGAAACGGTTTTTCTCCGGCGCGTTGCCCAAGAAACGACACGGTGTGGCTCGCGCCGCCTTTCGCCTCGCCACCCGGGTATTCTTCCTCTGCAAATCCACTCGAGCTTTCTACGAAGAGCTCAACGATTACGACAACTTCCGCTACGTCACTTCGTGGATCGATTTGCCGCGCATTGAAGCCCTCAAAACCGCGACCCCGCGGGATATAGCACGCGCCAAACTCGGCTACGCCCCACACGAACAAGTCGTCGCCAACATCGGCACCGTCTGCGAACGTAAGGGTCAACATATTTTCGTGCGCACCGTCGCCTACTTCATGAAGCACTTCGCGGCCAACGGCAGCTATCGATTTCTTTTAGTCGGCGGTCGCCCCGGCGAATATCAGGATTCACTGATCAAAGACATCGCGCGCCTCGGGCTCAGCGATGTGATCGAGATCGTCCATGAAACCGACCGCGTCTACGAATACTTCCGAGCGGCCAATATCTTCGCTTGCACCTCCTTCGAGGAATCCTTCCCGCGGGTATTGCTTGAAGCCATGGCTTTTGAGACTCCCATTGTGAGCACCAACGTCCACGGTATCCCGGAAATGGTGACTGACAAAGCCGAGGCTTATCTCGTGCCGCCCGGTGATCCGATCGTATTCGCCAAAACGCTCAAGACGTGCCTCGACAAACTCCTCCATGGCACCTCAACCGTGCCCATGGGCTACTCCAAGGTCGTTCGCGCCTACGACATGCGCAACGTCCTGCCCAAGCACGCCGACCTCGCTCGCGAGGCGGTGCTCGACTACGACCGCAACCCCAAACGCAGCTCCCCACGTCGTCGCTCCGGTCGAGGTGACCGAGTTGAATCGAGTTGGTAGTTCCCATTGTGTCCGTGTCCCATCGCCATATCCTATTTGCTGCCCTGATCGTCATGGCGGTCGTGGGCATGCGTTTGCCTTGGTTGGATCACCAGCTGTGGAATCTCGATGAGGGTTCGACTTTCACAATGGCCCAGCAGGTGTTGGAAGGCGAAGTGCTCTATCGCGACGCGGCTGACAACCGCAGTCCGCTCATGCCCTATTTAAAGGCGGCGATTTTCGCGATCTTCGGCGACTGGAATGCTACTGCGGTTCATTGGGTGCTTGCCTTCCTCATTGGCGGCTGTGCCGTGCTGGTGGGTTGGATCGGCCGACGCACTGACAGCGACCTCACCGGAGTTATTGCAGCGGCGACATTCGCGCTTCTGCAACTGCTTTATGTCGACGCGGGCGACGCAATGTCTGCGAACACCGAGTGGTTCGTGGTCGTCTTCTCAACCACCGCGTTTGCGTTGTTCGTGGCATGGATTGATCGACCAACTTTCCGACGCGGTTTACCGGTGGGTTTCTTGCTCAGCCTCTCGATTTTGTGCAAACAACCCGGGCTGCTCGACGCCATCGTAGTAACCGTTCTGCTCGCGCTAATTGCCATTGAAGGTTTAGCCAAGCGCGACGCACTGCTGCGTTTCTGGCTCGGTTTGATGGTCGGCATCGCCAGTCCGATGGCTCTGACTGTCGGCTACTTCGTGGTCAACGACGCCTATGACGACTACATTTTTTACGCGTTCACTTTCAACACAAAGCTTTACCTGCCCGAGGTTCCCTTCGTCGAACGACTTCTCTGCGTGCGGATGCCTTTTATTATGGCGTGGCAGCATGTTTCGATCATCGGCCTGGTCGGGGTCACTAGCGCGGTAGGCTTGCTCCTATTCGTATCCAAACGGTTATTTCGTCCCCGCCCCACGTTCCCCTTGTTACCTTGGTTGATTCTCGGTTGGACGTTTTCAGGACTGCTATCGACGACCCTCAGCGGCCGTGAGTTCGCTCATTACAGTGAACAAGTAATCCCCGGACTTTCGCTCGCAGTGGGCTGGATTGGGTCGCGGCTCTTCAACTGGCGACCCCGACCTTGGCCCGTCCTCGGTCGTAGCCTCGCCACGATCGTAGCACTAGCTGTCGTAATCCAGGGAGTAATTCGCTATCAGGCGGTCGCGGCGGAACTCAGTGCCGCGCATCAACAGCAACTCGACGTGGGAATCCGGGTGCGTCAACACAGCACTGAAAACGAGCGCCTGTTTGTGTGGGGATATTTCCCCGAAATATACTTTCACTCCCGCCGCATGCCTGCGACGCGCTTCATCTACACAAATTATATAACGGGCATGATCGCGTGGACCAACATCGATTCAATCAAGGACGTCGAATACGGCGTGTCTCCCGGTGGTTGGGACAAATTTTACGAAGATTGGGCCGAGCACCCACCAGACATCATCGTTGATACAGGCACATCGCGAAACCACGCCAAATTCCCGATCGAAGCACGAATTCCGCTTTGGTCGGATATTGAGCGCAACTATGCGCAGGTATCGCTCGATGCTGAAACAATCTCGGGGATGCGCCTTTTCCGACGCCTCGCCCCCATTCCCTCCTCCAGCGCCGAAGCTGATCTATCCCCCCTTCTTTTACTCAAGGGTTACGCGTCTTTGCGGGAAGGAGATCCGGCTCGGCTCGAAGTGCAAGGGCCGCCGGGATTCACGCAGCTCGACCTAGTGGTTAACGGCGAAACGATGGCTTCATTGCCCTACCCCGCCGATCAATCCGTTGACGTTCGGTTTTTCATTCCGGGCGATGCCTTCACGGCCGATTCCGTGCGCATCCGTGCCCACAGCTCCAATCAAACGGTGAAAAGCCTTCCTTTCGATTTCGCCGCGTTTGCTAGGCGCAACGCCGCGGTTCGTCCCCGCGTTCCCGAACTCGATATTGAGGGCACAATCATCAAGCCAACGGCAGTCTACAGTGAATACGCCATCGTGCCCGCCCACTATCGCTACCCCAAAACTCGGGAGCTCATCGCGCCTGCCCGACTGGTGTTCGATTGCCCGGCCGGAGTCGATCGGCTCACGTTCATACACGGACTGATGCCTTCCGTGCTGCACCTCAGTGATGGCTATGACGTTACGATTAATTGGTTGTCGGCCGACGGGTCACCGCGCCAACAAATTTGGCAACGCCGTCTCCAACCCCGCCAAAGCGGTCGCGACCAGATGACCCAAGAGGAAACGATTGCATTACCGAAACGTAAACCAGGGCAGCTTGAATTCCGTTTTACAACGGGCGAGTTGAGCGATCCCAACAACGACCATCTCATCTTTGGCCAACTCCGAGGTTACACCAGCGGTCCCAATATCACGTTCGGTTCCGGATTGGTCACTCCCACTATATCCATCGGTCCGGACGGAAATGCGCTGAAAACCGGCCAAAACGGCCAATGGCTCGCGCACGTGCCCTCCCGCATCGAGTGGTCGCGACCGACCAATCTAATGACCTTGAGCTTCGATTACGGCATTGAGGCAGGCGCCTATGATCCTGCCGCCGACGGCCATAGCAGCGGTGTCCAATTCCTCCTCGAACTCGTCGCTGGTGACGGGACTCGGACCACGCTATTTGATCGACTGCTGGAACCGTTCAACCACGCCGAGCAACGCGGTCCGCAGTCCGCCCGAGTGACATTGCCGCGCGGGCTCGAAGGCACGCTCGTTTTTTCCACCGGGGCAGGTCGTTTCGACGACACATCGTGGGATTGGGCGTTCGCAGGCAACTTCAGAGGCGTATCTCCCGGACCTCCCCTCGTGGTGGGTCCGGAACGTCAGTTCGGCGCGATTCACACCTCGGGTTTCGAGAATGGCTGGTCCGATCAATTCGACGCCACTCACTGGGGAGCGCAATCGCCGCAAGAGTTGGTCTATCCCAAACCTGTCGACCTTGAGGAAGTCACCTTTACGTTCGGACTGAATGACAACGCCGCCCGCGACGAAAATGGTCAGCGACGAAGTGACGGAGTTGAAGTCGTGCTGGTGTTTGCCTCCAACACGAAAGTTGAAGCCGAACTATTTCGACGTCACCTTGATCCGTTCACTCGACCGGAAGATGCTGGTCCCCAAACGGCCACCGTCATGGTGCCGCTCGGCGAACCGGGCACGTTGAAGCTGCGAATGGAGCCCGGACCAAACGACGACAACAGCTACGACTGGGCATTTTGGGGGCCGTTCTCCGGTCGAGTGTATTCACCCGACAGCGACGCCTCCCCATGAGCGCCCGGAAGACCATTTTGTTTTCCGGTGCATTGATCGTATTCTCGATCACACTCCGGCTGACCACATTCTCACATCCGATTTGGAGCATCGACGAAGGTGTGACCTTCACGATTGCACAACAGCTGGTCGATGGCGACGTGCTCTACCGTGATGCCGTGGACCATCGCACACCACTGGTTCCCTATTTGAAGGCCATTGTATTTCTAATCGCCGGGGACTGGAATACTTATGCGGTGCATCTGGTCGTCGCCCTTCTCTTGGGATGGAGCGCCATATTAGTATGGCGAACAGCCCGAAAATTAGGAGACCCGTCAACGGGGGTCTGGGCCGCATGGATGCATCCTATTATCGGAATTCTACTCGTCGGCGTCGGCGATACGTTTTCGGCCAACACCGGCTGGTTTCTAATCTTCTTTTCCAGTCTTGGATTCCACGCGTTTGCCGATTCCGTCCAACGCCCCAGTGCGGGTCGTGGTCTGCTAACAGGGTTGTGGTTTGGTTTGGCCGCGATGTGTAAACAGCCTGCCCTTCTCGATTTCGGGGTCACGTGGGTTATCCTCGGCCTAGTGGCCATTCGGCAAGCCATGATTCGCCGCGATTTGGGACTCGTGTGGTTATCGAGCTTGATTGGCGCAGCGCTGCCCTTGGCGTTTATCGCATGCTACTACGCTCTGCGGGGAGTTTACGACGATTTCATATTCTACGCTTTCACTTACAATACCGAGATCTACGTGCCAGCAGTTCCGGCGATCGAGCGCTGGAAACAAATGCAGGTGCCTTTCGTCAACGGTTGGCACAACATGCCGATTCTTACCACCCTTGCGATCATCGGGGGGGCGGGGCTTTTATTCCAAGTCGTCCGGGATTGGTGGCAGCACCCGGTTGCGAAACCACTGCCATTGCTTCCATGGTTGATATTGGGGTGGACGGCATCCGGCATCGTTTCCACCGGTCTCAGCGGACGTAGCTTTGCTCACTATGCCACCCAGGTAGTGCCAGGCATGAGTCTCGCTGTCGGCTGGTTACTGGCTTCGATTCACCGCCAGACTGCGGACCGTAAACTTGGGCGGAGGGTATTTCGAGTCCTCTGCTTCGCTGGAGCCGTATGGACATCAATCAACTTAATTCCGCTCTATCGGACAGCATCCACGTGGCATTCGTCGGAAGAGGATTTCAGCAAGATCATCGCCAAACATACGTCGATCGAAGACCGAATCTTCGTTTGGGGTTATTTCCCGGAATACTATGTATTTTCCAAACGCCTCCCTGCCACGCGTTTTTCTTACACTAACTTTCTGACGGGCCTTATCCCGTGGACCAACATCGATGCGATGATCGACACTTCGGATCAAGAAGTGGAGGGATCATGGGACAAATTTTACTCCGACTTTTCCGCGAAACCACCAGCGTTCATTGTTTACCCGAATCAATCTCGTGGTCAGTCCAAATACCCCATTGCCGCACGTTCGCAATTGTGGTCCGAGGTCACCTCTCACTACGCCATGGTAGCTCTCGATGAACTACCGACGAATCTGCACATGTTTCGACGATTGGATAATTCACTGGTCGGAGTCGAATCGTTTTCGACTGGTGTGGTGGATCCCAAAATCCATATCCAATTAGTCGATACTCTGCGTGCAAACGGATTACCGCAACTTGCAGTTACGACGCCGGCAGGAGTCAGCCGCGTGGACCTCGTCGCCAACAATCGCGTAATCGTATCGCTACCACATCCAATCGATGCGGCGGTCTCCGTCCGATTTTTTCTGCCAAAAGAATTGCCAGTCGGTATCGAAACCCGGGTCGTGATTCACGATGCCAAGGGTATCCGGGAAAGTGCGGCGCTCGATTTAGCAAGTTTGATGACTACGGCTGGAGCGACTCGTCCATTGCTACCACTTTTGCACATTGGAGACGTTGCTTTGCGGCCACTAGTCATGGAGTCATACCGCAGCGATGCCCCAATCTCTCGACATGTCGAAGACAGCATTCAACTGGCCGTGCCAGCCCGGGTGGTCTACCGGTGCCCCCCTGAGGTGAGGCATATTGATTTCATTCACGGCCTCTCTCCCTCCGTCACGACTTTAAGTGATGGATATGATGTAACTCTCCGCTGGCTACCCGATGGTGGCGGCGCTCCTATCTCGCTTTGGGAGCAGCGCGTGCTATCACGGGAAGAAGGATATTTCCAATTAACGCAGGAAGAATCCGTTGACCTCCCGGCCCGCGGTCCTGGTCGCCTTGAGTTTCGTTTTTTATCCGGCAAGGTGGGCAACCTCGATAACGACAATATCTTTTTCGGCCGCCTCCGCGGAACCTTACACGGTCCATTATTATTCCTCAATGACGAGATCTACCCCTCATTGGGTGACCCAGATCGAGATTCCAAGCCGTTGGAACCAAACGGTCCGCAGCAGTGGTTGGCTCATGTTCCCACGATGGTTCGCTGGAACCGTCCCCCTGATCTAGACGTGCTTGAATTTGAATTTGGAGTGCACGACGGTGCCTTTGAGTCCGACGAACCGGGTCGCTACACCGACGGAGTAGATTTCATCGTAGAGTTGATCGCCGCGAATGGGGAAGTCACCGCCCTTTACCAACGATTCCTTAATCCTCTGCGAGAGGTGAAAGATCGGGGTCGCCAAACAGCTCGGGTCAGCGTGCCTCGTGGTTTGGATGGTCAGCTGCGACTGCGGACTGCGCCCGGCCCCAACAACGATGCTTCTTGGGACTGGGCATGGATCGGACAATTCAAGGCTCATCCACCGGCCCCCCCCTTGGTAATGCCTGACGGCACCGGCCTTCGTCCCACCCACGTCTCTGGCTACAACGATGGTTGGGCCCAATCGTTCGGAGTAGAGCAGTGGTCGGCTCATCCTCCCCAAGAATTGACTTACCCCAAATCCTCGGACCTCACTAAGCTCACCTTTACCTTTGGTATCAGCGATGGGGCAGCCATTGATGCCTCCGGCCATCAACGTAGCGACGGTATCAGTGCCGTGGTGCTTTTCAAAGCGCTCGATGGAACGACAACAGAACTGTTTCGGCGGCGACTCGATCCTTACCACAACGAACAAGACTACGGTCCACACACCGCCACGCTGGAGCTGCCTTCAGACGAAATGGGGGAACTCATTTTCTGCACCGAGTCCGGGCCAAACGGAAGCAACAGTTTTGACTGGGCTTACTGGGGCGCTTTTGTCGGACACCACGACCAATAAACCACACTGGATCAAAACTAGAGATGAGTGCCTTTATGCGATTTCCCAAGCTCTGTGCCCTGCTACTTACGCTCGGCCTGGTCGCTGCATCGTGGGGAATACGCGCCAAGTTTCTCGAGCGGGACTTTTGGAATCTAGATGAAGGAGCGACCTTCATTATGGCACAGCAAATTGTGGAGGGGGATGTGCTCTATCGCGACGCCCTCGACCACCGTGGACCGCTGGTGCCCTATCTTAAAGCAATCGTTTTCGCGGTGGCCGGGGACTGGAATATCGATGCCGCGCATCTCACGCTCGCAGTAGCACTGGGATTATACGCCGCCGGTCTGTTTTTCCTCGCGCGACGTCTCGGGCAAACCGCCACCGGTTTCGGCGCGGCGTTGAGTTTCACCGCCATCGCATTTCTCCTTCCGGGTAAACTCGATACCATGGCAATTCACACGGAATGGTTCATGGTGGGGTTTTCGCTGCTCGGATTTCTACTTTTCGCCTACACGTGGGCGCACGGCGATTGGGTCAGTGGAGCCGTGGTTGGCATCATGTTTGGACTTGGAGCATTGGCTAAACAGCCCGGACTCCTGGACTTGGGCGTAACGTGGGTATTGCTCGCAATGCTCGCGTTGTTCGCCTCCGCCCAAGACGGTGAGCGGTCACGCATTGCACGCTACTTCACCGGCGAACTGATCGGCGTCGCTTTGCCGTTCGCCGCCGCGCTAGTATATTTTGGCTCCCACGGAGCGATACGCGATTTCATCTACTACGCGTGGACCTACAATACCTCGATCTATGTTCCGGAAATAGCACTTCCTGAACGGTTGGCTCGGATCGATTCACCATTCCTACTTGCTTGGACCTACTGTCCGTTCGTTTTGGTTTTAGGTGCGTCTGCCGCAGTTGGACTCATCGCACGTGTCCTGAGGAATCGATCTGCAAAACACGGCAACTTCCCGTTGCTCGAATGGCTGACACTGGGTTGGACCGCAACAGGACTCGTCTCGAACGCGCTCAGTGGTCGAGGATTTCCTCACTATGCGATTCATGTTATCCCTGGGCTGAGCTTGGCGTGCGGATGGTTATTGGCCAAAGGCTGGGCACTGGCCACCGGCAGGGCTAATACCAAACGACGGATTCCGCGCGCTACCGCTGCGGCAGCCTTGATCGGAATTTTCGGATTTGCGATTGGCGACTCCGTCAAACTTCATGGCATGATTGACGGCCGCAACGATCCCATCGATATCGCGATGAGGGAAGCAATCCAACAAAACTGCGAACCCGCCGATCGGATATTCATTTGGGGATTTTCCCCGGAAGTATATGTCGCAGCTGAACGCCTGCCCTCATCCCGGTTTATCTACGCGAATTTCCTCACCGGGATGGTGCCGTGGACCAATACCGATCCAGCCACCGACACGTCCTACGCGATCGTGCCGGGGGCATGGGACGAATTTTGGTCGGACTACGATTCGGTCCCTCCGGCCCTCATAGTTGACGCCCCCATCAGAGCGTATGCAAAGTATCCCCTCCTATCCCAAAAACGCTTGGGCGATGAGGTCGTTGAAAACTATGCGCAAGTCGCGTTGGATGTGACTCAGCATATCCCGCACAAGGTTTTTCGCCGCCTCGAAACGACTTCACCGAATGGAGTGGAAGCGGCCGATCTCATCGAGAATCCCGCGATGGAGCTGAGGATTCGTCGATCGGGAGTCGATCATCCCGATATTGTCAGCGTTGAGTGCACGGCCCCGATCGGCACCTCTCACATCGTGTTTCGAATCGGAGGCCGACCTGAAGCGACGGTCGCGGTAAATCGCACCCGCCCGGTGCACGTGGCCTTCCTCGTCCGTCTAGCCAAGCTGGTAAGTCTGGGCACCGATCGAGTGGATTGTGTGGCCGTAGCCGAAACGGGTCTAACACGCAGTCCTCTTGAAGAAGTGGGGCGCAGGTTGGCGATCGATCGCAGCGCATTCCTTCAAAATCCGGTTCTCGAGTTTGGTAGCACCGAGATTTACGGGGATGGACAGGGTCAGGGCTGGAAATCAGAAATTCGGCACGGACACGTCGGCTGGTCGACCAGCGAAGCGTTTCGACTCGCTTTCAATCGACCCGAGATGATGGACCGCATGTTCTTTGAATGGGACGGAAACAGCGTGCCAAATGTGTCTTGGCAGCCTCAGGTTGGACCCGAAGTCGCGATCGAACCTATTCATTTGGACGGATTCTCCTATGTCGTCGCGTTCGAAAAGCGTGAAACCGGTCTGATCATCATCGAGCAATCGGAAAGCGGTAGCGGGGGTTGGCTGGGCCGACCAATAGGAGGGGCCGACGGTCCGGCTCTGACTCTCGGCAATAGAACCATCTATCCGATCTATAGTTTTTCTGAAGTGGCGGGTCGGCCCAGCTTGCTCCCCGACAATACTTGGTCAATTCACGCTCCCGCCGAAGTGCGATACCCCCTTGAACCGGGCATTACCGGGGTGATGCTGAATTATGGTTTCTATGATTCCAGTTTCATCCAACCATCCAATCCACCTACCAATGGTGCTTCATTCGATGTGTCCGCAGTGAATCCCGACGGCCAGGAAGAACTGCAATTTTCCCATTATGTAAGTCCGCTCCAGCGAGAGTCCGACCGGGGTCGCCAAACCAATGAAATTCCACTTACCAATAAATCCAGCGGCGAATTAAAGATTGTCGTCACCGCCGGCCAAGGAGGCGACCGATCCGGTGATTGGACCTATCTAGCGGATTCGGCCCTGCAAGGGCCAGGACCTGACATTCTGCTCTTCGATGGCCGAGCCCTCGTGCCAAATGAAGGGACCTTCGGGTCGGGCGACATCATCCAAGTCCGACTTCCGAACGGGAATTGGGATGCGCACGCGCCATCACGACTAGTCTACGATTGTCCCCCTGAACTCAGCGGAGTTACCGTTCGGTTTGGAATCAAGCCAGACGCTTACACGAACCGCACTCGTGCGCAGTCAACCAATGGTATCGACCTGATTGTTGAGTTCGTTGCGGCCGATGGCACACTCTTGAAACTACTTGAGCGGCCGTTGCGTCCCTGGGATAATCCGAACGATCGCGGAACCGTCTCGGCTCACGCCTCAATTCCTCCTCACGAACTCGGTCAACTCATTATTCGCACCACCGGTGGCCCTGAATTGAACCCCTCATTCGACTGGAGTTATTGGGGGAGATTCGAAGGTTTCGTTTTCGATCAACCCCGCGATTAGCCCAGTTCGTGAATAAAAATTTCCGCTCCATCTTGGCCCTCCTTTCGAGGAGGCCGCTCATACTCGTCTCGATTGCCGTGACATGCTGGATATTTTGGCTTCGTGCGCCAAGTTTCGACGTCACGATGTGGAACGTGGATGAAACGATTCACACCGCCATTGCTCAAACTCTGCTCGATGGAGGCTTGATCTACCGAGACGCGATCGATCAGCGAACACCACTGACCTACTACGTTTTCGCGGTAGTGTTCGCGATCACCGGTGTGGAATTGCCCGCCATCCGAATCCTAATTGCGGCAATGATCGTAGGGACTTGCTTGATGCTAGGAAAAATGGTGCGCAGCTTGCACGGGAACCTAACGGCAGTCTTGGCAGTTGTCGGATTTGGCTCATTCTCCAGCTACCTTCTTTTTCCCTCCGACTCCTTCGCGGCCAACACCGAGTGGTTTGTGGTATTTTTCACCGCCGCTGCCGCCTCGACATTCTGGGGGAATTCCTCCTCGAACGTTAATGGAGTCCGGTGCGTATGGACCGGAGTTTTACTCGGTCTAGCCGCTCTGAGCAAACAGTCCGCACTACTCGAAGCCGCCCCGGCCGGATGCGCCCTTTTAACCATGGGCGTTTCGAGACACATGTCTTGGCACAAAATCATGCTCTGCGGGGGCGCGATTTTGTCTGGGTTCTCTCTGGTGATAGCCGTTTCGGTGATTGCTTTGACCGTGGCCGGAGCCGGCTCCGACTACTTTTTTTACGCTTGGACCTACAATCTCCAATACTACGGGCCCGAAATCAAATTTCTCGATAAACTCGCTTCCGGCCTCCCTTGGTTTGCTGCGATTTGGACCAACTACCCAATCTTGTTCATCTTCGGCGTTGGAGCGGCAATCGGTTGTTTCTTACGGACCGTCCAACTGGCTTCTTCGGCACGTGATCAAGAGCAACGGCCAAAGGATGTTTATCTGTTGACGTGGTGCATCGCCTCATTCGGGGGGGCGTTATCCGGGGGGCGCGGATTCGATCACTACTTCATTCCGTGCCTAGCTCCGTTTGCATGGATGGCGGCCAGAGGCGCAGGTGCCGTGGTTTCGGTGATACATGCAAACCAAACCCAATATCCGCGTGTCGCCAGGGTGGTAGCGGGACTGATTGTGATGGGGTTTGTCGGCAGCGCTCTGATCCGATCAGCGGAGGCGCGCGAGATTCCGGCCCCTCAAGATGATCCCGCGATGAAGATATCAGACGTCATCCGTGACCATGTCTCGGATGATGACTCCATTTTCGTGTGGGGTTTCAACCCAGACATCTACTACTATTCTGGAACGAAGCCCGCATCGAGGTTTGTTTACTGCACGTTCCAAACCGGACTGGTGCCTTGGACCAATGTCGCTCCAGAAGTTGATACCACCTACGCAATCGTGCCGGGTGCCATGGACGACTTGCTAGCCGATCTGGAGTTCTCCGCTCCTCGTGTCATTGTTGACTGCTCGGACTCCAGCTATCGTCATTTCGACAAATATCCCCTTTCTAAGTTTCCTCGACTGGAAACATGGATCGACGAGCAGTATCGCGAATTGAATTCCAAGAAAATCCGTCAGCACGGATTCAGAATATTCCTACGACGAGACGCTGTCATCACAACACCGCGCGACTCAGTTGATTCAGTTTCCACCACCGGTGTCCGCCTGGCAGATCACATCAATCTAGTGCCGGGACTTAATCGAGTCGAAGTGCAGGCGACGTCGAACGATGACCCGATTGTCGGGGTGGATTTGAAGCTCAACGGCCGGTCGGTCGGCGCGGTCACTGTCGCTGATTGTTCATCGGTCGACATAATATTTCCGCTGCTGCTGGCCGCCAATGTCGAGCAAGTTACGCTTCATCCTTGGGTGCGCCGCCAACATAGTGGCTGGGAATCAGGTCAAAAATCAGTGGTCAAAGTTTCCGCATTCAGCGCCACAATCGAGCAAGCTTTGGAATTTGCCCTGCCAGTGGTGAGAGGGCGTTTGTCGGCCAGTGGGGTTCGAGCTCCGTTCGGGGCGAGCACGAACTCATTCGACGGCCATCGCAATTTCGCCATGCACGCCCCCTCTCTTCTCCGCTATGATCTACCGGCCGATGCCGCCCGAATCTCCGGGGCCTTCGGTCTACCGGCCGGTGCCTATGCGTCAGACAATCCATCTCCCACGGATGGAGCGGAGTTTATCGTGCGGGTCCGGCAAGGGAATAAGACCGCCCATGAGCTCCTTCGGCGTTTGGTCATACCGAACATAAATCCAGATGATGCGGGCATTCATGCATTTGACCTCGAATTGCCGGTCGATGATAGCATGGCCACCTTGGAATTTGAAATCACTCCCGGCCCTTCTGGGGTTTCTTCCAGCGACTGGACTTTTTGGTCCGATTTGCGAATTGAAACTTCCCCCTAGACCCGGGCGCCGGCCTCCCTTGAATTAAGCCTCTATGCCCAACGCGGCCCCTTCCCTTTCCAACTCACCGGAGTTTTTCGCTCCCAATAACCGCTTGGGCGACACCCTGCTGTGGATCCTGATTGCTTTGCTGACCATCAATCTACCGCAACCACCCCTCCTGGAACTCGATTCATCGTGGCGGCGCGCTCTGGGCTATTTTCTACATCGGGGATATCCGTTTGGCGAATCGGTGGTCTTTACCTACGGGCCTCTGGGATTTCTTTTAGGCAACACCTACGGTGGACTTTACTTTTGGGCCTATGTGACCTTTCAGGCGGCGTTTGCGGCAATTGCAGCGACAATCATTTTAGTCGTGGGACGCCCACTTCGTGGCGTTTCTCGCTTTTGCTACCTAACATTTTTCATCCTCTGGGGGGTGGGTTACCATGATGCGCTACACATGATCATCATAGCATTTTGCGGATGGTATATGATTAAGCGGCTCGCGGTTGATAAGAAACCAGGTTGCACGCTCTTTGGCTCGTTTCTGGCATTTTTGGCCGTCATAAAATTCACCAATCTTCTTTTCGCCGGTTTTACGGTGCTAATCACAGCCTGCTATGCATGGACACGAGGGGACCGTCGCAACGCGCTGTGGCTTGCCGGTATATTCGGCGGCGTCTTCCTACTTGTTTGGCTGGCCTGTGGACAACCGCTATGGGCTCTCTCGGACTACGTGATCAACTCGTTGGACGTCAGTTCTGGCTATCAGGCCGCAATGGGGCTCCCCACGCCCGCGGGCCAACTAGCGCTCGCTCTAGGAATTTTTGCCGGCCTTGGAGGATATGTTGTTTGGCATCTGATCACGCAAAAAGACCACGTGCGCTCTGGTGCGATATTGCTGATTCTCGCGGCTTTCTTATTTCTCAATTGGAAACATGGGTTTGTGCGAGCAGACGGTCACATGCTTGGCTTCTTTTACTGCGCACTCGTTCCTGCCGTCGCCTTCCCCGCCTTGTTTGGTGAACAGAACGGTCGCCATCGCTGGATACCGCGGATCCTTTTGATAATAGCGGCATTGCTGAGCTTTACTGGCATGCGTCGCACCTATACATCCAACATCGACTACGCGGTAAATATCACCAACGAAAAGCTTCAGCGGAACATCCAAGCCTTTCTCAATTGGGATGACTTTCGTGCCAATCTAGAAGGGCAAATCGATCACTGGGAGCGCGAGGCGGGTCTCCCCAAGACGAAGTTATTAATCGGGAAAGACTCAGTTGACGTGCTGGGATTTGAACAAGCTATCGCCCTGTTCAACGATTTTAACTACACGCCTCGGCCGGTCTTCCAGAGTTATTCCGTGTATACCCCACATCTTTCCGAGCTCAACGCCGACTTTCTCGCGTCGGCCAACGCTCCGGAATTTCTGCTGCTTAAACTGCAAACCATCGATGAACGTCCGCTGTTAATGGACGATTCTCATCTCCTCGCCCTCTTCCCGCATCTCTACACGTTTCAATTATTGGAAAAGGATTTTTATGTCTTTCGCCGACGCGCCGAAATCCCTCCCATCGAATCACTGCGACCACGTCGGCTGCGCACACGAGATGTAACCATCGGCGAACCACTTTCGCTGGCGGAGTTTGGCCGCGAACACCTCTGGCTCGAGATCGACCTACCTTTTACTCTCCTAGGTCGTATCCGCAATTTCCTCTACAAACCCCCGATGGTGCACCTGCACGTGGTCGATGCCGAAAACCAGGTTGAGACTTACCGCCTCCCACTCACCGCGGCGCGCGCCGGTTTCCAGATTAACCCTCTCGTCACCGACTTCGCCAGCTACCTTGAAGCCCACGGCGGAGACGCGCCGCGCACCGTAAAATCCATTTCCGTCGAAGTGGCGGAATCCGACCGCCGCTTTTTCGAGGATCAGGCGCTTGTTTCGCTTTCCGCCCTCAAGCCCACCGCTTTGAAGACGGAATACGAAAAACAAACGGAGCGGGAGAAATTCTCGATGTTCTCCGAACTGCCGGTAGATTTTCTTTCCCAAACACCACCGTCGAAAATCGAAATCGGCAGTCGCGAAGCCTTGGTCATGCACGCCCCCAGTCTGATGGAATTTATCTTCCATGCCGGCACACGACACATCACCGGAGCTCATGGTTATCCACCGGGCGCTTACAGCGACGGAGGCGAAACCGACGGTGCAGTGTTCACCATCTCGTGGACTGACGGCACGGATCGAATTGAACTCTACCACCGCGAAATTGACCCGCGCAACAACCTCGCCGATCGTGGCCTACTGGACTTTGATCTCGACACCTCCCACCTGGGAGAGGGCCGCATCCTGTTTGAGATTTCGATCCGCGATAATCCCGGCTGGGACTGGACCTGTTGGTCCGATGTGACCATCGAGTGAGCAGCACCGTTCATCGCAGCATTTGGTGGTTCGCGGTCGGCGGCGCGTTGCTCGCGTTGGCCGCACACCTCGACTTGATCCGCGTATTCGGCACCGTGCTGCCCTATCGCGATCAGTGGCAGCTCACCGGCGTCGAACTGCTCGGACCTTGGCTGGACGGGAAACTCTCACTGCATTCATTTTTTCAACCGCTGAACGATCATTGGCCGGTGCTGACTCGAGTGTTGTCGTTCACGTTGATTCGACTCAACGGCCAGTGGAACAACCTCGTCTCAATCACCGTAAATGCATTGATCTTGACCGCGGCGATTCTCCTGTTTCTCCGCGCGTTACTTCCGGGAATCAGTGGTGTTTCGAGACTAGTTTTCGCCCTGCTCACCGGTGTCATCATGGCCCTGCCGATTGCGTGGCAAAACACACTTTGGGGCATCCAATCCCTTCCTTATCTCCAAATCCTCCTTTCCCTCGCTTATCTGCATTTGCTATGCACTGCGACCCGGATTGATTCCCGTTGGACGCTGGCCCAGGTCATCGGCATTCTGGTGC
Source organism: Synoicihabitans lomoniglobus (assembly GCF_029023725.1). Lineage (GTDB taxonomy): Bacteria > Verrucomicrobiota > Verrucomicrobiia > Opitutales > Opitutaceae > Actomonas > Actomonas lomonigloba. The sequence goes on from NZ_CP119075.1 coordinate 2,816,754, forward strand.
TGTTTACGCAACACTCTTCCATCCTTGCGCATGTGTCCATTCTTCCGATCTGCGTCTGGAAGCTATGGCGCAAAGATGGTGACGCCCGATTACATCTGTTTTCCTCTGGCGCGGCGCTGGCCACCCTGTGCGCATTTTTCCTGTTCTTTCCCGCCATCAAAGAGACTGCGCAATTTCGCGCCGATTCCGTCGCGCTAGCCGTTGAAGTTACCTTGCGCCAACTCGCCTTTCCCACGGGACACCCGGGGTGGGCGTTTCTAATCTGGGCACCGTGGCTGGTGTATACTATTGATGCTTTGGGGCGCGGTAGACTCACCGCACCGTCTGCGTTTGTGATCGCCGCCGGACTGTGGGTAGGAGGGCAGGCGGCGGCTATCGGCTATGGACGCGGCGCCGAGACCTACACGTTTGCCTCCCGTTACTGTGATTTCCTGGCACTCGGATTTATCATCAATGGGGCCGCATGGCTCATGCTGATACAGACGGGCATTCCTCATCGCTTGAAGGTGGGATGGGTAGCCTTGGGTCTGGCGTGGATGGTGGTGCCGTTGAAGGGATTTTGGTGGGAGGCTACGGAAAGCCATGCAGGCTTCAATCTCGCTAATCGCTTCGTCGAAAATCCAGCCAATGTGCAGCGGGTGCACGATTACATCGCCACCCGCGACCCCGCTGTGCTCTCACTGGAACGTGGCGGAAACTTGCTTTTCACCTATCCGCCCTCGGTCCAGATGCTGCTTGACCGGCCCCACTTTCGAGCGTTGCTACCGCCGGAGACCGGTGCCCCCGAAGCCCGGTCCGACCACGGTCGACTCGGCGGCCTCGCACGTTCGATTTATCAAAACCCGTTGATCATCGCGCTGCTTGGTTTTGGATGTTTGGGTGGGGGGTTGCTCTCTGGCCGCAGCGAAACAATCGCGAAAACGATGATGCAGGACAACCCATCCCGTTGGACACCAGCATCACTGCTCCAACTGGTCGGAGCTGCGGGCTTGATCGCTGCTGGTTTTTGGAGCCAATGGTATCTCCCGATGGAGTTCAACGCGATGAAGCGAGCTCACGCTGTGATCGAACCTGATGACGCAGAGCTCATGTTTGCTGAGCTTTCCTTTCGCCGCGAGAGCGCTGGGAACATCGATCCACTACTCGCAGCCGGCGCGACCTTGTCCGAGCCTGACATTTGGCGCCCGTTTACCTATGGCACTGCCATCAATGGTCCGGGCGGTTTTCAGGGCATCTTCGCGAGTGCCCCAATTCCAATAACGGACGACTACCTGTCGGTGCTTTTTACCGGTTTTCCCTGCGCGCACGGCAACGGGCTGAGATGGAAGTTAATCCCGCCGGCCAATGGCGATCCCGCGTGGATCGGATACGACGGCCCGAATCCCGAGTCGGGGTGGTCGACATGGACCATCGACGTGCGAAGCTTCCGCAACTGGACCGCATCGCTCACATTTTTTGACGGCCGGACCGATCGTGAGGGATGGCTCGGCACCACGCGGCCCGTTTTAACATCTGATCCAAACTGGGCCGACACGTGGCGAGCGCGATTACGCGCGGAACGAGCCGGTCCAGCCCACCGCGTCGTCGCCGTCGCAACTTTGACCTTGCTGTCCACGTGGTTGCTAGGGGGTTCTGTTCTTTTATTCAAACGCTCGCGACCCGCCGCATGATCACGCCATCCGAAGCCCCCCCCCCACTCGAATTGACCCTGCTCATGCCGTGTCTCAACGAAGCGCTGACGCTTCCGGATTGCCTGCGCGAAGCACGCGAGACAATCGAGCGACTAGGAGTGCGGGGCGAAATTCTCATCGCTGACAATGGTAGCACAGATGGGTCGCAAGACATTGCCGAAGCCGCCGGAGCGCGGGTCGTTCCCGTCGCGCAACGCGGTTACGGTCATGCCCTCAACGCGGGAATCCACGCGGCCAAGGGTCGTTACATTTTCATGGCCGACGCCGATGGTAGCTACGATTTCCGCGAATGCGGTCCCTTGTTGGAAACGTTGCGCGCGGGTGCGGATATTGCGATGGGCAACCGCTTCGCCGGCGGCATCCACCCCGGTGCGATGCCATGGAAAAACCGCTACATTGGCAATCCTGTGCTCAGCTTCCTCGGACGGCTGTTTTTCAAAATCCCCACCCGCGATTTTCACTGCGGGCTGCGGGGGGGATCCAAGCGCGCATTGACCGGTCTCGACCTGCGGACGGGCGGTATGGAATTTGCCTCGGAAATGGTTATCAAGGCCTCTCTTTCGGGACTAAAGATGGCGGAATCCCCCGTTTCTTTACGACCTGATGGTCGCGACCGCCCGCCCCATCTGCGCCCATGGCGCGACGGTTGGCGACACTTGCGCTTCATGCTGCTGTTCAATCCTCGATGGTTGTTCATGTTGCCGGGATTGGCACTGCTGCTGGGAGGTTTCATCGGATTCGCTGTCCTGCTGAGAGGTCCATTGGAGATCGGATCGATCACGCTTGATGTGCACACGTTGCTGTATGCGGCGGCGGCGATACTTTGTGGATTTCAAGCAGTGGCCTTCGCCGCACTTTCAAAGGTTTTCGTGCACGAGGCGGGATTGGCTCCAAAAACTTCCCGCATGAACAAAAACCCGCCGTTTGCAGGGTTGACCATCGAGCGCAGTATTGTGGTTGCCGTTGTCCTTGCTGCACTCGGGTTGGGATTATCCTTCGAAGCAGTTCATCGCTGGAAGCAAGCGGCCTTCGGAAATCTATCACCCTCTGAAATTCTCCGTTGGGCGGTGCCTGCGGTAACTTGCTTGGTGCTGTCAATGCAGCTCACTCTAGCGGGATTCTTCGTCGACATGATGCGCCTTCGTCTTCGCCGATGACTAATCAACGCATTCCTCTTATTGTTGCGCTGTCGCTGGTAATGGTTGCCGCGATCCTCGCACTGGTTCGTCGCGGACAATCGATCATTGAGCTCGAACCCGCAGAGTTCGGAATGACGGAGCTGAACAATTTAACGTGGGATTCAACTTCCGGCTTTTTTACGGTCACAGGACCGGACCCGTTTGGTCACATTGTGCTGCCTGATGGTTGTATTCCTCTGCACGAATTACGCTTGGAATTTGAAGGACCACCTCAACCCGGCGGATGGTATGTTTACCCGACCCCCGCTCATTTGCCGGTAATCACCATCAATCAAGATTGGGTGGTAACCGGGGTGGTAGACGAAGGGATTAACGGTCATGCGATAGTATGGTCGCTGAATCCGAGCAAAGGGGTCCGATTGGATTTTCCGGACGAACTGCTCATCCCGTTCAAACTTCAGCGAGCCGTGTTCACCACACGGTTTGCGAGCAGCGCGAGTCCGGTTTTTGTGTGGATGAGCGCGAGTGCAGGGGCCGCAATACTGATATTGCTTTGGCTAGGCCTAGGTTCGTCGCTGCACTTCAAGCCAGTCGAACTTTTGGTAATGGTGCTTTTAATCGCTTTCAAGCTGTGGATTGCGGGCGATTTTGGGCAAATGCTATATACCGACGCCATGCACGACGACAAGTTGTTCATGGATCAAGGAGCATCGATACTCGCGGGCAACTGGTTGGGCGACTATTGGCAACTCACCTTGGCCAAGGGGCCAACCTACTCGGTGTTCATCGCCCTAGCCGCGTGGAGCGGACTCTCGTTGCAGTTCAATGAAGTGCTGCTGCACGCCCTTGCCTGCGCCGTTTTCGTTCTCGCAATATCACCATGGCTTAGGCCGGCAAAGTGGCGGGTGCTGCTATTCTTCGTTTTGGTCTTCGAACCGCACTCGATGTCGGCGGAGTTGATTGGACGCGTGCTGCGTGGCGCAATCCAACCCGCCCTGACTCTGCTCACCCTGGCCGGACTAATCGGTATGATCACCCGCACGCAGAGACGCCCGATCTTGGTTTTGCCTTGGAGTTTGCTGGCTGGGCTCGCGGGAGGAGCGTTTTGGTTTTCCCGAGAAGAAGGTATCTGGCTCGCGCCGACGGCGCTTCTGCTGCTCGGAACAGCCTTGGTAGGCGGTTGGAAGACGCATGCCGGTGCTCGCGCCCGATGGGTGGTTGTTCTCCTTTTCCCTTTAGTTGTTTTTCAAGGTCTTAAAATCGGCCTGCGCACCATCAATCATCATCACTACGGGATGGCGATCGGGGTGGACGTCAGCGAGGGTGGGTTTCCGGCCGCTTACGGCGCGATGCTCCGCGTAGCCGAAGCTGATCCGATTCCCGGCGTGCCCATCACTTCGGCCACCCGAAAGCTGATCTACCCTGAAAGTCCTGCGTTCGCCGAAATGGCCGACAAGCTTGAGGGAAAACTCACCAAGACGTGGGCCCGCTCCGGGTGGGACGCGTCCGATCCCCACCCGCGAGCCAACTTGGAAATTCGCGGCGGCTGGTATCAATGGGCGATTCGACAAGGAGCTTCCGAACTCGGCTATTACGAGAATCCCGCGAAGGCCGACGCCTATTGGCAACGTGTCGCGGACGAGATCAATACGGCGGTTGACGACGGCCGTCTCGCCGGTGGACGCAAACGCAGTGGATTTTTCCCCGTATGGCACCACGACTACAACGCCCCGCTAGCGCGCGCGTTTTTATCCGCACTTGATTTGCTCGTGCGATTCACCGACTTCAAGCCGGACAGTTTCCCCTCCATCGGGTCTTCCGATGACATCGATCACTACGCGCAATTCTTGAATGCACGGCCGGTTCTGGAGCGGGAACACCCACGACTCGACACCCACATTCGCATCATTTTTCACCGCGCGATTGCTCCGTTGGGTTGGCCCTTGACCGCAGTGGCCCTCGTCGCCACCGGATGGATACTCAGGCGCTCCTGGAAGCAACCTTCCGACCGCATGCGCGCGGGGGTCCTGTTGTCGCTATGGGGTGGTGCGGTAGCGCTCTCGCTGGTATGCGCGCTTGTGCACGTAACTTCATTCTATGCCGTCATCGGAGCCTACCTCGGACCAGCCGTTCCCATGGTCCTGTCCTGCTGGGTGCTTGCCCCGGTGTGGGCATGGAGCAAACAGTCTGAAATCAGCTCATGATGAATTGGACCGAATGGAAAAAACAGCCGTGGGGTTTAATCGTGCTACTCGGTGCGATCGCTTTCTTTACTTGGGCTGTTTCTCTGGGCTGGACTCACCCGATCACGGATTCTCACAGCTCGCGGCAGGCGCAAACCGCCATCACCGCGCAGATGCTACACCAAAACGGTTGGATCCCACTAACTCCGTTCAACGGTTTGGGTCCCCCATGGAACGTGCCCATGGAATTCCCTTCCTATCAGCTTCTCACGGCAACGGCGTCAGAGCTGGTGGGCGGGAACATCGTCATCGCGGGTCGCGGCGTTTCCGTTCTTGCAGCATTACTCACACTGCCGGCGCTCTGGCTGCTGATGGGATATATCGGCCTGAGCCCTACCGAGCGCGCCTTCACGCTGGCATTGCTGCTGGTTTCACCGCTTTATGCACACTATGCACGAGCAGTGCTCATCGAAACGTGGGCGACGGCGCTCGCCTGTTGGTGGTTGGCAGCTTTCGTAGAGGCATTGCATCGTGAGAAGGAAGATCCACGATGGTTAATCGCGGCCACGATTGTAGGGGTCGTTGCCGCGATGACGAAAATCACCACCTTCGCCGTGGTGTTGCCTCCGGCCGCGCTGATCGTGATGTTGCGCTCGCGTGACGCAGGGCAACCACTGCTTTTTCGCGCGGGACTCATGACACTTCCGGCGCTCATTGCGGGTGCTTGGTGGACGCACGCAACCGACGCGATCAAGGCATCGCATCCCTATGCTGACTTTCTCACGTCAACGGCACTGAGCGATTGGAATTGGGGGACATTCGCACAGCGACTTGATCCGGCTTGGTGGCAACGATGCATTTATCATCTTCAACTTATCGCGCCGGGGTGGACTTGGTTGTTGATCGGCGCAGGATTTTTTTGGGGATCGCGTCGAATCAGGTTCGCAATCGCTTTGTCCGCCATCACCACCGCGACCGGTCCCTTCGCATTTGCGAATCTATACTATGTTCATGACTACTATTTTGTAGCGGTGGCACCAGCTGTAGTCCTAATGATTGGGCTGGGAGTCGCTACACTTTGGCAGCGGTTTGGAGCATCCCGCAACGGGCGCGTGATGATCGCGCTTTTAGTGGTCGCAATGCTGGTGGCCCAAAACATAAACTTCCGTCAGGGACTGGGACGCGGGCAAATGCAAAGTCGCCCGGTTCCCGAACTCGCGACCTTGCTGCATGACCTCACCGGAGCTGACGACAACCTAGTCATTTTCGGTCGCGAATGGGACCCCTTGATGACTTTTTACGCGCAGCGATGGATGGCCGCCATCCGAGGCACTCACGAAGCGAATTCCGAGGCATGGTCCGCCTCGCGGGAGGCATTGGCCCCGGACGACTATACGGTGTTGGTCGCACTCGATTCCATCGCGGGTGACACGTCCTTCATCCATTATCGTTGCCGAGAATTGGGCTTGCTCACCGAACCTTTGGTATCAACCGCGGAAGCCGATATCTACGTTGATGCCGCCACCAGGGATCGTCTCACTCCCGTCGTGGCGGCGATGCTGTCAGTCGGGCGAGTGCTACCCGAACGGCCCGACCGGATGGAGCCGGGCGAAACGCGTTTGGAATTTGTGGCCGCCGACTGGCGCCCACTCACCGTAAACGAGGCGGCCATCAATTTCCCCCAATGCGAACCGTATCCCGATTTCGTGTTTACCAGACATGACCCGGGCCAGATGAATTTGCCGCCCAAGCCTGTGCTATTGCTGCATCCTCCCGGGGGCGTGCGATTCAACGCCGTGTCACGTGACCGAACCGTGGAATTCGACTACGGGATAATGCCGGAAATATGGGAAAAAGAACGCGACTCCGATGGCGTCCGTTTTCGGTTTTTCGCTAAAACAATCAATTCCCGCAGTCGAATCGTTTGGGAAGACTTTGTGCAACCGCGCACACTCGAATCCGACCGAGGCAAACTTACGACATCGTTCATCTTGCCAGCCGGACATACCCTCGAACTACAGATCGACGCCGGCCCGGATCACAATCCGGGCTATGATTGGTCGTATATCGCAGGATTAAAGCTGCTCGATTGACCGACGACGGAACAGCGCCCGGCTCGACCACGGTTAAGTTTTGCGGCAATAAAACAGGCGGATGCAAGTAGGGTTTGGCACCGGACCAGCCAAGCAAGGTGGGGACCCGATAGCGGATGCGGCGTCCATCCTTGTCATATCCAGCATATGCCATTCCTGAGGTTATTACTGATTTTTTTCGGACTAAGTGCGACTGCTGCCTTTGCCCAATCCGCATGGAGATTTACTCAACCCCTTCCGGCCCCGGAACAAATCCGGGACATCGCCGCCAACGATCATCAAATCATCCTCGCGGGCGAAGCTGGCCTCATCGTCAGTTCCACTGACGGCGAAACTTGGGTGCGCCGCCAGACCGGCACTCGGGAATCGTTCAACGAGGTCCACTTTCTCAACGGACGTTGGTTTGCCACTGGCCACAGTGGCAGCATCTTCAACTCCAATGATGGCATCACATGGGCGCAACGAACCAATCTGCGGGGTTCCGGGGCCATGGCTTACGGCAACGACGTTTTTGTAGCTCTCACTTCGGACTACGAACAATCCGTCCGTGTTTCCTCCGATGGCGACAACTGGACCAGCAGCCATCTTCGCCCCGGACAAAATGCACTGGGACGCGGCATCGTTTTCGCTTACGGCAAGTTCTGGGCCGGAAGTGCCATCCGCGCCGGCTTATATCACAGCACCGACGGAATCTCGTGGTCTTTTCAACCCCTCAGCACCGCCAACGGAAACGTGGCTCGTGTGGTCCAGGCCAACGGACGACTTTTCGCCTTGGTGAAATACTCGTCCACTAGCACCATGCTGTTCGAACTCGAAGATGGCGTATCATGGGTCGAACGCGGAGGTTCCATGGTCGACTTCGGCTACCTCGACGGACGTTACTACAAACGTGAGCTCAACAACCTGACGCTCGTTTCTCCCAACACGCTCGATTGGACGTTGGCCCCGAACATTCCGGCAACGCTGGATCTCAGCCACCTCACCCGGTTTCAATCCACGACGTTTGGAATCGTTTCCAACCTCTCGAAACTCATCCAATCTGACGACGGCTTGAATTGGGGGCCAGTGGGCGACCAGCTCACGTTCACCAGCACCAACGGAGCTGCGCGGGTTGGCGAAGAAGTGCTTGCCTCCAATGGCTGGTTTACGAGCGATGGCGAATCATGGCAACAGGGAGGATTCGTTCCCCCGAGTGCGGATTACTATTTTCTATGCAACGTCAACGCGCGGGCGTATGCCTTGGTGCCTCAACGCTTCGCTGAAGGTCAACACGTGACCGAGCTTTGGGTAATTGATGGCGTCACGACCGCGCATCTCGCGGCAACTCTGGACGTGCGTCTCGTTGATCCGAACATCTGGTTCGCGAATGGTTACTACTTCATCTCATCTCCAGATCAAGGAGCGCGCATCCTGATTCGATCCGAAGACGGTGAAACGTGGACCCGACTTGCCGCATCTCTCGAAGCGCCCGAAATTGATCGTATTATCGGCTGCGACGGCGATGCCATCTACATCCGTGAGGCCGGCAACGTAGGGGATGTTTGGCGCTCCACCGATGGCGTAAATTGGAGCATAAATCTCAAATCCACCCATGGCGCACGAATCACTTCAATCGCTGCAGACTCGGACAATCTGATTGCCGGTTCAGACCGTGGGTTCTATCATAAGCCCATCGTCGGTGGATCGTGGTCCTATTATCCCGGGCCCGCCCTGCAGGAGTTATTCTTCGATGGCCAATCCATCTGCGCCTACGCCCGTGGATTCGATGGGCCCTACGGCGCTTTACTCAATCTGACCGAGAACCTCACGTGGAGTGCGGACCTCGCTATTCCCGAAACCTATGACACATGCTTCGTCACCTTGCCCGGCCGCACCATCGCACTAGTCGACCATGCCGTCGCCGTGCGTGACCACGACGCGTCACTCACTCTCAATCGCGGCCTGCCTTCCGTCATCGAAGCCGTAATCGGTCAACCTATGACCATCAGCGTTACGGCTTCATCGGTAGAAGACGATACGCTCTTCTACCAATGGTTTGCCGACGGGCTCGATATCGAAGGAGCTAACTCGGCGACGTTGGGCTTGTCCTACAGTGTCATGGACAGCGCCCCCTCATCGATCGGCGTGCGTGTTTCCGATGGAACTTCGATCGTGCACGCCGAGAGCCCTTTCCGATTGTTTGAGCAGGCCGCGCCCCAATTTTATCCTCCTGCAGGCGACCCCCTCAGCGTCTACTTCACTCGCGGAGCAGGTGAAACCGCCACAGTCAGACTATCTGCCAATGTGCTCGCGGCGGGCAATCCAACCTACACATGGTCCCGCAACGGAATCGTGATCGATACTCCCAACACTCGAGTCCTGCGACTCCATGTCCAACCGGCAGATGCTGGCGACGTTTACACGGTCGCAGTCACCAACGCCAGCGGCTCAATCAGCACGAGCCACACCTTGGTTGGACCGCAACCGATATTGTCGAGCGACACCTACGTCACAACAACCTACAATCCCTATTTTGAAACCAGCAACGTAGTGATTGAAGCCTCTGCCGATTGGGCCACTTCCTTTCAATGGTTTTGCAACGGCGTAGCGGTTCCCGACGCGAACCAAGCCATTTTCCGCAACGAACAGCTTTCAGCAGATCAATCAGGACTCTACGTCCTTGAAGCTCGTAACGGTTGGGGCGTGGCGAGAACCGACGCGCGATTCATCTCGGTCACCGGTTCTCGAATCACCAACATTTCAGTCCGCGCCGAAGCCGGCACCGGCGAAAACACCCTCACCCCTGGAGTAGTCATCGCGCGATTGCGCGGCGATTTGAGTCCCCTCGTGCGAGCCATCGGTCCATCATTGACACCGTTCGGCATTGCCGCGCCGCTCAGGGATCCCGCTCTCAAGGCAATTGATGAGAACGGTCGTGTTGTCGCGAGTGGCGATCAATGGGGAGGCTCTCCTTTCATGGAATCGCTGTTCACTCGCGTGGGTGCCTTTCCGCTCGACGCTGCGTCGCTCGACGCTACCGTCGTCGCGTCGCGACTCCGATACGACGGCAATATTTCTCGATTCACGGCCCCGGTGGAAAGCGTGCTCGGCGATGTCGGGGATGCGCTAGTCGAGGTCTACGACACTGGACGCACCAATGATCTCGACCGCTTGATCAACCTTTCGTGCCGCGCCCGTGTCTCCCCCGCTCACCCACTGATCGCCGGTTTCGTAATCGACGGCGAAGGTCCGGTCAAACTCCTCATTCGTGCCGGCGGCTCAGCCCTGAAATCGTTCGATATCGCAAGCTATTTGGCCAATCCCCGCTTAACCCTCTTCGACGCCGATCAACGGGAGATCGGCAATAACGACACCTGGCACCAAGCCGCCAACATCACCGAACTGCGCGCCGCCGCCAGCCTCGTGGGCGCGTTCGACTTCGCCGAGGACAGCAACGACGCCGCCTCGCTGGTGACCCTCTACCCCGGCGTTTACACCGTCATGGTCGAGGGCGTCGATGCCGCCAGAGGCGTGGCTTTGGTGGAACTTTATGAAGTGCCATAGGCTCTCACGAGTGGTAGGCTGAACCCCTACCACTCCCGTCGGCTCACCCCATCCGCCTCATGACCGCTTCCCCTCGCTTCCGCATGCTCGCTTTTCTCGCGAGTCTCCTGCTTCCGGTTCTGGTCCTCCCCGGACAATCCTCGTGGCAGCGGCACTGGCCGCTGGTCACTCGTCCCGGGCTCAACGACATCGCGACCGACGGCGAAAAATTTGTGGCCGTCGGTGCCGTCGGCACGGTGTTGACGTCAACCGACGGCCTCACCTGGCAGGCCGAAGACGCCGGCACGTGGGAGAGTTTGCAGAGCATCGCCTATCGCGGTGGCCAGTTCATCGCGAATGGTTCAGAGGGCACTTTGTTCTCTTCACCCGATGGGCTTGAATGGCACCAACGTTTAGGTGGCGGACGAGCGGATCAAAGTCACCCCGCCTTCGGCAACGGCGTCTACGTCACCAGCGGGCTCTGGCAGCAACGCTACGTGCTCCGGTCCACCGATGGCGCGACTTGGGAACAGGTCTCGATGTCCTTCGACCCGGGCTCCATCGTGTTCGGCACTGGCCACTTTTACGCCAACGCGGCCGAGGTCCCGGGCGTGCGTCAATCAACCGACGGCCGCAATTGGCAACTCACGGTCATTGATGGGGCGACGCACACGCCGGACACCTTTGCCCTGCCCGTTTCCGGCAATGGCGTGACCCTGATGGCCAGCTTCCGCCCCGACAATTCAATCGCGGCGTATTACCGCACCACCGACGGCGAAAACTGGGCTCTGCTCGAATCAAACCATGCCCTCGAATACGTCTATTTCTCCGATGGTTGGTTCTGGTCCCGTGAAGCGGGCACGGCCCAGGTCTTGCGTTCCTCTGATGGCTCAATCTGGGAGCCGCGCCCGGAAGCCGATTACGGGAACCGCCAACTCGCTCGCATCGGCGATATTCGCGTATGGGTGGGACCGGGGGCGATTCATCGATCAGTGGGTGAAGCGGACTGGGAACCGACCACCCGACCTTACGGAGCTCAGGCCGACGAACGCATCACCACCCACGCCCTGACCCATCACGACGGTCGCTGGGTGCACGCCCAGGGATTGACGTCGACCGATGCCGAGAACTGGGAGCCCATCACCTTCACCAACAATTCCTCCGACAATGGAAACGAAATCAAAAGCGCGTCTCATGCCGGCAACGCGTTTTACCTCACCAAGCCCTCAATTCATCAGGACGCCCGCGTTTACCGCTCCGAAGACGGTCAGATTTTTTCCCCGGTCGCCGACCTGCCCGGACTGATTCAAGCGGAAGTGGTTTACGCCAACGGCACCTATCTCATCGTCGGCACCGAAACGCGTGATTTGCACCGCTCGCTCGACGGCATCAACTGGATCACGCTGGCTCAAAATCAGCCTGCGAGTAGTCTCAGCGATGCCTCCAACGGGTCTTGGGCTCGGCCCGGCAAACGCCTGCTGACCACGGATGGCACCACCTTCTTTTTGTTTGTTGAATCCGGTGGGCTCTTCACCTCGGCCGATGGCACCACGTGGACGCCAGTCAGTGAGAAGATCGCAAACCAATCCCGCCTCAACGTGCTGCGCTACGCCGATGGGTGGCTGTTGGCCGGCAGCGACGATGGCGTGCACACGTCCTCCGATGGCGGCAGCACGTGGACGACCTGGCCCCCTCCCCTCAGGCATATTCAATCGGTGGATCACGTGGACGGTCGCATCATCGCAATGGGCCATGACCGCCACAACTACGGGTTGGTATTCATGGCCACCTCATCGGACAATGTCGTGTGGAGTCGGTCAGCTTACGCGACCACGGGCGATATTCGTGGTCTGGTCAGCGTCGCCGGCCGGACGTTCGCGACCATGGGCGGCAACACGTGGGTCAGCCGGGCCGGGCAAGGTCCGCAAATCACCGCAACCCCACCAGCCGAAGCCGTGATCTTTGCGGGATTGTCTCCCGACCTCACGGTAGCGGCCACCGGCACGAGCCCGCTGAGCTACCAGTGGGCGCGCTACGGCATCGATATCGAGGGTGCCACTGCCGCCACCCTGACGACACCTCTCGAATCAAGCGAGGGACGCCATCTCCCGTTGACTGTGAAAATTTCCGACGGGGCACACACCACCTCCGTCTACTCCCTTCTCCGGGTCGCAGCCAACGAAGCCCCGGAAGCCCGGCACGAGACAGGCATCGCCACGGCGCGTATCAAGGACGCGAACGGCCCGGTTGCCTACCGCCTTTATGCCGACTTCAGCGGCGAGGAACTCACTTTCACATGGTATCGCGACGGCGTCCTAATGCCCGACGAATCGGAATACAGTCTGAGCGTTCCGATCAACGCCTTCACCATCGGTCACCACTACCGGGTCACGGCGACCAACCTCGCGGGATCCGCCACCAGCGAAGACTACCCCATCGAAGTGCCGGCAATCACCCTCGGCAACTGGATCGAGGATCGCGATCAAGACACTGGAGCTTTGATCCGTCTCGGCATCGAAAACACCCACGCCGGTCGCTATCAATGGCGTCGCAACGGCGTCCCCATACCCGATGCGACCTTGCCGTGGGTGAACCTGCAACAGCGGTATGGTCCGGATGAATTGTCGCTCAGCTCCGGCTTCTACGACGTATTGCTTTTCAACTCATTCGGCACGGTGCGCAGCGAAACCTATCGGTATCAACGCCCGGAAGACGCACCGTTGCCCACCGCTACCCCGCAGTATCCGTTCGCACCGCTCACACCTCCCCGCTTGGTCAACCTGTCCGTTCGCGGTATCACCGGTGCCGGCGAAGCCACATTGATCCCGGGATTTGTATTCGACCGCGACACGATCCTGACGACGGATACGCCCTACTCCTTCATCGTGCGCGCCGTCGGCCCGGGATTGACCGGATTCGGGATCGCAGACGCCATCTCCGATCCCACCCTCGCGCTGATCGACGCCAGCGGGACCACGCTCGCCCACAACGAGAAGTGGGCGGATAACCCGACCGATCTTACCGCGACCTTCGATCACGTGGGCGCATTCGCGCTGGCAAACGATTCTCACGATGCGGCCCTGCTGCACGAGCTGACCGCCGCTCCCGGCGCCGTCGTGCTCACCGCACCGGTCGTAGACTCGTCCGACGCCACTGGGGAAACCCTGGTGGAACTCTACGAACTTCCCGACGGAAACGGAACCCGTTTGACCAACCTTTCAACTCGCGGCCTGGTCACGCCCGACCGTCCCCTCACCGCTGGTTTCGTGATCTCAGGCGACGGTTCACTGTCCCTGCTCTTGCGCGCCGTCGGTCCCGCGTTGGAGGACTTTGGGGTGCAGCTTCCTGCACCGGACCCGCGCCTCGCGGTCTTTAATGCCGCCGGCGATTTGATCGCCGGCAGCGTCGTCCCCTACCCTCATTTCCCGTCCGACCTCGAGAACACCATCGGAGCATTTCCCATTGTGCCCGACAGCCGCAATGCCGGGCTCCTCGTCACACTCCCGCCCGGCGCCTACACCGTCCAAGCCCTCGACGACTTCGGAGGAATCGTTCTCTTGGAGGTTTATCCGTATGCAAACGTTTATGAGTCGGTCGAAATCCCCGATCTGGACGAAATGATCCCGCTATCAAACCAGCCCGACCCTTCCCTATAGGCACGAATCGGCTGCGCCCATCGGGCCGGGAGTTTGCGTCCGAAAAGGCATTGCCCGCCGCCGCCGGGCGCGCTTCGCTCGGCGCTCCCAATCCGTGCAGGTTTCGTTTATCATCCCCGTCTTCAATCAGTTGGCGCACACGCAAGCGTGCCTCGCCTCGCTGCGCGAACACGTCCCGGTCGAGATCGAGCACGAAATCATCTTGGTCGACGACGCCAGCGACGCCGAAACCCGGTCTTTCCTTGCCAGCCTCTCCGCCCCCGTGCGGGTGCAGCACAACGAATCAAATCAAGGCTTCGCCCGCTCCACCAATCGCGGGGCGGCTGTCGCCACCGGCACCTGGCTTTGCCTGCTCAATAACGATGTCGCGCTGACCACCGGAGCCATCGCCACGATGCTGGCCGTGCCCACGTCGCATCCCGATGCGGGTATCATCGGCAACATTCAGATCACGACCGACACCGGCGACGTTGATCACGCCGGCATCGACTTTGTTGACGGCGGCTACCCGCTCCACCGGCGCGGCGCGCTCGCCGACCTGCAAGCGCAGGGTGACGTCGTTGCTGTGCCGGCGGTGACCGCCGCATGTTGCCTGGTCAATCGCGCTTGGTTCACCGCTCTCAGCGGGCTCGACGAGCGTTACCGCAATGGTTTCGAGGACGTGGACCTTTGCCTGCGCGCCCGTGAAAACGGTTGGGGCATCTACGTCGCCACGCAAAGTGTGGTGCGGCACGCCGTATCACTCAGTGAGGGCCGCGGACGCCATGAATTTCGCAATGCGCAAAAGTTTCTTGATCGCTGGGGACCACGCACCGCCGCCATTGAGAAAGCCGAGCGCGAAGCCGCCGCGCGTCGTTGGCGCATGGCTCGCGCGCAAGCGGCAACGGGAGGTCCGCCCGCCGTGGTCGCGGCCCGACGAGCCCAACTCGAGGGTGAACAAATTCGCATGGCCCGCGCCGCCAGTTCCGCCGTGGTGTGGGTCGACTTACTGCGCATGGAATCGGGCGGAGCCAACGGGGGCATCAAACCGTTCCTGTTTTCGTTTCTACGCGAATTGGTCCAACTCCGCTGGGAGCCCCAAACCTACGTGCTGCTCATCCGTCCCGGGTTGGCGCACGAGCTCCAATTTCTGCGCTCGACCGATGCGTTGGCCATCCAGAGTCCGGACGGCTGGCGGCTGCAAACCAACGGCGACGGTGCCATCCCCCACTCGCTGGCTGAAATCGAAAAAGCGTTTCCACCGGAGGTGCTGTATTGCCCTTTCACCACATCGTCGTTTGCCCGACCCGGCTTGCCTATGGTCACCCTCATCGTCGACGCGCTCCATCGCGACCTGCCGTCCGCGCTGCCGATCGAGGAGGTCAATTTTCGCGAAGATGGTTTCAAACGCGCCATCGGTGCCGCCACGTGGGTGCAAACGCTGGCCCAACACGGCATCGATCGTTTGCAAGAACACTACGACGTGCATCCCGCTCGCTGCTTTCACACCTACGCGCCGGTGCACCAACGTCTCGAAGGCGCCACCGACGCCAGCGAACGCCCCAGCGAAATTCCCGCCGGACCGTTCTTTTTCTATCCGGCAAATTTCTGGCCGCACAAAAACCACGAGGTGGTGCTCACCGCGTATCAGCTTTATCGGCACAAAGCGGGAACCGATGCTTGGCCGCTCGTGCTCACCGGTCATCCCGACGCGCGCATGACCACACTTCGCGCCATGAGTGCAGCACTCGGACTCGACCAACATGTGCACTTCCTCGGCCACCTGCCCACCCCGGCGTTCGCCGCGCTGTGGCAACACGCCGGGGCCCTCGTTTTCCCATCGCTGCATGAAGGCTTCGGTATTCCGCTACTGGAGGCGTTTGAGAAAAAACTCCCGGTGCTGGCGGCCGAAACCTCCGTCTTGCCCGAGGTCGGCGGCGACGCCTGCGCGTGGTTTGATCCGCGCAGTCCGCACGCCCTCGCTGATGCCATGACCGTGCTCGCCGAGGACTCCGACCGCCGCGCCACCTTGGTGGAACTCGGCACCAAACGACTGAAGAAATTCTCCCTGCATTTCGAAGCCTGCCGTCTCAACCACTTCCTCCACGCCGCCGCGCGTGGTCTCGTGCCATGAAGATCGACCCGGTAGGGCGGTCTCGCCGAGACCGCCGCCAACATCACATCGGCTCCCACTCCTCTGATACGGCGCGCTCGGCGAGCACGCCCTACCTGCCATGAAGATCGGTCTCGATGTTGCCCAGACTTCCGCCGAACGCGCCGGGTGTGCGTGGTATGCCGATGCGCTCGCCCGTGCCATGGTGGCCCAAGGTCGCCCCCGCGGACACGAGTTCGTGCTGTATCACCAATTTGGTGACTGGATCAACGGTGAACCCGGCCACGGCACGTCGCTCACCGGCACCGGCATCGAAATGCCCATGCGCACACTGTTGCCCGTGCCAGCTCGCGCTTTGTGGCGGGAAATCGAAGCCGGTAACGCACCGCTGCCCGGTGCCCCCGATGTCGTCGTCGCCTCCAGTTTTCATGCGCCGAATCTACCCGGCGCCAAATTGATCTACGTGGTGCACGATTTGGTGTTCTGGACCCACCCGCAATTTGCCACCGATGCCACCCGCTTGGTCTGCCAACGCGAACTCGGACAGGCAATCGGTCGTGCGGCAGCGTTCCTGTTCGTGAGTGAGTCCACGCGCGCTGATTTCGAAGCGTTGTTTCCCGGTTGGTTGGACCGCAGTGGCATCCCCCACGCCATCGCTTCCGGCGCCAGTCGCTGGCCGACCGTCGAGGCCGCCGCAACGCGCGCCGCCGACGCTCCCTGGCTCATGGTGGGCTCGGTCGAACCGCGAAAAAACCACGCCTGCGTGCTCGACGCCTACGAAAGCTACCACGCCAGCGCGGAGTCTCCGCGCCCGCTGCGCATCGTGGGCGGTCGCGGTTGGCATTCGGAGAAGATCCATCAACGCATCGCGGAACTCGCCGGTCGCGGTCTTCCCATTATCTACGCCGGCTACGTGGACGATCGTGCATTGCGCGAAGCGTTTCGATCGAGTTTCGCGCTGTTACAACCCAGTTGGCACGAAGGGTTCGGCCTGCCGGTGTTGGAGGCGTTCAGTCAAGGCCTCCCGGTGATCGCAAGCGACGTCGCCAGCCTGCCGGAAGTCTCCGCCGGAGCGGCGCTACATTGTCCGCCGGATGATCCCAACGCCTGGACAACCGCCATGCTGAAACTCGATGGCTCCTCCGCAGAAATCGATCGTCTCACGCAAGCCGGCTTGAAGCGCGCAAGCGCCTATAGTTGGCAGAAAACCGCCCAAACCGTGCTTTCCCTCGCCGAGTCTCTCACCAAGTCTTCGCCTCCGGTTAAGCGGTGATCCGACTTTTTCGTGTATTTCGTGTGTTTCGTGGTTTCTAAATGCCTCCTCCCTTTTCGGTGAATATCCTTTTCGCAAACTACGGCGACTGCACGTCCAACAGCCTCAATCACATCGGGGCGTTCGCCAACGAGCTTACCCGGCGCGGGCATGCCTGCGTGGTCGGCGTGCCGGAAAAGCCCGAGACCATTGATCGTCTCGCTTCGCCCTTGTTTCCCGTGCGGCTCTTTGACGACCTGCTGGGCGAACTCCCCCACTTCCCCAATCGCCAGCCCGCCGACGTGGTCCATGCGTGGACGCCCCGCGAAAACGTGCGCGCTTTCGCGATGGCCTACCTCGCGCGCCACCCCGACGCGCGCCTGATCATCCATCTCGAAGACAACGAGGACCACCTCGCCGCTGCCTTCGCCCGACGACCTTCCACCGAATTGGCCGAGCTCAGCGACGCAGAGTTGCGCGATTTGCTGCCGACCAATCTTTCGCACCCCGTGCGCTCGCGCAACCTGCTGCGCATCGCCCACGGCGTGACGCACATTACAGAGCGGCTCGCGGAGTTTGTGCTCACCGGCGTTCCGCACCATCTGCTTTTGCCGGGACTGGAGATCGCCCCCGCGCCGACGGCGGCGGAAATCACCGCGACCAAGGAATCGCTGGAGCTGAAGCCCGGCGAAAAACTCATCGTCTACACCGGCAGCACGACGTTCGCCAATTTGGCCGACGTGCGCACGCTCACGCTCGCGGTGCGATTGCTCAATGAATCCGGCCAGCCCACGCGTCTCGTGCGCACCGGTCTCGCTCCGGCCGAGTATGCGGAGACGCTCAATCCGCTCGGCGGTGATTTTGTGACCGAGTTGGGATTCCTCCCCAAAGCCGATCTCCCCCGCCTGCTCGCCGCCGCCGATGTGTTGGTCCAACCGGGCGCGGCCGACGATTTTAACGCCTACCGACTGCCCTCCAAGGTGCCCGAGTTCATGTGGGCGGCTCGGCCGTTGATCATCCCCGCCACGAATATCGCGACCCACCTCCAGGACGGTAAGAACGCGTTGTTCCTGACCGCGTCGACACCGGAAGCGATCGCCGCCAAATGCCGTGAAGTCTTCGCCGACGATGATCTCGCCGCGCGTTTGGCCGCCGGCGCCCAAACCTTCGCTCACGCGCATTTCGATTTGGGCCAGAACACGGCAGGACTGCTGAAGTTTTATGAAGCCGCGCTGAAACGACCGCCGGTGTTTGGCGATGCGGCGCCGACCGACGATGAAACAGCTGTGCTCGTCGCGCGTCAGGATGCTGCGCTGGGACGCCGCGTGCATGAACTCGCCCGGGAAACGTCCGACCTGAAGGCCGAACTCGCCGCCGCGAAAGTTGAAGCCGCCCGACACGCCGCCAGCGCCCGCTACGCCGCCGCAAAGTTGCAGGCCGAAAAACACGTCACCGAAAACGTGCGCGCCGAGCTCAGTCGACGCACCGACGCGTTGCTGCCTGAGCTCACCAAACTGCGTCAGGAAGCCACCGATCTCCGCGACCTCACAACCCACAACGAAACCCAGCACCGCACCACCGTCCGCCAGCTCGAAGACCGCATCAATGCGCTAACGGCCAAGTTGGAGCGCGTCACGCAGTCCGGTTCCTGGCTCCTCACCGCTCCCTTCCGCGCGCTCCGGCGAACCTTGCTCGATCCGTTGGTGAAGCCCACGGCCTCCACCCCGACTTCCCCGACCGCAACCGCCGAACCGTCAACCGATACCAACGTCGAGGTTTCGATCGATCCCGGTCTGCCGCACTGCCTCGACGAACCAGCCGACTGGGCGGCGGTCCCCGCTGCGGGCCTCATGCGCGGCTGGGTCGTCGCGTCCGATCAGCAGGAAATCGTGCAAATGCGCATCATCGCTGGCGACCACGTGATCGCCGTCGATCACGGCGTGCCGCGCCCCGATGTCGCGGGTCTGCATCCGGGACATCCGTTTGCGGCCCATGCGGGATTTACCGCCGACTACACGCTGCCCGTCGGCTGGGAAGGCGAAACCGTTTTCGAGGCCCTCACCGCCGACGGCCAATGGCGTCGTTTCGCCGCTCGCCACACCCGCGTGATGAGCGATGACCCGTCCAATGTGCGGCGCGATTACCGCGCCTGGGTGCAACGCTACGACACCCTCAAGCTCGCCGATGCGATCAATCATCGTGCGCGCATCGAGGCCATGTCGCCAACGCAACGGCCCGTGATCTCGGTGTTGATGCCGGTCTATAACTCTCCGCGTCCGTGGTTGGTGCGCGCCATCGAATCGGTGCGCGAACAATACTATCCCAACTGGGAGTTGTGCATCGCCGACGACGCCAGCACCGAACCTCATGTCGCCGAAATTCTCCGGGACTACGCCAAGCGCGACGCGCGCATCAAAGTCGTCAGCCGCGAGGAGAACGGTCACATTTCCGCCGCCAGTAACTCCGCTCTGGCCATCGCCACCGGTGAGTTTTGCGCGCTACTCGACCACGACGACGAACTGCGACCGCACGCCTTGGCCGAGATCGTCTACGCCCTCGAAGCCAAGCCGGAGCTAGAGTTCATCTACTCCGACGAAGACAAAATCGACGAAGCCGGTCATCGCACCGATCCGTATTTTAAACCCGATTGGAATCCCGATCTGCTGCTGGGACAAAACTACACCTGCCATCTGTCGACGTTCCGGACGGAGCGGCTGCGCGCGATCGGCGGATTCCGCGAGGGGCTCGAAGGCAGCCAGGACTGGGATCTCACGCTGCGCGCCACGGCCGGGCTCGAGGCGACGAAAATTCATCACATCGCCAAGGTGCTCTACCATTGGCGCGCAATCCCGGGTTCGACGGCCCTCGTGATCGACCAGAAGGACGACTACCCGTTCAAAGCCGCGAAGCGCGCGCTGGCCGATCATCTCGCCACCGTCGGTGTCACCGCAGAGTTGATACCGGTCGAAGGCCGCCACTGGCGGATCAAATACCCGCTGCCGTCGCCCGCCCCCCGGGTCAGCGTGATCATTCCGACGCACAATGGTTACGAATTGCTACGCACCTGCCTCGATTCGCTGCGCGGCATCACCGCTTACCCCGCGATCGAAGTGATCGTCGTGAATCATCAGTCCGACGATCCCACGATACTGAAATACTTCACCGCGCTCCAAGCCGAAGGCGTGCGCGTGATCGACTACGAAGGCGTCTTCAACTTTTCGGCCCTTAACAACTTTGCCGCGCAGCACGCGCGGGGCGCGGTTTTGGCATTCTTGAACAACGATCTCGAAGTGATCGACAGCGCATGGCTCACCGAAATGGTCGCGCAGGCTTGTCGCCCCGGGGTCGGTGCCGTCGGCGCGATGCTCTACTACCCGAACGACACCGTGCAACACGCCGGTGTGATTCTCGGGATCGGTGGGCTCAATGGTTCGCCATCCGTGGCCGGCCACGCCTTCAAGGACGCCCAACGCGGCACGGACGGTCAGCGCAACCGATTGCGTCTGGTGCAAAATTATTCGGCGGTCACGGCGGCCTGTCTCGTGATTCGGCGAGCCGTGTTCGAGGAAGTGGGTGGATTCGATGCCGACAAACTCGCGGTCGCGTTCAACGACATCGATTTTTGTCTGCGTGTGCGCGCGGCAGGTTACTGGAACGTGTGGACGCCATTCGCCGAGCTTTACCATCACGAATCGGCCAGCCGCGGCGTGGAGGATTCGCCCGATAAACTCGACCGTTTCGCCGGTGAAATCGCCGTGATGCGGCAACGTTGGGCGCGCACGCTCGATCGCGATCCCGCCTACAACCCGAACCTGACCGGACTCTACGAGGATTTCACGCTGGCCACGCCGCCGCGTCCCTGACGGTTTTGCGACGCGCGCGCATGGCCACCTGGAATCGACTTCGACACCTCATCACCTGGACGGGACTCATCCTGTTCGTGGTCGGGGGTAAACTCTGGCTGATCGACACCACGGGCAGCAGCGTGCCGCGGTGGGACCAAGTTGATGGCGAAGGTGAATACGTGCTGCGACCATGGTCGGACGGGGAGTTTAAACTCATCGACGCGTGGAAACCGCACAACGAACACCGCATCGTTTACACCAAGCTCTCCACCCTCGGCATCGTGATGCTCAACGGCCAGTGGGACGCCTTTGTGCAAATGCTGGTCAATGCGGTGCTGCACGCGATGTTGCTGCCGTTTTTGCTGAGCTGGATTCGTCCGCGCGTGACCGGAATACAGTTCGCCCTGCTCGCGCTGGTGGGCACGGCGCTGTGGGTGCTGCCGATCGCGTGGGAAAACACCCTGCAGGGATTTCAATCTCAATTCTACTATCTTATTTGGCTGTCCCTGCTGCAGATTCGGGGTGTGTTCGGCTCGAATCGTTTCGATGCCCGCTGGATCGGTGGACAACTGTGCGGCTTGCTCGTGTTGGGTGCCATGGGATCGGGACTGTTGTCCTCGCTCGCGGTGGGCACCGTGGTGGGAGTGGAAATGCTGCGCTCGCGCTCAGCGAGCCGGTGGCAAATCACGACGCTGGCGCTCTCGGTGCTGTGGACGGTGCTCGGCTGGCTGTCGCGCACTCCGTTTCCGGGTCACGACCCGTTGCGGGTGAAATCGGTGGGAGAGTTCCTCGACGGCATGGCCCAAATCACTACGTGGCCCCTGCAAGGCTGGTTGCCCTGGGCACTGATTTTCGCGGCGCCCATGGTGATCGTGATGATCAGATTGATCCGGCAACGTGAGCGAGCCGCGTTCGAGCGGGAGTATTTGGGCATCGCCGCCTGGGTCACGTTGATCGTGGTGGCGACGGTGGTGTATCGCTACCATGGGGCGATTCTGTCGTCGCGTTACCTGGACCAGTTTTCCTTCGGTCTGATCCTGCAAGGGGTGGCACTCGCGTGGCTACCGCTGGCGAAGAAATGGCGCACCAGCCTGATGGTAGTGTGGACCATGGCAGTGGGATTTGCGCTCGTTCAAATCACCGAACGATTGGAGCGAAGCACGTTGCCCACCTACAAAGCGCGCGTCGACCAGCAGGAGACCCACGTCCGCCATTATCTGGCGACGCAGGATCCGAGTTATCTGCGCGACAAAGGCATGCACGACCTGCCCCACCCGTCTGGCGAGTTGTTGTTCCAACGGTGGCAGCATCGCGGCATTCAACTGATGATGCCGGCAGCAGTGCGGGAGCCCGTGCCCATCCCCGCGGCGTCCAATGACGTGCTCAACGGGTTGCCACCCCCGACCTATCCGGTGATCGCCGCATCCCCCGCCGGCACACAAACCGAACCGTGGACGTGGCGCAGTCCGCCCATGCCCGACAACACGCTCCCGGTGCTGCGCTTCCGCTTCACCGGCGCGCTGGGCGATCCGGATGCCGCCCTGTCGATGCGTATCGTGAGCGCGGAGGGCGATGTCACCGTTCGCCCCGACGGCCCGGCCCGCGGTCGTTGGCGCACGATCAATGTTTTCCGACCCGCCGGCGAATGGTGGATCGAGCTCACCGACGCGGACACTTTGGAGAGTTTCGCGCTGACTGCTCCAGTGGAGATGGGCTGGCTCTCTTGGGCGACCGAAAAGCTGCTGAAATTCCACGTCTGGATTCTCAGCGCGGGACTCACCCTCGTCGGAGGCGGGTTACTCGGTGCGGTGCCGGTGCTACGACGCCGCCAAAACGAATCGAGTTAGCTCGCGGCCGGCTTGATACCCCAGGCGTCGACCCACAGATCGCGCTCCCGCGTTTGCACGCCGGTAAATCCCGCGCGCTCCAAGTAGATCGTCAACTCCTGCGGCGTGGAGCACTTGGCGATGTGGGTCGGCCGCTCCAATGGTTTGAACGATTCGCAATGCTGCTGAAAATAGGCCCAGCCGTTTTCGGTCGTGATGCTGATGTTGTCGCAGAAGAAGCGACCGCCGGGACGCAGGATGCGCATCGCCTCCTGCACGTAACGGTAACGGTCCCACTCATCCAGGTGCATGAACACGACGGTCGAATAGACCACGTCGAACGACGCATCCGCGAGCGGTTGCAAATCATGGCCCGACACTTCGATGGCCTTGGCGTTGGCGTAGGATTCGAGACGGCGGTTGGCGTGGCTCACCATCGCCCCCGACGCGTCGCATCCCGTCCAGGTCTTCACGATTCCCGACAGGGCCTTGCCCACCCGACCGACCCCGCAACCGATTTCGACGAAGTCGTCGGTGGGGTTGATACCGACCGTGGCCCGCAGGACATTGATCGCGTGAACCGCGGTGGCATCGAGCTCGGCTTCATCGCGGGTGCCCCCGACGTAGAGAAAGGCTTCCTCCGGAGTCTGGGCGAGTTCGTTCCAAGTGTTTTTGTAGTCGGCGCGCGACGGCATGGTCGCGCAGCCCAACCGGGCGACGGCCCGGCGTCAACTCCCGTCGACAACCGAGCCTTGCCACTCCCGAAGGAGCGTGTTTCGGTGCGCTCCCCCGTCCTCTACTATGGCAAAGACTCTCCTCGTCACCGGCTCGTCCGGGCTCATCGGCTCCGAAGTTTGCACCTATTTTTCCCGCGAATTGGGATTCACGGTGCATGGAGTCGACAACAACCAACGCGCGGTATTTTTCGGCCCGCAAGGCGATACCCGCTGGAACCAGCAACGCTTGGCGGAGGGTTTACCGGGATTCGCCCACCATGAAGTCGACATCCGCGATCGCCCCGGCGTGCTCGCGCTACTGCAGGAAGTGAAACCCGACGTCATCGTGCACACGGCCGCGCAACCTTCGCACGACCGCGCCGCCGCAATTCCGTTTGACGATTTCGACACCAACGCGGTCGGCACGCTCAACCTGCTTGAGGCGACGCGCCAAGCCTGCCCGGAGTCGCCCTTCGTGCACATGAGCACCAACAAAGTCTACGGCGACGCGCCCAACCGCATCGCGTTGCAGGAGCTCGAAACTCGCTGGGACTACGCCGATGCCGCCTACGAACATGGCATCGCGGAGACGTTCTCGATCGATCAGTCCAAGCACTCCCTCTTCGGTGCCTCCAAAGTCGCCGCCGACGTGATGGTGCAGGAATACGGCCGCTACTTCAACATGCCCACCTGCTGCTTGCGCGGTGGTTGCCTCACCGGCCCGAATCACACCGGCGTCGAGTTGCACGGCTTTCTCTCCTATCTCGTGAAATGTAACCTCGAAGGCCGCGAGTATCGTGTCTTCGGCTACAAGGGCAAACAGGTGCGCGACAACATCCACTCCCTTGATGTGGCGCGGTTCATGGCCGCGTTTGTCAATGCCCCGCGCGTCGGCGAGGTCTACAATCTGGGCGGCGGCAAAGCCAACTCCTGCTCGATTCTCGAAGCCTTCAAAATCGCGGAGTCGTTCTCCGGTCAGGCTCAGAAATACACCTACGTGGACGAAAATCGCATCGGCGACCACATTTGCTACTATTCCGACCTCCGAAAGATGCGGGAACACTACCCGAATTGGGATATCTCAGTCTCACTAGAGGAAACGATCGGCCAGATTGTCGAAGCCTGGCGTAAGAGATCGCTGCAATAAATCCCGTTTTCACACGTTTCAAAGGTAGCCCATGAAAAAAACACTCACTCGGCTACCTGCCGCATTCTTCACTTTCTGGCTCACCCTCGGCGCTTTGGCAGCGCCTCTGCGGGCGATATCCGTCGTTCCCCCTACTCTGACCACGCTGGTCGGACAATCCGAAGAGATCGTTCGCGCGTCCGTGGCGGAGGTCGAAAGCCGGTGGGTCGAGAGCCGTTCAGGCAAACAAATCATCAAAACGTTTGTTCGTCTGCGGATCAAAGAAACGGCCAAAGGCCCGGCGAACGAGGAACTCACCCTCAGTTTTTTCGGTGGCACGGTGGATGGCTACACCATGGCGATCGCCGGCATGCCGACGTTTCGCAAAGGGCAGCAGGGGTGGTTTTTCGTCAAAGGTAACAACCGCGTGATTTGTCCGCTCAATTTCGCCCATCACGGAGCCTATCTCCTGCAGGCGGGACCGACGGCCGGTTCGACTCAGGTCATGCGACTCAATGGTGCCCCGCTTCGCTCCACCGCCGATATCGGCGATGAAACGGACGATCACGCCGCCGCCTCGTCCAGTTTCGCCGCCACCGCCATGACGTCGGACGCCTTTCGGGCCGCGATCACGCAGGAACTCAACCGCCTTGGGACGACCCGGGAGGTGCAGCCATGAACGCGCCCTCTCCGTCCCGTTCCTCCCTGCACCTTATCAAACCGTGGCTCATCGGAGCCGCCGCGCTGGTCAGTGCCGCATCCACCCAGGCTTGGACGGCCTTGGGGCCCACTTGGCCGAGTGGCACCGTGGTGTTTCACCTCAATCTGGACGACGACGGGGCGCCTCTGATCAATACCGTTTTATCCGACAACTCGGCCAATTGGAACTCGGTCATCGAGGCCTCACTGGTCAACTGGAACGCCGTTTTGAACCGCATTGAACTCGTCTCCGCTGCCCGCGTGGAGGCCCCGGCTTACAACAACGGCGTCACCGAGTTTTACTGGGGCAATGAGGTGTTTGGGGAGGAAATCGATGAAAACGTTCTAGGCGTCACGCTCTATATCCGCGATCCCCTCAACTCGGCGGCGATGAAAGAAACGGACATCGTGTTCCACGCCGATGCGGCGACATGGAACTCCTACCGAGGCAGTCATCGCAACGGTTCAGCCGACTTCAAGCGGGTCGCCTTGCACGAGATCGGGCATGCCCTCGGTCTGGGGCACCCCGATCAAGCGAATCCCGTGCAAACCGTGGAGGCCGTCATGAACTCGACGGCGTCCAATACCGACCGCCTACGTGCGGATGACATCGCGGGCGGGGAAGCGTTGTATGGGCAAGCCTTGGTCAGGCCCGCGTTTTCACGAGCTCCACTGAGCGTGACGGCCAATGTCGGAGACTTGGTGAAGTTCGATTTTGAAGTCGACGGAAAGTTGGTTTCGGCCGACACCGCCGACCCGAGTCTCGGGCATTCGTGGTATTTCCCCCGCCTCGATGTCGAGAGCTGGCTGTTCACCTTCCATGACCCGGAATTGTTTATTGGCGCGGCTCAAACCTATGACGCAGGCACTTACACCGTTTTCATCGGCAATGCGGATGGCCAGGTGGAGGCTGCGGCGGAACTCGTCGTGAATCCGGTGGAAACTTCTGCCGCAACCAAAATGGCCAACCTCTCCACCCGCGCCTTTGCCGGTTCGGGCTCACGCACGCTCACGGTCGGCTTCGTCATCGAAGGGACGGCGCCGAAACGCGTGCTGGTCCGGGCCGTGGGCCCGACGTTGGGCGAGGATCCGTTCAATTTGCCGGGCACCCAGGCCGATCCGCGCCTCACCTTGATTCAAAGCGAAGTGGGTGATGTCGCCACCAACGACAATTGGGAAACCAACACCACGGCGACGGCGGCCGAGATTGCCGCGATCACCCAAAGCGCCGGCGGCTTCGCCCTGCCCTCCGGTTCGCTCGACGCGGCCATTTTGGTGGAACTGGATCCCGGCGTCTACACCGCTCAAGTCGAGGGTGCGGCGGGCGACGAGGGCCTGGTCATCGTCGAGGCTTACGACGTCGATGCGACGGATAGCGACAGTCGGCTCGTCAATTTGTCGACTCGCGGCTATGTCAGCACCGGCAACAACATCATTATCGCCGGTCTGGTCGTGGAAGGTCCGGCCCCGCGCACTTACCTGCTGCGCGCCGTGGGTGACACGCTGTTGGATTTTAACATCCTGGACTACATGGACGATACCGTGATGACGCTCTATCAGGGCCAGACCATCATCCGTTACGTGGACGACTGGGATGACCCATCCGAACATCAGCCGATGCTGGAAAGCGCCATGCAACAACTCGGCGCGTTCCCTCTCACCGATCGGCAGGAATCCGCTCTCAAAATCACCCTCGCCCCCGGGGCCTACACCCTGCAGGTCTCTGGTTTTGGTGATGCCGAAGGCGTGGCGCTGATCGAGATCTACGAGTTTCCCGAAGATTGATCGATTCATCGCCGGTTTTGGGCATAGTATCACTCATCGTCATGGTTTCTTCCTTTAGCCGAATATTCGCCGTTCATCGATTCAGTCTCTGCGGATTGGTGACCGCGCTGCTGCTTTCCACCGCCATTGCGCAAACGCCTCCGCGGAAATCGCCGTTCAATCGACCTACGGCGGCTCCGTCCACGGTTTCCGCGTCGCCTGATTCCACGGAATACGAACTTACCGGCATCACCAAACTGGGCGACGCCACGGTCGTTTGCGTGACCGTGATCGCCACCCGTAAAAGCCACTGGATCAAGATCGGCGAATCCTCCAACGGCATCCATGCACTCGCCCACGACCCCGAGACGGGACAGGTCACGATTCGCCGCAGCGGACGGGATATTGCGTTGATGTTGAAGAAGCAGACTTATGACCCGTCCATGCTGACCGCCTACGAGCCTACGCTTCCCTCCGGCCCCGTGCCCATGGCGGGGGTCGCCGCCCCCGTCGCATTGACCGACGAGGACAAAGCGACCGAAGCGCGCATGCTGGTCAGCGATTTGCTCGAGATTGGCATGATTCAGCGCAAGGCCTACCAGGAAGCCCAGACCAAGGAACGGGACGACCAGCGAGCGGCGGCGAAGGACAGCGCCAACGCCCCCACCCCGCAGTGACGCCAAGAGATCGCATTAAGCTGCCAAACAACGTGATACGGAGGGTCAATTTTCGGCTTTCTCCCGACGCGTCCCCCCGTTTGCCTTGCGTGGAATGAAGATACTTATCACCGGCATCTGCGGCTTCGTCGGCAGCACCATCGCACGCGAATTGCACGCGACGGATTCCAGCCACACGTTGATCGGACTGGATAATTTCATTCGTCCCGGCAGCGAGACCAACCGCGCCGAACTCAAGGCCATGGGCGTGCAACTGTTGCACGGTGACATTCGATCCCCCTCCGACCTCGAGGCGGTGCCGTCCGTGGACTGGGTGATCGATGCGGCGGCCAATCCCAGCGTGTTGGCCGGAGTCGACGGACACACGAGTTCGCGGCAGTTGATCGAGCACAACTTGACCGGCACGGTGAACATGCTCGAGTTCTGCAAAGCGCACCGGGCCGGGTTCACGCTGCTGAGCACCAGTCGGGTTTATTCCATTCCGCCCTTGGCGGATCTGGCGGTGCAGGTCCATCGCGGGGCTTTTCGTCCCGACCCTGCGGCCGCGCTTCCGATGGGATTAACCGACCAAGGCGTCAGCGAAGATTTCAGCACCCAAGCCCCCGTTTCTCTCTACGGCGCGACCAAAGTGGCGAGCGAAGCCCTGGCGCTCGAATACGGCTGCACGTTTGGTTTCCCCGTCTTCATCAACCGTTGTGGCGTGATGGCCGGAGCGGGGCAGTTTGGCCGTCCCGATCAAGGGATCTTCGCCTTCTGGCTCAACAGCCACCTGCAGCAGCGCCCCCTGAAGTATATCGGATTCGATGGTCAAGGCCACCAAGTGCGCGACTGCCTGCATCCTCGCGACCTGATTTCACTGCTCACCAAACAGTTCTCCGCCGGGAATGTGGCGGTCGACGACCGGATCATCAATGTCAGTGGAGGTGCAGCTTCCGCGATGTCACTCCGCCAACTGACCGCATGGTGTGATCAAAATTTTGCGCCCCATCCTGTCACCACCCAAGCAGAGGCCCGACCCTTCGACATTCCCTGGATGGTGCTCGATTCCTCGAAAGCCGCGCGGGTCTGGGATTGGCGGCCGGAAACGCCGACCCTCCAAATCCTCGAGGAGATCGCGACGCACGCCCGCGCTCATCCCGATTGGCTCGATCAATCCGCTCCCTTTTAACTCCGCTTTTTTTTGAGCTCCGTAACGCCCAACCTGCCACCGCCGACGCTTTTCTCGGTCATCATCCCCGCCCGCGACGAAGAGGACTCCCTCCCCATCACGGTCAAAGCGATTCACGATACCTTCACCCGGGAGTCCATCCCGCACGAAATCGTGGTAGTGGATGACGGCAGTTCAGATCGCACCTTCGAAGTGTTGGATGAGCTCAAAATCACGTATCCCACCCTCGCTCATGTGAGAAATCCGGGACCACATGGCTTCGGCCGGGCGATCGTCTACGGTCTGAATAACAGCCAAGGCGACGCGGTGGTCATCATGATGGCCGACTGTTCCGACGACCCGGAGGACGCCGTCACCTACTGGCGTCTACTCGAACAGGGTTACGAATGCGCCTTCGGCAGCCGCTTCATTAAAGGT
Source organism: Synoicihabitans lomoniglobus (assembly GCF_029023725.1). Classification (GTDB taxonomy): domain Bacteria; phylum Verrucomicrobiota; class Verrucomicrobiia; order Opitutales; family Opitutaceae; genus Actomonas; species Actomonas lomonigloba. Next base: position 2,846,620 of record NZ_CP119075.1, read on the forward strand.
GGCAAGGTCATCGACTACCCGCGCGTGAAGCTGATGGTCAACCGCATGGCTAACTTCTTCATCCGCTTGATGTTCAACATCAAACTCAACGATACGACCAATGCGTTCAAAGCCTACCGACGCACCGTGATCGACGGCTGTCGGCCTTTTCTTTCCCCCCATTTCAACCTCACCGTCGAGATCCCGCTCAAAGCCATCGTGCGTGGATTCAGCTGGACGGTCACGCCGATCAGTTGGAGCAATCGCCGTTACGGAGAGGCCAAGTTGAAAATCAAGGAAATGGGCAGCCGCTACTTTTTCATCTGCATGTATGTATGGCTGGAAAAATCGTTCAGCCGCGGCGACTACAAGCGCGGCGACGGTCGCTACTGAAAACCGCATTGCCCTTCGGCTCATGCGCTGAACCATAGACTGTTTTCATGATCTATCTACTCGGAGGCTCCGGCTATGTGGGGCAGGCCTATCAAGACCTGCTCACTCGCAAAAATATCCCGTTCAAAAACCTGCGACGGGCCGACTTGGACTACACCCAGGTCGACAAACTCACGGCGGCGCTGCAGGCGGATCGACCGGAGTTTTTGATCAACGCCGCTGGCTACACCGGGAAGCCCAACGTCGACGCCTGCGAAACCGACAAAGCGGAATGCCTCTTCGGCAACGCCGTGCTCCCAGGTCGTATCGCCGCGGCCTGCGCTGCCGCCGACGTGCCCTGGGGGCATGTGTCGAGCGGCTGCATCTACACGGGGTCCCGTCCCGACGGCACGGGCTTCACCGAAGAGGACACCCCCAACTTCTCGTTTCGCACCGACAACTGTTCGTTCTACAGCGGCACCAAGGCCCTCGGTGAAGAGACGCTGGTCGGGGTCGACAACGTCTACATCTGGCGGCTGCGCATTCCGTTCGATCACCGCGACAACCCCCGCAATTACATCACCAAACTGCTCCGGTATCAGCGTCTGCTGGAGGCCGAGAATTCGATCTCGCAGCTACATGAATTCGTGGAGGCAACCTTTGCCTGTTGGGAAAAACGCATTCCGTTCGGGACCTACAACGTCACCAATCCGGGTCATATCACGACACGCGAGGTCGTTGACTTGATCAAAGAGAGCGGCGTTTGCACCAAGGATTTCGACTTCTTCGCCGACGAAGATGAGTTCATGCAGATCGCCGCCAAAACCCCTCGTTCGAACTGCGTCATGACGTCCGCCAAACTCGCGGCTGCGGGCATCGAAATGACCGAGGTCCACGACGCGCTTCGCCAAGCGCTGAGTGAATGGGTCCCCGCCTGACGCCTCCGCCCTCGCCCTATGAAAATCCTCGTCACCGGAGGTTGCGGCTTTATCGGCAGCAACCTCGTCCGCCATCTCCTCGACACCCCCGAACACCAGGTTCTCAACGTCGACAAGCTCACCTATGCGGGCAACCCTCACTCGCTCGCGGATCTCGCGAACGATGACCGCTACACGTTTGCCCAGACCGACATTTGCGACACGGTGGCCATCGCCCGATTGTTCGCCGATTTTCAACCTGACTGGGTGATGCACCTCGCGGCGGAATCTCACGTGGATCGCTCCATTGATGGACCCGGCGAATTCATCCAAACCAACGTGGTCGGCACGTTTTCGATGCTGCAGGCCGCTCGCGCCCATTTCGATGCGCTGACCGGCGACGCCAGGGCTCGCTTCCGTTTTCTCCATGTTTCGACGGACGAGGTCTACGGTTCGCTCGGTTCCGAGGGCCTTTTCTCCGAAACCACGCCCTACGACCCGCACTCCCCCTATTCCGCCAGCAAGGCATCCTCCGATCATCTCGCCCGCGCCTGGGCCGATACCTACAAATTGCCGGTTCTGGTCACCAACTGCTCGAACAACTACGGTCCGTTCCAGTTTCCGGAAAAGCTCATTCCCGTGGTTATCCTCAAGGCACTGCGCGGCGAGCCGATCCCGGTCTACGGGAAGGGTGAGAACATTCGCGACTGGCTCTACGTCGGCGATCATGCCGAAGCCCTGCACACGGTGATCGCCACGGGTCGCACCGGCGAGACCTACAACATCGGTGGCAACAACGAGCGCCAAAACATCGACCTCGTTCGCCTGCTGTGCTCGTTGCTCGACGAACTGCGACCGCGGACCGACGGGAAAGCCTACGCCGACCAGATCACGTTCGTGACCGACCGGCCGGGGCACGATCTCCGCTACGCCATCGACGCGTCCAAAATCAAAGCCGAACTCGGCTGGACACCCAGACAGGACCACACGTCCGGCTTCCGTAAAACCGTGCAGTGGTATCTCGATAACGAGGCTTGGACCGCCAACATTCTCAGCGGCGACTACCAACTCGAACGCCTCGGCCACGCCTAAGCATTCCGCCCCATGAACCGAAAAGGAATTATTCTGGCCGGCGGCTCCGGCACCCGCCTTTACCCGCTGACCATAGCCGTATCCAAACAGTTGATGCCGGTTTACGACAAGCCGATGATCTACTATCCGCTGTCAGTGCTGATGATCGCCGGGATTCGGGAAATCCTCATCATTTCGACCCCACAGGATTTGCCGCTGTTTGAAAAGCTGCTCGGCGATGGCTCGGCCTTCGGTCTGCAGCTTTCCTACGCCGAACAACCCAGCCCCGACGGTTTGGCCCAAGCCTTCCTCATCGCCGCCGACTGCGGCTTTCTCGACGGCACGCAGCCGTCCGCCTTGGTGCTGGGCGACAACCTGTTCTATGGGCATGATTTCAAACGCTCGCTGGAATCAGCCGCCGAACGCCAGGACGGCTCCACCATTTTCGGGTATCACGTGGCCAATCCCACGGCTTACGGCGTGGTCGAATTTGCCGACGATGGCCGGGTGATGTCACTGGAGGAGAAACCCACGTCACCAAAATCCAACTACGCAGTTCCGGGGCTCTACTTCTACGACCGCGACGTGGTCGATCTGGCGCGGGCGTTGAAACCCTCGCCCCGCGGAGAGTTGGAAATCACCGATCTCAATCGCCGTTACCTGGAGCGCGGTGATCTGCACGTCGAGCTCCTCGGTCGCGGCACCGCCTGGCTGGACACGGGCACGCACGACTCGCTTCTCGAAGCCGCCGATTTCGTGCACATCATCGAAAACCGCCAAGGCCTCAAAATCGCCTGCCTGGAAGAGATTGCCTACACGATGGGCTGGATCGACGACGCCGAACTCGATGCCCAAATCGCTCGTCTCGGCAAATCCAGCTATGGTTCCTATCTGCGCAACTGGCCTCGGCATCGCGCCTAGTTCAAACGGCGTGTTCCGGCAGTGATCAAAGTCTCGTTCATCATTCCCCTGCACAACGGGCTGGAGCTCACCAAGGTGTGCTTGCGGACCTTGCAGGAGACGCTGCCCGCCGGTCTGGAGCACGAGATCATTTTCGTCGACGACGTCAGCACCGACGGCACACGAGAATGGCTCAAGACTCTGCCAGCTCCTTGTCGCTTCGTCCTCAATGTCGAAAACGCCGGCTACGCCGCCACCAACAACGCCGGCGCCGCCATGGCGACCGGCGAATACCTGGCTCTGATCAATAACGATTTGGAGTTCCTGCCTGGTTGGTTGGAACCGATGTTGGCCGCACTCGATTCGGATCCGAATCTGGGCCTCGTCGGCAATGTGCAGCGCCGGGTCAAAGACGACAGCATCGACCACGCCGGCATCCGTTTCCGGGCCAACGCCAAACTGGAACACATCCAGGAACTCCCTTCCGCGGCCAGTATCCGACGACGCCCGGTTCGGTTTGTGCCCGCGGTCACCGCCGCCTGCTGTATCGTGCGTCGCGAGGTATTCATGCGCCCCCGCCGCGATGGTCACATTCCGGCGCAGCCCGGATTTCGCGTCTCCTATCGCAATGGCGGTGAAGACGTGGACCTCTGCCTCAATCTCCTGGAGTGGGGTTATCGCGTGGCCGTGGTGCTATCCAGCGTGGTGCGCCACCACGTCAGCGCATCCCGTGGTGAAGCCCGCCCCCACGACGAAGCCAACAGTCGCAACCTCTTCGGTTACTGGCGGGATGTAATCATCCGTTACAGCACCGGAGACTGGGCAAAGCAGAAACTACGCGCCTGGCGCGAGGGCACCGAGGTGATGCCCTGGCGCACCGTTGTGACGGCGCTGCGCGTGCGCGCCGGATTCGTCAGCCGCACGCCGCGCTTGGCGTGGATGGAAATCGGCGCGGCCATCTTCTACGAGGAACTCCACTGGCGCAAAGTGCTCGGCCTGCCCCGTCCCCCGGTCGCGGACAACCCGAAGGACTACGTGCTCACCGGACTCAAGAGCGACACGTTGCAGCACGAGACACAGGCGATGCGGGAAAAGTTCACCGCCGTGTTGCCACCGGGCGTCATCGAAAAAAACATTTTCATCAACGGCTTCGTCCTCCCCGCCGATCCCGACCGACGCGAAACCCAGGGCGACATCGGACTTCGCCTCACGGTGAATGGCATTCAGACCGCAACCGCCTTCCCGTTGCCGGACGGCCATTTCAACTGCGGCATCGACAAACCACTTTTGGTCACGGACGAGCCGGTCCGCCTGCAGGTGGAATTGCTCGGGACCGATCGGGAGAACACCCTCGCCTGGCTCGGTCGCGTCACCGCCCGCTGGCCACTGCCCCGCACGTGGCGAGACCGTTTGGAGCGTTACCGGCCACAGGTTAAAAATCGCCGCATTCGCATCTCCCAGATCGTCTGCGACGAACGCCCGATTTACGATTTCAAGAAACGCCGCCCGTTGCGCATCGAGGCCCGCGAAAACAAGGAATACCCGCTCGGCATCAATGTCGTCGGCTGGTTGCGCGCCGAACTCGGCATCGGCGAAAGCGCCCGCTGCATGGCACGGGCGGTGGCGGCGACGGACCTGCCGCACGCTTTCGTCGACATGAAGCTGCCCTGCCTGAATCGCATGGGCGACCAGACTTTCGCGGCGCAGTTGCAGAAGACGAATCCGTATCGGGTAAACGTGTTTCACATCGATCCCCCGGTTTCCGGCGACATCGATCACCACCACGGCGACGCCTTTCGTGACAATCGCCGCAACATCGCCTACTGGGCATGGGAGTTGCCCGAGTTTCCCGACCAATGGGTCGAGGCCTGCCAATACTACGACGAGATCTGGTGTCCGTCCGCCTTCGTGCGGGACGCCATCGCCGCCAAGGTGCCGTTGCCGGTTCACGTGATGCCGCACTCCATCGACTTCATCTTGCCGGAGGGTGATCAACGACCACGCTTCGACCTGCCGACCGATCGGACCTCCTTCCTGTTTCTCTACGACCTCAATTCGTATCAGGAGCGCAAGAATCCGCACGCCGTCATCGATGCCTACCGACAGGCGTTCCCTGATGAAGCAGGCGTGCACTTGGTGATCAAAACCCAAAACCCCGAGCGCAACCCCGCCGCCTTTAGTCGGCTCAAAGCCGCCCTGCGGGGACTGAAGCACACCACGCTGATCGCCCGCACCCTCGAGCGGGAGGAAGTGCACGCGTTGGAAGCCGCCTGCGATGTCTTCGTCTCGCTACATCGTTCCGAGGGTTTCGGTCTCGCCGTGGCCGAAGCGATGTTTGTGGGCAAGCCCGTCGTCTCCACCGATTGGTCTGCTACGGCGGAATTTGTGCATGCCGAAAACGGCTGTCCGGTTCCCGTGGATCTGATTGAGCTGAGCGAAACTCACGGTCCCTACGAAAAGGGCCAGATCTGGGCGAACCCGCGCGTGGCCGATGCCGCCGACGCCATGCGCCGCCTTGCCGCCAATCCAGAGTTGCGTCAACGACTCGGCGCCGCGGCGGCACGGGATATTCGCGCCCAGTTTTCCCCGGCCGCCATCGGAGCCCGCTACGCCAAACGACTCGCGGCCATGCAACTTTGGCCGGACTAAGCCCACCGCGATTTTCATGATTTCTCCCGAAGCACTGCCTGAGGCCATCAACCAGATCCGTTGGTTCCATCGGATCGATTTGGGGCATGGCGTCATCACCCCCGGACTCGATGACACCCCAACGAAATTGGCCCGTATCCAACTTCCCCCTTCGTTGACGGGAAAGTCGGTGCTCGATGTCGGTGCGTGGGACGGTTTTTTCTCCTTCGAGGCCGAACGTCGCGGAGCCAAGCGGGTGGTCGCGGTGGATTCCTACTGTTGGAGCGGTGAAGGCTGGGCCGACAAATCTGGCTTCGAACTCGCGCATGCCCAACTCAACTCGAACGTCGAATCCGTCTACGCGGAGGTGCTCGACATCGAGCCCGAACTGGTGGGACAGCATGATATCGTCTTGTTTCTCGGCGTGCTCTACCACCTGCGCCACCCGCTTTTGGCGTTGGAGAAAATGGCGGCGGTCACCCGGGATTGTCTGATTCTCGAAACCAAGGTCGACCTGCTGCATCTGGGTCCGCCGGCGATGGCGTTTTACAACGGCACCGAACTCAACCGCGACCCGACCAATTGGTGGGCACCCAATCTGCCCGGTCTGCTCGCCATGTTGCGCGCCGTGGGTTTCTCCCGTTTCGAAGTCGTATCCAAACCCAAATCTTTGTTCGACCGCATTTTTCGCAAACCCACCCAACCCGGGTTGTGGTGGCGGGAGATGCAACAAGGGCGCGTCACCGTGCACGCTTTCAAGTCGTGAACACCGGGGCTGCCAACAACGCGCCGTGAACATCTTTCGGCTTCGCATGGTGTGGGAACGCCTCGCCCGAGACGATCCCTATTGGGCGGTCCTCACCGCGCCCGACAAAGTCGGCAACCAGTGGAAACTCGACGCGTTTTTCCAAACCGGCATCGAAGACGTGGAAGCCAGTCTCGCCGTGATTGATCAGCATTGCCCGGACTTGGCGAAGGATCGGGCGCTGGACTTTGGGTGTGGTGTCGGGCGCCTCTCACAAGCCTTGGCCAAGACTTACCAATCCGTAGTCGGAGTCGATGTCGCGGCCAAGATGCTGGAACTGGCGGCGCGACATAATCGCGCCCCGGAGCAGGTGTCGTTCGTGCACAATACCAGGGCGGATCTCAGCAAATTCCCCGCCGGCTCGTTCGATCTGGTTTTCAGTCTCATCACCCTGCAGCACATCCCGGCTGACTTGATTCGTTCGTATTTGCCTGAATTTGTCCGGGTCCTGCGACCAGGCGGTGTCATCTATTTTCAACTACCCACTTCCGTGCCTCCGGAACCGATCGAGGCCCGCAAGTGGTCGTGGTATCCGCCAACGATGGCGACGCGCCTGAAGCGCTGGGGCGGGCGCTGGTTCCGCCGCTTCACTGGGGTCGGCGATCCCATGCGGATGAACGCGCTGCCCGTCGCGGAGGTCGAGTCGCTGCTGCAATCCGCCGGTGCCCACATGGTGGCCATCATCGATCAACCGGTGACCGACGACTGCCCCAGCAACGTCTACATCGCGCGACGCCCGACCTGATCAGGTCTTCCGGCCCATCCGCAGGATGCCCACGAAGAAGCTGGAAAACACGGTCTGAAATCCCAGCGCCGCGAGCGTCACCCCCGGAATGACCCAGCGCATGGTTATGGCGTATTCCAAATTTCCAAACCCAGCAGCATACCACTGTCCGACGGCGGCGAGTAGGAGGCCCGTGCCGGCCAAGAACGCGACCGCGCCCACCACGATGCCTCGCTCCAAATGCATGGTATTGAGCCAACGGGAAAAGCGCGGATCCTCCGGAATCAAACCCTCGGTCGTCGCAAAGGTTTTGGCGAATACGCCGAATTGCAGCAGTTGAAAACCGAGCAAAATCGAGAGACTCGAGGCGAGCAGAGTGTGAGCGTCGAGCGTCGCGCCCCACAGCTTAACTCCCGGCATGCCCAGCGCATAGCCCAATGCTCCGAACGCGCAAAGCCCCACGCCCGGGATGAAAAACAACCACCGCGGACTGCACATCAGGAAAAACCGCAGCGTCCGCCAGCCATCCCGAAAGGTTCGCAGATGCGGCGCGTGCGCCTTGCGTCCATCGGGATGCAACGTCGTGGGAACTTCAGCGATTTTTACCCCGAAGAGACTGCTTTTGATGATCATCTCCGTGGCAAACTCCATCCCCGTGCTGCGCAAATGCAGCCGGTCGTAGAGTTCACGGGTGAATCCGCGCAGGCCACAATACACGTCGTGAATCGGCGCCTGAAACATGAGCCGCACCATGGCCGAAAACATCGGGTTGCCCCACCAACGATGTAGTCGCGGCATCGCTCCCGGCAGGACCACGCCTCCGCCCGAGGGCAGGCGGCAACCTTGCACGAGATCGAACCCTTCCCGGAGTTTATCCACGAATTTCGGCAACTCGAGAAAGTCGTAACTGTCGTCCGCATCGCCCATGATGATGAACCGACCGCGCGCCGCCTCGATGCCTCCCATGAGCGCGTTGCCATAACCCTTGGCCGCCACGGCAACCACCCGCGCGCCGCGGGCCTCCGCGATTTCGATCGAGCCGTCCGTGCTGCCATTATCCGCCACCAACACCTCCCCGACGAGACCATGGGCTTTCATCGCCCGGTGGGCTTTGTCGATGCAGATCGCCAGGGTGTCGGCCTCGTTCAAACATGGCATCACGACCGTCAGTTCGATCGCCGCCGTATCGGTCTCACTGGGGTCGCGGTCAGGCGACGCAACATGGGCATCCGGTTCCATCACAGTCATCAGTTCCTACGACAACCGCATCGGTTTCACCGGACGTTCAGCCGCGGGCGGCAGGGACCGCGTGGCGCGATTAATCGGAATTGAACTCATTGAGCGGGCGCTAACACCCATGGGCCGGAACGGAGGCATCTCCATTGATGAACCCGCCCCCACCTACTTCACAAGCGCGATTCATCCGTTCGGTGGCTGAACCGGTTGATGCTCGCCGACGGTGCGCCCTTGAATGGAAAGCGAAAAGAATCGGATATCCAGCGAACGCTCGTCGTAGAGACTGGCGGGTTGGGCCGGGGCGTCGGATTCCACCGTGAGATGGCTCTCGCCCGGAGGCAGACGCACGTTCCCGATCCGCCAACGCCTGGGCGTGATCCCAAGCTGCTCCTGCCACAGAATACGATCACTTTGCCGCAGCCGCGCCTGCCGATCCGTAAACGCCGCCCACTCGCCCGCCAGCGTCACTTCCACGGGCTGATCATAGGGGTTGTGAATGACGATATTCGCCCGGCCACCGGTCCATCGCCATTGGTGGGTGTCCGACCGTTCGGCGGCATGCCAAGGCGGAGGAAAATCGAGCCGCAGTTCCGGGGTTTCTCCTTCAATCATCGCCTGCGCTTCGTTGGAAATGCGGACGGAGTAGAGGGAATCCGGCAAGGGTTTGAATACGCCCGGGGAGAAGAACATGGTAAGATTACCGAGAATCAGCACGGGCAACCAACGTTTGCCTTGAGGAACCAACAGGTTGAACCCCAGCAACATCGGCAACAAGGAACGCGTAACACCGCCGGGATAGCCCGCCCAGTTCGCCGCGCCCATGACCAAAGTTAACGCCGCGATGGGCACGGTGAGCCGCCAGGCCGGCTGCGACCATTTCCAGCGCAAAAGCAAAAATCCGGCCTGCACCACCAGACTGATGATCGACGCGAAGCCGACCCCGAGCAGATACCACGGCAGATCCGTGCTGGACGCGACGTCCAACAATTCCCCCACCCGGGTCACCATCGCCCGCAGCGGCAGATCAAAGTTGTCGGTGCCGCCGCCGTATTGGGCCATGTCCGCGAACCGCCAGCGCAACAGTAATATCCACAGTCCCAGCGGTGCCGCCACCAAAACGACTCGGGCGATCGCCAACGGCCAGTCCTTCCAGCTGCGCCACTGATCCGGCGCGAACAATCCACTGCCGAGAATGTTGGTTTCTTTGGCCAGACCAGCGACGGCCAGCAAGGCCGTGGCCCGCCACGGGCGCCCTTGCTCCCACCACTTCAACGCCACGGCAAACAGGAGCAGACTCGGTCCATCCACCAACGAAGAATAGACACTGAAACAGGCCCCGACGGACAACATCACGCCCAACCATCGAATCGCCCGATCAAAATTTTTCGGCGGAAACCATCGCAACAGCACTCCACCCAACGCCAACCAACACACCACGTTGATCATCACGTAGGCGGTGATGATCCACTCCGGCCGTCCCGCGCCCAACACATAGGCCACCACCGGCAGTAAGATGCGACGGGCGCGATACGGCAGATTGTCCACCGACTTGGCCAAACCCTCGTTCTCCATGCCCGGGTCCAGCGCCAATTGCGCATAGAATTGACCGTCGTAGCCAAACGACCGGTCGTGCACGAAAACTTTAAAGCCGAGATCCTTGGTCCAATCCCGCTTCGCCAGAGCGTCCTCCCCCACGCCCAGAAAATAGGTCATCCCCGTCTCGGGGGAATAATACCCCGCCAGTTTGAACAACATCCACGCCACCACGGCGACGTAAACCGCCACCCAGGTCCAACGCGTCGTCCGCGGCCCGCGGGAGGATCGTAGTCGTGACAGGAACCGTTGAAACATGGCAGGATCATGACGCAGGACGACCAAACCCATCGCGTCAACTTCCGGCCGAGGGTTTACGCAACCTATGGCATTGCAGCCCGCACGCTCGTCGCCCTGAATCTGCGCCTTCGCCATGCCCACGCTCTCGATCGTCATCCCCTGCTACAACGAGCACGACACCGTCGCCACCCTCATCGAGGCAGTGCTGGCTTCTCCCATCCCCGTCGAAAAGGAAATCATCATCGTCAATGATTGCTCGACCGACGGCACCGACCGGGTGCTCGACGAACAAATCGCCAGCAAAGTCGCCCGGATCATTCACCAACCGGTCAATCAAGGCAAAGGTGCGGCCTTGCGCACGGGATTTGCAGCCGCCACCGGTGACTTCATTCTCATTCAGGACGCCGATCTCGAATACGACCCCAAGGAATACCCGCGACTGCTCACGCCCCTGCTCGAGGGCAAAGCCGACGTCGTTTTTGGCTCCCGCTTCATGGGCGGCGAACCGCATCGGGTGCTCTATTTCTGGCACTCGTTGGGCAACCAATTTCTCACCCTGCTCTCCAACATGTTCACCAACCTGAACCTCACCGACATGGAGTGCTGCTATAAACTGTTTCGGCGGGAAATCGTGGAGCAGTTTGAGATCGAAGAAAACCGCTTCGGGGTCGAACCAGAGATCACCGCCAAGATATGCCGACTGCATTGTCGCATCTACGAAGTGGGCGTCAGCTATGCCGGACGCACCTACGCGGAAGGCAAAAAAATCGGCTGGCGGGACGGCGTGCGCGCGATCTACGCGATTTTGAAATACAACGTGTGGCATCGCTGAACGCATGTTGCTCTACGACCTGTCCCACACTTCCCACTCCCCCGCCCGCACTGGCGTGCAACGGGTCGCGTTGGAGTTGCGGCGAAACCTCCGCATCCAGACGGAGGTCACGGAGATCACGCATGACCCATGGATGCAGTGCTGGCGCCCACTGGAGGCGTGGGAGCAACACGCGCTCGATCACCCTCCGCGCTCCGTCAAACGACGCAGCGCGCGCTGGCCGTTGGGGGCGCAACTCCGTGGCTGGTGGAGACGACGCACCCGGACCGATACCACGCGCACCGTCCTGCCATCGGAAATCAGCGCAATCCTGTGTCCCGAAATCTTTACCGCCCGCACGGGCTCCTGCCTCCCGGAACTTTTTGCTGCGACCGACGCCCCTCGTGTTGCTTTGTTTCACGACGCGATCTCCTTGCGGCTGCCCGATCTCACTCCCCGAGGAAATGTGGGGCGATTTCCCGGCTACTTGCAGGAACTCATGCAATTCGACGGCATCGCCGCGATCTCCGAGGATTCCCGTCAATCCCTTCTCGACTACTGGAAGTGGGCCGACTGGGGCCATGGGCCCGAAGTCGTGGCCCTGCCCCTGGCCTGCGATCACCTCACCATGAACCGGCCCGAGATCCCCATCCCGGCCGGAACACGCCCCCACATTTTGAGCGTCGGTTCGCTGGAAGGCCGCAAGAACCACCTCACTTTGTTGACGGCGTGTGAACAGCTCTGGGATTGCGGGATCGACTTTGAATTGTCCATCTTTGGCGGACTACAGCGCGAAACCGGCACCCGCGCCCTGACCAAGATCCGTGAGCTGCAAAACGCGGGCAGGCCCCTGCACTATTCCGGGTGGCTGCCGGACGCCGAGCTCCGGGCCGCTTACCACCGCTGCGCCTTCACGGTTTACCCCTCCATCATGGAAGGATTCGGGCTGCCGATCTGGGAGAGTTTGCTCCACGGCAAGGCCTGTGTCTGTGCCGATCACGGTGCGGTTGCAGAGTCCGCCCGCGGCGGTGGTTGCCTGATGACCGATACCGCAAATGCCGAAGCTCTCGCGGATGCCATGCAGAGCCTGCTGACCGATTCCGTGCGATTAAACTCCCTGACCGCTGAGGCTCGTCATCGCCAACCTCCTCGCTGGGAAGACTATACCAGACAGCTACTCGAGTGGATCACCACCCTGCCTCGCCACTCGAAAGCTGGTTGAATTTGGCCTTTTCCCGGCGGCATTCCGCCCGTTAGTTTCAATCCCTACGCATGGCCCTTACCTTCTTTAAGCGCAGCCCCAAGGCTATCATTCAACGAGCTCGCGACGACTACGCGACCAAGATGCGCCTCAAATATGCGCCGTATTACCTCCCCATGGAGAAACAATGCGGCACAGAAATCAAACTGGACGGACGCGATATGATCATGCTTTCGAGCAATGATTATCTGGGTTTGTCGTTTCATCCCAAGGTCATCGAGGCCGGACAAAAAGCGATGGAGCTCTGGGGCACCAGCCCCACCGGTGCCCGCTCGTCCAATGGCTCCCGCGCCTACCACACCCAGTTGGAAGCCAAACTGGCGGAATTTCTGGGTCGCGAGGCCTGTCATATCCACGCCGCCGGTTACCTGTCCTGCCTGACAAGTGTCGCCGCCTTCGCCCAAAAGGGAGATTTCATCCTCGCGGACAAAAACATCCACTCGTGTCTCTGGGACGGCGTGCGTCTCTCCATGGCCACCGTGGAACGCTTTTCGCACAACAATCCGGAGGACCTCCGCGAGGTCGCCTCCACCATTGAATCCCGCCGCGCCAAGATGCTCGTCATCGAGGGCGTCTATTCCATGGAAGGGCACATCGCCAAGATGCCTGAGATCATTGGCATTGGTGAAGAATACGGCTGCTTCAGCGTCGTCGACGACGCTCATGGTTTCGGTGTGCTCGGTCGGCAGGGTCGCGGCACGGTTGATCACTTCGGCCTCAATGATCAGGTCGATATCATTTGCGGCAGCATGTCCAAATCGCTGGCCAGCACCGGCGGTTTCATCGCCGCCTCCCATGACGTGATCGAGTATCTGCGCACCAACTCCAAGCAGACGATTTTCAGCGCCGCCGTTCCGCCTTCGCAAGCGGCCGTCGCCTCCGCCGCTCTCGATGTGATGCAAAACGAGCCCGAGCACCACGAGCGACTGTGGCGCAATACCAAGCGTTATACCGACATTCTGAAAAACCTCGGTCTCGACACGTGGGGCAGTGAAACTCCGGCCGTGCCGATCGTGCTGGGCTCGCGCGAGTCGGTGTATCGCTTCTGGAAGGCGCTGTTGGAAAAGGGTGTCTTCACGGTAATGTCGATCGCTCCGGCGGTTCCTCCCGGCAAGGATTTGATCCGCACCGCGATCTCGGCGCTGCACACCGACGAACAGATTGACCGCATAGGCGACGCGATGGCTTACGCCGTCAAAAAACTCTGACCGCGCCTAAGCGCGCAGCGTCCGCACAATTTGAGCGGCGCTTTCCTTCCAGGTGGGAAGCGGTCGCGCCGCCGCCACATCAGCCAACCGGCGCCACTGACCATCGTCGGTGAGCAGCCGTTGCAGGCCTTCGGTCCATGCTTCGAGATCGTTGGTCGGCAGTGGCACACAACCCCCTGCTTCCGTGTTTTCACGCAATACCGGCAGGTCCGAACACACACACGGGAGCCCGCGCCACAGCGCTTCAAGCACGGGCAGGCCGCACCCTTCCGCGATGGTGGGAAACACCACGGCCCGGGTCCGGGCCAACAGCCGGGCCAATACCTCGTCGGTGGCCGCCTCGTGAAAGTGGAATCCCGGACGCCGTTTCGTGATTTGCCGCATTTCCGCCGCGATCGGACGACCGAAATGAGGATTAACCCGGCCGACGATATGTAATTCGAAATCGCCGCCGCGCGCCCACATTTCCTCCGCGACCCGCAGCAAAAACGACTGGTTTTTCCGCGGCTCCACGATTCCCACACAGAGCAAGACCGGCGGCGGCACATCGTCCCGGCGGGGATGTCGCTTCGACCCATCGAAATCCGCCCCCAGTGGCAACGTGCTCACTGCCGCGCGGGCAGTCGTTCCCGCCCATTGCCAATACGACGTGAGGTCGTGTTTCACCGCATCGGAAATCGCGAAAACATGATCGAATTTCGCCAGCGCCATCATGTATCCCGGATGCCGGACGACCGAATGCGGCCACGTGATTTTGGGATGTTGCAGCGGTATCGCATCGGGGAACAACGCTGCCAACCGACAGGGCGGTCTTTCCAAAAAATCTCCGAACCCCGGCCGCTGAGCGACGTCGAAAGTTTCCGTGGTCAGATACCAGTCGTCGGGCTGCCACGGTGGATTGCTTTCGCCCCAGCGCACCAGCGTGACCGCGTCGCCCAATTCTTCGCTCAACCGTCGATTCACCCGCATGAGCCCCGACGCCTGCTTGGCTTTCGCCGACTTCGTAACGTCGAAATAGATCATGATTTCAGGGCGTTGAGGAAATGTTCGTGCAGTCTCGCGGCATTGCGATGCGCGTCGAAATTTTCTTCCGTCCACCTGCGGGCGGCATCTCGCAAGGTTTCAACCTGCGTATCATCCGTGGCGAGTCGTCGCATCGCCTCCACCCACCGATCGGGTTGACCCTCCGGCAGCACCAAGCCACTCACGTCGTGGCTGACGGCTTCAACCGTCGCTGCATTGGGCGAGGTCAACACCACCACGCCCGCCGCCATCGCCTCGGGAATCACGTTCGGCAAACCATCGCGGTCTCCGCTGGCCGCGATCACTCCCGTGTGCAGTAGCGCATCCGCCCAGGTCAAATTCTCCCACACCTCCGCTTGAGCCAAATGGCCGGTGAGCCGCACTCGATCGCCCAATTTGAATTCCCTGATCAGCGTTTCGATGCGCGCACGCTCCGGGCCCTCCCCGATGATCCGAGCCGAAAATGCGATGCTGGCGTCGCGCATCGCCGCGTAGATTTTCATCTGATGGTCGAGGCCTTTTTTAGCCACCAATCGTGCAATGCAGACCAGGCGCAATTCGGAGCGGTCGGCTCGCAGGGACTTGAACTCGGGGAAATGGGCCAACCCGCGCCGCACCACGTGCACCCGTTGCGGATCATGACCGCGCGCCACCAGTGACGCGCGCCCCATCTCTGTCGACGTGTGAATGAAACGGGCTTCCGTGAGTTTTTCATCCAACCACCAATCCCCGCCGTGTTCGTAGATATCGTAAGCGTGCGCCGCCGCCGTAAACGCCTGACCATTGAGACGGCGTAATATCCATGCCGCCGTGCAGGGGGCCCCGCCCCAGGCGCCATGCACGAGATCCGGCGGGTCGCGGCGAAACTCGCGATAGAACACCCCGGCAAACCCCGCCCCCAGCATGTTCTCCCAGAAATTCAGCCAGCTCGGCGCCCGCCGCGCCCAGAGCCCGCGCCACAGGACACCAAAAACATCCCACCGCGTCGCCGCCACCCATGGAATGATCCAAATCAATTCCAGCAGGCGCCACATGGAGAACTTGCGCACCGCGATGCCTGCAAAGTCGCCGCCGCCGCCAAAAAGTGAATACACCCGCAGGTTCAGTCCCTGCTCCTTCATCGCGATCACTTCGCGCTGAAGAAACGTCTCCGTGGCTTGGGGAAACGTCGTGAAGAGGTAGGCAATGGTTATCGGACGAGGCGGCACCGTCGCGACGTTGCTAGGTCTGCCCGGCACCGCCAAGCGATTTAAAGCGGCTAAATGGCCGCACCATTGCCACTGGCGAGGTCGACGGGAGGTTCACCGTTGTCACCATTGCGACGGGGAAACGGATACCGTTTCACCGTGAACCCCGATGCTTCCTCGGCCAACCCGACCAAGTCCGAAATCAACTCCGTCTGATCATCCGGGTAACGCATGTCCAAAAAGTCGTCCCGATAATGCTGATACGCTTCGGGAACCTCCATCCATTCATCAATCAAACGGGCGAAATCGTCGGCATCCTCGATCTTTTGCGACCGCGCCCCATTGCGGAAAAATTTCCAGGTCAACCGCTCCTGCGGCATGATGCCCTGAAAAGCATTGAACACGATCGGGCAGCCGAAATGAAGCGCCTTGGCACAACTGGTCGTGCCCCCGCGCGTCACGATCACATCGCTGACCTGCATCAGCTCATGCACCACGTCCGAAAATCCATCCAGATAGAGCGGCAGTTTGGGATGGTTGGAACGCCAGTGCACCAGCTCATTGTAGATCTCCTTGTTGCGGCCGCAGACCGCGATCACCTGCACTCGCCGGTGGTGCTTTTTGAGCGCCTCCAACAGCACCATGTGATTGTTGGCTCCGTTGGTGCCCGTCGCCAGAAAGATGGTGAAGCGATTGGCTTTGAGCCCCAATTGCTTGCGCAGGTAGGTCGACCGTTTCTCGGCCGGAATCACATCCATGACCGCTTTCGGACGCATCAGGTGTCCCCGCACGCTGGTCTTCTCCACCGGGATGCCGTGCTTCACCGCGAAATCACGAGCCGTGGCGGTGCGCGATACGTAGAGATCCACCGAGGGCTCGATCCAATTACGACTGTAACCCCACCCGCCGGAGAACTCCCCGCAATAGGTGGCGCAGCGCACATTCTCGCGACCCAAACGTTCGCGGGCGTATTGGAAATACCCGCGGTTCAAACAGTCGTGCACACTTAACACCAAGTGAGGCTGATACTCGTCGAGCACCTCGCGGTAGTAACCCCGACCAATGCTCACCCCCGATCGGTTCAGGTAACTCAGCGCCTCCACCGCCGTATAGAAAAACGTGTGGAGAAACGGCATGTGCACCTGAATCCAATTGTAGAGATTGACCCCGGAACGGCTCACCACCGAGGACTTTTCGAGCATCTGTTCGATGCGCACGTCCACCCCATGGCGATAGAGTTCAAAGCACCACTCCGCGAAAGCTTGCGCCCGAGCGTCGTGACCGCCGCCCGTGCTGGAAGTGAGGACCAGTATACGAAGTTTATTTTCCACTTAGGAGCTGAGTCCGAAATAACGCCAACGCACGGCGCGGGCCCACGCCAAAGGCACGAGACGTTCAAACAGTGGTGCCAGCGTGACCTGAAACCAATTTCCGGAACGCACGACTCCCCCGCGTCCGCGATGGATCGCCCGCCACAAATCGTCGGCGGCGCGTTCGGCCCCCGGCGCCGACGCCAAATGGCGTTCCAACGCGCGCCAAGCGGAGAGCTGACGCGGACTGGAACGCCCGGAAGGTTCGAGCAAGGGTGAGGATGGCATGGCTTGGTTGAAACCGGTGCGAAAATCACCCGGTCGGAAATCGATGACCGTGACTTCACTCCCCGCCGTTTCAATTAGCAAACTTTCGCTCAAAGCGCTCAGTCCCGCCTTGGCGACATTGTAGGCCGTCATATACGGCAATGGAAACTCCGTCGCCATGGAGGCAACATTGACCAGGGTGCCCCGGCTTCGCCCGGTCATATCGGCCAACTGCTGGTGGACCAAACTCAGGTTGGTCATCAACATGGCGTCGAGCTGGCGTCGCCACACCTCGGGCGGTGTCTCCACGAAACCGCCGAACACACCATAACCGGCGTTGTTCACCACAAGGTCAAAGCCCGCCGGAGTCTCGGCGCGGGCTTGCCGATAGACCTCCACCGCCGCCTCCGCCTGCTGCAGATCCAGCACCACGGGATGAAACTGCGCGCGATCTTTAAACGTCTCCTGCAAGCGCGAGCGATCCCGGGCCGTGCCCCATACCACAAAACCTTCCCGCAACAGTTTCTCCGTGATGGCGCGGCCGAGTCCCGCCGAAGCACCGGTCACAAACGCGGCGGGAGCTGGCGGAGCGACCGTCATGGCTTAGTTCGCCGACGGCACCGCCCGCAACACGAGGGCCACATTTGCGCCGCCAAAACCACTACTGTTGTTGATGACAATTTTCGGTCTCTCGTCGACCGTCTCCCGCAGAATATTGAGATCGGCCAAAGCCGGGTCCACCGCGGTGATATGCGCCGAGCCGGGGGTGAAGCCTTCCCGCATGGCCACCGCACAGAAGCCCGTTTCCATCGCGCCCGCCAACGACAGGCCGTGTCCGGTCAAGGCCTTGGTTGAACTGATCCCCGGACGGGCTCCGGACGGGTTGAACACCGTGCGGATCGCCTTGCCTTCGGATATGTCACCGATGGGGGTCGAGGTGGCGTGGGCGTTGATGTAATCGACGCTGGTCGGGTCCGCCTTCGCGCACTTGAGCGCCCGCTCCAATGCCCGCGCGAGACCGGTGCCTTCGGGATGGGAAATCGCCACATTGTGGCCGTCCGAAGCCTGGCCCCATCCCGCGACTTCACAGTAAGGCACAACGCCGCGACGTGCGACTTCCGCCTCACTCTCCAACACCAACACCGTCGCGCCTCCCGTGCCGACAAAACCATCCCGGCCGCGATCAAACGGCCGCGAGGCGGTGTTCGGATCCGGGTTGAGCGAAAGCGCCCGCATCCCGGCAAACGGTAAAATCGTCTCCACGTTGCCATCCTCCGCGCCGACCACAAACATCCGGTCCTGACGCCCCAGCATGATCTCATCATAAGCGTAACCGGCCGCGTGCGAGGAAGAGGCACAGGCCGAGGCAAAACCCGTGGAGGCGCCTTGGATCTTGAAATGGGCCACGAGATTAAACTGCACCGTGCCGGAAATCGATGCCACGATACCCAACGGCGAACACCGCATCACGCCCTGCTCGTGCATCTTGCGAACGTAGTGGGTGAGCAGATTGGGCGATCCCGCCGACGCGCCGAAAAGACCGGTGTTGGGGTTTGAAATATCCTCGGGCGCAAGTCCGGCGTCCTCGATCGCCTGCAACATCGCGCAATAGCTGTAAAGTCCGTGCGGGCCCATGCTGCGCAGGATCTCACGACGCACCCGGTAACGGCTCGGGTAAGTCCAGTCCTCCGGATCGAGGGACTCCGTGTCGAATCCCTTCACCGGGGCCGCGACTTTCACCGGGATCTTTTCGTCCGCAAACGGTGGATACTTCACCACGCCATGGCGCAAATGGCGCAAATTGTCGGCAACGCTCGGGGTGTCGTTGCCGATACTCGTAATGAAACCCAGTCCGGTTAGGAATACTTTCGACATGTTTTGGCGAGGGTGGGACTGGAAATCACCAGGAAGTCACAACCGGTAACCCGATTAACCCCAAGTTCATATCCAGCGGAATGACAGCTAAGCCCAACCGGGAAAGCGGGTCAACGCGAGGGAACGCGAATCTCGCTCCACTCGCAAATACGGGTCCGGGCAAGTGGGCTCAGGCGTTGACGGCCGCTGCCACCGGCGGGTGGGTATCGTCACGGTCGCTACCGGAGGAAGTCGTCGCGGCCTCGGCGGGCGCATTCTTCTTCGCGTCCGCATACGCAAACGTGAGCGTGATTTCCTCGGCCATGGCCGCTTTGTCCTGCCCCACGCGAATGGAACCTTCGAACGTCGCCAACGGCATCTTCGTGCGCTTGGGTTTGACCGACATCGAAAGCAAATCACCGGGTCGGCAAATGCGATGACACCGCACGCCTTCGCACGAGGTGAAGAAGATCTTGGTGCGATCGATGATCTTGCCTTCATCCGGCACGGCGCCTTCGAGAAGATAAAGCACCGCCAATTGACCGAGAGCCTCGAGCATGAGCGACGCCGGCATCACCGGGTTGTCCTTGAAGTGTCCCTGCAGGAAAAACTCCTGGCCCGTGATCTTGTATTTCCCCTGCGCACCGCTGCCGGCGATGGTGGCTTCGTTGAGGAAAAGAAACGGTGCCTGGATCGGCATCACGGATACAATCTCTTCGATCGGGAAAAATTTTGTCGGCTTGGGCGGCGGCAGGCCCCGCACCTTGCAATCGATGAAGACCTTGATGTCTCCCACCGTGCGCAAATTCCGGAGATCTTCATTGTTGATCTGCATCTGCAGCACGTCTTCGACCAGAATGACGATCTCCATCATCGTCAGGGAATCGATCCCGAGGTCTTCGACCAAGCGGAGTTCGTCGTCCGCCTCCTTGAGTTTGGGCCGCAAATCGGGCTCCACAAAGCGCTCAATCACACCGATAATCACGGCAGGCAAGTGACTGGCCTCCTGCGTCTTACGATAGGCGATGGCAGCCTCAATGGTCGCTGGCGAACACCTCTTGAGGGATTCGCGCAACGCAGACTCGTCTTCAACTGTAAACGGCTTTGCGGCCGCCTCCGGGGCGTCTGGGCCCGCTTGACCTTCGAGGTCTCCTTTAGGCATGGTTCACGGAAGTAAGATTTCGGGTTTTTGAATGTAAACGCTAATCTTGGTCCCCGGTTGACGAGCTTCTTCTCCGTTTTGTCGCCAAATTGAAACCGGTTGGTCACGCTTTAGTCATAGGGAGTCGGGGCATGGGTTCGCGCGACGTTTGATCAGTTGCCTTCATACCCATGCCTCGCCACAAGACCGTTTGATCCAATTTTTCGGCGCGGCGAATTCGCCGGCGAGCCATGAATACTTCTCCCTCTCAGAACACCGTTTTTCTTATCACGCACGAATTCTTCCCCAAGCGGGGCGGGATTGCGACGTTCACGGGAGAAATGGCCCGCGCTTCTGCGGCCCTCGGGTTGAACGTGGAGGTATGGGCTCAAAACGCCCCGCCTGAAAACGACGCCGAATGGCCCTTTCCCATTTGGCGGATGCCGTTGAAAGGCACCCACGATCTGACCTGCCAATTGCGACTGGCGGTCCAACTCATTCGCCGCCGCCGGGAACTGCGTAACGCGACGGTGTATCTGCCCGAACCGGGTCCCATGTTGACCCTGATGTTGCTGCAGCGTTTCAACACGTTTCGCCCCAAGCACCTCGTCCTGACATTTCACGGTTCGGAGGTGTTGAAGTTCCATCGCAATCCGTTGATTCGGCCGCTGGCCCGTCGCTTGATCCGCTACGCCAAGCGCATCAGCGTGCTATCCGGCTACACCCGCGACCTGTTGCTGACCCATTTCCCCGAGGCTCGCTCGAAGATCCTGCTCACGCCCGGTGCGCTCCGCTCCGACTTCGCCGTGGTGCCATCATCGTCCAATGGCGAGAAATCGAAAATCATCGTGCTCACGGTGGGCCGCCTGCATCCGCGCAAGGGACAACTCATCACCCTCGACGCGCTGCGAGCCCTGGCCCCCAAATTCCGAGGACTGATCGAGTATTGGATGGTCGGCTCCACCGCGAAGGAACACTACGAACACACCCTGCGCGCCGCCGCCGCCACATGCGATTTCCCGGTCCGCTTCTTCGGCGACATACCCGACGACGAACTGAGCGGAATCTACGAACGGGCGGATATCTTCGGCATGACCAGTGTTGACTATGGCAACAGTGTCGAGGGGTTCGGTCTGGTCTATCTGGAGGCGGCGGCGCACGGGTTGCCCGTGGTGGCGCACTCCGTCGGCGGCGTGGCCGAAGCGGTGGCCGACGGGAAAACCGGACTGCTCGTGCCCCCGCATCATCCGGCGCAATTAACCGCCGCATTTGAAAAACTCATCAGCGACGAAGTGCTGCGGCAACGACTCGGTTCGTCGGGTCGGGATTGGGCCCGACGCAACAATTGGTCACATTCGGCCAAACTCCTCTTCAACGAGGAACTCGAAAGCGCCTGAGATGACATTCCACGCCGCGCCGTTGACGCGATCGCCGTTGATCGAGATGGGTGGCTGATGCTCGAATCTCACTGCTCGATCCGCGTCCGCTACGCCGAAACGGACATGATGGGTATCGTCTATCATGGCAGCTACCTGCCGTGGCTGGAGGTGGGGCGCACCACGCTGTTGCGCGAACACGGATTCAACTACCGCGACATGGACGAAGCCGGTTATCGCCTGCCGGTCCTGGAGGTCGCGGTCAAATACCACCGCCCCGCGCTCTACGACGATGAAGTTACGATCCATACCGTGATCGATGAACTCCCGGGGTTGCGCATCAAAATCCGTTACCGTGTGCTCCGGGGCGAGGAGTTGCTGGTCACGGCCACCACCCAGCACGCCTTCATCGACCGGTCCGGTCGGCCCGTCCGCCCGCCCAGCGCATTCACTCGCGGCATGAAGGCCAAGTTTCAAGCCTGAGCGGATCGTGGCTCGAGCGGTGCGTCGTATTCCGCCAACACGAGCGGGTCGACTTCCATCGCGCGCAACGATGCCCACGGCGCGTCAGTCTGCAAAACTCGCAAGGCCCAGACCGCGTGTGCCCGCACCATGGCTTCGGCATGACGAGTCAAATCCACGAGCGCCGGCCCGCACTCCCGCGCCCCGGTATTGGCGGCCACGATACACGCATTGCGCAACAGACCGCGTAGTTTGAGCCGTTTGACCGCCGTGCCTTTGAATCCGACCGCGAAGCCCTCCGGCGTGAGCCGAAGAATCTCGGACAGGGAAAACTGCGCCAGTTCCGGTCTCGCTTCCAGCAGTCCCGAACGCGCCGTTTGCGCGAATCGATTCCACGGACAAACTTCGGCGCAAATATCACAGCCATAAATGCGGTCACCGATCCCGGTCCTCAGCTCCCGTGGAATGATACCTTTGTTCTCGATGGTCTGATAAGAAATACATCTTCGCGCATCCAATACTCCCGGCTCGGGCAACGCGTTCGTCGGGCAAGCATCCAGACAACGGGTGCAATTGCCGCATAGCGTGCCCACGGGTTCGGCTTCCACCCGCGCACTGACCGGCGCGTCGGGCGCGATCTCGACCCGGGTCATGATCGCCGCGAGAAACAACCAATTCCCGAACTCGCGCGAGATGAGCATCGCGTTTTTGCCCGTGAATCCCACCCCCGCGCGGGTCGCCCAACTGCGCTCCAACACGGGCCCCGTATCCACATAATAACGATAGTCGCGGCTCGTCACCCCCGCCCAGGATTCGATCGCTCGCCCGGCCGCCACGAGCCCCGGTTTGACCGTATCGTGGTAGTCGTTGTTCAGCGCGTAACGGGCCCACACGCCGGTCGACTGCCCGTCATCCCGCGACGGCAGGTCCCCCCCGTAATTCACCCCCAACATGATCATGGTCCGCGCGCCGTCGAGCACCTGCCGGGGGTCGCGTCGCTTCGCCGCACCGCGCTCGATCCACGCCATGTCGGCGTGACGCCCCGCCTCCAGCCAATCGTCCAAGGCATCGCTGCCGGGAGCATCGCCCGCCACCGCCGCAAAGCGCACGACGTCAAAACCGAACCCGTGCAACCGTGCCCGCAACGCCTCGCGATCAAGCCCCATGAGCGTGGGCCCAGTCCCTCGCCTCGCGGCGGTAGACCCGCATCACGTGCGAAATGATGTCACTGGTGGGTCGATGGTCGGTCAAAATCACCACATCAGCTCGTTTGTAGATCGGCTCGCGTTCCTTGTAGAGCGTCTGAATCCGCGCCATCGGGTCTTCGACATCGAGCAAGGGACGATTCTTGTTCGTCGAGGTCCGCCGGAGAATTGTCTCCCACGAGGCGTGCAAACAGACGACGACCCCTTTGGATTTGAGCAAATCCAACATGCCCGGCTGCACGACGAGTCCGCCCCCGCACGCCACCACGCTCTGACCGGCCGGATGTCCGGTCTCGATAAACTTCCGTTCCATTTGCCGAAAGGCCGCCTCGCCGTCGGTCGCAAAGATTTCCGATATCGGCCGGGCTTGGGCGTTCTCGATTTCGTGGTCGCTGTCGAAAAGTTGATACCGCAGTCGATATGCCACCGCGCGCCCGATGGTCGTCTTGCCCGTGCCCATGAAGCCGACGAGGTAGAGATTGGGTTGAGGTCCTGTGGGATCGGGGTCTCGCATCGGTTTGTCACCCAATATCTGGCGACATCGATTGCCAAACTCCAAAAAACTTCCCGCAGTGGGACTCCGCCATTTCGTGCGTTCACCTTTCGCCTCTTTCACTGATCGTCATGACTCAGCCTTTCGACTCCCACAAATTTGCCAGCGACAATACTTCCGGCATCTGTCCGGAGGCTTGGGCCTCTCTGGCCGAAGCCAATCGCGGCGACCTGCCCTCCTACGGCACCGACGATTGGACCAAGCGGGCCTGTGACCGCATTCGCGACATTTTCGAAAAACCCGAGGCCGAGATTTTCTTCGTCTTCAATGGCACGGCCGCCAACTCCCTCGCCCTCGCCTCCTTGTGCCAGAGTTTCCACAGCGTGGTGTGCCACGAGGTCGCCCACGTCGAAACCGACGAATGCGGCGCGCCGGAGTTTTTCTCCAACGGGACCAAAATCCTTACCGCCACCGGGACCAACGGCAAACTCACTCCCGCCTCCGTCGAGCAGGTGATCCGCAAGCGCACCGACATTCACTACCCGAAGGCTCGCGTGCTTTCGCTCACGCAATCGACCGAATGTGGCACCGTCTATTCGACGGCGGAGATCAAAGCGCTCAGCGCCGTCGCCCGCGAACACGGCCTGCTGGTGCACATGGACGGCGCCCGCTTCGCCAATGCCGCCGCCGTGCTGCAGGATCGCGACGGCAGCTCCCCGGCAGATTTCACCTGGCGCGCCGGGGTCGACGTGCTGTGTTTCGGTGGCACCAAAAACGGCATGAACACCTCGGAAGCCGTGGTCTTTTTCCGCCCGGAACTGGCCCACGAATTCGACTACCGGTGCAAACAAGCCGGCCAGCTTGCCTCCAAAATGCGCTATCTCAGCAGCCAATGGGTCGGCATGCTCTCGAACGACAACTGGCTCCGTCACGCCCGCCACGCCAACACCATGGCCTACCAACTCGGTGAAACGTTGCGCACTCGCTTCGGCCTCACTTACGCCGTCGAGCCCGAGGTCAACGCCGTGTTCGCCCCTTTGCCCGACGACATCGCCGCCGCCATGCAGGCGCGGGGCTGGCATTTCTATAATTTCATCGGCGCGCAGGGCTACCGCCTCATGTGTTCGTGGGACACCCAACAGGAGGATCTCGATCGCTTCGTCGCGGATTTGGCCGAAGAATATACATCGCGGGCGTGAACATTGCTCATAGTATGCGGCTTCCCTCCGTTCCGCCGATCGGCCCAACGTCCCACCCACTTTGAAATTTCGCATCACGCACACCACCCGTTACGTCTACGGTGCCCCGGTTTCGCTTTCGCCCCATCTGATCTATCTGCGCCCGCGCGAACATTCCCGCCAACACCTCCGGCGGTTCGACCTGCGCATCTCGCCCGATCCCATTCTCACGCGCGGCCAGGATCCCCTCGACAACGAGCTGTGGCAGGCCCGCTTTCCCGAGCTCACGGAGCGCATGGAGATCGAAAGCCAGGTCGAGGTGGAAAACACGGAATCCAACCCTTTCGATTTCGTGCTCAAGAGTTACGCGATTGAGTTTCCGTTCGAATATGAGCCGGTCTTCAAATTTGCCCTCGGACCCTACCTCGCCGTGCCTTTCGTAGACACCCAGCACGCCTTGAAACAATGGCTGGACGAACATTTCACCGATCGGCCCACCGGCACGGTTGATTTGCTCACGGCGTTTACCCGGTTGTTCTTCACCCACTTCACTTACGTGCGGCGCGATGAAATCGGTATCCAATCTTCGATCACGACGTTGCAAAAAGGATCCGGCGCCTGCCGGGATTTCGCCGTGTTGTTCATCGAACTGTGCCGCACCCTCGGTCTCGCCGCCCGCTTCGTGAGCGGCTACCTCTACGCTCCGCCCGGCGAGGACGAACGCACCGTCGGCGCCATGCACGCGTGGGTCGAGGTTTACCTGCCCGGGGCCGGTTGGCGGCCCATCGATCCGACCTCCGGAGTCTGGTGTGACGATCTGTTCATCGCCGTGGCCCACGCCGCCCAGGCCGAAACCGTCAATCCCGTTCAAGGCACCTACTACAGCAAGACGCCCGTCGACTCCCAAATGAACGTCAACGTCGTCATCGAACCACTCGACTAGATTCTTCGTCCCTTCCCCCGTATGTCCGCCGTTTCTCGACGCTCCCTGAACTCCACCGCCGCCGCCATCGCCTCATGCGGCCAAGCCGTTGAAGCCTCCCTGCAACGCACCGACGTCGCCATCACGATGGGCGGTGAGCCCACGTTTGTGCCGCTTCGTCCCGAAGGTGCGGAATGGGGCACGGCCGCGCTCGGACCGACCAAACTCGACTACGCCCGCCGCCTCGCCCACCGCTTGATCGCTCGCACCTATCCCGGGGCCGTCCTGCTCGAAACCTCCGGCAAACATTTTCCCGGCGAACCGCTGCCGCGTTGGACGCTGCTCCTGCAACGCCGCGCCGACGGAAAACCGATCTGGGAAAATCCGGCGCGCATGCGCTCCAGCCTCGAACCCGGCAGCCACAAACTCAGCCAGGCTCGCGCGGTTATCAAACACCTCGCGGGTTCACTCAACCTGCCGCCCGCGTGCATTCGTCCGCTCGCTCTGGGCAAGAAACCGGCCGGTTATGTGCTCCCCATCGATCACGAGGACGAGACCTGGCGCAGCGACGACTGGAGTCTCGATTTCGACGGTCCGATCCCTTTGTTCGAGGGTGACAGTTGCGCCGGTTTGCGTCTGCCGCTCGGCGAACTCGGCAAGGAGCGGCTGCGTCGCGCCCTCACTGTTGAAATCCGCGAGGGTTGCGTGGCTATTTTCATCCCGCCGTTGCTGACCGACGCCTATTTGGAGTTGCTCACCAAGATCGAGGCCGCCCTCGCCGCCCGGGAGCTGACCGAGGTCATCCTCGCCGGTTACGCGCCCCCTTCCGATCCCGCTATGCCGACGATCGGCTTCGCGTCCGACCCCGGCGTGTTGGAGATCAATCTCGCTCCATGCGCGACGTGGGCCGACTACGATCGCCAGCTGCACGACCTCTATGCAGCGGCCAAGGCCACCGGCCTCACCGCCCGCAAGCTGCAGTTCAACGGTCGCGAGACCGGCACCGGCGGCGGCGCGCACGTCGTCTTCGGTGGACCCGACGGACTGTATTCACCGTTCTTCGCGTTCCCGCATTTGCTGCCTTCGGTGATTCGTTATTTCCAGCATCATCCGGCGCTGAGCTTCGCCTTTACCGGCCTCTATATGGGTCCGAGTTCACAAGCGCCGCGGATCGACGAATCGACCTACGAAGCACTCTACGAACTCGAAATCGCCTGCGCCGGCGCCGAGAGCATGGGCTACCCGCCCAACCTGCCGCAGTTCGATTTGTTGTTCCGCGACCTGTTGATGGACCGCTCCGGCAACACTCACCGCGCCGAGATCAGCGTCGACAAACTCCACAATCCGTTCGCACCGAATGGTCGTCTGGGATTGGTCGAATTTCGCTCCTTCGAATCCCATCCCGACGCCAGCACCATGAGCCTCATCGGCCTGCTGCTCCGCGCTATCATGGCGCGGTTGGTCGGCGATCCTTTCAAAACACCGTTCGTCCGCTGGAGTGGTCAACTGCACGATCGTTTTCTCCTGCCGAGTTTCATCTGGGAAGACCTCCAAGCGGTGGTCGCCGACCTGAACGCACACGCCATTCCATTCGACGTCGAATGGCTGCGCGCCTTCTGGAAATGGCGTTTCCCCAAGATCGGTTCGTTCGACCTTTCTTACCAAGACGAAGACGGCAAACCGCAGGCCGCTTCGGTCACATTCCGCCAAGCCCTGGAAGCATGGCCGCTGCTCGGAGAGTCACCCAATGCCGGCACCGTTTCCCGGACCGTCGACTCGAGCATGGACCGCATCGAAGTCGCGGTCTCCGACCCGGCCTTGATCGAAAAAGGCCTGCTGCTCGCCAACGGTTATCCGTGCGAGTTTCTCTCCGCCGGTGATACCACGGCCGCCGGAATTCGCTTCCGCGCGTTTCATCTTTATCCGTCTCTTCACCCTCACGTTCCGGTGCACGCCCCGCTGATTTTGGAGTGGGTCGATCGGGCGACCTTCACGGTGATCGCCGCCGCGCGCTGGCATGTATGGGACGCCGACGACAAATCCTACAAGAAGCGTCCGACCAGCGAAAAAGCCGCCGCCAAACGCTTCGCGTCCCGCTGGGAAGACTGGCCTCACACGGTCGGCGAAACCCGCTGGATTCGCGAAATCGATTTCCCGCCCGAAGGAAAACACACTCTCGATCTGCGCCGCTACCCCGCCCAGTCGCGCGGTTAATCAGCGCGCGTCCGGCTCGCCTCAATCGCTTCGGCCAAAGTGTCGGCAAAGAGCTGCACGATCACGGTCCAGGTCAGTCCCTGCGCCGTGTCGCGCGCCGCCGCTCGCACCGCCGGCCAATTCGCCCGCTCGACCATGATTGCGGTCGCGCGACGCTTAAACGCAGCCTCGTCGTTCATCGGCACCAGATAACCGTTGGTGCCATCGCGCACGTGTTCGCGGGCTGCCGCATAATCGTAGCCCATCACCACCAACCCACTGGCCAGTCCTTCCGTGACCACGTTGCCAAACGTCTCGGTCACACTCGGGAACAGGAACACATCCGCCGAGGCATAGTGTGCCGCCAGATCCTCGCCGCGCCGCATGCCGGCGTAGTGATATTCCGGATGCTTCGCGCTCAACGGCGCCTTGGCCGGGCCATCGCCGACCAATACCAAACGCGCATCGGGCACGCTGGCACGCAGCGCTTCAAACGCCTCGACCGCCAATCCGATGTTTTTCTCCGCGGCCATGCGACCGACATGAATCACCACCGGATCATCCGGACCCGCGCCCCAGGACTCCCGCAATTTTTCGTCGCGGCGCGCCGGACTAAAAAGGTCCGTATCCACGCCGCGCGAAAGCACCCGCAGTCGCTCAAATCCATCGCCCTCCAATTCCGCCTGCATTTGGCGGGTCGGCACCATGGTGCAAAAACTCGCATTGTGAAACCATCGCATCCACGCCAGCGCGATGGACTTCAAAATACTCATCCCGTAGTGGGAGCCATACTGGTGGAAGTTGGTATGGTAACTCGAGGTCACCGGTAATTTAAGAGCGCGGGCCGCGCGCAGCGCCGACACTCCCAGCGGTCCTTCCGTGGCGATATGCACGATATCGGGCCGTTGCTGTTGCCAGCGGCGTTTCAGTTTCCGCGTGGCGGGCAGTCCCATACGCAGACTGCGGTAAAAAGGAATGGGCGCTCCGGGCACCACAAACTCCCCCGCCGGAGCCTTCGTCTGCGCCGTCTCCTGCACCTGACGCGGTCGGATCACTTCCACGTCGAAACCGCGTTCACGCAATCCGCCGACCAAGCGACCCAGGGTCATCGCCACGCCGTTCACCTCGGGCAAAAAGGTTTCGGTCACCAGAGTGATACGCACAGCCCCTTTCTCGTCGGCTCCGGCCCGGCGGCAAACGAATACTCCCGCCTCGGGTTACATTACCGAAAAATTGACCACTCTTTTCGCTATCGGGGCACTGCCCATCAAATCACCACTCCTCCCTTGTAAGCGCGCTCGAACTGGAGTTGGGTTCCCGCCCTCCCATGACTCCCGACGAATTTTGGACCAGTCAGGACGGCCAAATCCTGTCCGTGCGCCCCCAAGGCGATAACGAACCCGTGGCCCTGACGCTCGCTTTTTGGCCCCGCCATCCCTCCGAATTGGAGTTCATGACCGCTCACCTCGCGGATCTGAAGTTCACCGAACGCAGCACGCTCGCCCGTATCGGTATCGACATGCTCACGCAGGGTGAGCCCTCCCTCGATGGCAACCGCATCGTGATCGAGGCCGAAGCGTTCCTCTACGACCCCAGTTTCCCGCACGCGGACTACTGGCGCAAACTGCTCCGACTCGGCAGCCCTGTGGGCCGGTTGTTCCGGGCCCCCGCCACCGCCAAACTCACGACGGAAGAAATCTGGGAGCAAGTCCGCGCCAACACGTTGAAGTTGCCCAACACGATTTCGATCGATCGCGAGGGACGGGTTTTTCTCACGCCGCACCACGTCCGCTACACGCTCAAACCCGACCTCGATCGCCCGGCTTTCGAGCGTCTCGTCGCCGGCCACGCCGGCCGCACGTTTCTCGACAAGGTGCAGGTGCGCCACGCGGCCTCGCCACTCACCATTCCGCCCCGTTCCGGTGTGCTCACGAGCTGCTCCATGTATCTCAAAGAGCACTACGTCGTGCTCAATCAGGGGGCGGGAAACTTCGGCATCCACACCAGTGCCGTCCTGCTCGACCCGATAAAGACTTTCGGCACCAACATCATGTTGGAGATCTACAACCAGGGCGACCAACCGGTGGTCAATCCCATGGTGTCGGTGGAGATTTTCCGCGCTCCGGAAATCGACGGCACCCACCGCAAAGCGCTCACCGAAAAACGCGCCCGCCTGAGCAAGGGCGCGCGCGATGTTTACGAATGTCTCGATGCGCGGCCACCCCAGCCCAACGGAAACCATGCGCCCAAACCGCGTCTCCGGGTCACCGTCAAGGGGCAGCATGCCACCATGGCCAACGCTTCGCATTTCGTGCACGCCGGCCCCAACGGCGCGAGCCTGAGCAAGGCCATCGCGGCCGCCGGTGACAGCTGCGGTCACGCCACTCTCATCCAGGCGTTGGAACATGCGCCCGCCAACGCCGATACGCTCATCACGAGCTACTTTCCCAACCTGCTCGAACAGGTGGAACTGCTCGCCCGGCTGCCCGAACTCAAACTGCGGCGCATCGTGTTTCGCCACGCTTCGCGCACCCATGGGTTTTTCCTGTCGCACAACGCCCACGGTCGACTCGATACCTTGGACGCGCTCGGCATCGACGTGTATTGGTATGAGCCCCGGCTCGGTGATCTCTACCAACACACTTACAAAAAGAATCACGGCTTCTTCCTTAAAGAGGAACTGGGGCGGCGTTTCCAGGAATCGACGATTCTGGCGTTCTACGGCAGCGCGGTCGGTTTGTCCGACGAGCAGTCCGCGCGCATCACCCGACTCATTGACACCCTCACCGGTTACATGGGGCCCAATGTCGGCGTGATCACGGGCGGGGGCGGAGGCGTCATGGGACTGGCCTGCGAACAAGCCCGCTCGAAGGGTGCTCTCACGGGCGCTTGTTTCCTCGAACTCGAGGCCCAACCGCCCGAACTGGGCGTCGACTTCTTCAACACGTTTCAGGAGTCCTCCCGGCACTTCCGTCAAAAGTGGTTCGAGGTGGCCGATTTTTGCATCTTCAATGTCGGCGGGGTCGGCACGCTGGAGGAGATTGGCATCGAGTTGTGCAACTTGAAACTAGGGATCCGCCCCCGCGTGCCGTTCGTCTTTTTCGACGCCCGCTACTTCCGCGATTTGCGCAAACAACTCACGGCGATGATCCGCGCCGGGCGCGCCCCGGCGTGGATGCAGGAATACATTCTGTTCACCGACGATCCCGACGAGGTCGTCGCCTTCTACCGCGAGAAGCTGCAGGTATTGTAAATCGACCCACCCAGCGCCGTGATCCTGCGGCTAGGGAATCCGCGAATAAGTGTCGCTCTTGATCACCAGCGCTCCGACTTCGTTGCGGCGCACCACCACGTCATTGGAGGCGACCAGCACGATGCCGGCTTCGTTTTCACCGAAACGGTAGGAGACATTCTCGACCGCATCACCGATCCGACCGTCTCCCTCGACTCGGTAAATGATGAGGCGTTGGTTCTTGATTTCGTAGACATTCGCGTTCGCGGCGGACGTATTGGCGTAGCGTCCCGCGAACCGTGCATCGAGTTCCACGATCCGTTGGTGATCCGTGATCCACTCCAGATCGGCGGGACGCTCCTTGGTCCCAAAATCAGGCCACAGCAGAGCTCCCGCGATGCCCAATAAAAACACAAGCATCCACGGGGAGCGGAGCAACGCTCTCCCCTCGCTCTCCGCCGTGACGGGAGGGGGCGGGGCTTCACTTTCGGCCGCGGTTTCCACCACGGCGGGCGCCGGTGGTGGCTTGGATGACTCGTCTTCCACCACCCGCATGATCGGCTTTTTTTCGATCTCGAAGAGAATTTCGATAATCTCTTCCGGAGAGCGCCGCAGGGCGGGATTTTGCACTTCCGGAATCTGCACCGCGACCAAGGTGCGGCCGTTGTTGCGCACGATTAACTTGTGCTTGCCGCGTGTCATTCGCACTCGCGGATCGCCGTCCAACAGGTCGACCCCCGGGATGGCCGCGAGCGCAAGCAAACGCTCGCGCGCGACGTCTTCCGAAATCTCCACCGGCGCGACTTGGTGCTCCAGGACGACCGTGGCGCAATCTTCGCTCAGATCATGGGAGGAGAATAAAAGGGTCCGTTCGGCCATCGGGGATTACATTCGATCGGGAAGTGAACACGGCGAAAGCCCTGCGCTCCCGGGCAGGGTCGCGACCCTCAGTTGACCGCAAATCGGCCGGATGATGGGAAAGCGGAGAATTGCGGGTGAACTCATCGGGAAACTTCTGAATAAGTCGCCCCCGGGATACCGGAGCAACCCCTTCCTGTGATTTCGCCGTTGCCTGATTCGCGACAACGCAAACCGTGCCAGCATGCCAGATCGCCCCTCCCCCGTGAGCCTCCCTTCCTCCGTCCTCGTGGTCGGTGCCGGTGGCCGTGAACACGCGCTCGTGCGTGCCATCGCCGCTTCGCCCGCGTCGCCCCGTATCCTGGCGGCGCCCGGAAACCCGGGCATGGCGGCGGACGGCGCAGCGTGCCTGGCGGTGGCCGCCGACAACATCCCCGCCCTCGTCGATCTGGCCCAGCGCGAAAAGGTTGAATTCGTCGTCGTCGGCCCCGAGGTGCCGCTGGCCATGGGTCTGGTCGATGCGCTGCTCGCGGTCGGTATTCCCGCTTACGGTCCCAAGGCGGACGGCGGTGAGCTCGAAGCCTCCAAAATTCTCACCAAACAAATTCTGTTCAAATACGGCATCCCCACCGCGCCCGCCGGTATCTTTGAGGCAGTCGAGCCCGCTCTCGCCTACCTGCGGGAACGCGGCGCGCCCATCGTGGTCAAGGCCGACGGGCTCGCCGCCGGCAAGGGCGTGATCGTCGCCACCGCCCTCACCGAAGCCGAAGCCGCCGTGCGCGACATGCTCGAAGGCAACAAATTCGGGGCCAGTGGCTCGCGCGTGTTGATCGAGGATTGTTTAGCCGGCGAGGAGACTTCGATTCTCGTCGTCGTCTCCGGTTCGGATTACGTGATCCTGCCGACTTCGCAGGACCACAAACGTATTGGCGAAGGCGATACCGGCCCCAACACCGGCGGCATGGGCACCTACTCGCCCGCCGATGTGGTGACACCCGCGTTGTTCGACCAAATCGAACGCGAGATCGTTCGCCCATCCGTCGACGCCATCGCGAACGAGGGCATTGATTTTCGCGGCACGCTGTTCATCGGCATCATGCTGACGGCTGACGGTCCGTCCGTGCTCGAATACAATACCCGGTTCGGCGACCCGGAGACCCAGGTCGTGTTGCCGCGCCTCGGTTGCGATGTGCTTGAACTGTTGTGGCGGGCCTCACAAGGCAGCTTGGCCGGGTTCGATCTGGCCGTGCGTGAAGACTCCGCCGCGATGTGCGTGGTGATCGCGGCGGACGGTTATCCCGGGGCCTACGCCAAAGGCGATCCCATCTCGTTGCCCGAACCGCTCCCCTCGGGCGTGGCGGTCATTCAAGCCGGCACCGCCATGGATGAAGCCGGGCAGTTGGTCTCCGCCGGAGGTCGCGTGCTCGGGGTGACCGCGCTCGCGCCCACCTTGCGCGAAGCCGCCGATGCCGCTTATGCGACCTGCGAGGAAATCGGCATGGTCACCAAGGTGTTCCGGCGCGACATCGGGGCCCGCCAGTTCAATCGCCAATCATGAAGCGTTTCGTCGCAGTCCTGCTTGGCGCGGTCCATTTGGTCTCGCTGGCCATCGCGCAAGAGACCCGAATCACCGCCGACATCGTCTACGTGGCGGGCGTGGAAGGTTTGGCTGCGACCGGGGACTCCGCGCGAGCGACCGTCATCGATCTGCGTCATCGGGAGCCGGGTGCGTTGGTTTCTCCCGCGACCCTTTCAGAATCCGGCACACTGCGAATTGTGTTGGTCGGTGCCGCACATGCCGCCGACTGGTGCACCGCTCTCGCTCCTCGAGCGGCGGACGTGTTGATCATCGGTCCGAGCCATGCGAATGCGCCTCTCGACCTCACCGTTAAAATGAGCGACGACGCGATCACCGCGGCACTGCAGGCGTTGGCGGACGGCATGACCGCCGCCGAGCTCGCGATTCCAGCCATCACGAAAACGCGTTACGACGAATCCGCGCTGGTCCAACGTCACCTAGGTCAGCCCACGGAACCGGATGACGCCACCGACACGCGGGCTAGCGACGATGGAGCCGAAACGCCGCCGAGTGTCATCACGGACCCCATCTTGGAACGAGCCGTGCAGGTCATTCAAGGGCTTCGCGCCCTGAAACGGGCCTGAAGCGGATGGCCCTCCGATTCGCTTTTTCGGGCGTTCGCTTTTTCGGGCGTTCGCTCTTTCGTGACTTCACCTCTCCACCAACGCACTTAAAGCTCCTCCGCCATGGCCGATCAAGACACCGGACTCCTCCTCGCCGTTTGCACCGCCAACATTTGCCGCTCGCCCATGGTCGAGGCGCTGCTGGCTCATGCCTTGAAAGTGGAGACCGGGGCGCTCGCCAACCTCAAGGTGGCATCCGCCGGCGTCGCCGCTCGCAACGGAGATCCGGCCTCGGCCAATTCCGTCGAAGCGATGCGCAAGGTGGGATTGGACATCTCGGGTCACCGTAGTCAGGCGCTCACGGCGGAGCTATTGGAGCAGGCCACCGCGGTGTTCGTCATGACGGAAACGCATCGGGCCATCATTCAGGCGACCTTCGATCCCACTCCACGTAATGTGTTCTTATTGAGGGAGTTTATGCCGCGTGACGCCGACAAACAGATTGCCGATCCCTTCGGGGGTCCGCTGCCTCTTTATGAGGGTTGTCGAGACGAAATCGTCGAGTCGATCCCTTCGGTGATGGCGTTTCTGCGCAAGGAATTAGCCTGAGGTGCAATTTTCGGTTTGGGATTTTGCCGAATCGCACCTGAGATCCGCTCCTTTCATCCCATGCTAAACGCCGCTCCGCTCGCCACCCTCGACCCTGAAATTGCCGCAGCCATCGCGGCCGAACGTTCCCGCCAGGAGAGCCATATCGAGCTCATCGCGTCGGAGAACTTCACCTACCCCGCCGTCATCGAGGCGCAGGGCAGTGTGTTGACCAACAAATACGCCGAGGGCTACCCGGGTAAGCGTTGGTATGGCGGCTGCGAACAGGTCGACGTCGTGGAGACGCTCGCCATCGAGCGGGCCAAACAATTGTTTGGCGCGGAACACGCCAACGTCCAACCGCACTCCGGCTCGCAGGCGAACTTCGCCGTCTACACCGCCGTGCTCCAGCCGGGCGACAAAGTGCTCGGCATGAACCTCGCCCACGGCGGCCACCTCACGCATGGCAACCCGGCCAACTTTTCGGGCAAACTTTACCAGTTCGTGCAATACGGGGTGCGCGAAGACACGGGCCTCATCGACTACGACGAACTCGCGGCCGTCGCCGAGCAGGAGAAACCCAAGATGATCACGGTCGGGGCCTCGGCCTATTCGCGCGTGATTGACTTCGCCCGCATGGGCGAGATCGCCCGCTCCGTCGGCGCCTACCTGTTCGCCGACATCGCCCACATTGCCGGTCTCGTTGCCGCCGGGGTGCATCCCTCGCCCGTGCCGCACGCCGACTTTGTCACCACCACCACGCACAAGACGCTCCGGGGGCCACGCGGGGGATTAATTCTTTGCAAAGCGGAGCACGCCAAAGCGATCAACTCCGCCATGTTCCCGGGTGGTCAGGGTGGCCCGCTCATGCACGCGATCGCCGCCAAGGCCGTGTGTTTCGCCGAGGCGATGAAACCGGAGTTCAAGACCTACGCCGCCAACGTCGTGAAAAACTCGCAAGCCCTCGCCGCCGCAATGATCAAGCGGGGCTACAAAGTCGTATCCGGCGGCTCCGACAACCACTTGTTTCTGGTCGATCTGCGCGAAAACCTCCCCGATCTCACCGCCAAGAAGGCGCAGGAGACTCTCGATCGTGCGCACATCACGTGTAACAAAAACACCGTGCCGTTCGAAACACGTTCGCCGTTCCAGGCCTCGGGCATCCGTCTCGGTTCACCCGCCGTCACCACGCGGGGTCTGAACGAAGCCGACATGGACGAAATAGCCGCGTGCATCGACACGGTGCTGCGGGCCATCGATACCGATGGTTTGGAAGACGCGTTGGTCGCGGTCAAAAAACGCGTCGCCACTGTAACGGCCCGCTATCCGTTGCCCTACGCCGGGTAACAGCAAAGCGGCTTTACGGAGCCGAAATCGTCTGGAAGCCTCTGTTCAAAAGGGGCTTCCATAAACTCGATCAAATCCCTCCACTTCTCTACCCCGCTTTAACTCGATGAGCTTCGCATCGAAAACATCCCCCCCTGAAGAGGCGACTTCGAAGCGACTAAAGCACCGTGTGCTCACCACCGCGCTGCTGGCGGCGGGCATTTTCATCACCACGCTGTGGGCCAACCACGCCCGGGATCTGGATGAAGAAAACATCCGGACCAATTTTCGCGAACGAGCCACGTATCAATTCCACGCGTTGCAGGACAAGGTCCGCATCGTAGAGGACATCATCTACGGCCTACGCCGCGCCTTCCTCGCCCAGGACAACGTCACACGGGAAGAATTCACCCGGGTCTGCCTGGATATCACCTCCCGCTCCGGAAGCCTGCAATCGCTGCAGTGGGTCGAGCAGGTCGCCGGGGCAAATCGAGCCGCTTTCGAAACCGAGATGTCGGCCGAATACGGTTACCCGATCACGTTCAAACAACGGACTGGCGGCGGCTCGCTCACCACCGCCGATCAGCGCGATGAGTATCTCGTCATTCGATTCGCCGAACCCCTGCCCCAAAACGCCGTAGTCTTGGGTTACGACGTCTACACCGCCCCCACCGGACCCGCTTTGCACGAAGCCGCCATTACCGGAAAAATGGTGGTCAGCGAGCCGTTTCGCCTGGCTCAGGCTACCTCTCAAGATGAGGAGCGTGGTATCATTTTCATTCTCCCGGTCTTAACCAACGACGTCGATCAACCCGAGCTACGCGGTTTCGTGCAGGGCGTATTTCGGGTCAGCCAAATGTTCGCCGACACCAACCACGAGGCCATCGACCCGGCCCTGCACGTTTACTACCTGGATGAGGACGCCGCCCCCGCCGATCGCATCCTGTTTTCGTGCTGTGATTCAACCTCCCACAAAACCCGGGAGGATATCGAAAACCACGACCACGCCAATGTCATCAACCATGCCTTGGTCGTGGGCGATCGACGTTGGCGCTACCTCGCCCTGATGGATGAGACATGGCGGGAAAGCCAGCGCTCCTCCCAGGCCAGCACCATTCGCGTCGCCGGCGTGGCGTTGAGTGTGCTGGCCGCCCTCCTGCTGGCCAACTTTCTGCGCCGTTCCCGCGTCGTGGAGCATATGGTCGACGAACGGACCGAGGATCTCCGCACCAATCAGGCGGAGCTGCGAGCCATCGTCGACAACAGTCCCAACGCGATTTGGATCAAAGACACCGCCGGGAAATATCTGCTGGTCAATCGCCGGTTCTGCGAAATCTATCAACGCTCGCCCGAGGAAATCATCGGCCGGGGCGACGACATCATCTACCCCGATCGGCAGGTAAAGGCGTTTTCGGAAGAAGATGAAAAGGCGCTCCAGAGCAACGACCACATCGTGGTGGAGGGGGACTACGATATTTCCGGGGAAATGCGCTCCTACTATACGGTGAAATTTCCCGTGCGGCGCGAGGACGGGGAGTTTTTCGGCATCGGCGGCATCGCCACCGATGTCACCAGCATCAAAATCGTCGAACGCCAGCTCGCCGAAACGCAAAAACTGGAAAGCCTGGGGGTTTTGGCCGGGGGCATCGCCCACGATTTCAACAACCTTCTCACCGGCGTGCTGGGCAATGCCTCGCTGATCGCCCTCGAGTTTCCAGCCGAAACCGAAACCGGCGAATCGGCGCGCGAAATCGAAAATGCCGCCCGCCGCGCCGCCGAACTGTGTCGTCAGATGCTCGCCTACTCCGGCCGCGGCAGCTACGTGCTCGAAGGCCTCGACGTCAGTCATGTGACTCGCGATCTCGTGCCACTGTTGCACACTTCAATCGCCAAAAAAACCCAACTCACCCTGGATTTGGCGGACGGATTGCCGGTGATCGAAGCCGACCCATCGCAGGTGCGGCAAATCATCATGAATCTGGTGATCAACGCGAGCGAAGCCTTGCCCGAAACCGGCGGCGTTGTGCGGGTGTCAACCAGCGTGGAAGCGATGACCTCCCGCCAACTTAAGCACGCCATCGGAAATCCCGACCTCCCCTCGGGTCGTTACGTCCGGTTCAGTGTGCACGACCATGGCACCGGCATCAGTCCGGCTGATTTGTCCCGCATCTTCGAACCCTTCTTTTCCACGAAGTTCACGGGGCGCGGGTTGGGCCTCTCCGCCGTGCTCGGCATCGTGCGCAGTCATCGGGGGGCCTTGCTGGTCGACTCGAAGCTGGGCGAAGGCACCAAGTTCGACCTCTATCTGCCCGAGTTCAGCGACCCTCAACCGTCGCCCAACGTGCCCGCCGCCGAATCCCGGTCACCCTTTGTTGCTTTTGCCGGTTCGAATTTGCTCGTCGTCGAGGATGAGCCGGTCGTGCA
This sequence comes from Synoicihabitans lomoniglobus, assembly GCF_029023725.1. GTDB lineage: Bacteria > Verrucomicrobiota > Verrucomicrobiia > Opitutales > Opitutaceae > Actomonas > Actomonas lomonigloba. The sequence continues at coordinate 2,885,546 of NZ_CP119075.1, forward strand.
ACAACTCATCACTCGGGTGCTCACGACCGCCCTGGCTCGATTCACTCTCGCCGTGGATGGCACGCAAGCGCTGGAGAAGTTCACTCCCCTCGTCTTCGACCTCGTGATCCTGGATCTCACCATGCCCGGTCGCTCGGGACGAGAAGTCCTCGCGCTCATCCGTCAGCAACAACCCGATGTGCGCGTGCTCATGATCAGCGGCTATTCGGTCGAGGAAGCCTCCGCCACGTGTTCAGAGCAGCAACCCAATGGATTCCTGCAAAAACCGTTCAATTCGGATCAGTTGTTTAAAGCCATCGCCGCGATTTTGCCCTCGTCCTAGCGAAGTAATACCTCGCCGACGGATTTTTGCAGAGGCCGGGTTCTCCGGCTAACCGTGCTCCGTCACCGGTGAAATTCGCCGGAAAAATCCCAATGAGACGGTCTAAATAAAGTGGGCTCCGCTTACCCAAACTGTTACGAAGGCAGGATTACAGAAATCGACCGCCGCCGGTCCTGACCTGAAATCGGCCCACCCGGTATTCACTCTTATCGACTCACTCGTCCGACTCCCATCACCGCATCACGATCAAATCCCCAGAGCGCGCTGTTAAAACTCGCGGCCCTGTTTTTCGCCCTGGTGGGAATGTCACTGTCGGTGATCATTTTCTTTCATTTTCGTCGCATCGAGTCCGAGCAGGCCAAGACGCGTTTGGAGCAACTGGCTGCCACCCAGGCCACCGCGCTGAATCATGCGATTGATGAATACACCGATTTCCTCCGCGGGTTCAGCCTGTTATTTTCTCTTCCCCGGGAAATCAATGCGGCGGATTTCACCGCCGCGGCTCAAGCCGCCCGGGTGGAATTTTCCGGTCTCGATGCTGTGGAATGGGCCCCGCTCATCGAAGCCGACGCGCTCCCCGCGTTGAGCGCCCGACTCGAAGCCCAGGGCCGTCCGCCGCTGCAAGTCCAACGGCGGGTGGCCAACAACCAACTCGCCAGCGTGGAGGTCCCTGACCAGTGGATCCAACCCGTGATTTACGTGGAGCCCGTCGCTCCCAACGCCAAAGCCTATGGCTTCGATGTGCTCAGCGGAATTAATCGATCCGAGATCGAACTGGCTCGCGAAACCGGCACCTCCGTCATGTCGCACATCACCTTGCTGCTGCGCGATGAGGACGTGGCGGGTTTTGCGCTCTACCAACCCGTTTATCATGGCCCCGAAAATCAACGTGCCTACCGCGGTGTGGTGATCGGCATCTTCGTGCTGCACGATTTTGTGGCGGACATCGCGCGTCATATCGTGACGGATACCGCCGACCTGTTGCTGGTCGATCGCACCGCCCGGGGCAACAACGGCGTCATCGCTCTGGTTAAATCCGATGGTTCGACCCAGACGTCGGAACTCCCCCAGCTCGACTCTTTTTTCTCTCCCCCGATCTGTCAGGTTCACATCCCGGTCTGGGAGCGCGATTGGGAACTCATGGTTCGCCCTTCGCCGGCGTGGATTGCAGCCAACACGCCGGTTTACCCGTGGTGGGTGCTGGGTCTCTCGGTGGCCTTCACCATCGGTGTCACGCTGGTGATCATCCAACGTGATCAACATCTCGCCACCATTGAGCAACGGGTGGAGCAACGCACCGAGGAATTGCACGCGAGCGAGACCAAGCTGCGCGCGATCCTCGAGCACAGTTCGAACCTGATATTTATCCGCGGGCTCGACGGGCGCTACAGCATGGTGAACAGCGCCTTTCTGAAAATGACCGCGCTGACCGAAGCGCAAATCATCGGGCAGACCGATGAAGTCTATTTGTCGTCTGAGGACGTGGAAAGATATACCCGGATGGATCAGGAAGTGATTCGCTCGGGACAGGGCATCTCCTTTGAAAACATCCAACAAATCGACGGCAGGGACATCACCTTTTGGATCGAAAAATTTCCTCTGCGCCACAGTGACGGCCGGATCTTTGCCGTCGGTGTGATCGCGACGGACCTCACCAAGTTTAAAAACCTGGAGCAGGAAAAGGCCGCCACCCAACGGCGCGCGCTCGAATCCCAACGCTTCGAAAGCATGAGCGTGCTGGCCGGCGGCATCGCGCACGAATTCAACAACATTCTGACTGCGATCTTGGGCAACGCCGGCCTGCTGCGCATGGAATTCAACAACTCCGAGGACACCCGCTCCTACCTCGCGCAGATCGAACACTCATCCAAACGCGCCGCCGAGTTGTGCAACCAGATGATGACGTTTTCCGGACGCGGCGAATTCGAACTCGAGGCAATCAACCTCAACGACGTGGTCACCAAGACCGTCACACTGCTGCGTCCCCAAACCGCGCACACAGCCACAACTAAACTCGAACTCGGCCCGGCCCTCCCTCCCATCGAGGCGGACCTCTCCCAAATTTCCCAGGTGATTGTGGGCCTGTTGACCAACGCGTATGAGGCCCTCGTCGACACGGGAACCATCACCGTCACCACGCGCTTGGTGACCCTCAATGCATCCCGGATTCGGCAGGCGGTGGCATCGCCCCGGATCGCCGACGGAGAATTCATCGAGCTCGTCATCAGCGATACCGGCTGCGGCATCGAAGCGAGCGTGCTCCATCGTATTTGGGAGCCCTTTTATTCTACAAAATTCGATGGCCGCGGACTGGGGCTCGCCGCCGCCCTAGGCGTGGTCAACGGACACGGTGGGCCCGTCTTTGCCGAATCCACTCCGGGAATCGGCACGAGCGTCACGGTGTGTTTTCCGGTTTCGGTCCGCCCGTTTGCGCCCCACTTCCTTTCCACCCCGCCCTTCGACCAAACCGGCCGAAGCGGACATCGCATTCTCGTCGTGGACGACGAGTTTACCATTCGCGAAATCACTCGTGGTATTCTGACGCACCGGGGCTATGTCGTGGAGGTGGCGGAAGACGGACAAAAGGGCTTGGAGGCCTTCACTCACCGCGAGGTTAAGTTTGACCTCGTGCTGCTCGACATGGCCATGCCCGTCATGGAAGGACACGAACTGCTACCCAAGCTCCGGCACGTGGACCCCGCCATCGCGGTTCTCGCCATGAGCGGCTACTCGGAACGGGAAGTGCGAAACCGCTTTGGCAAGCACCCCATCAGCGGGTTCCTCCAGAAGCCGTTCACCATGGAAAAGCTCGCCGCGGCGGTGGCCGACGCCTTGGACGGTATCGAACCGAGCCGATAGGCCGTCGTTTCACGCGCGGTCTTGCCGAGCGCGAGCGCTGTGCCATTGATAGCCGGTTCATGTCGCACCCACCAGCAACTCAGAAACCCTGGCCCATGAAGTGGATTGTGCTCGCGATCATCGCGTGCCTGATCCCCTACACTTGGATCACCTTGCACTACCGCAAGGAGAACCCGGCCTATGAGCCGTATCAGGATACCAAGGACCGGGCCCAAGTGATTCGCTTGCTGGAGAGTGGCTATCAACGCATCGACGTGCGCTTCGAACGCCTGGTCGAGCCGGCCGTTCCTCCCTCCCCCGCCGCGACCACCGAACGCATCGCGGGCGGCGTGCCCTCACTGCTCCGCGACGCCCTGATCGATCAGCCTCCGGTGCCGTCCGCGTTCGAAAACGTCTCCGCCCCCAGCGAGACGCTGGCCGGCAGCCCCTACTCCTTCGAGATCGCGTGTGTGCAACCCAATCACGGCGAGCGACCGGTGGGGTCCGTGCTCTATTTACGTGGATCTGAGGCCGTGTTCATGATCGGCTATGATGCCCTGCCCGGTGACCTCCAGTCGCGTGACCTAGCCGTGCTCGCCCGCATCATCGTGCCGGCCCACGCCTTGGAACCAGGACGATATCACGCCACACTCGTCGGAGCCCGTGAATCGCGGCGGTGGACCTTTACCGTGCATTGACCGTAATCCTGCGACCAACCCTACGATTGACGCCACGGACGGCTTAACCGACAACGCCCCGACTCTGACCGCCATGACCGAAGGCTCTCCCCTCTCTCCATCGCGCGCCGCCGCCGCCGCCGCCACGACCATCAAACCGACCGACCTTCGGGGTATTCTGAAATACATTCCCCGGTTCCGGGACCAGGTGTTCGTGATCGCGCTGGATGGTGCCGTCATCGCCGACGACAATCTTTCCAACCTGCTGGTGGACATCGCGGTGCTGCGGAGCCTCTCGATCAAGGTCGTGCTGGTGCACGGCATCTCCCTCCAATTGAGCGAACTCTCCGAAGTCCGGGGCGTGCCCATCACCAACGCGGACGGCACCGGCGTCACGGACGCCTCCACCCTCGATCTCGCCGTGCGCGCCTCCTCCCGTGTCTCGCATCTCGTGCTCGAAGGGCTCACCCAAAACGGCCTCAAATGCGCCATCACCAATGCCGTGCGCGCCCTGCCCGCCGGCGTGCTCAAAGGCGTTGATCAAAAGCGCACCGGCAAAGTCGATCGCATCGACAAGGAGACCCTGCACCATCTCATCAACGCCAACATCATCCCGATTATCCAACCGATCGGGTTCGGCCCCGATGGCCACACGTTGCGCATCAACTCCGACCTCCTGGCCATCGAAGTCGCCGAGACGCTCCAGGCCACCAAGGTCATCTACCTGAGCCAGCAGGAGGGTCTCAGCATCGATGGCCAACTGCGGCGCGATATCGATGTCGCCGCGTTGCGCGACGTGATGGATTCCTCCCCCGACTCGATCGCCATGGGCTCGCGCTCCAAAGCACTGCATGCAGTCAAGGCCATCGAAGCGGGCATTCCTCGCGTGCATATGGTTGATGGCCGAATCTATGACGGATTGCTCAACGAGATTTTCTCCAGCGAGGGCGTCGGCACGCTCATCTACGGCAACGACTATCAACAGATTCGCCAAGCCAACGCCAATGACGTGCGATTCATCCACAGTCTCACTCGCAGCGCGGTGAAGCGCGAGGAACTGCTGCACCGCACCCCCGAGGCCATCGAAGCCAACATCGATCAATTCTACGTCTTCGAGGTCGATGAAAACATCGTCGCCTGCGTAACCCTGCAGTTTTACCCGAACGCACCGACCGTCGCCGAACTCGGTTCGCTCTACGTCATGCCGTTCCACCATCACCGGGGTGTCGGCCGCAAAATGGTCGAATTCGCCGCCCTGCGCGCCGCCGAAAAAGGCGCCAGCCTACTCCTCGCCCTCTCCACCCAAAACCCGACATTTTTCACCTCGGTCTGCGGTTTCGAAGAAGCCGACAAGGCCGAGCTGCCCGAATCACGGCGGCAAGTCTATGAGGCCAATGGTCGCAACGCCCGCATTCTCATCCGCCATCTCGGCGCGACCGTTTGAGTCGCCGACTCATGCGCGTCGTCATCCAACGTGTCACCGAGGCCAGCGTCACCATCGGCCCAAGCATCGCCGGTGAAATCGGTCCCGGCCTGCTGATTTTTCTCGGCGTCGGCCGGGAGGACACCGCCGAGGACGGACGTTGGTTGGCCGAGAAAATCGCGAAGTTGCGCATCTTTCCGGATGCGGACGGCAATATGAACCGTTCCCTGCTCGACACCGGTGGACAGGCTCTCGTCGTCAGTCAATTCACGCTCCACGCCCGGACTCGCAAAGGCACCCGCCCCTCCTTCAACGACGCGGCACCGCCCGCAGTGGCCGCCCCGCTTTACGATACATTTAAAACGCAGCTCCAAACCGCCCTGGGCAATCGTCCCGTGGCTGCCGGTGAATTTGGCGCCATGATGGCCGTGCGCCTGCTCAATGATGGCCCCGTGACCATCATCATCGACACCAAACAGAAAGACTGAGCGCCGTGGGCTACGTGCGCTTCCTTCGCGAGCAACCCGTCGAGGCTGCGTTCGGCCTCGGCACAACGCTCTTCACGAGCTTTGGACAGACGTTCTTCATCTCGCTGTTCGTTCCCGCGCTCATGGCCACCTTGCCGATCACGGCGGGCGGCTTTGGCACGCTCTACGCGGCCGGCACGCTGGTTGGCGCGCTGGCGCTGCCCTTCGTGGCCGCCTTTTACGACACCACGGAACTCGCCGTTTATACTCGGCGGGTATTCTACGCGCTCGGACTCGCGTCCCTGCTCATGGCGGTGGCGACGCATCCCGCCGTGGTGCTGTTTGCCGTGGCCGGACTCCGACTCTGTGGACCCGGTTTGGTCACGCATATCTCAAACACCACCATGGCCAAGGGTTTCGAAAAACGCCGTGGGCTGGCGCTAGGGCTGTCGTCTTTGGGTTATCCGCTCGGCGAGGCCATTTTGCCACCGCTCACGGCCGCGTTGCTCCTGATCGTTCACTGGCGACTCATCTGGGTCGGAGTGGCTGTTCTCTATCTGATCGTGCTGCCCATCATCGTCACCCCATTAATTCGAAGGGCTCGCTTTGAGACATTCGTGGCGGCGGACTTTCAGGCTCCGAGACCCTCCGCGCGCGGTCATCTATGGGCTTCCTTTCAACTCATGTCCGGAGACCGCCGCTTTTGGTGGCTGCTACCCGTGCAGGTATTGCTGCCCATGCTGATGACCGCCGCGTTCCTCTATCAAGCTCCCATCGCCGCGAGCAAAGGCTGGAGTATGGCGTTCATGGCGTCGCTCTTCACCGTCTTCGCCATCTGCCGCGCGCTGACGTCATTGACCTCGGGACAACGCATCGACCGCGATGGTGCCATGCGCTTGGTCGGCTGGGTGGCCGCGCCGGTCGCGGCCGGGTTTCTGTTGCTCGCATGGGTTTCCCACCCCTGGGCCGGAGTTGGTTTCTTTGTGCTCGCAGGGCTGACCGCCGGTTCGGCCGGCAATGTGCTCACCGCCATTTGGGCCGAACTTTACGGTCCGGAAAAGCTCGGAGCCATCAAGGGACTCACGGGGTCGTTGGCCGTATTTTCCTCGGCGGCCGGGCCGGCGCTCGCCGGCGGGCTGATTCAAGCCGGGGTGACGTTTCCCGTCATGCTCACCGGATTTTCCGCACTGACCGGGATGGGAGCGTTGTGCGCCTGGCGGGCGTCGCGACTCACCGCTTCACCACAGGGCTAAAGCCGATGCGTTGCTTCTATCATGCCGACTACGTTTACCCGCTTCCCGCGGAGCATTCGTTTCCCATGGATAAATTTTGGCGGGCGGAGGCCATGATTCGATCAGCGCAATCTCCCGGCCTGCGGATTGAGCCCGTCGTGCCCGCCACCCGCTCGCAGCTGAGACGCATCCACACCGACGCCTACCTGGCCAGTATTGAACAAAACACGCTGCCTCGACCCGCTGCCGTGCGACTGGGATTGCCGGCCAGCGCCGCCCTCCTCGCCCGCTCGGCTTTGGAAGTCGGCGGCACTCTCGGGGCCATGCGGGCCGCGCGGGACGACGGCCTTGCCTGCAATCTCGCCGGCGGCACCCACCATGCCTTTCCTGACCGCGGCCTCGGATACTGCGTGCTTAATGACGTGGCCATCGCCATCGCCGAACTCCGCCTGACCGCGCCCGCCGCCCGCGTGTTTGTGATCGATACCGACGCCCATCAAGGCAACGGCACCAACGGCATCTTCGCCGCCGATGCCAACGTATTCACTTACTCGATTCACGTGGGCAAAAACTACCCGGCGGAAAAAACCCCCGGCTCCCTCGACGTGCCGTTGCCCCGCTACGTCGACGGGGTCGATTATCTCGACCAATTGGAAGCCACGCTGACACCGGCCTTCGAGGCGTTTGCACCCGAATTTGTTTTCTGGATCGCCGGAGCGGATTTGCACGAGCACGACCGATTTGGTCAGATGAAACTGACGACCGCCCACTTTGCCGCCCGCGATCACCAGGTATTGAAAATAGTGACTGCCGGTTCGGTTCCGACGGCGGTTCTCTACGGCGGGGGTTACAACCGCGACCGGGTCATGACCGCGCGGTTGCACGCCGATACCGTGCTGCGGGTGGCTCAGGCTGCGGGCACGGACAGGCTCTGACCGTTGTCTTTGCGGCCGAGTTGGAGAATAAACGGACCGGCGACTTTAACCCAGTCCTCCGGCGTTTGATGGCTGTCCGCGCTCTCGCCCCATGCCGTGCGCAACATCTCCGTCGCGATGACGCCGGGACTGAGCGGAATCGCCGCCATGGGATCGGGCAACTCCTGCGCCATGGCCTGGGTGAGTCCCTCAATGGCGTATTTGGAAGCACAATACGGTGCCACTTCCGCCGACGTGCTGCGGCCCCAGCCGGAGGAAAGATTTACGATCACTCCCGTGCCGCGCGCGATCATCTCCGGCACGAACGCGTGGATGACATTAAAGACCCCCGACACGTTCACCTCGATGAGTTGGTGAAACTCCTTTGTCGGCACCTCCCAGAGCGGTGCCGGTTTGTTCATCAGTGCGGCGTTGTTGATGATCAGGTCCGGCGGGCCATGGGACGCCGAAACCGTTTCATACCAGACGTCGACCTTGTTGGCCAAAGCCACGTCGACGATGTCGAAACGATGCTTCTCATCGCAGCCAAAACGCAGGTCCAAAATCTTCTCCGGATCGCGGCCGCAACCGATCACCTCGTGACCCGTCTCCATGTAAAAATCGGCCAGCGCCCGACCGAGTCCTTTTGAAACACCAGTGATGAGGATTTTCATAACCACGAACTACACGATAGAACCGCCAGGCGTCCACCCCGGGATCACTTTTCGGATGGTTCGTGATGCTTCTGCTAGCGACTTTGCAAGCTGAACTTGTTCAACCCGGTCTTGCGGCAGGCATCCATCAGAAAGGCGACGGTGCGCAGCGGCGTTTCTTCATCCGCCGCGATGAGCACCGGGATATCGCGATCAACATCGCGCACCTGTTTGAGCAAATCCGAGATTTCCTCCTCCCCCACGACCTGGCCATTGAAGGTCATGACACCTTCGTTGCTCACACCGATCGTGACGGTGCCCTTGAACTCATTCTTACCCGCCGTATCGACCTTGGGCAGCGTGATGTTCAACGTCTCGGCCGCCCGGAACTGCATGGTCACGAATGCAAAAAAGATAAGCATCACGAGCACATCGATCAGCGGGAGCAGATTCATCTCCCGCTTCTTGCGGCGGCGCTGATAGAGCGAACTCATGAATCGGATTTTTCGCCGCCCGCGCTCCCCACGATGCGCTCGAGAATCACGTCGAGTTGCGCCGCATAGTTTTCCACTTTGCGCTGCAACCAACCGCCTCCCACCAGAGCCGGAATCGCAATCGCTAGACCCAGCAATGTAGCCGACAGCGCCAACGCGACGCCGCTGGAAAACGCCACCGGATCGGGCAGGCCCGTTTCACTGGTCAACGACGAGAACACCCGCAGCAATGACCACACCGTGCCAGTCAAACCGAGCAAAGGGGCGGCGGCGTAGATGATATCCAAATACGGGAGTCCGCGTTCCATACGATTGAGTTCGAGGCGGGCGAACGCCTTGACTGCATCGGGGTCGTCATCGTGCCGTTGCGAAAACTCGATAATCCGCGCCAGCACGGAATCGCGTCCGCCAGCCACGCTTTTACCGTCCACCACCGCCTCCACCAAGTCGTCGGGCATCACCGCATCGCGACGCAGCGCATAAGCGCGTTCGCAGATGATGAAAACCATCACCAGCGAACAAAGTCCGAGCGGATAAACGAGAACGTCAGCACCTGCAAAAATGTCGATCAAAGCAATAGTCATGGGAAGCAGCGTCCGTTGAGACGCAGTGAAATCGAAAAGGTTCAGGAAAACTTCATTAACCGGCCCGGGGCGTCAAGGGGACCATGATCCCCGGACGGATTCCCCCCCTGTTTACGACATCCACCCCCATCAACCGGATTCCGCCGCACGGCCCGCCCTCTCCGCCATCGCTTTAGACTCGCGACGCCTCCGAATACGTCGTCCCTTGGCGACTGCTTTCGAACCCAATGAGCGGCCCCTCCAATCCTCCCTCTCGTGCCCGGCGCCAGATGATTGCCGCTGGGTTGGGGATCATTTGCCTCGGCGTCTTCTGTATCTGGCGGTGGTGGCCCGCGGAGGACCAGCGGACGGAGCCGGTTTCGCAACAGCCTTCGCCGGCGACCGAAGATGATCAGATCGAGCCGCGGGCGTCGATTAGCGCGCCGGTTTCGGGTGATCGCCCGAACCCGGAAAACGACGGCGAGCCTCCGGTGCCATCCACCGAGATTTACGCCACCATCGCCGAAAATACCATCCCGGGACGAATGGTGTTTCTGGAGATCGAGTTCAACCGCAACGGGCCGGTGCGCCTCGTCGGCGCGGTCGGCGCGGCGGGTCGCGCCAAAACACCTCCCCTGCGGCAGACGCCAGGGCAGCTACGCTACGAAATTCTCGACGCAACCGGCCAAGTGACCGTCACAGGCTCGCTCGCGGATCCCGTTAATCAACGGCTCGAACATCCCTCCAGTGACGATCCCCAACGCATGACCACCACACGGGTCGACCACGAACAATCTCGCGCCATCCTCCGGGTGCCCGGCGAATCCCGGGCTCATCGCATTCGATTCCAACGCCTCGGTCTCGCCGATGACGCCACGTCCATGATCTGGACGCTCATCGCCGACTTGCCGCTGCAACCTTCTCCCTGAGCACTCCCGCCCATCATGATTACGCCGTCGCGCCGATTTGTCCTTCGTTTCCCGTCCCTGCTCGGAATCATCGCTCTGCTTTCCGGACTCACGGCGAGTGCCCAATCTCCCGTCTTACGCACGTTGCGGGACTCTGGCCCGACCTCGAATCACATCAACATCGTGCTGCTCGGCGACGGGTTCACGGCCGCCCAGGAACAGGACTTTTTCACCGCGGCCGAAAACATGCTCGAAGTCATCGTCAATGACCCCGCCATGTCCGCGTTCGCCTCTCTCACGAATGGCTTTGCGGTGTTCACCGCCAGCAACGAATCGGGCACGGGTATTCCCGCTGAAAACCTGACTCCGGACACCTATTACAAGTCCACGTTTGTCGAAGGTGAAAACGCCCGCCTGGCCTACGTCTCTGATCCCGTCGGCTATAACCGGATCTACACCATTCTGTCCACCTACACCCCGGAATACGACTACGTCGTCGTGATCATCAATTCCACCCGCTACGGTGGCGCCGGCGGCGCGGTGATGTATACCACCTTGAACGCCGCCTCCGACGAAATCGTGCTCCATGAGAGCGGTCACAGCTTCGCCGGACTCACCGACGAATATATCGACGAAGCCATCGCGTCCGACTATCCCGCCGGCGAATTTGCCAATTCCACCGAATTCACCGATCGCACCAAAATTTCCTGGCGAAAATTCATCACGGACACCACCGCGATCCCGACCACCGAAGTTCCTTCAGGGGAGGAACTGGTGGGGGCTTGGGAAGGCAGCAACTATCGCACCTCCGGCAGCTTCCGTCCTACTTATAATTCCAAGATGCGTTCCCTCGGTCGCCCCTGGGGGCCGGTAAATCTCCGCGCGTTCGCCGACGCGGTCAACCGCCTCAACATCAACAACGCCACGACCGCCCCGGTCATCAGTGACCAACCCGACCCCACCCAAGTCGTGTCCGGCCAATCGCTCACCCTCACCGCCACCGTGTCCGGGCCGGGCCCGTTTACCTATCAATGGGCCTTGAATGGCCAGTTTCTGGTTGGTGAAACCAACCCAACCCTGTCCCGCGCCTACGTCACCACCGCCGATCTGGGCGACTATACCGTGGAGGTTTCCAACGCCGTGGGTCGCAGTATCAGCGCCGCCGCAACGGTGAGTTTTGATCCCGTCGATCCCGGCACGGGTGAACCCGACGACGGCGGGGAAGTCGTCGCATCCCACGGCCGTTTGACCAATCTCTCCGTGCGCACCCAAGCCGGCACCGGCAGCCAGACGCTCACGGTGGGCTTCGCCATCGGGGAAGCCACTGCCGATCAAACCGAAAAGTCCCTGCTGGTCCGTGTGATCGGTCCCGCGTTGGCCACGTTCGGAGTCGCCGGCACGCTGGCTGATCCCACGGTTTCACTCGCACCGTTGGGTCAGAGCGCCATGGCGACCAACGACAATTGGAACGGCGACGCCAACCTGAAAGCCGCCTTCGTCACCGTGGGAGCCTTCCCTCTCGACGATGATTCGAGCGCCGACTCCGCGCTCCTGCATGCCACGACCAACGGAGCCTATACGGCCCAAGTCGGCAGCGGTGACAACGGCACCGGCATCGCCCTGGTAGAGGTCTACGATACCGGCAGCACCGACACGCCGCGACTCGTCAATCTCTCTGCGCGCAGCCAGGTCGGCATCGGGTCCGACGCCTTGATCGCCGGTTTTGTTTATGATGGGAACGTTCCCGCGCGCTTGTTGATCCGGGCCGTGGGCCCGACGCTCGGAGGTTTCGGGGTGGACGGTGTGCTCGTCGACCCGGTGCTCACCGTGCGAGTGCTCGGCGAAACCACCGTGCTCGCGAGCAACGACGATTGGGCGGGAGCCGACGCCTTGAAAACCGCGTTCGCCGCGGTGGGCGCTTTCCCGTTCCCCCATGAATCGAGTCTCGACTCGGCGTTGATCGTGGAAATCCAGCCGGGGGCCTACACGGCCACCATCAGCGGATACAGCGATACGACCGGGGTCGCGCTGGTCGAAGTTTATGAGCTGCCCTGACGCGGGCCGCCGGAATCAGGCCTTCATGTAGGGCAACGTGCCGGCCAGTTCCTGGACCTGCGGCACGCCTTCATGAAGTTCGGCGATGGCATCCCACCGGCCGTTGAGGAGGGCGTCACGGGCGGAACCCCGGATCTCGGCCGGAATGCTGTCGTCGCCGTAACGCACCACCTGCGCGTCGACATCGATCGTGACCTCAAGCGTCGGGTCCGCATCGATCGCGGCCGCCACCTTGGCGATGTCGGCGCGGGCAGCGGTGGCACAGGGCATGCCGAGCGTCGTGCTGTTACCGAAAAAGATCTCGGCAAAATTCTCCGCCACGACGCCACGAAAACCGTATTTCTGGATCGCTTGCGGAGCGTGCTCCCGGGAAGAACCGCAACCAAAGTTGGCCCCGGACAGGAGGATGGTCGCGCCCTTGAAACGCGCCTCGTTGAGCGGATGCTTCCGGTCGTTGCCGTCGGCGTCCTTGCGCACGTCGTAGAACAGATACTCGCCAAGGCCGTCGAAGGTGACGCACTTCATGAAGCGCGCCGGGATGATGCGATCGGTGTCGATGTCATTGCCGGGGACGTAAACGGCGCGGCCGGATATCGAGGTGATTTTTGCTAAAGCCATGTCAGGAAAATGAATTAACCACGAAATACACGAATGACACGAAAAGGGGTAACCGACGGACGGCTTTCGCGGGTTTCGTGTATTTCGTGGTTGAGAATGTTGAAGACTAAACGGCGGCGAGTTCGCCGACTTCAAAGACTTCGCGGGCATCGGCCACTTCGCCGGTGACGGCGGCGGCGGCGACCATGAGCGGGCTCATGAGAATCGTGCGTCCGGTCGTCGAACCTTGGCGGCCCTTGAAGTTCCGGTTGGAGGAAGAGGCGCAGAGCTGGTCCCCAATGAGCTTGTCGGGGTTCATCGCCAGACACATCGAACATCCGGCGGCCCGCCACTCAAAACCGGCGGCGGCGATGATCTTGTCGATGCCGAGTTTTTCGCATTGAGCGGCCACGATCTGCGAGCCGGGCACCGCGATGGCTTTGACGCCGGGAGCGACTTGGCGGCCTTCGAGATACTTGGCAACTTCTTGAAAATCGGAGAGGCGGCCGTTGGTGCAGGAACCGAGGAAGGCCACATCGATCTTGGTGCCTTTGATCGGAGCCCCGGGCGCAAACTTCATGTATTCGAGCGCTTCTTCGATGGAAGCACGCTCGTCGACCGTCGTCGCCGTCTCGGGATCGGGGATGCTTTGGTCGATCGAAATCCCCTGCCCCGGATTGATGCCCCACGTGACCGAAGGCGCGATGTCCGCCGCGTCGATCACGACGACGTCATCATAGCGGCAACCTTCGTCCGACGCAAAATCGCTCCAGCGAGCGACCGCAGCATCCCAATCGGCTCCTGTCGGAGCGTAAGGACGGCCCTTGAGATACTCGAATGTCGTCTCATCGGGATTGACGTAACCCACGCGCGCACCGCCTTCGATCGACATGTTGCAGACGGTCATGCGCTGCTCCATGGTGAAATTATCGAAGACCTCACCCGCGTATTCGTAAGCGAAACCGGTGCCGCCGTTCACGCCGAGTTGAGCGATGATGTGGAGGATGACGTCCTTGGCGTAGACGCCCGGACGCAACTTACCATTTACCTCGATGCGCCGCACCTTGAGCTGGCCCAGCGCCATGGTCTGCGTGGCGAGCACGTCACGGATCTGCGTCGTGCCGATGCCGAACGCAATCGCACCAAACGCGCCATGCGTGGAGGTGTGGGAATCGCCGCAGGCAATCGTGGTGCCGGGCTGGGTGATGCCTTGCTCGGGACCCACGATGTGCACGATACCCTGCTTGCCCGTGCCGCGATCGAAGAAAGTGATGTTATTGTCCGCGCAGTTTTTGCGGAGCTCATCCATCATGGCCTGCGCGAGAGGATCGGCATACGGCTCGACGAACTGGTCGGTCGGGACGATGTGATCCACCGTGGCAAATGTGCGGGTCGGCATCAGCACGGGCAGGTTCAAGTCGCGCAACATGCCAAAGGCCTGCGGTGAAGTGACTTCGTGAATCAGATGCGTGCCAATGAGCAGCTGGGTCTGCCCGTTCGCAAGGGTGCGAACCGTGTGGGCGTTCCAGACTTTTTCGAACAGAGATTGGGCCATGAGAGAGATTTGCGAAACGGATCAGTGAAAGAAAAACCGCGAAGGTCGCAAGGGGGGCTAAGAAATCACAAGAAAACTTTGCTAGGTTCGCGACCTCCGCGGTTAACACAACTAACTGAACCGCCCTGAGTATAACAGAGCTTGCGATACCTCTTAAATACTTGCTTGGTGTTTATTGATGCCTCGTGAGTATCAATACGATTTCGAACTGCGCCACTTCGTCTACTTTCGCGAGGTGGCAAAACTGCTCCATTTTCGCAAAGCGGCGGAGTCGTTGGGCGTCGCCCAACCCGCTTTGTCGCGCCAGATCGCGCAGCTGGAAAAATCCCTCGGGGTGTTGTTGTTCTCGCGGTCGCGTCGACGCGTCGAACTCACGGCGGCGGGCAAGGATCTGCTGGATCGGGTGGAACCCATTCTGTTGCGACTCAGGCGCCTGCCGGCCGAACTTCAGTCGATCGCCGCCGGCGGCACCGGCATCCTGCGCGTCGGCTTTACGGGTCTGGCCATGGCCACGGTGTTGCCGGCGATCCTGCGGGCGTTTTCCCAATCGCATCGGAAGGTGCGCGTGGAGTTGAGCGAGTCGCCGACGTCGGCCCAGGTGGAGGCTCTGCGCACGGGTCGCATTGCCTGCGGTTTTTTGCACCCGCACATGCTGCCGCCGGGCTTTCAAACCCGTCCGCTGTTGCGGGAACGCAATGGCGTCGTGCTCGCGGCCGATCACCCGGCGGCCAAACGAAAAACGCTGCGTCTGCGCGACATGGCCAAGGTGCCGTTCGTGCTGTTCCCACGTCACCTCAACTCGAGTTTCTACGATCGGACTTTGGCTGCATTCACCGAAGCCGGCGTGACTCCGCACATCGCTGAGGAAGTTTGGCCGCGCGCCAATGCGGTGGGGCTCGTGCGAGCGGGCGTCGGCGCGACGCTCATGTGTCCTTCCGAAGCGCGCAATTTGCCCAATGACGTCGTGTTCCGCGTGCTCACCGGCCCTACTCCGGTCAGCCACCTCACGCTGGCATGGCGCGACACCGCCGACAACCCTCCGGCGTTGAAAGCGTTTCTGGCCGCTGCTCAAGTCACTTGATGGCGTCACGATCTGGTGGCGCGGGGACGAAACGAGTTGGTTCGCGCCCGGGAAAGCTCGCCTGCATGGGCGGGCGTCCGTTCGCTCCTCCTCCCCGCTGCCATGCTGCCCTTTGCCGTCGCCATTTTTCTCGGCGCTTTTCTGCTGTTTCTGGTCCAGCCCATCATGGGTCGTTACCTGCTGCCGGAATTCGGCGGATCGCCGAGCGTATGGACGACGTGCTTGTTGTTTTTTCAGACGGCGCTGCTGGTCGGCTATGCGTATGCGCACGTGCTGACGAAATATCTGGCGGCACGACACCAAGTGGCCGTGCATCTCGGTTTGTTGATGGGGGCGTTTCTGTGGTTGCCTCCCATGCCCGATGCCATCGATCCCGGCGACGCCAGCACGTCTCCCATCGGTCAGGTCCTGCGCCTGCTCATCACCCACGTCGGTCTCCCGTTTGTGCTGCTGGCGGCAACCGGTCCGCTCGTGCAACGGTGGTTTAGCGACACGTTTCCTCATCGTTCACCGTATCGCCTTTACGCTCTGTCGAACGTCGGTTCGTTACTGGCCCTCGTGGCATATCCCTTCGTCATCGAGACGACACTCACCCGGGCGCATCAGGCGTGGGGCTGGGCGATCGGGTTCGTGGGGTTTACGGTGGTTTGTTTCTGGTGTGGGCGAACTCGACGCGCGACTGGCGGGGTTGCCGAGGTTGCGCCCGTGGCCGAGGCGACACCGCCCCCGACCATTCGACAAATGGCGCATTGGCTCGTGTGGGCCGGCCTCGCCACCGGTCTACTCGCCGCCACCACCGAAACGCTGACCCTCGATATCGCCGCGGTGCCGTTTCTGTGGTTGGCCCCGATCACGGTTTATCTGCTGACCTTTGTGGTCACGTTCGGTCGGGCCCACGGTTATCGACCGGTATTGCTGGCCGGGGCCATGCTCGTGGCGGCAGCAGTCTCGCTCGATTTGCGCGTGTTTGGAACCAGAGCATCATTCGGGCAACTACTTGGCGGCCATCTCACGGCTTTGGCGGTGGCCGGTCTGATTTGCCATGGTGAGCTCTTTCGCTCCCGACCTCAGCCCCGGTATCTGACCCTTTTCTATCTCACTATTTCGGCCGGGGGAGCGTTGGGCACGCTGATCGTCGCGGTGCTCTCCCCGTATTGGTTCGATCACAACATCGATCTGCCGCTGCTGTGGAGTGCCTTGATCCTCTGCGTCGGTCGGGAAATTCTCCGGACCCGGGATCGCCAACGCGCGGTGGCCTGGGGCATCGGCCAACTCCTCGCCCTTGCCATGGTGCCGCTGTTGCGCACCGGAGCTTTCGATCACCTTGGCCAGCATGTGCTGACATGGTTCGTCGCCCAACGGTGGAAACTCGGACTCGTCGTGGTCGTGATCATCTTCGCCGTGGGCGATCACCGCCACGGCTGGGTGCGCACCTGGCAGCGTCGCACCAGTTGGGGGGTCGCGGTGCTCGGGTTGTGGTTGATTTTCCACTACCTTGGCTCAGCACTGCAACCCGCGCCCGACACCGTCGCGGTGCGCCGCGGGTTTCACGGCACCGTGACCGTGACGGATTATCCGACCACGGATCCCCGCGCCCACGCTCGGTTCATGGCTCACGGCAACACCACGCACGGCATCCAGCTCACCCATGCGGATTTCGTCGATTATCCCACCAGCTACTATCATCCCGACAGCGGAATCGGACGGGCGTTGTCCCGGTCGAATCAAAACGTCGGGCGAAACATCTGCGTGGTGGGACTGGGCGTGGGCACCATCGCGAGTTACGGGATGCCCGGGGACCGGATCCGTTTCTACGAAATTGATCCCCATGTGGTCGAACTCGCGGAACGGCATTTTCAGTTTTTGGCGCGGAGCCAAGCGGAGATCGAAATCGTGGTTGGCGACGGCCGACAGTTGATCGAGCGGGAGAACCGTGCCCGGTCATCGCCCCGGTTCGATATTCTGGTGCTCGACGCTTTCAGCAGCGACGCCGTGCCGATGCATCTGCTCACCACCGAAGCGTTCGAGTCCTACCTGGATCGCCTCGCTCCCGCGGGGGTGTTGGTTTTCAATATTTCCAATCGCCTCGTTGATCTGCGGCCGGTGCTCGAGGGGCATGCCCGCGCGCACGACATGTTTCTTGCCCACATCATCCACTACCCCGCCTCGGACGACTGGTGGGACTTTGCCAGTCAGTGGATCATTCTGGCGCGGGAACGCGGCACGCTCGACGTCGACGCCATCACCCGTGCAACCGGCATCGCGAGCCCGGAAACGTTACATGGGCCGCGATGGACGGACGACTTCGCCAGCCTCTGGTCCGTCCTCCGTTGAGCGGGTGGTTGACGCCGGGGCCGACGCTCCATGCCTTCAAAACCGTGAAACCTAGATTCGGTATTTTTCACGCTATGGCTTGGGTTCTATTCGGCAGCATGCCGATGCGGGCCAACTTGTTGGACGTCGAGTCGGGTCGGCCGATCATGCGAGATTTTCGCCCCACCGAATATTTGGGCCATCCGCAGATCTTCGACATCACGGCAGGCACGGATGGCTTCATCTATTTGGCCAACGTGCAGGGTATTCTCCAATTCGACGGCGTGCGGTGGATGCATCATTCCGCGCCCCTGACCTATACCTATCGCATCGCCGCCACTCCGGACGGACGCGTGTGGAGTTCGGGCATGGATCATTTGGGTTACTACCTCGCCACGCCGGGAGAGTTGAAAATGACCTACCACTCCGTGTTGGACGAATTGCCGCCGGAGTTGCGCAGCGTCGGTCGCGATGGCAGCGTCCGGGAACATCTGGGTGACCCCTATTTGAGCACGCCCAATGGCTTGGTTCGCTATCGTGAAAACGATTTGAGAATTTGGCCCAGCGCCGAGCCCGGTGAAGGCGAAGAACTGATCAAAGCCGGCGACGAACTCTATTGGATTTCTGCTCACGACCAACTCGTTCAAATCGTCGGTGACGAACTCATCACGGTGGCACGCGATGCGGACATTCTGGCCGGGCGGCGACCTTTCGCCGTGCCGCGGGAAGGTGCCGATCCGTTGTGGGTGGTCGGCGAGCGAGGGGTTTTCGAACTCGATAAAACCACGCAGTCATTTCGCCGCGTCGACGGCGCACTGGATGCGCTCGTCAAAACGACACGAGTGAACGCGGCGTTGAATCTGGGCGACGGATCCATCGCGGTCGCCACCAGCCAGCGGGGACTCGTTATTGCGCTGCTCGATGGCAGCCGCGTGCGCCGACTCGACCGTGAAAACGGTCTCGCGGACAACGCCGTGCTCTCCTTGTTCATCGATCCGACCGGCGGCCTTTGGGCGGGACTGAATTCCGGCGCGGTGCGTATCGACTTTCGCAGCGCGGTGACGATATTTGATGAGACCAACGGCCCCACCCCGGGGACGATCGACGGGTGGTATCGTTACCATGGAGACGTATATGCGGGAGCGTTCGATGGCCTGTATCGTTTGCAGCCCCCCCATGCCCAAACGGGAGACTCCGCCCACTTTACTCGTATCGTTTCCGATCTCACCAACGTCTTTGCGTTCAGCACGATCGATGACCAACTCATCTTCTCCAGCGCGGCGGGTCTGCACCGTTTGCTACCGGACGACCAACACGAGCTGCTCATCGATCTGTCGAAGAGCCAACCCAAGATGCTCGTTCCTTCGAAATTCCACCCGGGCCGCTACTTCATCGCAGGCCAGGATGGTTTTTTTGTGGTCGAGCGCACCGAGGAGGGGCAATGGGAGATCATCGCGCAACAACTCGGCGTCGGAATTTGTTTTACGCTCGTCGAGGAGGACGACGGTGACGTCTGGGTCGCCAGTTACAGCACGGGGTTCTGGCGTATCCCAGCGGCCAATACAGTTCAGGTCGGGACGGCATTCGAGTTCGAAAACTACCACCACGGCCACGGGCTGCCGGAGGCCATGACGTGGACCACGGTCACTCCGGGCAGCCACGGCACCGTTTTCTTTACCGATGCGGGTGGGGTGAAATTCAACAAAAACTCCCGACAATTCGAACCGGATGATCGCTATCCGATCAACGGTTCCAACGACCACGCCATGACCCCGACGATCGTGACACCCGACGGTGCCACGTGGGCGTCGGTCTTCGGCGAAAGCGCGATGTCGGCCCAGTATCCGTTTGGCCGTTTTCTTCCCCAATCCGACGGCTCACTGCTCTGGCGCTCCGCCCCCGGCCCGGTGCTCGATGAGATCGGATTCGCCGGGGTGGCCGTGGTGCACGTGGATGAAAGTGGTGAGCAGCCCGTATTGTGGGCGCGGGGATACGACAACCACGTGCGCATTGAGCTGGATCGTCTCGCGGAGTCGGCCTCGCCTTGGCAAGCCGCCATTCGGTCGGTGCGTCAAGGCGATCGCCACCTGCCTCTGGCGGGACTGACGGCCGGGCAAACGGACTATCAACTTCCGTATTCGCGCGAACCCATTGTCTTCGAATTCGCCAATCCGCGTTTCGACTTGGCGACGGGTCTGCGGTATCAGACGCGCTTGTTGGGCTTCAGCCCGCGATGGTCCGAGCCGAGTGAAATTCCCCAGGTCAGTTTCACCAATCTCGAGGGCGGACCTTTCACCTTGGAGGTCCGTTCGATGGATCAGGCTGGTTCGATCAGTGACACGGCGCGCTTTGATTTCCGGGTCACTCCGCCGTGGTATCGGCGCCACGTGTCCTATGCGGGTTACCTTGTCGGGGTGATCGGGTTGCTCGTCGGGTTCGAACGTTGGCGCGCGGGCAAAGCAGAACGGGAACGACAACGCCTCGCGCAATTGGTCGATCAACGCACCGCGGAACTCGCGATTGCAAAGACGGATGCCGAAACCGCCAACCGCGCCAAATCCACTTTTCTTGCCAACATGAGCCATGAACTGCGCACGCCTCTCAATGGCGTGATCGGCTATGCCCAAATCCTCGAACGCAACCCTACTCTCGACGAGAACGGCCGCGAACAGGTCCGCGTCGTGGCGTCCTCCGGTGAGCACTTGCTGACCATGATCAATGAAGTGCTTGATTTTTCCAAAATTGAAGCCGGCAAACTGGAACTGCGCACCGCCCCGTTCGACCTCGCTCACCTCCTGCGCGACATCGCCGTCACCACCGAAATGCGTGCCGCGGACAAAGGGCTCGCTTTCGAAATCGTGGCCGACCCCCACCTGCCGAGCCACCTCCTCGGCGATGCGCCCAAGCTGCGCCAGGTGCTCGACAACTTGCTCAGCAACGCGGTCAAATTTACCCACGAAGGTCGGGTCACCCTTACCGTTTCGACAATCGAGGGTTCCGCCGGCCCGAGGATTCGTTTCCACGTCAACGACACCGGCGTAGGTCTCTCCCATGAGGACCAAGCGAACCTCTTCGAGCCCTTCCACCAGGCCGTCGATGCGCGACCGCCCGAGCCGGGCACGGGTCTGGGCCTCTCGATTTCCCGACGCCTCGTGGAGATGATGGGAGGCGAAATCTCCCTGCGCAGTGCGAAAGGCAAAGGCAGTTCATTCACATTCGATCTGCCGGCGGAAATCATGCCGAGCGAACCGGCCGACGTTCCCAGCATCCGCCGCATCGTCACCGGCTACGCGGGCCCGCGTAGATCGCTCTACGTGGTCGATGACGTGGCCGTGAACCGCCATCTACTGCGCGATTTACTCACGCCCCTCGGCTTCACGGTCGCATTGTTCGAGTCCGCCGCCAACGCGCTCGCCGCCCTCGCCCGCGAACGACCCGATGCCATTATTCTCGATCTGAGGATGCCGGGTATGGATGGTCTTGAAATGACGCGCGTCGTGCGTCGCACCTACGGCCCCACCCCGCGCATCGTGCTCATGTCGGCATCGGTGCTTTCCTTCGACGCGCAGGTCGCGCTCGACGCCGGTTGCGACGATTTCCTCCCGAAACCATTCCGGGAGGACGACCTCTTCCAACGCATGAGTCGCGTCCTGGGGTTGCAATGGATCGAAAACGAAGCATCTCCGATCAGCAGGGACCCGGATTCTCATTCGCCAGCATCGGGGGCGACCACCGACGCGTGCTGGGTTCGCACTCTCCTGCCCATGGCGCAACGCGGCGACATTCGAGGTCTTCGTTCGGCGCTTGCCGAGATATCCCGCACCGCTCATCCGCCGCCGCCCTTGATCGCCGAACTGCAAAACCTCGCCGCGCGCTTCCAAATGGATCGCATCCGCACCCGGTTGGAGGAATTGAGCGTCACCGAAAGTTAGGGTGTAATCCTTACCGACTGATTGACGGACCCTGCGCAATCGTTTCGCATTTGCCCGATCCCCATGTCCGATACCGCCACTGTTCTCGTCGTCGACGACACTCCTGCCAATGTGGGGGTGCTCCTCGAAGCATTGGGCGACGCCGGCCACGAGGTATTGGTCGCCGAGAGCGGACAAAGTGCGCTCGCCCAGCTGCAGCACGCCACGCCTGATCTGATCCTGCTCGATGTCATGATGCCCGGACTCGATGGATTCGAAACCTGCCGCCGCCTCAAGCAAAACGCCAAATGGCGCAGTATCCCGGTGCTCTTCATGACCGCACTGGACGAACCTGCCCAGAAAGTCCGCGCGTTCGACGAAGGAGCGGTCGACTACATCGTCAAACCGTTCTTCGAACAGGAAGTATTGGCGCGGGTGAAAACCCATCTGGAACTCCTGTCCCTCCGGCGCAATTTGGAGGACGAACTCGCGTTGCGTATCGACGCGGAAAACCAATTGGCAAAATCACTCGACCGCGCCGTCATCATCACCGACGCCCGCGGCATGGTGGTGTTTACCACGCGCCTCGCGGAATCACTGCTGCACCGCCATTGCGATGACTATCAGACCGCCGGCGAACTACCGGCCAGCCTGCGCCGACCCGACTCCGGTCTCACGTTGCGTCGCTTCACCGAGTCAGGTCGCGACGACCTCTCGTTTTTCGTCCTCGAAGAAAAAGCCCCGTCGCCCAACCCCTCGGCTCTCCTCGCCCTCGGACTCACGTCGCGGGAGGCCGAAGTGCTGTGGTGGATCGCCCAGGGCAAAAGCAACCCCGACATCGCGACCATCCTCGGCGCCGGCGTGCGCACCATCCACAAGCACGTGGAAAACATCTTCCGCAAACTCGGTTGCGAAACCCGCGCGGCCGCGGCCGTCACCGCGCAGGAAGCCCTGCGGCCCGGCGGCATCGCCACGAACTAAAATTTTCCGCCGCGACCCTCGCCGCCCACATCAGCCTAATTAACGCAGTTCACAGAAGGTAACAAAGTTAACAAAGCGCTGTAAAAACGTGAGTTAAATCGAGTAAATTGCATGGCATCCAACTCACCTTACGGGTGAATGAATTGATGCCCATAATCGCCTGCAACTCGTTCCAGCTTCGTGCTCTTCGTTGCCTTCTGTAAAATCCAACTGCGGAATTTAGGATCAGCGGAGCTGCTGCGCGAGCCGCTGTATCTCCTGGGCAAATTGACTGCCCGCGGGCGGCTGCAGCACCCGGTGGGCGATGGTGAGCACCATGCCGGCATCGTTACGTCGTGCCTGGCCCAGCGTGTAATCGAAGAACGGTTCCACCAACCGATCAAACGCATCCATGCCCGCGCCCACCCCGAACTGGCGCAACGCGTTCTGAAACACGCGCAACTGCACTTCCGGTGGGTCCTCCACCATGGTGCGGTTAAGCATTTCCGCCGCCTGTGAGATCGCGAGATCCGAGCGGTCGACGGTGAACTTGCGGGCGAGTTGACGCTCCTCGTGATCGGCGGCGCTGGTTTGACCACGTTCGCGCATCGCCGCGATGACCTCGCGCATGAACCGGGCGTTGAGATCAGGGTAACGTTGGAATGAGCGTGCGGCCGATCGCATCGTGCTCTCGCGTTTGATCACCGGCCACTCCGCCGTGCTTTGCGCCAGCAGCAACAGTTCCCACGCCGCCACGTTGCGCGACTCGTAGTTGACCGCACGCTGCGCCGCGGCGATCGCGTCCTCCACTTCATTGCGGCGCAAGTGTTCCTGCGCCATGAACTGCCAGGCGCGGGACTGCTGGTAATTCGGCAGGAACCGGAATCGTTCCGCCAAAAACGCCAGCTCGTGGTCGTTCACATTGGCCCACGTCTGCGGATCAAACGCGACGCCCGCGACGTATTGCTGCTCGGCGTAACGGCCGACATCGAGCCGCCATTTCTGCTTCGCATCCAAGTAGCCAAACCAAGCGTGGCGCCCATCCAGTCCGACCCCGCGAAACAACAACGTCGGCACGCCGCGCGCTTTACCCATCTCGCTGGCGAAATAACCTTGGTCGATGCAAATGCCGCCTTGGCTCAAAATCGTCGGCAACGTGTAACTCGAGCCCGGCCAGTCGAAGATCGACTGATCCGCCCGATCGTCGCGATACCTGATCGCATCATAAGTTCCCGGCAACGTGCTGAAATTAAGCTGCGGACTCGCCTGGGCCCAGCGCAAGTCTTCGAACGATGCCGCCGCACTCACGACAAACTTCAACTCCGACGCCTTAAGTCGCTGCAACCGGTGCAACGTCTTGCGCGCGCGGTCCGACTTCACCCAAAAATGAAACGCCTCCAACGGCTCGGGTAACGTGCGCGGCAACAATTCCGGCGACACTTGTCCGTGGGGCCAATGCGGCGGCGGCGGCACGTCGAAGACCAACGCAATCGCGAGCGCCAGTTCCTGATACGCGACAAAGTCCGCCGGATCGTCCTGATACAACCGATCCAGAATCGCCAAAACTCCGGGCAAATAATCGTAAGGCGTGAGCAGGTCGAAAAAGCTGCGCGAGAGCTCCCGGTCGGAGATCAGATTAACAAAAAACTGCGGCGAAACCATCGCACTGAGCGCCCGCGAAGGCGGATCGTAATCGCGCGCCATGTTGGCATGGCCAAGTCGCGCCGAGTTGATCGCGTTGGCCCAGCGCCGGGTGACCTCGCGCTCATTCGTCCCCATCAGCCGCGACCAACGCGCCACCAGCAACCAACCCTCCATGGCATCCGTGCGATTTTTGGCTTTGGCGACCAGCGCCGCGTTACTCGCCGTCGTTTCAATCTCCGCCCAAACGAGATCCGGTGAGCTGTGCAGCGTCGCTTTAACCCACTCCTCGGTCGGCGGCTGCAACGCGGCTGCGGGCGACACTTCGACCGCGGCCGAGGCGACGGACATCAGCGCAAGGCATCCCACCGCCAGCGCCCAGGTCCGCACCCAGCCATGCCACCAGACCGAACGAACGTGGTAATGTCCGGCGGCCATCGTTCAGGACCGACGGTAGCGTCCGGCGCCTTTGCCGCCGCGTTTTTTGCCCTGCCCGACCTTGGCCAGTTTTTTGTAGTCCCCCGTGCGCAGCGCTTCGATCTGATCGCGCAACAACGCGGCCCGTTCGAACTCCAAACGAGTGGAGGCATCGGTCATTTCGACCTCCAGTTCGGCGATCACCGCCGCCACGTCTTCGCCACTGTCTTCGGCCGCCGCGAGCTCGACCTCCGTTGATTTTCCGGTGCCGTCGTAGACATGAAGACTGGCCTGAGCCGAGCGCTGCACCCCGCGCGGCGTGATGCCGTGAGCTTGGTTGTAAGCCAGCTGCTTCTCGCGGCGGGACTGGGTGACTTCGAGGGTGCGGAGAATGGAGTCCGTGCGTTTGTCGGCGTAAAAAATCACGCGACCTTTCTCATGTCGGGCCGCGCGACCAGCCGTCTGAATGAGCGACGTCGCACTGCGCAGGAAACCTTCCTTGTCGGCATCCAGAATCGCGACCAGCGCGACCTCCGGAAGATCCAATCCCTCCCGCAGCAGATTGATCCCGATCAACACATCAAAGTTACCCAGGCGCAGATTGCGCAGGATCTCCACCCGCTCGATCGCATCGATGTCGGAGTGCAAGTATTCGACCCGAATGCCGGACTCGCGCAGATAACTGGTAAGATCTTCTGAAAGCCGCTTGGTGAGGGTGGTGACGAGCACGCGCTCCCCCGCCGCGACCGCGGCGCGCACCTCGCCCATGAGGTCCTCCACCTGGCCCTTGATCGGCCGCAACACGATCTCGGGATCGAGCAATCCGGTGGGACGAATCACCTGCTCGGCCACGACGGCGGAATGCTCGATTTCATAGGCGGCCGGCGTCGCCGAGACGTAGAGGGTCTGTTTCGTGATTTCGCGAAACTCGGCAAAAGATTGCGGTCGATTTTCGATGGCCGACGGCAACCGAAATCCGTGATCGACCAGCACCGTCTTGCGCGCCCGGTCGCCGTTGAACATACCGCCGATCTGCGGCACGGTGGCATGACTTTCGTCGAGAAAGACCATGAAATCCTCCGGGAAAAAATCGATCAGACACGTCGGGCGCTCACCTTCCGTCCGTCCCGCCATGTGCATCGAGTAGTTCTCGATACCGTTGCAAAACCCCATCTCCTGCAGCATCTCCAAATCATAATTCGTCCGCATGCGCACGCGCTGGGCTTCGAGATACTTGCCGGCCGCTTCGAACTCGGCCACCCGTTCGTCGAGCTCGGCTTTGATCTTGGCCACCGCGCCCTCCATTTTGTCCTTGGTCGTGACGTATTGATTGGCGGGATACAGGTCGAATTGATCCAACGAGCGAATCGTGTCCCCGGTCAGCGGATCGAACTCGCTGATGCTTTCGACATCGTCGCCCCACAACTCGACGCGCAGGGCCTGCTCGCTGTAGGCGGGCATCACGTCGATCACATCGCCCCGCACGCGGAAACGACCGCGCTTCAGATCGTAGTCGTTGCGCTCGTAAAGGTTGTCGACCAGCCGCTCCAGCAACTCCTGCCGCGGCAGGGTTTTGCCCCGGCGCAGTTCCAACCGCAGCGTTTTGAAGTCCTCCGGTGAACCGAGTCCGTAAATACAGGATACGGACGCGACCACGATCACATCGCGGCGCGATACGAGCGAGCTGGTGGCGGCGATGCGCAGGCGTTCGATCTCCTCGTTGATGGATGAATCCTTCTCGATGAAGGTGTCCGTGGAAGAGATGTAGGCCTCGGGCTGATAATAATCGTAGTAACTGACGAAGTATTCGACCGCGTTGTCGGGAAAGAAGTTTTTGAACTCGGAATACAGCTGCGCCGCCAGGGTTTTGTTGTGCGACATGATCAACGTCGGCCGGTCACACTGCGCGATGACATTGGCCATCGTGAACGTCTTACCCGACCCCGTCACCCCCAGCAGCGTCTGATCGCGGTTCCCGGCCTTGATCGACTTCACCAAGGCCTCGATCGCCTGCGGTTGGTCGCCGGTCGGTTCGTAATCGGAGGCTAGTTTGAAAAGCGACATCAGGTTAAAACGTGAAACAGGGTTTTCCGGGTCAAAGTCGAGCGGCGGAACTGTCGATCAAACCCATGAGATCCTCCACCGCGAGTTCGTCGAGACGGTGCACGACCCGGTCAACGAGAGGAGTGAGCGTGGCGGCATCGTGCGTGGTGGCGACGCCCACGACTTTGATACCCCCGGCGCGAGCGGCTTCGATCCCGGCAAACGCATCCTCGAAGACGATACAGTGCTCCGGGGGCCGGTTGATTTTCCCGGCGGCCTTGAGGAATACCTCCGGGTGCGGTTTGCCGTCGGTGACATCCTCCGCCGTCACGATGTCGTCGAACAGTCCTTCGAATTTCATCACGCCGAGAATGGTATCGATATTCTGCCGATGCGTCGACGAACCCACGCAGGTGGGAACACCGGCGGCTCGCAGGCGATCGAGAAAATCATGCACCCCGGGCAGCGCTTCCAAGCCTTTCTCAACCACGATCTCACGATATAATGCCTCCTTCCGCAGCGACAGGCGGCGCACCTCCGCGGGATCGGACGCCCAGCCGAGGAGGTTCGGAATGATGAACTCATTCTTCTTGCCGAAGCCCTGCACGAAATGGTCCGGCGGGAGCTCCCGGCCCTCCTCCGTCGCGAGGCGCTCCCAGCTTTCCTCGTGTTGCTTTGATGAATCGATGATGACGCCGTCCCAGTCGAACAGCATGCCCATTTCGTTTGGCTGCATAGTCATGAAAATTTGGCGGAGCGGCTTAGATACCGAACACCTTGAGCACACTGTTCCAGATCGCCTGCCAGAAGCGAGCGGGTCCGCCTTTTTCCGGATCGTTGGCCGTCTCCTGCAGGACAAACATGCCCTGCCCCGCGAACAAGTCGTCGAACAACGGGTTCATGTTGCGGTAGTAGCCCCAAAACGTTTCCGCCCGCACCGGCAGGTAGTCCAGCGACGGCGTGAATCCGATCGTGGCGAGCTGGTTGGTGCGCCGGGCCGGCTGGGTTTTATCCGACGTGCTTTGCAATACTTCCGCCCGCACACCGCGACTGCCCGCGACCACCAGACGGCACGGCCCCACAAATTCGAAGAAACGAAACTGCAGGGTCACCCACGCCTGCCAGCGAAACAGGGTCCAACGGCGGCGAATCTCCACCTTCTCTTCGTCGTGCGTGATCACGCCGACGAGAAAACTCGGACGCAAAATCAACGAGGCCCCTTCGGGCACTTCGATCACGGACAACTCCGTGTGCGGATCATCGCTGTTGGACAACGTCAGCGAAGAGCGCTCCCCTGCCTTCGTATTGCGCATCTCCACGAGCTCGGTGAGCCCGCAGGCCACACTCGTGAACGGAATCGCCCAATCGAACAGAAAGCGGGTCTTGCGCGAGAGATGCTCATCACTGGCTTGCAGGAACTTTTCCTTCACCCGCAGCACTTCGCCCGACCACAACTTGACCTCGGTCGAAACCGCGCTCGGTCGCACGTGCGGCATCGCCACCAACTCCGTGTCGAACCGAATCGGTTTGCCGCGCGAAAGCACGGGCGCGAGCACGTAATACGCGAGTAACTTGACCACGGTCGGACCGAAGAAGTAGACCAACAACGCGATCAGCAGATAGCCCTTCGACTGGTCCCAGGCATTGCGCACGTAGTGCGACACCACCGACTCCGACTCGGCCGCCCCGACGAGGTCCTTCTCAATGTTGGTCAACTGGAACGAGAGATCCTCGGACTGGCCGATGGCGTGTTGCAACTGCTCGGTCAGCGCGGCGATTTTACCCGCGGATTCCTGTTTGAGGGCCTCCATGCGCTGGACTTGCTGGACATTCGCAGCCTGCTGTTCCGCGTTGCCGAACAGGCTCTCCCACCAGCTTTCCAGGGCCCGCAAATTGGCGATGATTTTATTGGCGGCGGCCACGCGGCGTTCCTGCTCGCGCACTTCGGATTTCAGGTTGGCCACCGCTTGCAACGCCGTCGCCTGCGCGGCGACGATCTCCACTCGTGACGCTTCGAGCCGCTCGATAAACTCTTCCCGCCGCGTCTCCGCATCCACCTGATCCCGCGCATACAGCCAGATGCCCATCGCCACCAAAGCGACGACTGCGATCAACACCGCGACGCCGACCTTTTGAAGCAGCCAGGTGCCCAGGCGGTAGAGAAAACCATACATTGACCATAGACTGAGGCAGTCATTCGCAGGATTTCAACCGCGCTTGTTACTGTGCCCCGGCAACTAACTCGGCGAACACGGTTGCCGTCTCAACCCGCTGCGCTAGCGTGCCGATAACAAACCTCTATATGTCCAAAGTCATTATTTCGTCCCTCTACTCATCGGACGTCTTCACAATGGCCTGCCGCCAGTTCGATCAAGCGGCCGACGCCATCAATTTACCGGAATCGCTGCGTGATCGCACCAAATATCCCCGACGGTGCGTGGCGTTTTCGCTCCCGATCCAACGCGATGATGGCAGCGTCACCGTATTCGAGGGATACCGCGTTCAACACAATCTCTCCACCGGCCCGTCCAAGGGTGGCATCCGTTTTCATCAGGACGTGACGCTGGGCGAAGTCGCCGCCCTTTCGATGTGGATGAGTTGGAAGTGTTCGCTCATGGGCATTCCCTACGGCGGCGCCAAAGGTGGCGTCATCGTGAATCCGGACCAGCTCACCGCCAAGGAACTGGAGCGACTCGCCCGCCGCTACATGCAGGAGTTGATCCCTTTCATTGGTCCCGACGTGGATGTGCCTGCTCCGGACATGGGCACCAACGAACAAATGATGGGGTGGATGATGGACACCTACTCCAATCATGTCGGCCACATCGAACCCGCCATTGTCACCGGCAAACCCATTGCGCTGGGCGGCTCGGCCGGTCGACGTGAGGCCACCGGTGCCGGCGTCGCCTACCTGGTTAAACTTTATTTGGAGGATCTGAAAATCCCCCTGGGCGAGACCACGGTCGCGATTCAGGGCTTTGGCAACGTCGGCAGCGAAGCCGCTCTGGCGCTCGTGGCCTACGGGGCCAAAGTGATCGCAATCTCCGATTGGACGGGCGGCATCTACAATGCCAAGGGCATCGATATCGGCAAAGCGCTCCAATACATCGCCTCCGAAAAGGTCCTCACCGACTTCGACGGCGGCGACCAGATCACCAACGACGAGCTACTTGCCCTGGAGTGCACCGTGCTCATTCCCGCCGCCCTGCCCCGGGTTATCAAAAAGGACAACGCCGACAAGGTGCGTTGCCGCATTCTCGCGGAAGGAGCCAACGGACCGACCACCAACCTCGCCGAACGCATGCTCATCAAGCGCGGCGATGTGCTGATCATTCCCGATGTGCTCTGCAACGCCGGCGGCGTGACTGTCTCCTATTTCGAGTGGCTGCAAAACCGGCAGAACTATTACTGGGACCGCGAGGAAGTGATGGCGAAGCTGTTCAAGATTCTACTTCGGGCCAAAAACGCTGTCGAAGCGCAGAAGGCCAAGTTCGGCTTCAGCCGCCGCCTCGCCGCCCAAACGTTGGGCATTCAACGCGTCGCCGACGCCAAAGCCAGCCGCGGTCTCTTCCCGTAAACCGCAGCTCCCGAAAATCCCCACGGGTCGGTGCCTGCGTTGGAATTGGGGTTTACTAAAGTGGGGATTTCCCACGCGGCCAGGCCGGGTGGATCAAATCGTTCCCAGCAAGAGGAAGCAGGCCGACATCACGATGGTCGGCAACACCGCACCGGCCAACAGTCCGAGTGGCGAGACCCCCGACGGGAAGTAACGTTGCAGGATCGATTGGCCCGCCGGATTCGGCGCGTTGGCGATCACGGTCAAACCGCCGCCGGTCACCGCCCCCGCCACCACGGCGTATTTGAGTTCCTCCGTGAAGCCCGGCACCAAGGTCGCCAAATAGGTGATGGCGGCATTGTCATTGAACGCGGTGAGAATCGTCGCCCCGGCAAACAAGGGCACTTCGCCGAGACTCTTCAGCACCGGCGCAATCCACCAACCTTGCAAACCACCGTGCGTGACCAGACCCGCGAGGAAAAAGCCCACCAACAGCGGTGGTTTCAGATCGATTTTGGCTTGGTGGTGGGCCGTCGCCTGGGCAAATGCCAGGAAGAACAAAAAGCCACCGATGAACAGCGCCGGATGATGCGCCACAAACACCGTCCATGCCATGAAGACCATCTGCACCGTCGTGATCCAAGCCGGCACCGGCTCACCGTCGCGGGAACGGGTTTCGCTGTTCGCGGCCGCCTTGGCTCGCTTGTCCATTTCGGCGAATTCACCACGGAAGATCGCGTAGTAAATACCGGTGGAAATCAGGATGCCGATCAATGCCTTCCACCCGAAATGCTCAAACATGTAGGGCATGTCCCAGCCCCACGGTCCCGCGACCATCAGCACGGGCGGCGCCGCGAAATGGGTGAACGTGCCGCCCACCGATACGTTGACGAATAACAAACCGATGGACGCATAGGCGAACCGCAAGGACGGCTTCAGCTCATAGAATTGACGCGCCAGCAACAGGGCCGAAATCGTCATGGCAGCGGGCTCTGTGATGAATGAACCCAGCAACGGTCCCACGATCAGAATCGATAACCACCAGGCCGCCACGGATCGCTTTCCGAGTGACGCCACCGCCGAAAGACAGAACCGCGCGAATCGCAGCACCGGGCGCGAAGAGGCCATGGCCATGATCACCACCACGAACATCGGCTCGGTAAAATTGACCCCCTGGTCGATGTAGCCGAGCGCCGTGTCCCAGCCCTTTTCAATCGACAACGCGACCAAAAGCACCACCGCCCAAATGCCAAACACCGCTTCCACTTCGCCCAGGAAGTGCAACATTTGGCCCTTGAAACTCACTTCATCGGGTTTGCCGTCCCCATCGTAATCGGTCTCGGGATCACGATAACGCGCTTTCAGTTTTTCGTTGTGCTCGTGCTCCACCTCGTGGGCCCAATGCCGGAATTTCGCCGTGAGAAACGTATGGAAAATCGCGAGCAGGAAAATGACCGTTGCAACCAGGTTGAACGGCTCCGCCGCGATGCGTCCTTTCAAGGTTTCAATCACACTGGTGGTCTCGTGATCCCCATACTGCTCCAGCGGCAGCGGGAAATTAAGATCCGCCCCATGCGAACCGTCGCCGCCTCCCGCCGCGGAGACCGTGGCCGCCAAACCGACCAACAACAGACTGATGAAAACGGAACGAAAAGATGACAACCGTGCAGGCATGGACCCGACGGATAAAGTCCAGCGGGACAGGCGCAAGCGATTCAGGCCGATTATCGGTCGATTTTAGTCCAGCAACGCCACGAGATCGACCAAGCGCGTGATAAAGTGATCCGCTCCCGCCTTCACTTTATCCCGCGCCACATAGGCCCCGTAGCCTACAAACATATCCACCTCGGGTTTGGTTTCCAAATCACTTACCCCATCCCCCACCATCACGATACGAGCCGGAGCCAACGCCGTTTTCAACTGACGGATCACCTCCGGCTTACCGCCGGAACGCGTCGTCGGATAATCGGTGGCATAGCCCGTATATTCGCCCGCCGCATCGAAATAAAGATCCACCGCCTCGACGCGATCGATCTCCAAGAAATCCGCCAGCGGTCGGATCGCCGGGCGAAATCCACCGCTAAGGATGAGCGGAGTCCACCCTTTGGCGCGCAAGGCCTGCAACGTGGCCAGCGCCGTGGGCTCAACCGTCTCGATGTATCGCTGTCCCACCGCGGCGACATCCGCCGCCGACGGTTGGATGATCTCCAAGCGACGCCCGAACACGGCCTCGACGGCGAGGCGGCCGTCCATGGCGTCATGGGTCATGGCCTCGACTTGGGCAAACACCTCGGGTCCACGCACGCGGGCGAGTTCATCCACACCCTCGATCGCGCTGAGGGTGCTGTCGCAGTCGAAAACAATGAGGCGGGGAGCAGGGTTGGACACGGCGCGAACGGCACCCGACCGAGCCGCGCGCCGCAACCAAATTCCCGCCGGGGAATGCGCGGAGCAGTTTCGGGTGGCAGCGCCCGGCGGGCAGGAGGTGGGTGCTATCGCGCGCAAGCCCGCTCCTACCCACGATACCGATGTAGGATCGTGCTCGCGCGCGATCCCCTTGCCTCTCCCCATCCCGAACGTCTCCGCCCCGGTCGCCTCGTCACCCCTTGCCCCCGGGCAATAAAAAACCCGTTCCGCGAACGGAACGGGTTTTTTGAAAAAGTCGTCTGAACGGGCGGGCCGATTACTTGGCGCCGCGGACGCGCTTGAACTTGTTCGAGAACTTCTCGATGCGGCCGGCGGTGTCGACGAGACGCTTCTCGCCGGTGTAGGCGGGATGCGAGTCGCTGGTGACGTCGCGCACGACAACTTGGTATTCGACGCCGTCAATGGTCTCCTTGCGGGAGGACTTGAGGGCGGAGCGGGTCAGGAATTTCTTGCCCGTGGCAACGTCGACGAAGCAGACGTTGTTGAGTGAGGGATGGCCTTCAGCTTTCACGATTGGGTGCTTTCCGGGTTAAACGCCGATTAACCTTGGCGAGCCTTGAAACGAGGCTCGACCTTGTTGATCACGTAGATGCGGCCCTTGCGGCGAACAACTTGGCAGGCCGGATGGCGCTTCTTGGCGGATTTGATTGAGGAGACGACTTTCATGGAAAAGGGGCAAAAACACTGAGCGAAAGAGCCGCTGTCAATGGTTTACTAAGCAAGCGCGAAAGTATGCTGTTTTCCAGTGAGTTACGTAGGATGACGCCGATTGGTTTCAACGCCATCCCATCGCGTAAAATCGCGAATCAGCCGTCGGCGCGTAGTTTGGCGTCGGATTCGATGGCGGATTTGATGCGATCGAGCTCCGCCGCGACCTCGGTTTTTACAACCTCCAGATCGGTGCCCTCGCCCACCGGAGCGTTGGCGAAGACGTAGAACTTCATCTTCGGCTCCGTGCCACTGCCCCGCGCCGCGAACGAGTAGCCGTTGGCCATGCTCACGAGGTAAAGGTCCTGCTTGGGGATCAGTTCGTCGTCGGCGTCGCGGATATCCATCACGCCAAAATCCTCAAATTTCGAGACGGCCACGCCGCCGAACTCGGTCGGCGGGTTGTCGCGGTAAGTCGACAGAATGCGGGCAATCTTGTCCGCGCCGGTGGCCCCTTCGTAGTAAAGATTGATCGTGCCTTCGAGGAAGTAACCGTGTTGCCTATACAACGCGTCGAGGCGGTCGAGCACGGTTTCGCCGCTGGCTTTCACCGCCGCACAGAACTCGGCAAACATGAGGCAGGCCGCGTTGCCGTCCTTGTCGCGCACGTAGTCGTTGGGCAGGTAGCCGTAACTTTCCTCGGTGCCGAACGCGTAAAAGGTGCTGTGTTTTTGCAGCAACTTTGCCCGGGCTTCAAACGGCGTCGCGTCGTAATCCAGACCCACGCCCTCGGCCAGCATGGCCGCCGTGAGTTGCTCCTCGTAAACACGCATCTTGGCGGCGATCCATTTGAAACCGGTGAGGGTATTGATGACCTTCACACCATGCCCGCGACCAATCGCGTCCTGCAGCGGTGAGGTCACAAACGTTTTGATCATCGCGACGTGCTCGGAACCTTCGGCAGGAATCCAGCCCAGTTCCTTGTATTTGCCGATCCGGTAGTCAGCGAGCAATGCCCCGATCTGGTTGCCGGTGAGCAGGTGCATGGCACCATCAGCGCCGCGCACCGCGCAGCCCATGCGATCACAATCGGGGTCGGTCGCGACGATGACGTCGAGGTCCTTCTTTTCCGCCAGTTCGATGGCGAGTTTGAGCGCCTCGGCATTTTCCGGGTTGGGCGATTTGACGGTCGGAAAACGTGGATCGAATCCGCTCTGTTCCGGCACTTCGCAAACCCGGCAACCCGCGTGGGCCAACAAAGGCACCGAGGAGACCCCTCCAACGCCGTGAATGTTGGTGAAGCCCAGACCGAGGTCCGTTTTTTTGAAGATGTCGGGATCGATCGCGGCTTTGGCGGCGGCCGCGAGATAGGCGTCGTCCGCTGGACGCCCCAACGTCACGACCCGATCGGCGGAGACGTCGAGGTAAGTCGACAGGGCGTTGAGCGGCACGGCGTTGACCTGATCGACGATGCCCTTGTCGTGCGGCGGCACGACCTGCGCGCCGTCTTCAAAGTAGGCTTTGAATCCGTTGTCGTGCGGTGGGTTGTGGCTGGCCGTGATCACCACGCCGGTGTGCGCGCCGAGCCAACGCACGCTGAAGCTGAGCTGCGGGGTCGAACGCGGGCCGTCGAAAATGAATGCGTTGCCGCCGAGTTGAATCCAGGTCGACGCGGCGAGTTCGCAAAAGTGGCGGGAGAAATGACGCACGTCGTGCGCGATGACGATGGTCGGCACCTCCGACCGGTCCTGCGCCGCAAGATGGGCGCTGACGTAGCGAAACAATCCCACGACCGCTCGCACCAGCGTGAAATCATTGAGCACATTGCAACCCGCCGCCGCGTGCGTCGGCGTGCCTTGGGGGCCGAGCGTGCCGGCTTCGACCGAGGTCACGACGCGTCCGATCGTGCGACCACGCATGCCACCCGTGCCAAAGGCAAGGTAGCGATAGAAACGGTCGTTCAACTCGTCCCACGCCTCTTGTTGAACGAGTTCACCGATGCTCTCGCCCACCCATGCCGGGAGATCGGCATCGAGCCAGGTTGAGATGTTTTCAACGGCGGACGGCAGTAACTTGCCGGCGTCTCCGGCAGCTTTGATTTGGTCGAGATGGCTCATGAGGAAAAGTCGGATGATACAACCGCAGATTACGCGGATTGGCGCGATATGTTCGAGAGAAGAGTCTTCAAGTTTACGGTGCTAACCTGCAGTCGGAATGCAGTTCATTCCAGCACCGTGCCAGCGCTGATGACCGGTTTCGGATCGGCGGCGGCCCACGCGTCCGCGAACGACGCTTCGTCGTAGCCAAACGAAGGCGCGACTTCGAAAACGATTTCCGGCAGGCCGGATTCATCGGTCGCGAGGTCGGCCCCGGCGGCGTTGGCCCAACGCGCGAATTGACGGAGCTGATCGTCGCGACTCGTCGCCGGAGAATCGACGCCTTCCGCGTTTTTGACCGGCGAAAAATCGTTGGCGCGCTTGGTTTCGATCACCACGGGGTTCTCGGCGAACGGCAGCGCATCGAATACAAACATCTCAAATTTAATGCCGTTGGGCGAAGTCGGATCCACCGCTTCGCCGGCCTCGTCGATGGTGGGAATCTTTTTGTTCGCCAAGTGGAATGGCAGCGCCGCGCCGCCGCCCCCCCGCGCCAGTCCTCGCACAAATTCGCGATCGAGCACGTGAATCGCAATACTGCCCGCCTTGTAGAGCAACTCTCCCGTGGTCGGATCGGTTTGCTCCTGCACCTCTGCCGGTAAATCCGAATATTCGACGACAACGGAACGCCCGTCCTGCACGCAGAAATGTCCGACTTTTTCACCGGCATAGGCCTTCGGCACCATCTTGCTCGACATCTGCGAACGTCGCTCGAGGTGCCAGCCGAGAAAGGCAGGATCGATGCAACGCACCAGCGGATTATCGACCTGAAAATAGCTGATCGTGTCCACGCCCCGTTCGGCCAGAAAATCGAGCGCGCCACTCCGATCCAGCGCCCGCAGGGATCCGCCGTGACCATCGGGTGACATGGCGATACTGCCTTTGGCTTCGAGCATGATCTTCCCGTCGCCATCCACGGCCGGCATACGGCCTTGGCGGAAAAAACGCACCTGACCATCCGCCAGCCCGAAATTCTCGTTTTCGGCAAAAAACGCTTCGGTCGCTTCGTGATTCTGGTGACTGGTCATGATCAACCACGGGATCTCGCAGCCGTAGCGTTGGCCGGCCGCGGCGATTTTTTCGGCAAACACCTGAAAGAGGGTTTTCTTTCGCACGGGCGTGACCGGAAATGTGCCTTTGGGCCCGTTATAACCGAGTCGGGTGCCCTGACCACCCGCGACCGTAAACGCGGCCACGCGACCGGCTCGCAGCGCCGTCTCTCCGGTTTGCAATGCCGTCGCCCACGCCGTCGCATCCCCCCCTTGGTCCGGCAAAGGTTCGTAGGGAGCGGGCGAGAGCGCAGCCAAATCGAGACCACCTTCCGCGCCGCCATCGATCAGGTCCCGCTTCAGCCGGGCGATCTCCTCCAGATCGATTTCCTCGGCCTGCCCCAGCAGGTGAGCCTGCTCATCGGGAGACAAAGTGGAGAAAAACTTGAAGACCTGGCCTTGGCCGGCGGCTTCGAAAGCGGAAATACGTTCGTTCGGAGTCATGCTAAAATCAGGAAGCGGCGACACTTTGAGGCGGGCCCCGGTCGTGCAACGTCATAAACGCAATTGCCGTGCACGTTGATCAGAGATTGCGGCAAAATCCAATTCCGTCTGACTGCTCGCTTCATCCCGTATTGATTATCTGATTTTCCGTGTCTGGCGTCCCTGAAATCGCGTTCCTCGCCCCATTTTTCCTCGTGTTCGAGTTGGTGCAACTTGTCGCCAGCGAACGACTCGTCGGGGTAAAACAAATCGAACGGGGCTCCGATCCGCGACTGGACGCCCCGAGTCAGCGGATGGCGGCGATTTGGACGATCACGCTCACCCTCTACTGGCTGTGGTTGGGCATGATGATGGTGCCCAACTTTGCCCGCGCCCACGTCATCGTGCTGCTGGCGACCTCTCTGGTGGGTTATGCCTTGCGTCGCAATGCCGGGCTGAAATGGATTCTCGTGATTCTGACCTTCGAAGGCGCGATTCGGATCGGCATCCTCGTCGCCCTGATCGGCCGCATCTGGCGGCGAATGTATTGAGCCGCGACGGACGCTACCGTCCGCCCCGCACCGGATCCGCCGCCGCATCGTCCGGCCCCAGGGAAGCCCGAAAAAACGCCTCCGCTTTGGTGACGAGTTTGGCGTATTGGGAATACTGCCCCGCCCACGAGTTGGGCACCGCAATGCGCTGAATCGAGCCGGGCTTGACCTTTCCGTTCACCGTTTCGGCGGAAAACTCGACCGCCAGTTTCGGATCCCGGGTGTGAACGACGTAATGATGAGAATCCCCCGCGGAGGAGTCTTGGTCGATACGCATGAAGTGAGGGTAATTCATCGCGACGCGCCCAACGTGAAACATCGCCCCGCCCAGGGCCACTCCAAAAGCGGCCCGGCGGCCGGACCGACTGCCGACGGAATATCATGTGCGTCACCGCAATTTCAGCGTTTCAGTTTCCCGCGATTCAGCTTTGTCTTCCCGCTGTCCCATGGAACTCCCCGACGACGCCCCCCGACTCCCCAAGTTGCCTTTCCTCCTCGGCGATCTCGTGTTTATCGCCGCCGCCGCGTTCATCGCCTACCGCGCCGGCACCCCGCCCAGCACGGCGAGCATTGTCGGCATCATCGTCTGCGCCGGCATCGGCGTGGCGCTGGGCTTGGCACCGTTCATCATCGGCTACGCGCGTTCGCAGGACAACCAGTTGACGGAACGGCAGCACGCCTTGGAAGCGCTCGTGCGCACCACGACGACGGCGGTCGAACAAGCCAGCATCGCCGCCAACGGGCTGCACGAAATTGCCGAGATCACGAAACGAAATTTGCATTCCATCGACACGCTGCCCGCCCGTCTCGAATCGGTGCGCAAAGCGGCAACCGTGGAAACGGCCCACCAGGAGTCGGCCGACTCCTCCGCGCTCCACGAGGAGTTGGCCGCCCTGCGCACCTCGCAGTCGACCCACGCCACCGAGACCCGGGCCGCCCTCGATGCGCTGCTATCCAAATGGGACGACACGTCGAAGCAGCTCACGAGCGACATCGAAAAAATCGGCCGGAAACTTACGACGCAACTCGCCAAAACCAGCGCGGCCGTCATCGCGCCCCCTTCCCCCGCATCTGAGCCTGAGCCCGCGCCGGAAAACGGTGGTGAGGCGAAACCCAAACCCGCGAAAAAACCCAAAGCTCGCGCGAAGAAAAAAGAGTCCGCGGCACCCGAACCGTCGCTGTTCGACGACGGTTCGAGCGAAACGAAACCATTGGCCGAAAAACCCGTCGAACCCACCGCACCCGCGACGGTCGTCGAGAAAGCGGAAGCCCCATCGCCGCCGCCCCCGGCACCCGAGCCCGAGCCTGAGCCCGAGCCTGAAGAGCCGACGCCGGAAACCGCCCCGGTGACAACTGACGCTGATGGTGACAAATCCACCGATGCGGAGAAACCGCTCGCCGCGCCCCCCGCTGAAGGAGGCTTAACGCAACTGACCGTCACGGCCTACATCGGCATCGGCAATCGCCTGTTCGTGCGCGGAGACGGTCCGGGGTTGAGCCGCGAGGAAGGCACCCCGTTGCAATTTGTTTCCATCGGCAAGTGGCGTTGGGAGACCGATGCCGCCGTCGGCCCCATGAAGCTGACTTTGTGGAAAAACGATCAAGAGGAATGCACCGCCGTGGGCGAAATCGAGCTCGCCCCCGGCACGCATTTTGAGACTTCGGCGTCGTTTTAGCCCGGGTGAAGCTACGGCAGTTCGTAGATCTCGATCATGCCCCGGCCCGAAGCACCGAGGTAGCCCTTAAGCTCCACCGTGTAAGTCCCCGGATCGAGTTCCAACAACAACGCTGAATCCAGTCCCGAGGGAGCGAGCGGAAACGCTCCCACTTGCGCCGCAGCGCTGATGAGCGCAGCCGAATTACTCGATTCCCAATCGTCGTTCGAGGCGATGCTTCGACCGTCGGCAAACACCTCGATCACCGCATCGGACAAAACGTTGGCTACGCCGTAGTCACCCAAACGCGGACCGATGCCACGTATCAAAACCCGGAGCTTGCCGGTGCCGCCAATCACGAATCCCGCCGTCAGGGTGCCGGCCGTGCCGCCGACTTCCGTCTGGGTGGAAAGATTGACGAGACGTCCCGCCGCATCGAGCGCATCGGCGTCATACGCCTCGATGAGCACTTTCCCGGATCG
The DNA here is from genome assembly GCF_029023725.1 of Synoicihabitans lomoniglobus. Taxonomy (GTDB): domain Bacteria; phylum Verrucomicrobiota; class Verrucomicrobiia; order Opitutales; family Opitutaceae; genus Actomonas; species Actomonas lomonigloba. The sequence goes on from NZ_CP119075.1 coordinate 2,925,557, forward strand.
CTCGAAATAGTCGACGACGTGCACCGTGTAGCCACCCGGGGTCAGCGTCCGCAGCACGGCCGACTCGCGAGCACTGTCCAACGGGAATGCCCCCAGACGGCTGCTGACGTTGGCCACTTCGGTCGATCCCGCCACAGTGGACCAATCGTCATTAATCGCAAATTGCGCCGACGCACTGTCGAATAGTCGCATCAACGGATCGCTGATGACACCGGAGGCACCGAAGCCACTCAACGTGGGCCCCACGCCCCGCACCAAGATTTCCTTGGCGGCACCGGCGGAGGTCAGCCCGAGGATCAACGTGCCGAACTGCCCGCCGGTGTTGCTGAGCACGGACAAATTGAGCAGACGAGCAGCTCCGGAACTGGAACCGCCGTCGCCGCCGCCACCTCCGCCCGCCGGAGCGTTCAAGGTCCAACTCGCGGCCAACGTGTAAGCATTCACCGTGCTCGTGTTGGAGAGGCCGCGCACCCGGATGTAATAGTTCCCCGGTTGCAAGGTGGCGGTTGTGATCAGGGAAAACAAACCCGCGCCACCGTCGTCGTTGTAGCCCACCTGCGCCGTCGCGCTATCGGGTCCGTAAAGCCACATCTCGGTGTCGCCGGCACTGCCTGCGGTTTCGACGCGCAGGTTGGTCGCGCCGGTGGCTCCGATTTGAAAGATCGCCCAGTCTTCATTACCCACGGTGTGGATACTGCGGTTTTGCGTTTCTCCGTTGGCGATCGTGCGCGCACTGGCCGCCGATTCGTCGTCCTCATAAGCGTCAGCCGCAATCGATCCACCTCCTCCGCCTCCGGGGGCAGCAGCCTGCGTCCAACTGGCGGTCAGAGTATAGGCGTTGACCGTGCTCGTGTTACGGTAACCCCGCACCCGGATGTAATAGTTCCCCGCCGCGAGCGAGCTGGGAGTGATGAGCGAAAACAAGCCCACGCCGCCGTCGTCATTTGATGCCACCTGGGCCGACGCGCTGTTCGGTCCATACAGCCACATTTCAGTGTCCCCTTCACTCCCGGCCGTCTCGACGCGAACATTGGTCGCACCGCCGGCGCCGATTTGAAAAATTGCCCAATCTTCGTCGCCCGCCACATGGATGCTCCGGTGTTGGGTTTCCCCGTTTACAATCGCACGGGACTGAGCGGCCGAACCGTCAGCTTCGTAGGCATCGGCCGAGATCGAGCCGCCTCCTCCGCCGCCGCCACCGCCACCGCCGCCGGAACCACCTCCACCTCCGCCGCCGCTGCTGCCTCCATACATTGCGACCACTCCGTCAATATCGTCCTGTCGCACGGTGTCGATGTCGCTCACCGACGCGTTCATGATGGCGGAAACACTTTGTCCGGAATCGTCGGGATGGTCCAACCCCAGCGCGTGGCCCAGTTCGTGTATCAGAACGCGGCGAAGGTCCTCCACGCCGTTGCGCAACGCCCCCCGATAGGAGTTCCACGATTTGTTGGAGTTGATGATGATATCGGCCTCAACGCGGTTACCTCCCACCTGCCATTGCGACAAAGTGATGCCCAGCGTGTTGGATCCGAAGCTGTCGCCGTAAACCGTGCTGTTGAAAAAGATCGTGTTTTCCCCGTCGCCATCGGTCCCCACGTAAGGGGAAGTCGTAGCGCCGATCTGCAGGTTGCTCATGTGCCCGTTCCAAATCAGAATGGCCGAAGCCGCCACGTCGTCCCAACTGGTGGAACCATCCATGAGCGCGCCATTGGGGCTACCCATCGCCAACTCATAGGTCAGGATTCCGCTCGGCCAGACATGACCCTCGGTCACGTAAGCTCTCGCCGCCCCCGTAAACCCAACCAACGCCAATGCGATGCCGACCGCGCGACGACTCGGCCACCGGTGGAGCGCAGTCATTCCACCCTCCCTTTTCGTGCCTGATCCCGCACGGCTTGGCGAAAGTCATCCAAGGTCAGAGTTCGCGACAGCGGTTCGACCACTGCATCGCCCCGCTCCCGCAACGGCGCGGAAACTCCACTGGGTCCCGTCAACGGCGAACCGTCGGCACGCACCACCCGAGCTTCACCCGTCGCCGATTCGCGCTGCACTCGAAATTGTCCGTGGGACCACCCCACCAACGGACACACTTTCCGGGGGCCTCCTTCCACAAACAGCACCATTTCCTTACCCACCGTAAACGTGGGCATCGCGTCGACCTGCATGACGCGGCCGTCGTATTCGCCGCCCAAATAGTGCAGACTCATTTTGGACGCCACGGGGTCCCCCCGCAGCGACTCGTGGATTTGCAGAATCACCTCGGTTCGAATCAGCGCCCGACCTTCGTAGGTATCCGGGTAGGAGCGGACGGACTCGACGGTGGCTCGCACGATTTGGTGCGACTCGTCGACGAGCTGCGCAAAATCCGGCGGCACAATCGTGGTGGCACGCATGATTCCGCTGCTCGAACAGATTAAAAAACCCAGCAGGAGTTGGCTCAATCGGACAATATGAAGGCGCATGGCAAATGAGGGAGAAAAATCACCGACGCTAAAATCGGTCTGAAATCGAGAACGCCCATTAGCAGCCAATCCTGACGTTGAGAAAAAGCGCACAACGCCGTTCGGCGCCAAATTACGATTATCTCCTAATAAAACCGCACGCCTGTCCGCCGCCGTGGGTTCGGAGCTGTGTCCTTGGCCACGTTTACGTCTACGCGCCCCTGCTCATGCACCGTTTGTAGAAATCGATGCACAACCGCTCAATTTCCTCAGGTGAACTCATGCTGGAGGCTTGGTCGGCCAGATCTCGGGCGTCGACGGCCGTCATCGCCCGGATCACAAACTTGCAGGCGGGCAGCAGGGGCGGCGTCATGCTGAGCTCGTCCACACCCAGCCCCACCAACAGTGGCACAAAGATCGGATCGCCCGCCATTTCGCCACAAACGCTGACTTTGATCCCGGCGGCATGCGCGTTCTCGACCACTTCGCGAATCACGCGAATCACCGCCGGATGCGACGGTTCATACAAGTGAGCCGTGCGATCGTTCACCCGGTCGATCGCAATCAGGTATTGGATGAGATCGTTGGTGCCGATGCTGAAGAAATCACATTCGCGCGCCAGAGAGTCGGAGGTGAGCGCAGCACTGGGGATCTCGATCATACTTCCGATCGGCATGGCTTCATTGAAGGGAACGCCCTCCGCTCGCAACTCCTCCTGGCACTCCACCAGCACCGCCCGCGCTTCGCGCATTTCCCGGGTTCCGCTGATCATGGGAAACATCAGGTGCACGTTGCCGTGCGCACTCGCCCGCAGAATCGCCCGCAGCTGCGATTTGAAAATATCCCGATGCTCCAGACAGAACCGAATGGCTCGAAAACCGAGAAACGGATTATCCTCCCGTGGGAACAGATGCGGCGCTCCAGTCATGGGCTTGTCGCCGCCCAGATCGAGCGTGCGAATCACCACCGGTTCCTGACCAAACGCTTCAGCCACGGTGCGGTAGGAACGCAACTGCTGCTCCTCGGACGGCACCACCGGCGACGCGAGGTAAAGGTATTCCGAACGAAACAGTCCCACGCCTTCGCCCGCGTGTTCTTTGACGAAGTCGACTTCGTCCTCCTTTTCGATGTTCGCGCGCAGCGGCACCGCATGGCCGTCCAAAGTCACGGACGGCTCCCCCACCGCATCCATCAAACGCTTCTCAAATGACTGCTTCTCGGTGCGGCGTTCGCCATAGCGGAACAACGTGCTCTCACTCGGGCGAATGATGACCACGCCATCGTATCCATCGATGATCACTTCGTCACCGTCATCGACCTGCGCCAACACTTCACGCACTCCCACCACCGCCGGCACTTTCATCGACCGAGCGACGATGACGGCGTGGCTGGTCTTGCTGCCCGACTCGGTGATCAAACCCATCGCCGAGGAACGGTCCAAGGTCGCGGCATCCGAGGGGGCAATGTCATCGGCCACCACAATGCGTCGCCCCAGCAATTGGCTGAGATTCTCCGAAGTTTGCCCCAACAAATTGTGCAGCACCCGCGAGGTCACGTCACGAATATCGCCCGCCCGCTCCCGCAGATATTCATCGTCGATTTCTGCAAACGCCTGGATGTAGCGCTGCGCCACCGTATTGAAACAGGCCTCCACATTCTTGCGCGTGTTTTCAATCTCGCGCTCCGTTTCCGAAATCAGCGCCTGGTCTTCCAACACCAAGAGATGCGCGTCGAAAATGCGGGCTTCCTCCGGACCGAGGTTTCGTTCCACCTGATCACGGATCACGGTGATCTGGGTGCGCGTCTTCATCAGCGCGTTGTTCAATCGTTCGATTTCCCCACCCAGTTTCTCATCCGCCAGCTTGAACTCGGGCACCTCGAGCTCCGCCTTCCGGTAGACAAAAGTCGGACCGTAAGCGATTCCCGGCGAGGCAGATATCCCTCTCAGGATCATCTCGTTATTGGGCTCGGATGCGCTCATTTGGGTAAAAAGTCGAAATAAGACCGGTATTGGTTGATGCGCAACCCCGCTGCCGGGGGCGGCGCCTCACGATAACCTTCGGAGTAGGGACAGGGTCAATGCGGATTTGCCGCCGACTTCGTTCGCACGGTTGTCATTTGCACCATGGCGGTATCGCCCCACCCCGCCCGAATCGTGCTCCGAATGGCCTCCGCATCAGCCTCCGGCGACAGCCACGCAAAGCAAGCGCTGCCACTGCCACTCATTCGCGCGTTCAGGCCGTGCTCGCGCTGCAATTTGGCCAGCATGACGGGGAGCGCGACGAACTTGGCAAACGCCGGCCGCTCCAACGAATTGAAACCCAATGCCTCCGCCGACGCGGACGCATCGGCTTGCCAGATCGCGAGTCGCTCTTCCGCGTCAGCGCTCGGCAAATAACTTCCGGGCGCACTCGCCGCCAACTGTTGATACGACCACACTGTCCCGATCCCAAACGCCGGTTTAAACACCAACAATGATCGGTCGCGCAACCGGGCGACACCCGCGTCAGACAGCGGGTCGATACGCTCACCCCGCCCTCGCATCACGACGGGACCGTCGTATAAAAACAACGGGCAATCCGATCCGACGCGCGCCGCCAGCGCCGCCAGTGCCTCCCGTTCCAGCGGAGCTCCGGCCAACTCGTTCAAGGCCCGCAAAGCGCCCACCGCATCGCTACTGCCGCCTCCCAGACCCGCGCCCATGGGCACGCGTTTCGTGAGCGTAAACCGGGCCCCTCCCCGCCAACCACTCGCGGTGGCAAACGCGCGCGCGGCTTGCAAAATCAAGTTATCCTCACCGCGCGGCACCGCCGGATCATCGCAGTCGAGCGTGAACTTTCCATCTGCGGCGGGGTCCACCTCCAGCGTATCGCCCCACGCCAACGGGGCCACCACCGAAACAAGTTCATGAAACCCATCATCGCGGCGACCCGTGATCGCCAAAAACAGGTTTATCTTGGCGGGGCAAAACTGGGTGATCGTATCCAAGCCTGCTCTCATCACTCATCCGCGCCCGAAAGAGAAACCCAAAAGCCGCTGGAGTTTACCAGCCGACTCCTTTCACTTGCTTCCACCCGCCCATGCCCACGCAACTCATTCTCGCTCTGGACGTTCCTTCGCGCGACGTCGCCCGCCCGTTACTTCGCCAACTCAGCGGCTCCCTGCCATGGGTTAAAGTCGGTCTGCAAATGTTCACCGCCTACGGGCCCGACTGGGTTAAGGAAGTCGCCGATCAGGGGTTCAACGTCTTCCTCGATCTCAAACTGCACGACATCCCCAACACGGTCGCCAAATCGGTCGAGTCGCTGAGCGCTCTGCCCATCGGCATGCTCACGCTGCACACCGCCGGCGGTCGGGTCATGATGGCCGCGGCGCGCGAGGCTCAACTCGCGACCAAACCGCATTTGCAACTGTTGGGAGTCACCGTGCTCACCTCGATGGACGCCACCGGGCTCGGCGAAATCGGCTGCGGCGAAGATGCCGCGGCGCAAGTTTCCCGGCTCGCCCACCTCGGCTCCGCGTCTGGTCTCACCGGCTTTGTGTGTTCGCCGCTCGAAGTCGGCATGCTCAGCCAATCGCTGCCCGCCGGCACGCAACTCGTCACCCCCGGCGTCCGCCCCGTCGGTGCCGACGTCGGCGACCAATCCCGCATCATGACGCCGGGCGACGCCGCCCGCGCCGGTTCGACCCACATCGTGGTCGGCCGCCCCATCTTGAAAGCCCCCGATCCCGCCGCCGCCGCCCACGCCATCATGGCCGAACTCGAAGCCGCGGGCTGACGCGACAGTCCTTTCCTCCAAGCCTCCAAACCCACTCCCACCCATGAGTCGCACTGCCGCCATCCTCCTCGCCGCTGGTTCCGGAAAACGTATGCGTGATTCGGTCCCGGACAAAGTGCTCGCGCCCCTCGGAGGCAAACCGGTGTTTTCGCACAGCGCAGCGACATTTGCCGAGAGTGGCGTGGCTGATCTCTACGTCATCGTCTACCGCGACCAACGCCAAATGCTGGAGCTCACCGCGCTCGCGCCCACGCCGACCCTCTTCGTCCCTGGAGGCAGTGAGCGCCAATACTCGGTCGCCAGCGCCCTCGACGCATTGCCCGCCGATATCGAACAGGTTTTCATCCACGATTGCGCCCGTCCGTTCGTCCGTGTGGAGCACTTGATCGCGCTGCACAAAATCGTGCGCAAGGAACACGCCGTCGTGCTCGCCCACCGCGTGACCGACACGATCAAACTTCATCGCGAAACCGGTCACCTTAAGAACCTCGATCGTGACTCGCTTTGGGCCATGGAAACGCCGCAGGTATTTTCCCGCGACCTCATCGTCAAAGCCTACAACAGCGCCGCCAATCGTGGCACCCGCCTCACCGACGACGCCTCCGCCGTCGAACTGCTGCGTCACCCCGTGGCACTGTTGGAAAACCAATATCCCAACCCCAAACTCACCACCGCGGCCGATCTGCCATGGTTCGAGTATCTCCTAAAAGCGGATACGCTCGAATCGTAAGCCGAGGATCAGTTCGCTCAAACTTTCAGCTTTTCAGTTTTCCCCACAAACATGCCTCCCTTTCGCATCGGTCACGGTTACGACATTCACCGCATCGTCGACGACCGCCCCATGGTCCTCGGTGGCGTGACCTTTGACGTTCCGTTCGGACTGGATGGTCACTCCGACGCCGATGCCCTCACCCACGCCGTCTGCGACGCTCTGCTTGGCGCCGCCGGGCTGCCCGACATCGGACACTTTTTCCCCAATGACGATCCCGCCTTCAAGGGCATCGATTCGCAAAAACTACTCGCTCAAGTCGCCGTCGAATTGAGCAACCGCGGTTGGTCGATCGGTAACATCGACGCGTCGCTCATCGCCGAAAAACCGAAAATCGCGCCGCAGCTCGATAAGATGAAAAGTCATCTCGCCGCCTCCGCGGGCATCAGCGTCAGCCAAGTCGGCCTGAAGGCCACGACCAATGAAGGCGCCGGCAGCATCGGCCGCAGCGAAGCGATCGCCGCCCACGCCGTCGCGCTCATTTTCCGTCAGGAAGCCAATCCGATTGAAGCACCATAGCCTCCCCTTCCCGTCGTGATCATCCGCATTCCTTCGTGGTTAAAAATCAGCGTCTGCGTCGCGCTATTGCTGACCGGCTGCAAACCGCGTGAAACCAACGTCGAGACCGGCAATCGCACCCACACGCTGCATCGCGGCATGGGACCGGCGCTCGCCGACCTCGACCCGCATCTCGCCACCGGCACGACCGACTACAACGTGTTGTCCGCCTTGTTTGAAGGACTCGTCGCCGAAGATCCCGTCGACCTCCACCCCGTTCCGGGCGTCGCCGAGAGTTGGACCGTTTCTGCCGACGGGATCACCTACACCTTTCACCTCCGGACCGACGCCGTCTGGTCCAACGGTGACCCGCTGACCGCGCAGAATTTCGTGAATTCCTGGCAACGGGTGCTCACACCTTCACTGACCGCGGACTACGCCAACCTGCTCTACGTGCTCGCCGGGGCCCGCGCTTATCACCAAGGCGAAACGACGGACTTCTCGACCGTCGGCGTCGCGGCCCCGGACCGGCACACGCTTCGAGTGACGCTCGCGTATCCCGCCCCTTACTTTTTGTCACTGCTCCAACATTGGATGTGGTATCCCGTGCATCTGCCCAGCATCGCCGCCGTAGGTTCACCGACCACACGGGGCACGCCTTGGGCCCGGCCCGGAACCATGGTCTGCAACGGTCCGTTCGAACTCGAGTCCTGGCAAAATCATGAGCGCATCGTCGTCCGGAAGAATCCGTTTTATTGGGACGCCGACACCGTGCGCCTCGATGCCATTCACTTTCATCCCTTCGAAGGCGTCGATACCGAGGAACGGGCTTTTCGCTCCGGCCAAATTCATCTCACCGATGCGCTGCCCATCGCCAAGATTGTTTCCTATCGGGAAGACAAGCCCGAGTTGCTCCGCATCGATCCCTACCTCGGCACCTACTTCTTTCGCTTCAACACCAGCCGTCCCTTCCTCGACAATCAATTCGTGCGGCGCGCCCTGAGTCTGGCGGTCGATCGCACCGCCATTGTGGAAAAAGTGCTGCGCGGCGGCCAAATCCCTTCGGCCGCATTCACGCCCACCGGCACCGCTGGATACCAACCGCCCGAGGGTCTTCGCACCGATTTCGATCAAGCGAGGAATCTCCTGATGTCCGCCGGCTACCCCATGGGGCGGGGCGCACCCTCCGTCGAAATCCTGTTCAATACCTCGGAAAACCATAAACTCGTGGGCGAAGCCATCCAGGAGATGTGGCGCCGGGAACTCGGACTCGAGGTCACCCTGCGCAACATGGAAAACAAAACCGTGCTCTCTTCGCGCCGTGCGGGGGATTTCGATGTGCTGCGGTCGGTCTGGATCGCCGACTACGCCGACCCCACGTCGTTCCTCGACGTCTGGCGCGGCGACAGTGGCAACAACTACACCGGCTGGGCCGACGCCGACTATGACGCGTTGCTGTCTCAAGCCGCCCGCGCCCCCAATCAAGCGGCGCGTTTCGACCTGCTCCAGCGCGCCGAATCCCTCCTGTTGGAACGCGCTCCCATCATCCCGATCTACACCTTCACCCACATCTTTGTGAAACGCCCGGAAGTCCGCGGCTGGCATCCGACGCTGCTCGACCATCATCCCTACAAACACGTCTGGCTGGTCGAAAATCCGGAGAACTAAAAAGCCAACCTCCCGCTCTCCCCGCTGATCGATTTAGCGTTTCAGTCATTCGCCTTTCCGTATTTTCTAAAATTCGTGTCTATTCGTGTGCATTCGTGGTTAAAAATCAGCGTCGTATTCAGCGTTATCCTACTCTTCATCGGTTGCGCGAAACGCGAAACGCCGGTCGAGGCGGGCAACGCCACACAGACGATGCACGTCGCCAGCGTGGGTGAACCCAGCGAGCTCGATCCGCACATCATCAACGCGCCGCCCGATTTCAAAATCGTGCCCATGCTCTTCGAAGGATTGGTCAACGCCGATCCCGCCACGCTCGAACCCCGCCCCGGTGTCGCCACCTCCTGGGATGTTTCCGCCGACGGCTTGACTTACACCTTCCAACTGCGTTCCGACGCCCGGTGGTCCAACGGCGCCCCCGTCACGGCAGACGATTTTCTCTTCAGCTGGCAGCGCGCGCTCACGCCGTCATTGGGATCTCAATACACGTTTCTCTTTTCGACCGTGGTCGGTGCCGATGACTACGCCGCCGGTCGCCTCACGGACTTCTCCGCGGTGGGTTTTGCCGTGGTGGACGCCCACACCATCAGCGTGACGCTGACGCAACCCACGCCCTACTTTCTCGCCATCCTCGCCAACAATCCCGTGTGGTCGCCCGTGCATCGCGGCACCATCGAAAGCGTCGGCGCCATGGCCGATCGCAGCAGCGGTTGGACGAAGCCCGAGACCTTTGTCGGCAACGGTCCGTTCGTGCTCTCCGAGTGGCGCCCGAATGTAAGTATCACGCTCCAAAAATCGTCCACCTACTGGGACGCTGCCAACGTCGGATTGAACGAACTGATCTTCCATACTTTCGACGGCTCCGACACCGAGGAGCGCGCCTTCCGGGCCGGGCAACTGCACAAAACTGAACGAGTCCCCGTTGCCAAACTCCCGACCTACCGGGATCAGACCGATTCCCCTCTGCGCGAGATTCCGTCCCTCATCGCGCGCTTCATCAACATCAACACCGCCCATCCACCGTTCGACGACGTCCGGGTGCGTCGCGCCTTCGCCCTAGCCATCGACCGCGATGTCCTCGCGGACAAAGTCTTTTTCGGCAACGCCAGCCCCGCGCGTCGTATCGTGCCCACCGGACTCGCGGGGTATCCGACCGACGGCGATTTCACTGACGATGCCGATGTCGCCCGCCAATTGTTGGCCGCCGCCGGCTATTCCCAGGGAGCCGGTTTTCCGGCCGTCGCGCTGAGCATCGAATCCGGCGGTCGCAACAACATGCCGGAAGCCCTGCAAGCCCGCTGGCGCGAAGTGCTCGGCGTAAACGTGGAAATTCTCCTGAGCGAAACCCGCGTGCACTGGAGCAAAATGCAGCGGCACGACTACACGCTCGCGATCGGCGGCTGGATCGCCGACTACCCCGACGCCACCGCGTTTCTCGATCTCTGGAAAACCGAGTCCGGCTGGAACTTCACCCAGTGGACCGACTCCACTTACGACCAAGCATTGAGCGCAGCCGCCAAGACCCCCGATGGCTCCACCCGCGCCACCGCGCTTCGCCATGCCGAGGCCGTGCTCATGGCCGACATGCCGATCATTCCCGTGGTCTTTGAAAAGCGAGCCATTCTGGTGGCTCCATCCGTGCACGATCTGTCCGACAACGCCATGGACCGCCCCGACTATCGCACCGTTCGTTTGGTTCAGCCGTAGCGCCTTGCCTCGACCGGTGGTTCCGGCTGAATCGAATCATGCACAACTGGTTCCGTCTGCTCGCCCTCTTTTCAACCCTTGGCGCGGCTCTCCCGGCCGCCCCGAAACCTTCCGTCGAGCGACTGCACGACATTATCGCCACCCTGTCGTCGGATGAATTTGAAGGCCGCAGCCCCGGCACGGCGGGTGAGGAAAAGACCGTGGCGTATCTGAACAACGCCTTCGTGACCATGGGTCTCGAACCGGGTAATCCTGACGGCAGCTATTTGCAGGATGTCGGCCTCGTCGGTATCCGCTCCACCACCGAACTCAACTTCACCGCGGGCGACACGACGCTGGCCCCCACGCTGGTCAACGACTACATCGCGATCTCCAAACGCGTGACCGCGCAGATCAGCGGGAAGGCATCCGAAGTCGTGTTCCTCGGTTACGGCGTGCAAGCGCCCGAGTTCGATTGGGATGATTTCAAGGGCATCGACGTGCGCGGCAAAACCATCGTCGTGCTGGTCAACGATCCGCCCGTGCCCGACCTCGCCAATCCCGCCATACTGGACGAAGCCATGTTCAACGGCCGCGCGATGACCTACTACGGACGCTACGATTATAAATACGAAACGGCATCGCGACTCGGCGCCGCCGCCTGCCTCATCGTCCACGAAACCGGTCCCGCCGGCTATCCGTTTGCCGTGCTCACCGGTTCGCTCGGCCGCGAAAATTTCGCCCTCGATACCTCCGACGGCAACGCCGATCGCGTGGGCTTCGAGGGCTGGATCACCCGCGACTTCGCGGAACAACTGTTCGCCGCCGGCGGTCACGATTTCGCCGCGCTCAAAGCCGCCGCAGCCCGTCCGGATTTTCAGCCAGTGCCGCTTGGCTCCACGCTCGATTTTTCGGTCGCCAACACCAACCGCCACATTGCATCCCAAAACGTGATCGGCCTGCTGCCCGGCCGCGACGCGTCATTGCGTGACGAATACGTTATCTACACCGCCCACTGGGACCACATGGGCATCGATCCCCGCCTGACCGGAGACCAGGTTTTCAACGGCGCCATGGACAACGCCAGCGGCACCGCAGTCATGCTGGAAGTCGCGCAGCTGTTCGCCGACCTGCCCGCGGATCAGCGCCCGCGACGGTCGATTTTATTTCTCGCCGTAACCGCCGAGGAGCGCGGCTTGCTCGGTTCGCTTTACTACGCGCAAAACCCTCTTTACCCGCTCCCGCAAACGGTCGCGAACCTCAACAAGGACGGCGCCAACATCTACGCGCCCACCCGCGACATCGAAATCGTCGGCTCCGGCGCCACGACCATCGAGGCGGTGGCGGCTGAAATCGCGGCGGCCGACGGTCAATTTCTGCTCGCCGACTCTCAGCCCGAAAAAGGCTTCTACTATCGCAGCGATCACTTCTCTTTCGCGAAGGTCGGCGTGCCCGCCTTTTACGCCAAAGCGGGGCGACTCGCCATCGGCCAACCGGAGGATTTCATCGACCAAAAGCGGGCGGAATACACGGCCAAGCATTATCACAAGGTGAGCGACGAAATCAGTGACGCGTGGAATTTCGACGCCATCGCGCAGGACGTGGATTTTCTCTTCCAACTCGGCCGCACCATCGCCGACGCCGACGACCGCCCCGAGTGGCTCGATGGCAGCGAGTTCAAAGCCGTGCGTGAAGCCTCGCTGCAGTCGCGATAAACCGCTGAGCGCGATACCCGCTCAACCCACGACCACCACCCCGCACATTTTACGGTTCGGATTTTGACACCTTTGCGCCCGTCGTTGTCTTAACGACATGCTAACTGCTCGAACCTCACTGGCGCTGCTCGCCTCGATCGTTTCCCTCGCGCTTTGGAGCGGTTGTGGAAAATCCGCCGACTCCGCCGATACCGCCGGCCTTAAAATCCTCAACTTCGGTAACGGCGCCGAGCCGCAGGATCTCGATCCGCAGATCGTCACTGGCGTCGTCGAACATCGTCTGTCGCTGGCTCTCCAAGAAGGCTTGGTCGCGGAAGACCCCGACTTGAACATCATTCCCGGTGTCGCCCAGACATGGGATGTCTCCGATGACGCGCTCACCTACACGTTTCATCTCAATCCCAACGCCAAGTGGTCCAACGGCGACGTGATCACCGCCGAGGACTTTGTCGGCTCCTACCAGCGCATGCTCACGCCCAGCATCGCCGCCGAGTATTCCTACATGCTTTTTCACGTCGTCGGCGCCGAGGATTACCTCAATGGTAAGATCTCCGACTTTGCCGAGACCGGCTTCAAAGCTCTCGACGCGCACACGCTCCAAATCACCCTGCGCCAACGCACGCCCTTCCTGCTGCACGCCATGAATCACTACGCGTGGTATCCCGTGCCGATTAAAGTCATCGAAAAATTTGGCGGCATGGAACGTAAAGGCACGGCCTGGACCCGCCCCGAAAACTACGTCGGCAATGGTCCGTTCACGCTCAAATCGTGGCAGCCCAATCGCAAGATCGTCGTCGAACGCTCCTCCACCTACTGGGACCGCGAAAACGTGAAACTCGACGAGATTCACTTCTACCCGATCGAAAGCATCGACACCGAAGAGCGCATGTTCCGCACCGGCCAACTGCACGTCACCAACGAAGTGCCGTTGTCCAAGATTCCGGTCTACCAACGCGACAACCCCGACGCCATCGACATTGCGCCCTACAACGGCGTCTACTTCTTCCGCTTCAATGTCACGAAGCCGCCCTTCGATGATGTGCGCGTGCGCAAGGCGCTCGCCTACGCCATCGACCGGGAATCGCTCATCAAAAACGTCACGCTGGCCAACGAAATTCCCGCCTACAATGTCGTGCCCCCGGCGTTGTTGGACTACGAAAGCCAGCACCATTTCAAGGCCGACCTCGCCGAGGCCAAACGCCTGCTCGCCGCAGCTGGCTACCCTGAAGGCAAGGGCTTTCCCGCCGCCGACCTGCTCTACAACACGTCGGAAAAACACCGCACCATCGCGGAGGCGATTCAGCAAATGTGGCGTAAAAATCTTGGCGTGGACATCGGCCTCTACAACCAAGAGTGGAAGGTCTACCTCGATGCCCAGGACAACCTGAACTACCAGATTTCTCGGGCCGGCTGGATCGCCGACTACGTTGATCCCCACGTATTCATCGACCTCTGGAAATCCGGCGGCGGCAACAACGACACCGGCTGGAGCAACGCCGAATACGACCAACTCCTCGCCACCGTGCTCGACGCGCCGAACAACGCCGAACGCTGGAAGATCTACAATCGCATGGAGAAAATCCTCATCGACGAGATGCCGATCCTGCCCATCTACCACTACACCCGCGCGCGTCTGATCGATCCGAAAGTCATCGGCTACAAATCCACGCCCTTGGACAACTTTCCCTGGAAGTTCGCGGATCTGCCGTAAGCACAAAAATTCATCATATGTAGGCCGCGAGCTCGCTCGCGCTCACCGCATCCGAGCGTCTGCCAGCAGACGGCCTACCGGGTGGGACCCGTGCATCGTCGACGGCGACCGTCCGGTCGATCAAAACGACTTCGTATAAACGTAGCCCTGCGGATCGCGGAACTTGAGCTGTCGCGGATCGATCTCGATCACGCGTAGTTGCAAGTCTCGATCGACCACGTCGTTGAGCCGGAACACCCGGTCATTCATGAGCACTTTGGGGTCCGTCGCCGAAGCTCGAACTCCCGTCACCCGGGAACGCTCCAAGTAGTTCAATACCGCTTCGCTGGGTGCCAGGGACGGCTGACTGCTCGGCACCGCTCGGGCCGTCGCTTGAAGTTCGGCCTGACTGAGAATCGTGACCGATCCGGACGCCGCCGGCGTCATGGGACTACGTGGCTGCGGCGATGGAGTCGACACCGGTTCTGCGGTCGGGCTCGACGCCGGAGCCGGGTTAATCGCCACGTTCACCGGAGGAGGCGGATACCGCGAGCTCTCCGTCGTGACCACCGGTTGAGGGACGGAGTCGGTTCGAACGGGAATCGCCCCCCGGGTCGGCGCGTCGGACGTGTCCGGACCGGGAGCCGGCACCTCGATCGAGGCGGGCGGCGTGGCCGATTGATCCACCATTGTTTCGGTGACGGAAGAGTCGGCGTGCGACGGCGGAGGAGTCGCGGGGTCACTCGGAGCGGGAGCGGGGGCGGCCATGGTTACCGCCACCGGAGCTTCCACGACCTCGGCCGTGGGTGGGGGATCCGACACCGCCACCGTGGTCGAGACCGCAGGTGCTTCGCCGTCCCGGCCCCAAAACGTGATGACCAGCCCGATCACCACCACGGCGACTAACGCCATGGCGGCGAATCGCAGGATACCGCCATTTGCCCCTCTTTTCTGTCGCGCCGCCACCATCGGGCTGGGCTCGGGGTCGGGGTCCGGTGCCGCCGAGGCGGGGGCGATCACCGGAGGCGGAGGTGGAGGCGGCGGCGCAGTCGGCTGCCCGAGTCCCGGTGCGGCGATCTTGCCGGAGGCCGCAGCTGCTTCGTCCTGGCGTTGCTTCTGCGCTTTCTTGAGGGCCTCGTTGATCAGGGACATGGTTCGGTTGGTGCTGGAGGCTAGAAAGTGAGTTTTTTGACGTCCTTGATCGCCCGTCTGACATCCCAGTAACTGACTTCGTCGGACTCGCGAATAAAGGACGCCAGCAGAGCCTTATCGCAAACATTGTTCACGATCCGGGGAATGCCGGATGAATAGCGGTGGATCTTCCGCGCCGCCCACCCGGTGAAGAACGGCCGCCCCTCGCTCCCGGCCAAGGTGAGGCGATGAGCGATGTAGTGCATCACATCGTGGCGGGTCAGCGGCTTGAGCTCGTAGTGAACCAGAATGCGTTGGCGCAATTGGCGGAGCTCCGGGAGGGCCAGAATGTCCTTCAACTCCGGCTGCCCCATGAGAACGATTTGGAGAAGCTTCTGTTTGTCGGTTTCCAGATTGGAAATCAGCCGAATCTGTTCGAGCACCTCAAACGACAGGTTTTGGGCTTCATCGATGATCAGCACGATCTCGCGACCATCCGCGATGCGTTGCAGTAACACCGACTGCATTTGCGCGATCAAGTCGTGCAGTCCCGTGTCGCGGGGTGCTTCGCCGAGTTCGCCCAAAATGGCTTTGAGCATCTCGGTCTCGTTGATGCGCGGGTTGAGAATCAGCGCCGTGTCCCAGTGCGTGTCCTCGATCTCGTTGAGCAGGCGACGACAGAGCGTGGTTTTGCCGCAGCCCACCTCCCCCACCAGCACGATGAACCCTTTGCGCTCCTGCAACCCATACAGCAGGTGCTGCAGCGCCTCCTGGTGGGTGGGGCTCAGATACAGGAACTTTGGGTCCGGAGTGATGTTAAACGGCATCTCCTCGAGGCCGTAATAACTCTGATACATGAGGCGGTAGCTAGGGGGTAAGTTTCCCAAACGCACGCCAAAACCACCCGCCCTCACGCGCAAGAACTTGTCTTTGATGAAGTTTTGACGCCACCGTCCGGCTCGTGAACCATTCCTTTGCTGACTAAACCCATGGCCATCAAGGGGGTAATTTCCGCTGAAAAAAGCGCTTGCAGGACCGCGCCACGTTTTGGAATGTGGCCCCTTGCGTTAGTGAAACTCCGCCGGTTGCGGGGTGACACCATGACTGGTTCCGCATTCTGCGGGATTGGAACGGTGGTTTCGGCTGATGGCACAGTTAGCGCTGTGTTAGACGCGGAGACCACGGGGCCCAATAAGCCCCCTACAGTTATGCAACCTTACTAATAACCAATGTCTACCGTCGCTAAACCAGAAATCATCGCTCAGTTCAAAACCCACGATAAGGATACCGGCTCGTCCGAGGTCCAGATCGCCATCCTTTCCGCCCGGATCAATCACTTGACCGAGCATCTGCGCACGCACCGCAAGGATTTCCACAGCCGTCGTGGCCTGCTGCAAATGGCTTCCCGCCGCCGCAAGCTCCTCGACTACGTCAAACGTCACGACCTCGCGAAATACCAGGAGCTCCTCCAGAAGCTCAACTTGCGCAAGTAATCCCCTTTCCACGGGCGACTCCCTCATCGGAGTCGCCCGTTGTTCTTTTCCGCCTCCGCGTTCCTCTCCCATCGGGACATTTCTGTCTGCTGCTCGTTTGTCGGGCCTAAAGCCCGACCCACCTCTTCATTCGTGGGTCGGGCTTTACGCCCGACTCCCTTCCCCGGGCGTCACACCGAAATCTCTCGAACCAGATCGGAGATTCCCGCGAGCGGCTACCGCTCCTTCCAACCCCGAGTTTCGCCCTCACCCATCCGCCTGTCCGAACGCTTCGTGCGTTCGTGCGTCGTGATCCGGGCGCACACTCCTACTCCCTTTTGAACCCGTTCGCTGCGTGTTGCGGCGTGGTTCTTTCCGTCCGCAACACGCGACATCCGTTAAGATAATGAATAACAAACAAACCGTCGAAGTCCCGGGTATGGGTCTTCAGTTCACCACCGGCGACATGGCTAAATTTGCCAACGGCGCCGTCACCGTAACCTCGGGCGAGACCAAGGTCTTCGTGTCGGCCACCGCCGCCACCACCATGCGCCCCGGCCAGGACTTCTTCCCCCTGACTGTTGACTACCGTGAGAAATACTCCGCCGCCGGCCGTTTCCCGGGTGGCTTCTTCAAACGCGAAGGTCGTCCTTCCGAGAAGGAAATCCTCACCTCCCGTCTCTGCGACCGTCCTTGCCGTCCGCTCTTCCCCGAGGGTTTCCTCAACGAGGTTCAGCTCATCGGTCTCCTTCTGTCGGCTGACCAAGTTCACGAGTCCGACATCCTCATGCTAAACGGCTGTTCCGCCGCGCTCGCCATCTCCGACATTCCTTGGAATGGCCCGATCGGCGCCGTGCGCGTGGCTGAGATCGATGGCGAGTTCGTCGCCAACCCGACCGTCGAGCAGATGTTCTCCTCCTCCCTCGACCTGATCTACGTCGGCACCAAGACCGAGATGCTCATGATCGAAGGTTCCGCCGATCAGATCCCCGAGGAGCGCTTCATCGAAGCCCTCGAGTTTGGTCAGGCTTCCATCCAACCGATCATCACCGCCATCGAAGAGCTCAAGGCCACCGCTGGTAAGGCCAAGAAGGAATTCGACCTCGTCCAAGCTTCCCCGGAAGCCCGCGCCATCATCGAGCGCGTCGCCGGCGACCGCGTCGGTCCCGCCATCTTCGGCTTCGACCGTCCGGTTCGTAACGCCAACCTCAAGGTCATCAAAGACGAGGCCAAGGCCGCCGTTGACGCCGAGCTCGGCGAAGGCACCTGCACCGATGTCGATCTCGCCGTCGTTTTCGAAGACCTCCAGGAAGAGGCCTACCGCCAAACCGTTCTCGGCAAGGGTTCCCGCGCCGATGGCCGTGGTCCCAAGGATCTCCGCCAGATCGACTGCGAAGTCGGCGTCCTCCCCCGCGTGCACGGTTCCGCCCTGTTCCAACGCGGCGACACCCAGGGCCTCGTCATCACGACCCTCGGCCCCACCAAGGAAGCCCAGTCCATGGACGGCCTCACCGGTGGCGCGACGTCCAAGTCGTTCATCCTCCATTACAACATGCCTCCCTTCACCGTTGGTGAAGCCGGTCGTTTCGGTGGCCAAAGCCGCCGCGAGATCGGTCACGGCGCCCTCGCCGAGCGTTCGCTCGTGCCGGTGCTGCCCGCCGAGGACGTGTTCCCCTACTCCATCCGCGTCGTCTCCGAGCTCATGGCCTCCAACGGCTCGACCTCGATGGCTTCGATCTGCGGCGGTTGCTTGGCTCTCATGGACGCCGGCGTGCCGATCATCGCTCCCGTCGCCGGTATCTCCTGCGGCTTGATCACCGAAAAGCCCGAGGACTCCCTCAGCGGCAAGTGGGAAACCATCACCGACATCCTCGGTGAGGAAGACCACTTCGGCGACATGGACTTCAAGCTCGCCGGCACCACCGCTGGCATCACCGGCTTCCAGCTCGATCTCAAGATCAAGGGTCTGCCCTTCGAGATCGCCAAACAGGCCATCTTCCAAGCTCGCGATGCCCGCATCGAGATCCTCAAGAAGATGCTCGAATCCATCCCGGCTCCCCGTAAGGAGCTGAGCACCTTCGCGCCGCGCATCCAGACGATCCAAATCGATCCGGAGAAGATCGGTCTCCTCATCGGCCCCGGTGGCAAGACCATCCGTCGCATCGTCGAGACCACCGGCGCCCAGATCGACATCTCCGATGACGATTCCGGCAAGGTGTTCATCTACTCCAACAATGGCGATTCCATGAACCGCGCCGTGCAAGAGATCGACGGTCTCTGCGGCGGTGGCGGACCCGGTGGCAAAATCGAAGAAGGCAAGATCTACGAGGGCCGCGTGACCGGCACCAAGGAGTTCGGCGCCTTCGTCGAATGCCTCCCCGGCAAGGAAGGCCTTTGCCACATCTCCGAGCTGGCCGACTTCCGCGTGCGCCGCACCGAGGACGTTTGCAAGGTCGGCGATTCGATCACGGTCAAGTGCATCGGCATCGACGAGCGTTCCAAGAAGGTGCGTCTCTCCCGCAAGGCCGCCCTCGCCGACCTCGAAGCTCAAAAGGCTGCCGCGGCTGAAGCCCCCGCCGACGAAGCGGCTCCGGAAGCACCGGCCGAAGAGGCCCCCGCCGCCGAAGAGCCCAAGTCGGAGTAAGCTCCCGCTCATTCCGTAACCGTTACCCGGTTACAACCAGCCCGCGTTCTCCCGAACGCGGGCTTTTTCATGCCCGAAAAACGGCCCCATTCACTCCCCTGCGGCGCAGGGCCTAAAACAGACTATCCGTCGTCTGGATAGAACCCCCCGGAAATTTTAAACTAATTTCCGAAAGCTAATAGCGGGTAGCAGCACCCGGGGTGTCATGTCGGATAATCGTGCGTGCTCCACCTTCAATGCCGTTGCCAAATTTCCTTCCTCCGCAAAACTGTCGACCGGTGAAAAACCCCTCTGACATGCCCCCGGATGAGGAAACGAAACCGCCTACTCCCGACGGAGACTTTACGCGGTTATATAAATCGACGCTGTCGCCCTTGCGTCGCTACTTGGGCCGCCTGCTCGGCAATCACGCCGAAGCCGAGGAAATCGCGCACGACGCCTACGCCCGCATCTATCGGCAACCCGCGCACAAACCCGAGGCACTGCTTTACACCACGGCCCGCCGCCTCGCCATCAACCGCCTCAAACGCCGCGACATTTCCCCCATCGCGCCGACGGACGCTCCACTCGAAACGGCGGCGGCCCAGTCTCCCGATGTCACCCGTCAGGTCATGGCCCGTCAGGAACTCGAAATGCTCCGTGAGGCCATCAACGAACTTCCCACCGGCTGCCGCAACGTGCTGCTGTTGCGTAAAGTCGAACTCCTTTCCCACCGCGACATCGCGGATCGCCTCGGCATCGCCGTGAGCACCGTCGAAAAGCAACACGCCCGCGCCCTGCGCTTACTGAGAGCCGCCATGGCCGCCCGCGCCGATACTGACCACGAGAACCTTTTTTCCGCCGACCAATGAACACGAATCCTTCACCTTCCGATTCTTCCATCGAGGAAGCGGCGTCGCTATGGGCGGCCCGGCTCGAAGGCGACGGCATGAGCGCCGCCGACCGCACGGCGTTCGAAGCCTGGCTCGAAGCCGACAGCCGTCACCGCGAAACATTGGCCGAATATTGCCAAATTTCCTCCGACTTGGAGCAACAGCTCCCTGCTCTGGTCGCCGCGGGCAACGTCACCATGCCCGCGGTCGACCCAGACCCGGTGCGTCGTTCTTGGCGCACCGGGGCCCTGGGGTGGCTCACCGCCGGGCTCGTGGCCGCCGCCGCCGCGATCACCATCATTGCCACCACCGGAACCGCCGATGCCGTCGGCCCGCAGAGTATCGCCACGCCGATCGCGCAGCGTCAGACCGTGACGCTCGAGGACGGCACCGTCGTTGATTTGAATGCCCATACCAACATTGTGGTGGAGCAGACGAAACACGAACGCCGCGTGCGCCTCGCCACGGGGCAGGCATTCTTCCAAGTCACCAAGGACGCGTCTCGTCCCTTCATCGTGGAAACGCCGGCCGGCGCCGTCCGCGTCACGGGCACCGCCTTTGATGTGCGCACCGCCCCCGACGGAGAAATCGAAGTCACCGTCCTCGAAGGCTCCGTGCAGGTGCATCTCGGCGAAAACAATTCCCGCCCCGCCACCACGCCTTACGTGCTGCGCGCCGGCGATCAACTCACCTCCCAGGTGGGCGTCCCGGTGCGTCGTCATCTCACCACCGCCGATATTCTCGATGTGCTGGCGTGGCGGGAGGGCGAAATCGTTTCCACCAACATTTCCCTCCGGGAGTTGCTGGCCCGCTTTGCCTACTACCATGGACGTGGCATCAGCGCGGCCCCCGAAGTGTCGAATGAACCTTTCGCCGGTCGCTACGGTCTCGACGATTTGGAAGTGTTTTTTGAGGACCTCGAACTACTCAGACCCGTCAACGTGATCCACGACCCCAGTGGCACCTACCGCGTCGTGCCCCGAAACTAATGTAACCCGCGAATGGTGTCCCCAGTCCCTAATTACCCCTCGCCCGCCGGTCTCCACCGTCGGGCCATTTGGTGTTGGTTGGTTTTACTCGCCTTGGGCTCGGGGTTGGGGGCGACTCCCTTACCATTCAATATTCCCGCGCAATCGGCCGATCGCGCTCTCGCGGATTTCACGCAACAATCCAAGTCCCGACTGCTCTACAATCCCAACGAGCTGCAGGATGCCGAATCGACCGCCGTGTTCGGCGAACTGGAACCCGCCGATGCGTTGACCCGGCTCCTCCGCGACACCGGTTTCGGCGCCCGCCTCCGGGACGATCATTTTATCATCACCCGTATTCCGCGGCCGCTCAGTGCATTGGTGGGACGTATTGCAACAGCCAACAGCGAACCGCTCGTCGGCACGCGCGTCATCATTCCCGAACTTCGTCGCGTCGCCGTCACCAACCGCCACGGGGAGTTTCGTTTCGATGACATCAACCCGGGGTCGTATCTCGTGATCGCCAGCCGCGACGGTTTTCACCCCTTGCACATCAACGACGTCAACGTCACGGCCAATGACCGCACCTATCTGCGGACCGCCATCCTCCTTCCGGCCGGAGGCACCACCCAGTTGGAACCGGTCATCGTCGAAGGCCGCCTCAATCGCCGCGGTCCGCTCGATCCCGGTCCCACCATTTGGGGGCCCCGCCAGGCCGGCGGCAACCTCGACCTCAACCGCACCGCCAACGATGTGCTGCCCTTCATCATCTACGACCGCGATCGCATCACGCGCAGCGGGGTGGTGAACCTGAACGAGTTTCTGCGTCGCGAATTACTGGATACGGACGCCACCTCCCTGCCTCCCGAGCAAAGTCTCAACAACTCGAGCCACTTCAGCACCGGCAGCTCCAATCTCTCCCTGCGGGGTTTCGCCACGGATGAAACCGTGGTGTTGGTCAACGGACGCCGTCTCCCCGAGGTGCTCACCGCCGGCTCGGGCCCCCAGGCCCCCGACGTCAATTTTATCCCGCTGAGTTTGGTGCAACAGGTGCAGGTCCTGCCCGCATCGGCCTCCGCCCTGTATAGCGGCAACGCCGTGGGCGGCGTCATCAATATCCTGCTGCGCCCCGACAACCTGCAAACCGTCACCGAGGTCACCGCCACCTACACCGATGCGACCGAGGGCTACAGCGCGCCGAATTCCTCCATGTCGCTCCTGCACAGCCAATCCCTGCTCGACGGAAAAATCAGTCTGCGGCTCAACGCCAACTTCGTCGAGACCACCCCGGCCACGGAGTCCGAGCTGAAATTTGTGCGCGACAACGCCACCACATCCGTGCCGGACAAGGACGAACTTTATCGCGCCACGCCCAACGTGCGGCTCAACGGCGCAGGTTCCCTGTTTCCCGACTCGTCCACCCGGGTCACTTCCGTGGCGCCGGGCGCCGACGGCACCGGCGGGTTGGCGGCGTTCGCGGACCGAGCCGGCCACCGCAACTACGATTTGTATGATTCCCCCGGCACCCTCGCCAGTGCGAACAACGGCGTCGATCTACCCTACGGTCGCCACGAAAGCCGGGAGTTGTTCTTCGCGTCAGCACTCTACAAGGCCAGCGATTGGTTCGAACTGGCCTTCGATGCCGCCTACTCGTCGACCGTTATCAACCGCGGTTTCGATGTGTTCCGGGCCGATCTGTTTCTGGCGCGCGACAACCCGCTCAATCCGTTTGATCGGAATGTGAACGTCTCGCTGTTCGATACCCCGGTCGAGCTGGGTCAGGACTACAACGAGGCCATCTTGGATTTCTACTCTTTGGTCGGCAGCGCGCTCATGACCTTGCCCTGGGATTTCAAGATGGCGATCGACCTGCAATATGCCCACAGCGCCACCCGCTACCGCGGCGTCGAAGATTGGAACCGGGGCCGCTGGCAGGATCTCGTCGATCGGGGCGACTACAACCCGCTGCGGGACACGCAAGTTTTCGGTCCACCGCAAGCCTACTACGATGAGGTGCTGATCTACGCCGGTGGTCGGGGCCAGTTTGTGACGGTGGGCGATTATGAGACGCTCGATGGCGCTTTCCGCCTCACCCACGACGCGCTTCATCTCCCCACCGGCAATAGTGTGTTCAACATCGGGGCCGACTATCGCATCGCCACGCTGAAAGACTACGAGGGCAACTTTCGTTATGGTGACGGCACGCTCGCCCGCCCCCCGGAACGCTGGCAAGGGCGCACGCTGGAGCGGGTCAGTGTCTTCACCGAATTGCAGGCCCCTCTGTTTCCCCGCTCCCGACTACCGTCGTGGATCAACGCCATCGAAACCGATTTGGCGACGCGCTTCGTCATCGCCGACACCTCGGCCGAAACCAACATCGCCCCCACCCTGGGCTTGAAGATGGCGCTGGCCAACGGCGTGACGGTGCGGGGCAGTTTCACGACGTCGAATCGCTTTCCCACCCCGCTGATGAGTCAGCAGCTCGGCAATGGCATCAGCACCGGCGGCGGCGTGAATCTCCAAACCATCAAAGACCCCCGGCGCAACGACGAGGAATACGACATCGAAGTCCGCTCCCGCACCAACCCGGACCTGCAGAGCGAATCATCGATCACGCAGACGGTCGGCATCATTTTTGAAACCGGGGAACGCAATCGCATCCGCGCGTCCCTCGATTTTTTCGACACCCAAAAAACGAACGAAATCGTCGGCCTCAACGACAGCGTCGCCGTGTTGAATCTGGAGGAATACTTCCCCGAATTGGTGCAGCGTGCTCCCCGCGCCCCCGGCGATCCGTTTGCCGCCGGGCGGGTCGACAAGCTCTTCACCACCGCCCGCAACCTCGCCGGCCGCCATTCGCAGAACTGGATGGCCACGTTCGACTTTGCGCGCAGTGACGTGTTTGGCGGCACGTTCGACCTGCGCAGCCGGGTGGTGTATTTTGAACGCTTCGATCGGGAGATTTATCCGGATGATCCGAAGATCGATGAGATTCGCGACCCCAGCGGTTCCGCCGCCGGCTTGCTGGAATATCGGGCCACCTTTGGCGGCGGTTGGTCCAACGCTCATTTTGCCATGGGGCTGGACGGACAGTATTTCCACTCCCGCCGCCTGCCCGAGACCGAATGGGCCGAACAGGGCGCACGCACGATCGATCCCTATTGGCAGACCGACTTTTATACCCAGGCCGACCTCGGCCACTGGTTGCTCCCCGCCGATTCCCGCTACGGGCTCAAAGGGCAGCTGCGCATCAACAACGTGTTCAAGAACAGCTACCCGTATTACGGCTACGTTGCGACCGGCGTGCAGCCTTACGGCGATTGGCGCGGACGGACGTTTTCGCTCTCGATCACCGCCGAGTTTTGAAAAAATAGGCCACGGGCAGGGTAGCGGATTGCCCGGACCGGATTGTCGTGGGCGGTGACCATGTCTGCACCTGCCCTATCGAACGAAGAACTGCGGGACTCGCTCAAGCGTTGCCGTCCCGAGGTTGTTGCCGCCGCCCTCGCGTATCGAGATCACGGCGACACCCACCTCCTGCCCTTGATTGTCACCGGTGTGATTGAACGTTTCGTGGAGCCCGACCTGCGTCCCCGCCTCCGCGACGCCGACGACACGTTGCGACTCAGTGAAGACCTCGGTCTCGATTCACTCACCATGATGGAGATCATCCTACTCACCGAAGACGTGTTTCGCATCAACATCTCGGCCGAGGAGCTCCGCGGCCTCTGCACCCTCGGCCAAGTCAAAACCTTCATTGCGTGCAAAGCCCGCGGACTCCCCTTGCCAACGGCGGAGGAACTCCTCCTGGGCAATTGGGCCCTGCGGGAAACGCGCTGACCTCCGGCCACCCGCGCCGTCGTTCAACCCATGTTCTTATTCTTCGATCCAGCTGCGGTTCTCCGCCGCATAAACCCCGTTCTGGCGGCCTTGGTGCTCAGTTCGGGCGTCTCCGCCCAATCGCCCGACCGTTCCCGATTCGATGCAACCATTGGGGTCGTTTCACCCACCGCCACCCTGCCCGGTCGCGATCACTATCCGTTGCTCGGCAGTGCCATCACACTCGCCATCTCCGCGCTGGATGGAGACACGGTGGCGTGGTCCCGGAGTGGCCTGCCCATCGCGTCAGCCAACACAGCCGAGCTGCATATCGCAACGCTCACTGCCGCCGACACCGGCAACTATCGCGCCCACATCACGCGCGATGGGTTCACCTACACCAGCAATCCGTTTACTCTGAACGTCGCGATCCCCGTGCAGGAAAGTATTGTCGATCGCAGCTTCAGTTGCCCGATTGCCACCCCCAACGCCGACGACAGTTTTGACCTCCATCTCACCCGGTTCGATGGCGCGATCGGCGCCACGCTCCACGGTCTCGGAAATTCTCGCCAACACGGTTGGATTGCGGCCGACGGCAGCCGGTTCGACGTGATCATGGAAGAAGATGGTAGCAGCCCTGCCTCTCTGTTGGTCGGCATGTATCCGGATGGTTCGCTCGTGAAACGCACCACCACCGGCTTTGTCCAAATCAACCACGACGGCACCACCACCGCCATGGCCGACCCAACCGGTCGCTTCGATACCGCCCGTTGGCGCGTGCGCCAATCCGATGGTGGATGGATAATCGGCGACTCATCCCATGTCGCCGGACTCGCCCCCGACGGCACCATCACTTTTGAGCGTTCGCTGAACACCTACGGTGTGCTTTCGATCGAGGGCTTGGAGGACGCCGGATTGGAAGACGACCGCATCATTCTGATCAGCGGCATCGGCGACGACGACTCAACCTACGCTCGCCAAGCCCATTTGCTGGAAGCCGACGGCAGCGAAGTGGTGGGTTTTCACCCCATCATCTTTCGGGGATCGCGTCCCGTGCCGCTCGCCAACGGCACGTGGTGGGATGACACTGCAAACGGCTTCAATTGGTATGATCCCACCGGACAATTGATTCGCTCCGTGCCTCGTCCCCCAGCGCTGTCCAACACCACCGTCGCGCCCGACGGCCGGCTCTACGTCAGAGGCTTCGCTGGCGAGCTTCACCGTCTCCTACCGGACCTTTCGCGCGACCCGACCTGGATGGTCTCATACTCATTCGGTCGTTGGATCGATGACTTTCTGTTTCAGCCCAATGGTGGGATCATCGTCGCGGGAGACTTTTCCAACGTCGGTGGCCACGCCACCCGGCGGGTCGCCCGATTGAACGCCTCCGGCACCGCCAACGGTGGCACCCCGGTGGTTTATCGCGAGGCTCCTCTCCCTTGGACGTTTCCCGGAACCGCCACCGTTTACCCCTACTCTCGCCACGCGTCGTTTACCATCGACGGCGAAGCCAACGGGGTCGGTCCGCTGCAATTCGAATGGCTCCGGCTCGACGACGGTCCGCCACCACAAGTCCGCGATCAGGCTGACCTCGTTTTCCCGCGGCTCACGGCGGACTACTTTGGCAGCTACCAACTCAAGGTCACCGGTCCGCACGGCTTCGCGCTGAGCGACGTTATCAGCCTGACTCCGCCCGGTCCGGCGCTGGTCAATATTTCCGGGCGGGGCCGCGTATCCGCTCAAACCGGACAACATTTGATCGCGGGGTTTGTGATCGAAAGCGATCGGCCGACCTCTTTGCAAGGCGCATGGTCGGCGCAAGTATTCACCCGCGGGGTCGGTCCGACTCTGGCCGACTTCAACGTCTCCCATCCCTTGCCGGACCCCTTCCTGCGAATGAGTCACCTCTTTGGAGCGGACATCGCCGTCAACGACGATTGGCAACCGGTGGGTGGCCCGTTTTTTCCCGCCCGCTTGGGGGCTTTCAGCCTGCGCCCAGACTCGGCCGATGCCCAGCTATGGGAGCTGATTCCCACCGGTGCGTTCACGTCCTCCGTCGAAGCCAAGGCCGCACAAAACGGCACCGCTTTGGTGGAAATCTACCCGAGCCTCAACATCGATGCCCGCCTGACCAACCTCTCCCTGCGCGGCCGGGTCGGAGCCGGCGACGATGTGCTCATCAGCGGTTTCGTGATCACCGACATCACCGACTATCAACGAACGGTGCGTCTCTTGATCCGTGCTGTCGGTCCGGCGCTGAGCAACTTCGGTGTCGCCGACGCCTGCCTCGATCCGCGCATCACTTTGTTCAATGCCGATGGTGAAGTCATCGCGCTCAACGAGGATTGGGCCCACCACGACGCGGTCCAGATTGCAACTCTGGCCGCCCAACTTGGCGCTTTCCCTCTCCCTCTCGACTCGACCGACGCCGCCCTGCTCGTCGAACTCGCGCCCGGAGCTTACACCGCCCATATCGACTCGTCCGACGGAACCGACGGAGAGGCGTTGCTCGAACTCTACGTCATAGACGACGAATAGCGGGGGGCGGCATACCCGACGCGCCCGCTCAACCGGTCGTCAGACCACTCGTCAACCCGACGTTGCATTCACCGCTTAGGTTGGTTCGTTGGACCACAATGCAACTGAATCGACCCTGGGCGCTTGTCGCCCTCATCGCTCTGCCCTTGGTCCTCGCGGCCGAGGAGACCGAGCTCATCCCCCTCAACTTCACCGTCGACCACATGGATCGCTCGGTCAGTCCCAAGGAGGACTTTTACCGCTACGCCAACGGCGCGTGGCTCGACGCCACCGAAATCCCCGCCGACAAATCCCGCTGGGGAGCTTTTGACGGTCTCGCCGAAAACAACTGGCGACGGATTCACAATCTGCTCGAAGAAATCGCCCGCACCACCGCCGCTCCAGGAACCAACCTGCAAAAGGTGGGCGACTTTTATCGCACCGCCATGGACAC
Organism: Synoicihabitans lomoniglobus; assembly: GCF_029023725.1. Classification (GTDB taxonomy): domain Bacteria; phylum Verrucomicrobiota; class Verrucomicrobiia; order Opitutales; family Opitutaceae; genus Actomonas; species Actomonas lomonigloba. Next base: position 2,953,680 of record NZ_CP119075.1, read on the forward strand.
GGCGGCGATCGAAACCGCCGGCATCTCCCCCCTCCTCCCGGAATTCGCCCGCATCGCCACGATCGACGACTTGGCAGGCCTCGCCCGTTACGTCGCCGAGGCGCATCAGGGCATCGGCTCGCCGCTCTTTGGCAGTTACCCGTATGCCGACCAACGCAACAACGAGGATGTCATCTTTCAAATGGTGCAGGGCGGACTCAGTCTGCCGACCCGGGATTACTATTTCGAAGAGCAACACGCCAAATACCTGCCCCTGTTCGTCGACCACATGACGCGCATGTTTGAGCTCGCCGGCACGCCGACCGCCCAAGCCCGCGCCGACGCCGAAACCGTTCTCGCTCTCGAAACCAAGCTCGCCGCGAACTCCAAATCCGTCGCCGCGATGCGCGATCCGATCGAGAACTACCACAAGATGCCGATCGCGGACGCCGCCGCCCTCATGCCCAATTTCCCGCTCAACGTGTATCTCAAGACCATCGGCTTACCCGACACGGAAACCGAAATCGATGTGAAGCAGACCGAGTTTTACGCCGGACTCAGTGAATTGCTCGGGTCCGAGTCCCTCGCCGATTGGAAAACCTACCTGCACTGGCACGCCCTCACCTCGGCCGCCCCCCATTTGGCGAGCGAGTTCGATGACGAAAACTTTCGCTTCTTCTCCAAAGAGCTCAGCGGCACCCCCGAACAGGAATCGCGCTGGCAACGCGCCGCGCGCCGCGTCGATCGCAACATCGGCTTCGCCCTCGGTGAAATCTATGTCGCCAAGTATTTCCCGCCCGCCGTGCGCGATCGCCTCGAGAGTATGGTCACCATGATGCAGGACGTCCTCAAAGATCGCATCAATGGACTCGATTGGATGAGTGCCGAAACCAAGATCAAGGCGCAGGAGAAACTCTCCACCTTCCGGGTCGTCGTGGGCTATCCGCCCGAGTGGCGCGATTACTCCGCGCTCGAAATCAGTGGCGAGGATTACTTCGCCAATGTCATGCGTGGCGCCCGGTTTGATTCCGCTCGCAGCATGGCCAAGCTCAGCAAGCCTTTCGATAAAACCGAGTGGTTGCGCACGCCGCAGCAGGTCAACGCCTACTATCAACCGTCCGCCGGCCAGCTCGTGTTTCTCGCGGGCATCCTGCAGCCGCCTTACTTCGACCCCGAGATGGACGACGCCGTCAACTTCGGCGCCATCTGCGGCGTGATCGGCCACGAGATCACACACGGCTTCGATGACAAAGGCCGCAACTACGACGCCCACGGCAATCTCGCCGACTGGTGGACCGAAGACGACGCCACCAAGTTCAGCGCCCGCGCCCAGAAGTTGATCGACCAATACAACGACTACGAGGTCCTCCCCGGCGTCTTCGTCAAAGGCGACCAAACCCTCGGCGAAAACATCGCCGACCTCGGCGGCGTTTCCATCGCCTTCGAAGCCCTGCAACGCTCCCTCGCTAACAAGCGCGTCGGGCTCATCGACGGACTCACGCCCAACGAGCGGTTCTTCCTTTCGTGGTCGCAGATTTGGCACACCAAATACCGCGAAGACCGCCTCAAGCGCTCCGTCGCGTCCGACGTCCACTCGCCCGGCATGGTTCGCTCCATCGGTCCGCTGGTCAACGTGCCAGAGTTCTTCGAAACCTTCGACATCCAACCCGGCGATCCGATGTGGCGTGCGCCCGAAGATCGCGCCAAGATCTGGTAATCATGCCCGATCCGTCCCTTCCTCCCGACCCCAAACAAGGCGAACGTGAATACTACGCCCGGATCGGTGAGGAGGGACTGGCGCACGCGCTCGGCAAGCCGTTTTCCGACGACGCCTGCAACGTCAACCTGGCCAACGTCGCCGCGCTGTTTCAGCTCCTGCCGCCCCCGCCCGCCCGCCTCGTCGAGTTCGGATGTGGCGTCGGCTGGTTGACGCTTCTGCTCGCCCGCCGCGGCTACCCTGTCCACGGCGTTGACATTGCCCCGGAAGCGATCGACGCGGCCAACGCCGCCCGTGATCGCGCCGGCCTGGATCACCTCACCTACGCCCTCGCCGACTACGAAGAATTCGACGGCGGCGGCACCTACGATGTCGCTTATTTTTACGATGCCCTGCACCACGCCGAAGACGCGGCGCTCGCCGTGCGCTGTGCCGCCCGCGCCCTTAAACCCGGTGGCATGCTGATCGCCTTCGAACCCGGCGACGGTCACCACGACACACCGGAAGCCCGCGAGGTCGTCGCCAAATTTGGCGTGCACGAAAACGACATGCCCGCGCGCCAGATCATCGCCCTCGCCGAAGCCGCCGGGTTCGACCGCCACCTTCGCCTCCCCTTTCCGTGGGATACCTTTCGCCACATCTACCGCTCCAGCTACGCCGGCGCCACCGATAGTCGTGAATTGCGCGGCAAATACTGGCTCGGACTCGGTCGCCTCATCCGTCGCGCCATCGGCCGCCAGGACGACCACAGCATCGTGGTTTCTTGGAAACCGACCAACTGACTCCACCCGTGCCAATCGATCCCAAACAAGGCGAACGCGAATACTACGCCCGCATCGGCGAGGCCGGCATCACGCATGCGCAGGGCAAGCCGTTCACCGACGAGAAGTGTAACCGCAATCTCGGCAACCTCACTGCCATCTTCAACCTGCTGCCGGAGCCGCCGGCCAAAGTGATCGAGTTCGGCTGCGGGGTGGGCTGGATGTCGATCATGCTCGCCCGCCGCGGCTTCACCACCACGGGGGTCGACATCTCACCCGATGCCATCGCCGCGGCCACCGCCCAGCGAGACGCCCTCGGGCTCGACCACCTCGATTTTGTCTTGGCCGACTACGAGGAAATCGTCGGCGACGCCTCCTACGACGCGGCGATTTTTTATGAGGCGCTGCATCATGCCGAAAACGAAGCTGATGCCATCGCGTCGGCCTACCGCTCACTCAAACCCGGTGGCATCATGATCGCATTCGAACCGGGCAAAGGTCACGGCGACACCACCGAAGCCAAACAAGTCGTGGCCGAATTCGGCGTGCATGAGAAGGACATGCCCATTCCCGAAATCGTGCGCCTCGCCACCGCCGCCGGTTTTCGTCGCCACCTCACGCTGCCCCAGCCGTGGGACTTCATGCGCACCGTCTACCGACCCAGCTACGCCCACGCGAAATCTTCCAGCGACGCCCGCGGCAAATTCATTCTCGGGGTGTTCCGGGCGTTTCGTCGGTTCTTTTTTCAACGGCCGGACCTTTCGTTTGTGGTGCTTTGGAAGTAAGGTCTCGGACGACCGAGCCCGCGCCATTCCGGCGGGGAGTTCCCATCCGAGCCGTCACCATCCACCACTTTGAACGAATCCGACCCCAAACAAGGCGAACGCGAATACTACGCCCGCAAAGGGCCCGAAGGCATCGCGCATGCTCTCGGCAAACCCTTCTCCGACGATCACTGCAAATTCAACCTCGCCAACCTCGCCGCGATTTTCCATCTGCTGCCCGCGCCCCCTATTCGGCTGCTTCATCTGGGCTGCGGCGTGGGTTGGTTGAGCCACATTCTCGCGCAACAACGCCATGAAGTCGTCGGCGTTGACATCGCCCCCGAAGCCATCGCCGCCGCCCAACACCGGCGGGACGAAGCGGGCTTGAGTAATCTCGACTACGAGGTCGGCGATTATGAGTATTTCGACGGGGCGGAGTCCTTCGACGTCGTGCTGTTTTACGACGCTTTGCACCACGCCGAGGAACCGGCCAAAGCGATGGCGTGTGCCCACCGGGCGCTCAAGGCCAACGGCGCGCTCATCGCGTTCGAACCTGGATCAGGGCATCACGACTCTCCGACCTCCCAGGAGGCGATCGAACGCTTCGGGGTGCACGAACGCGACATGCCGGTCTCGCGGATCATCGAGCTGGGCGAAGCCGCCGGCTTCCGACGCCATTTGCGACTACCGCATCCCGCCGACACGCTCGCCGAGCTTTATCACCCCGGCTACAGCACCGCGACCGATCAGGCAGATCTCGACCGCAAAAAACTCGATCACACCTGGCAAATCACCCGTCAAGTCATGCGGCGGAACGCCCCTATGGAAATCGTCATGTTGTGGAAATAGCGGCGAGCCATCCACGCTTGAGCTTGGCCAACCGAGCAACCGCCCGTTGAATCCCTTCCCCTCACCATGATCGAAGTCGACCACCTCACGCGGATCTTCCGCACCTACAAAAAACAGCCCGGTTTCTGGGGCGGCGTGAAAGGCCTGGTCAAACGTGAATTTGAGGAGTTGGCGGCCGCCAACGACATCTCGTTTTCCATCAAGGAAGGCGAGTTCGTTGGTTTTCTCGGTCCCAATGGCGCGGGCAAAACGACGACGTTAAAGATGCTGGCCGGCTTGATTTATCCGACCAGCGGCAGCGCCCGCGTCGCCGGCTTCGACCCCACCAAACGCGAGAACGCCTACCGCCGTATTTTCGCCCTCGTCCTCGGCCAGAAAAACCAACTCTGGTGGGATCTTCCGGCGATCGAATCCTTCCTGCTGCTGCGCCACATCTACGGCATCCCGGCGGAGCAGTATCAGGAAACCTTGGACGAACTCGTCGACCTGCTCGATGTGCGCCCCAAACTCAACGTCATGGTGCGCGAGTTGTCTCTCGGCGAGCGCATGAAAATGGAACTCATCGCCGCCTTGCTCCACCGTCCGCGGGTGCTGTTCCTCGACGAGCCTACGATCGGACTCGATGTCGCCTCCCAGCGGGCCGTGCGCAGTTTTCTGCGCGCTTACAATAAACGTTACAAGGTCACGATCCTGCTCACCAGTCACTACATGGCTGACATCCAGGAGCTGTGCGACCGCGTGATCGTCATCCACAAGGGGAACAAGATCTACGACGGCGACCTCAACCGCCTCGAAACCGGCTCGGCCGGCACGCGCCAAAAAATCATCACGTTCGTGCCCGACCTCAACAGCGCCGAAAGCGCCGGCCGGGTGGCGTTTCCCGCCGACTGGCAATCGGCGTTTGGCGCAACCACGCGGGACGAAGTGGGCAAGTTCCACTTGCGGGTTCCCGGTCCCCGGGTGGCCGAGGTCTCACAAGAGATTCTAAATCAGGGCCCGGTCGCCGACATCACGATCGAGGATGTCCCCCTCGAAGACGTGATCGCGGACCTGTTCGAGCGACACTAACCACCCATGCATCACGGTTCTACCTTCCCTCGACTCGCGGTATTGCTGGTCCTGTTGGCGCTCGCATCGAATTCCGTCGTCGCCGCACGACTGCAGCTCGCCGCGTTTGCCCGCCGACACGAAAGCGCGGCCTCCGATCGCTCCGTCACCACATTTGTCGTGCGAGAAGGGAAGTTCAGCTGGGGTGAAACCGAGGGCACTGACCTGAAGAGCGTCCCATTTGACGAGGTTGCCAACGACATCGCGGCCGCACTTTCAAAACCGAACTTCGTGCGAATCGAGGACTCGGAGGCAGCCGATTGGCGGATCGTAATTCATCGCGGGCGCACGAGAGGAGGAACCCAAGCCTTGAATCCTCCTGATCCGCTGAATTCCGGCACACCCGAAATCATTTCAGTGCCCATTCCGCCCCAACACGGCACCTACCACATCCGCAAAGCGACAGATCCCGGACACTCCGTCTATTATCGCTCGATTCCGCTTCGGAGCTCCCGCGTCGCCGCGACTCTCGGCTTTCGTGATCTCTTCGAAACCCAGGAGCACGAGCTCAATCACCCCGCGGTCGAAGAACGCATTAGACGTCTCTTTCGCGAGCTCTCCAAGGATCGCTACTATATCATCGTCGCGGCTTACGACTGGTCCGCGATGAAGCGGGACCACGACCGGGGGCTGTTGTGGGAAACCCGACTCAGTGTCGATGCGGCGGACTTGGCATTCGCCGACTGCTACCGCGCGATGATCGAAGGTGGAGCCCGTTACCTGGGCGGAACCACACGCGGCCGCTTGGTGCGTCGCAGTGTCCGCCTCCCGTAGCGTCCCGCCGGACACGACAGGGAACCCCACCCAAGGCCACGGGTCCGAAACGGTTCATGCCCGTGAACTTACCCTCAAAGTCTCTGCTGCTCGTTCTCGGGCCACTGCTCTTCTCCTCCACCTCGCTCGGCGCAGAAAAAGCCAAACTCGTCACCTTTGCGCAGACGCACGATGGCTACCACTACGACGCCACGGCAGCCACCCCGGCGGCGGAGCGCGCCACGTTCATCATCGCCGAGGGAAAGTTCAACGTCGGCGGTCCGTCTGATGCGACCCTCGATGCCGTGCCGTTTGAAACATTGTCGCGCAAACTGGCGATCGCTCTCAGTCGCCGGGGTTACGCTATGGCGCGCAACCCGGATCAAGCCGATTTGCTCATCCTGGTGCATCGCGGCCGCACCAATCCCCGCGGGGTGACGGAACATTCCGGGTCTCCACTCGACACCGCCACCGCCGGTAGTTCCATCAGCCGTGGCGGTGGTTTGGTAACCGCCCCCGGCAACCAGCCGATGGTAGGTTTTTCGAGCGGGGGCGGAGAAGTTGTATCCACCGATGGAAACCTGAAAACCATCGCCGCCGGACTCGGCTGGCTGCCGCAGTTGGAGAAAGTGGAATACGAACTCGGTAATGTCGCGACGGATGGACGCTACGAGAGACTTGTCGAAGAGCTGTCGCAGGAACGCTACTACATCGTGCTCGAGGCGTTCGACTTTGCGGCATGGCGGAAAACCAACGCATTCACGCGGCAGTGGGAAACACGTTTGAGCTTCCTCGCCGAACGCCAGTCCTTTGCCGAGCGTTACGCTGCCATGATCAAAGCAGGCACGGAACACTTCGCCCGCGACACCCCGGCAGCGCTGGACCGTCGCTTTGTTACGATCGATTGAGATTCATCCGTCCCGCGGGACGATTACCTCGACTCCCCCACAATCCCCCACTCATGAGCAAACTCACCTCCGCCGCCCTAATCGCCATCAGCTTGTTGACCATGGGGTCCGCGTTCGCGGCCGAACGGGCCAAAGTGGTCACGTTCTCCAAAACCTACGGCGGTTACCAACACGTCGATGACCCGGCCTCGCCCGATTACGGCAAGGAAACGTTTGTCATCGCCGAGGGACAATTTCACCTCACCGGAGAAGACAACGATTCGATGACCTCCGTAGCTTTCGGAGAACTCGGGGCCATCGTCGGAAGTTCTCTCCGGCAGCAGGGGTTTTCGCCCGCCGACAGCGAGGACACGGCAGACGTGATCATCGTCGTGCATCGCGGTCGCACCGCGCCCGAAGCAGAACGCCTGAACTCCGGCCAGGAGCTCAATCACACGCCGCTGGCGCCGATGGCCGGTCCGGTCCAACCCGTGCAGCCCGGGGTGATAACCATCAACCGTTCGTCCGGGGTGACGGCAGGGCCCGTTATTGTCAGCGGCGGTAATTTTGAGCAGATCGCCCGAATACTCGGCTTTGCCCAGCGCTTTGCGGATCTCGAATACGACCGGGGCAACCGGGCGACGGACTATCGGTATGATGAAATCGTGGAAGAGCTCTCGCAGCCGCGCTATTACATCGTCCTGGGGGCCTATGACGGCCGCGCCCTGCGCGCCAACAAACGTAAGGTGTTGTTGTGGGAAACCCGGCTGAGTTTTCAGGCTGAAAAGATTTCGTTCGCCGAACGCTATGCAGCGATGATCAACGGAGCCGCCCGATTTTTTGGGCAAAATACGCCCGCCGCGCTCGATCGCCGATTCGTCACTATCGACTGATGTCGAGACTCCGCCCACCTCGGCGCTGACGCACCACTCAACCTCGGAGCTCGTCGCGGAGTGATTGAATGGTATGGGCCGCCTTGCGCGCCGCCTCGGCGATCTCCGCGGCATCCAAGCTGGCAGACACCGAGATTTGATCGAGTTCAAGTGCCGTCAGGGTCGACTCCGCGCGTCGCGCGTCGTGAAACGATCGTTCGCCTCGGCGGCGCTTCAGCTCGTGCATCAATTTGAACAACGTCTCCATCAGACCCACGTGGAGCCAGCGTTGCGCCGCCCTCAGTTCCCCACGAGCCAACTTACTTTCGATCGAGTGCAGATCTACGCGGGCAAGTGCCGCCAGATTCTCGACCTCAACTGCGGGGATTCTCGGCTCCGGCACTTCCGCCACCACGCGAGCAAAAAAGTTCTCCCACACGTTTCCGCCTTTAATCACACGATGACCGCCTCCCATGGTAAGCACAATATCACCAAACTGACGCCGGATTTTGGGCCGCCTACGGTGCATCCCCCATGTCAACAAGAGGCGGGCCTTGCGCATCATCTTCAAGGGCACGATCACCAGGTCGATCGCGTCGTCATCGCACAATATCGAAACTTTTTTAACACCGCCAAAGGCGTCGCGCACCGCCCACGCCCGGAGCGAACCCTGCTTGATCACCGGGATAATCCAAGCGGGCGTCGTCAACTCATCCGGACGGGAGGTGATGACCTGCAGATCCATGTCCGAATACTGGTCCGCCTCGTTGCCGCCTTCGCGGGTCCGGGAACCGAACATGATCACCGCCGCCACATCCGCGCGTCGATCCAACTCCCCAATCAGGGCATCCGCCGTCGCGCCCATGGTCATTGCCAGCGGCGAACGGAAATCAGGATTTCGGTGCCCGCTAATCCCGGTCCGGCGTGGATTCCTCCCCCGTGTAGGCGGATCACTTCCTTGGCGATGAACACCGTCAGCCGCCCTTGATTAGGGGTCTCATCGGGTCCGGCTTGAGGCAAAATGCCTTCAAGCTCCAAGCCCGAACCTCGGACTGAAATCAGTCCGGTCTTTTCATCCCCCTGCCCCGTCGAACGCAATTGGAGCGACAACCGATTCTCGGGGTCCGCTGGTTGATTGTGCACCACGGTTTCGGCCAGAGCTTCGAGCGCAAAAACAATCAACTCGTCCACCAACAAGATCTCCACCGGGTCGGGTGGCAGGTCGACATGAACGTCGAGTCGCTGGCCGATTGATCCGAGCAGCGAACGTAGATCGGTGGCTTCCGCCGACATCTCGGTCAGATTGGCCAAATGCACCAAATCACGATTCAACCGCTCGAGCCGTGACACATCCTCGACGATGGTTTCGACCAATCCCGACGGCACTTTGTCCACCTTTCCCGCTTGGCGGAGTGTCGACAGGGAAACCAGCGCGTTGCCGATCTCATGATTCAGAGTCAGCGACAAATCGCGCAGGAGTTCGAGTCGTCCCTGCCTTTTGTCCTGCACCTGATCTTCGATCTCCGCACTGGCCTCATCCCAAAAAACCCACACCCCGCCGGTCTCGGCCACGATCCCGGCCGCGGCCCGGAAGGGTTGTCCCGCCGAAGGTCGAAGTTGTTGGGTGTCGCGAAGCTGGCGGGCTTTTCCGGCCAGCGACCTGACGACCAGCGGAACCTGACGGGGCGGTTCTTCATCGGGTCCCAACATCAGGGTTTTCGGCAGATACCGATCACCCAGCAGCGTGTTTTCGTAAAACCGATCCAACCGCGCAAAGTGGTGATGCTGGCTTATGAACTGTCGCAACAGTCGCGCTACATGCACGGCGCGCGCCTTGTCCGACTCCGTGTAGGGTTGGCCATCATCACGCACCCCACACGCGATGATACCGATTAGGTGCCCGTTGTCATGCAAGGGCACCAACAGACGCGCGCCCCACAATGCCATGCGGTTTCGCACCGCCATCTCTGAAAGCGGGTCATCCGGAGACGGCCAGGCAATACCGTCCAATACGACCGGATGCGAAGAGAGGTAACGAATCAACGGATCCTCGACCGGACAATGAGAAGAGCCGCGGTCCGCGCGGAACTGATTCTCTTCGCGCAGGAAAAAGACGGTGTGCGATGCCCGCAGCAGGTGACGCGAAGCACGCCGAAACTCCGCCAGGAGTCGTTCCCGCGAGCCGATGTTTTCCACGGCTCCCTCCAGAAAATCCCACATTTCCGGTCCACTGTTGGAGGTTTGCTCCACCGGTGAAAACGGATGTCGGCTGGCCTCGGATCGACGATTCTTTTCCGTCATCAGATCCAACACGGCACCTCGTTCCGCCACTTCCTCGAGCAAGGGAAGAAACTCTCCGAGCCGCTCCCGGCTTTCTTCATAACTCAGGCAATGCCGCGCTTTCTCGGACGATTTCAGCTCCTCGTAAGCATCGGAATGCGGACGGCCGACCACGAGCAACGGGCAACGTTCGAGAACCTTGGGAAATTGCTCGATCAACATTGCGTCGAAAACCACGACGACGGACACCCCCGACGGCAGGGAATGATAGGCGGCGACCTGCTCCAACGTTAACAACGGACGTCCCGCTGGAACGTGAGCGCTCCAAGCGTGCAATAGAGAGAGGTCTTCAGTGGCTAGGAGGAAGGAGGCGGGCACGGCAGAGTGATACGGAAAACCGCACCGCGATCGGCTTCATAGGGATCGAGTGCGATGGTGGAGTCGAGACTGGCAAGAATGTCACTACAAACAGTCAGGCCTAAGCCAAACCCATTTGATTTCGAAGAGTGAAAAGGGTCGAACAAATGCGCCCGCGAGTTGTCGGGAATTCCCGGGCCGTCGTCGGCCACGGAGAGTTCCACGAATTTGCCGGCGCGTCGCGTGGCGATGCAAACCACCACTGGTAGTTCGGGGGAAATTTCCTCCTGAGCCTGCACGGCGTTGAAGCAGAGATTCAGGATCACTTGTTTCAAACCATTGGCGTCACTGAACACGGTGTCGGGGGCAGCGGTGAGTTCGGTGCGAATCTGCACATTACGACTCGAGACCCGCGCAGATACCAGATCGATGCTCGCGCGCACCAATTCATGCAAGGCCACCGTCGAGCGCTGGAACGCCCGCGGCGCGGCCAAATCCAGCAACTGTTCGGTGAGGCGATCAATGCGCGCTACTTCCTCGCCGATGAGTCGCGAAAATCGTTCGCGAAAATTCGGATCATCGTAGTGCTTCGGCAGGAGTTGCGCGAAGGTCTTGATTGAAACCAAGGGATTGCGAATTTCGTGAGCCACCCCTGCTCCGAGTAGGCCCACCGTCGCCAATTGTTCCGCGCGCTGCGCCTTGGCCAACAGCTGCGTCCGCGAAAGCGCACTTTCAAAAATCGAGGCCAACTCCCGCAACTGCACGATTTCCGGGTAGGTGAACGGGCGGCGCGACGGCCGAAGTCCCACGCCCACCACCAGGGTGAGCGCCGAGCTGCGCTCCATGACCACCGCTCCCAAATCGTGTTCACGGAGAAAGGAGGCGAGCCTCAATCGGGCCGGAGTCTCCCGCTCGCGCACCAGTCTCTCCGGCGTGGCCCAGATCACTTCCTCCAGCGCGGCGAGGAAAAGGTCATCGGCCTGCACCGAAATGCCGTTGTCGCAAAACTTGTCCTCATCCTCGATCAACAGAATCGCGTGATCGGACTGCCCCCAACCGTTCAGGATCGAGTGAAACCGTTTGCGCAAACTGTCGGTATTGATCTCGGATTGCGCCGCTTGAAACGCCGCCGTGCGCGCCTGTATCGCATTGGGGTAACGCAGCAACCACTGATCCAGTCGCCCTCCCAGCCAACCCGCAAAACTCAAGACCACCGCAATCGTGAGACCGAACACAATCGTGGACGGCAGGTAGCGCCCGGCCACTTCACTAAACGCATAGGCACCCGCGACCACGAAGAGCCACAGCAGCGTCTTCTGCGCAGCCGTGAGCAACAGATGTCGGGCGTCGAAAATGCGGTGCGTCGTGATCGCGATCGAGGTCCAACCGAAAAACACCAATACGACGATCCCCTGCAAATTGATCGGCATTTTAAACAGCGTCCGGGCCAACATCAGCAGAAGCACGCACAGCGATGCTCCGCTGCCTCCCAGCAGCCACACTTGCAATTCCAAACGCGGCAAACCGGTGAGCGACCGAATGCGGGTAAACGCCCGAATACAGAGCGTCAGATAAAGTGAGATCAGTCCCCCGATGTAGACGTAATAACCGATCCCATACACCCGCTTATCATCTGTGGAGTAGCTGGGGATGAAGAGATCCGTGAAACAGATGATGGCCAATCCCAGCGAGGCGCCCAACCACAGCCAGCCCCGATGTCGCCATCCCTGGCTCGGCCCGGTGGCCGAGGACGTGATCGCTTCTTTCACCAGCCATAAACTCAGGGGAATAAAAGCTCCAATCGCTGTGGTCAGTCGCAGCCACGGAAGACCCTTCTCCGACGCAATCGTCACCGTCACATGCAAGCTGCTCAACCAAAGGGCCGCGATCAGCGAACAGAGCGCGACCATTTGATTGGTCCGACGCACGGGATTCGCCCACAATATACCCGTTCCCAAAACGAGAACAATGCCTCCCGTAATGAGTGCACTGGTTATTTGCATCTGGACACGACCAACGAGGTATTCATTCCGGCGATTCCGTGAGCATTGATAATCACGTGGTCGTGATTGAAATACTCCAAGTTGGAAGAAATCCTCAACGGACAGCCCGGATCAGGGAACTCCCAATTTACGGAAGGTGGCACATATTGTCCCCGCAGCCCCAGCGCCGAGGCCGCCGCCTGCATGGCGGGGGCGCCCCCCAGGGCATTGCCCAAGGCACCTTTGATGGAGTGTGTCAGAATTTCATCCGCGCGGCTGCCGAACACCTTTTTGATCAGTCGTGCCTCCGCCGCGTCGATCGTGGTATGACCCGGCGCCCACGCGTTTATCACGTCGATGTCGTCCGCACGCAATCGGGCATCGGCCAACGCATCCGCCATGGCGGCTTCCATGCCACTGCAAACATCACCCACCGTGTCGTTCGCGAAGGCGTAGCCATCGACGAAGCAGTAACCCGGTCGCGGGCTGTCTTCCGGCTCCAACACAAACATCGCGGCACCTTCACTCACGGTGCCGGTGGTGCGCCACAGGTCGAACGGCCGACAATGCTCGGCGGCATTGTCCCAAGTGGAGGGCGTGAGATTCACCCGACGAAACTCCAACAGCGGGTGCTTGAACAGGGGCGCCTCCGATCCTCCCGCGATCACCACATCCGCTTCACCGTTGGCCACCATCGCCGCCCCGCGACCAATGGCGTCGAGGCCGGAGCAACAGGAACTTTGCACGGCCAAGGATCGCGCATTCACGCGCAAAGCTTCGGCGATGGCCGACCCCACATTGGCGACACTCACCGTATAGATGAGCCGGGGAATGATTCCCTTCACGCCCTTCTCCGCCACTGACTCCAGTTCCCGGTTGATTCCTCCGAAATCCATGATCGAAGTTCCCGTGATCACAGCAGGATTGGCCCGCTGAATTTCACTGACCTCGATCCCCGCATCCCGCACCGCCAAAACTCCGGCGATCGCTCCGAGCAGGGAATGTCGAGCCAGGTGATTCGGAAGTTCGCGCCGATTGACCAGACGACTGATTTCGTCGTCGTCGACTTCCGCCGCGATAAAGGGCCCCCAATCCGGCCCCAGCCGGTCAAATCGCTTTATCCGACTGATCGACTCTTGAATACCCGCCTCAAAGGCGGCCCGGCCAATGCCAGCGGGCGTCACCGGCCCTACGCCGGTGACTTTCACACGACGACGTCTCATTTTACGGACGGAAATACCAATCGAATCGTGGTGCCCTCGCCGGGCTCCGACTCCACTCCCATGGTCGCACCATGAGCCCCCAATAGATGACGGCATATACTCAATCCCAGACCCGTGCCGTGGGGTTTTGTCGTGAACCCGCCCTTGAGCGCCTCCTTGGCCACCGTCTCGTCCATGCCTTCCCCATTGTCTTTCAATTCAACTTCGACGCTGTCGGCTCCGGTCCTGACATTAATACGCAATTCCGTGGCGCCGGCTTCCAGCGCGTTGCGTAGCAGATTTTGCAATACGCGAGCCAATTCAAACCGCGCGCCGCGCACCACGGCCTTGTTCACCCCTTGAATCGAAATCGCCTGATTCCCGAAGAAGATGACCTTTTTCACCTCTTCAGTCAGCGCCACCAAATCAACATCGGCAAACTCGCTGGATTTACGCGTGGTCTGCCGCCAATTTTCCGCCAAGTGATGGCAATACTCCGAAGCTCGCTCGATAATTTCTGAATACTCTTTGATGCGTTCGCCGATCTCGGGATTGGTTTGTGCAATCGAATCGGCTTCATCGGTCAACAGACCCGAATACCCGATCATGACCGTCAACGGATTGGCCAGATCATGGACCAACTCCACCGACGCCCGACCCTGCCAGACCGAAGACTGCGTCTCCGACATCTCGCGCTTCAATTTATCGAGCATGAGGCGCGACGACAAATTCGCCTTCGCCTCTTCCCGCCGCACGACCGTGCCCGACGCCTGCCGCCGCACCGCCGAAAGCAGTTCTTCGATATCGGGCGGCTTGCGCAGATACTGATTCGCGCCGCCGACCATCGCTTGTTGGGCCGTCGCCAATGTGCCGTAACCCGTGAGCATCACGACCGCCACTTCCCGATCCAATTCCCGAATCTTGGCCAACGCTTTGATTCCGTCCATTTCCGGCATGCGGATGTCGAGGATGATCACGGCAAATGACTCTTGTTTGATCTTCGCCAAGGCCTCCGCCGCCCGTTCCGCCGTGTCCACGTCGAACTCCGTGCCAAGCGTGAATGCTATCGACTCGCGCGGGCCATATTCGTCGTCGACGACTAATACCCGGGGCCGGTCAATTTGCGTGGAAGTTTCGATCGCAGTTTCCGTAGCCATGGTTAACATAATGTGCGCTCCCTTAAGGCAGAAGTGGGGCAAACCAAGAGTCTGTTTACGCACCCGAAGAGATGCGCAGCCGAAAGCGGGAGAGCGGAAGTGTTTGCGAGGCGGCTCTGGCGCTGTCAAGTAGCGCAACAGGCACTCATTTGCAGTAACGCTGCATTCGCACCCTTTACATGGATTTTACCATAATTTTTACGATTCTGGCCGTCATTTTACTAGGGTATTTTACCCTGTTTCAACGTGGCCGCTTAATACTGCTTCGTTCTCAGAATGAACGTGATAGCATGGAGATCGAGCGTCTGAAATCGGAGCTGACGACGACCCAAACGGCCTACGAAACGGCCCGTCAGGCCCAGGTCCTGGCGGATCAAAAACTGGCTGCGTTGACCGCCGAATCCGCCACTCGTTTGCAAGCCGAACGCGAACGTTTTACCGAACAGGAATCGCGCACCAAGCAACACCTCGCCGACCTCGATAAAATGCGCGCGACCATGCAAACGCAGTTCGAGGCCGTCGCCGGCAAACTCCTCGACGAGAAAACGCAGAAATTCACCGACCACAACAAGGCGCAGGTCGATGCCCTGCTCCTCCCACTGCGGCAGCAAATCAAAGAATTCCGCGAACGCGTCGACACCGTCTACAAGGGCGACACCGAAGATCGCGCCGCACTCAAAACCCAGATCGAACAACTGCGGCAGCTCAACACCCGCATCACCGACGAGGCCCACGCCCTCACCCGCGCGCTCAAAGGGCAGGCCCAGACTCGCGGGGCGTGGGGTGAATTGGTGCTCGAACGTCTGCTGGAAAGTTCCGGTCTGCGGGCCGGCGAGGACTACACCACCCAGACCTCGATGACCAACGACGACGGTCGTCGCCTCCGCCCCGATGTCATCGTGCGCCTGCCCGATGAACGCCACCTCGTCATCGACTCCAAGGTCTCCCTCGTCGCCTACGAGCAGTTCGCCAACGCCACCGAGGACGACCTCCGCGCGTCCTCGCTCAAAACTCACGCCACCGCCGTGCGACGCCACGTCGACGAACTCTCCGGCAAACGCTACGACGACATGGGGCAGCTCAACACCCCCGACTACGTGCTCATGTTCGTCCCCATCGAACCGGCCTTCACCGCCGCGATTCAAGCCGATCCGGCCCTCTACGAATGGGCGTTCGACCGCCGCGTGATTCTGGTCACCGCCCCCACCCTGCTCGCCACCCTCAAAACCATCGCGTCGTTGTGG
Organism: Synoicihabitans lomoniglobus; assembly: GCF_029023725.1. Lineage (GTDB taxonomy): Bacteria > Verrucomicrobiota > Verrucomicrobiia > Opitutales > Opitutaceae > Actomonas > Actomonas lomonigloba. The sequence continues at coordinate 2,969,591 of NZ_CP119075.1, forward strand.
AAGCAGGACAAACAGACCAAAAACGCCCTCGAAATCGCCAAGCGCGGCGGTCTGCTATACGACAAATTCGTCGGCCTCTACACTGATCTGGAAAATATCGGCCAACATCTCGACCGCACGCGATCCAGCTACGATGACGCGTTGGGCAAGCTGCGCGACGGCCGCGGCAACCTGCTCGGCCAAGTCGACGCATTGCGTGAGCTCGGCGTCAGAACGCAAAAAAACCTGCCGACCTCCGACGAGTCAGCCTGAACCTTCGCGCCCGGCCTTCCCGCGCCGCCGGCTAATTCAACTCCCCGAAAATTCGCCGCGCGGCTTCGCGATCAAATTCAAGTCGCTGCGGTGGTCGATCCGTCGTCTCCAACGTGACCCGAGTCGTCGTGGCGGCTTCGGTCGCATCGTGGGCGATGAAACGCACCGTCACCGTGGTCGGGGCGGCCATGAATCCCTGCGCCGTCACCGGCACCTTGATACGTTGCGGCGCCAGCCCCACCAAGCGTCGGTCGACCAACACCATCGCGTCGGCGTCCGTGGCGATGACGTTAATCTCACGATGTAGTCCGGCCGTCGGTGACCCCAATTGAGCTGCGATCGGCTGCGCGATTTCCGCCCGGGTTCGCTGCGACGTTCCACAGCCCAGCACCATAAACACCTTGAGGAGCAAGAGCCCCACCATCACGGATCGCAGCCAGCGGTTAGTCGTCACGCGCTCCGAGACCGCCGCCGCCCCTCCTGAGTTCCCGGAATTCTGCGAAGCCGCAACCTAGCCTCGCGTTGGCGTCGGAGTTCCTCCCAGCATGATTCGCCATGCCTCGCTACATCGCCTTCCTTCGTGGAATCAATCTGGGGCGGCGGCGCATCAAGATGGACGCACTCCGGGCCGTGTTCGAAAAACTCCCGGTCACCGATGTCGCCACCTACATCGCCAGCGGCAACGTGCTCTTCACTTCCACCGCGCGCAGCGCGACGGTCTGGCAAGACACCATCGCCGCGCATCTCGAGAACGAGCTGGGATATGCGGTCAATACCATCGTGCGCACGCGGGCCGAGCTCACCGCGCTCGTCGCACAGGCGCCCCTCGGTGAACTGTTCTGCGATCAGCCCCATGCCAGCACGCAAGTGACGCTGTTTGCCGCCCCGGTCACCTCCGAGATCGTGACGAAACTCGATGGTTTCCGCACCACGACCGATGCCTTCGCCGTGGTGGACCGCGAACTCTACTGGCGGTGCGCGACCAAACTCACCGCGTCGACCGTGTGGAAAGATACCAAAATCAACCCCCACCACTTCCCCACTGGCACGACCCGAAACCTGCAAACGCTGCAAAAACTCGCGGAACTTTACCCGGCATGAGCTCCACCGCGCTCCCGCCGGTGCCCGGACCGACCCAGCGGCTGGTCTTTCGCCACCCACATGACGAGCATGCGGCCTTCTTTCTGAGCCTCCTCAACGATCCGCTCTTTGTTCGATTCACCGGCGACCGTGGCATTCGGGATTTGGCCGGTGCCCGCGGCTATATCGCCAAACTCGCCGCTCACCGCCAACGGTGGGGCTACGGCTTGGATGTCATCGTGCTCCGCGCGACCGATGAGCCCATCGGCGCTTGCGGCTTCGTGCGTCGCGCAGAACTCGACGCCCCCGATATCGGATTTGGCTTTCTCGCCGCGCACCACCGCCAAGGCTATGGTTTCGAAGCGGCCGCCGCGACCATGCACCACGGCCGCACCACCCTGGCACTCGACCTCATCCTCGGCATCACCCAACCCGACAACACCGCCTCCATCCGGCTGTTGGAAAAACTGGGCCTCCGTCTCACCGAATCCCGAACCCTCCCCGGGCTCGCCCGTCCCCAATTCGTTTACTCCACCGACCCGACCCGTTTGTCACCTAATAGGTGACAAACGGGTCGCGCCAGCGCGTTGCGAAACTCAGCCCTCAGTCGTCCGACACCCGCCCGCGGCGTTGTTTGATCGAGCTGCGATGACGTTTGTCGGCGACCATGCGACGTTTCTGCGCGGGAGATTTGGTGCGTTTGCGACGGCGTTCCTTCTCGCGCGCCGCCAACGCCTGGGCGCGAGCGGCATTGCGCCGGGCCTCCAATTTTTCGCAAAGAGCCAGCCACGCCAGCCGACGATTTGCGACTTGGGAACGTTCCTCCTGCCGCCGCACTTCGATGCCGGAAGAGCGGTGGCGCAGCACGACCGTGGAGGAAACCTTGTTGATTTTCTGCCCGCCCGGGCCGGTTCCGCGCACAAATTTTTCCTCCACATCCTCGGTCGTAACGCCCAGGGCGGTCAGTCGCTCATCGATTTGGGTTGGTAAATCCATGGTCCGGTCTTTTTTCTGCGCGAAACCTACACGCAGAAGTCGAGTCAAACTCACCTCACCTCAGTTTCGCAACGTTTACGACATGATCAACGGATCCACCTGGTCTCAAAATCTCCGCGCTGAAATCGGCAAAGCCGTCATCGGCCAAGACGCCGTCATCGAGCGACTCCTCGTCGCCCTGCTGGCCAATGGCCACGTTTTGCTAGAAGGCATGCCCGGTCTGGCCAAGACCTTGCTGATCAAATCACTCGGCACCGCCCTCGGCGTGCAGTTCGAACGCATCCAATTCACCCCCGATTTGCTGCCGAGCGACGTGGTCGGCACGATGATTTTCCAACCCAAGACCGGGGAATTCACCGCCCACCGCGGACCGATCTTTGCCAATTTGGTGCTGGCCGACGAAATCAACCGCGCCCCGGCCAAGGTGCAAAGCGCGCTGCTCGAGGCCATGCAGGAGCGCCAGGTCACGATCGGCGGCACGACCCATCCGTTGCCGAAACCGTTCTTCGTCATGGCGACGCAAAATCCGGTTGAGCAGGAGGGCACCTACCCGCTGCCCGAGGCCCAGGTGGACCGTTTCCTCTTCAAACTCCTCGTCGACTACCCGGATGCCGACGAAGAGGCGCTCATGATGGAGCGCTGGGGTCAGGTGACCAAGGCACCGGAGTTGCAGGCCGCCTCCAGTGGTGCCGAGTTGCTGGAACTGCGCAACGCCGTCGATCAGGTGCACGTGTCCCCGGCCGTCCAGGGCTACATCCTCGCCCTCGTGCGCGGCAGTCGAGCGCTCACCGTGCCCGACGCCAAGGGATACCATTTACTCAGTTTCGGCGCTTCGCCCCGCGCCTCTCTGGCGCTCTATCAAGCGTCCCGGGCGCTGGCCTGGTTGCGCGGGGAGGACTTCGTTTCGCCCGCTCTGGTGCAGGACGTCGCGCACGATGTGATGCGTCACCGCGTCGGCTTGACCTACGAAGCCGAAGCCGCCGAACAGACGCCGGACAAAATCCTCGCGGAACTCATTGCGAAGACTCCCGTCCCGTCGGTTTGAAAATTTTTTTCGTTCTCGTTCCCGCCATCGTTCTCGTGCTCGAAACTCACCATGAGTCGGGGTCGGGGTTAAGAACGAGAAACGAGCACGATTAAGCGAACGACTCTTCCTTTTCCTGCCATGCCACCCGACGCCAACGAACTCGTCACCACCTCCGCCCTCGCCCTGTTGCGGCGTCTGGAGTGGCGGGTGCGTCACGCCGTCGAAACCGTGCTCAGTGGCGAATATCGTTCGGCCTTTCGCGGTCGCGGCATGGAATTCGATCAAGTCGTGCGCTACGAATTCGGCGACGACGTGCGCGATATCGATTGGAATGTCACCGCCCGGCTCGGTGAACCTTATCGCAAAAAATTCGTCGAGGAACGCGAGATCACCTTCATGGTGCTGTTCGAGGATTCGCCGAGCCTGCAGTTCGGCTCCGGCGCCCAGTCCAAACGCGAAGCCCTGCTCGAACTTGCCGGACTCGTCATGATGCTCGGGGCCATCAACCGGGATCGCGTCGGCTGTATTCACGCCACGCCCGACGGCTACAGCTTTCACGAACCGATGCGCGGTCGCGGCGCCATCATGCACACTGCCGCGACCCTCGTCGGCAGCACCGCCCCCGACGTCAATGAACCGCGCACCGTCGAGATGCCCTGGCGCCTGTTGGCCAAGGCCGCGCCCAAGCATTCGATTCTTATCTGGCTCGGCGATTTCCCGCCCCGCCAAGTGCCCGACGGCTGGAGCGTCATGACGCGACGCTATCAGCCCATGGGCTTTCGCGTCGACGACCCGTGGGAACGCGAGCTGCCCACCGGCGACCGCTTCGCCGCCTACGATCCGACCAGCGGACAACTCATCACGCTCGACGGCAGTCGCGCCGAACGCACCGCCCACGAGAAATGGCGCGCCCAACGCGAGGAACAGTGGACGTCGCTGTTTCCCGATCCACTCAGTCGCCTCGTGGTCGGCACCGATGAAAGCCGACTCGACGCCCTCGTGCGCTTTTTTCACACCCGGCTTCGAGCCATGTAGCCCACCATCACACCGATGATTAACTACACGCTCCACGACCCGCTTTGGTTTCTCGCGCTGCTCGCCTTGCCTCTCATTTTTTGGCTGCGGCAACGGCGCAAGTTACCCGTGCGGGTGGTCCCGTTTGCGGCGGCGTGGCATCGCCCGTCGGCCGTGAGCGTATCTCGCTTTCCCGTCGTGATCGCGGTGTTGGGTCTGGTGTTGCTCGTCACCGGTTTGGCCCGGCCTCAGCGCGTCGAGGATCGCCGGGAAGTGCGCCAGCAGGGTTACGATCTCATCCTAGCGGTCGACTTGTCCGGCTCGATGTTGGCCGAGGACTATCAACGCGCGGGCAAACGCATCAACCGTCTGCAGGCGATCAAACCCGTCATCACCGCATTTATCAACGAGCGCCCCGGCGACCGCATCGGCATCGTCGTGTTTTCCGGCCGCGCCTACACGCTCGCTCCGCTGACCTTTGACCACGACTGGCTGGCCAAACAGGTCGAACGCCTGCGCATCGGCATGATCGAGGACGGCACCGCCCTCGGCGATGGACTGGGCGTGGCATTGTCCCGCCTGGAGCAGGCCGACAAGACGACCGACAACCAACGTCAGGGCGCCTTCGTCATCCTCCTGACCGACGGTGCCAACAACCGCGGCGCCCTTGATCCCATCGACGCCGCCGACATCGCCCGCAGTCGCGGCATTCCGGTTTATACGATCGGGGCCGGCCGCAACGGGCTCGTTCACTATCCGCGCATCGATCCCAACACCGGCCGCACCATGGGCTACCGCCAGATCGTGTCGGAACTTGATGAGACCACCTTGCGCAAAGTCGCCGACCTCACCGGGGCAGAGTATTTCCCGGCCGACGACAGCAACACCATCGAAGCCGCCTTCAATGCGATCGACCGCGAGCGGAAGATCGAGTTCGAAGCCAAATCCTATCTGCTCGCGGACGAACTTTTCATCTGGTTCGCCGCGCCCGGCGCCACGTTATTGTTGATCGCCGCTGGTCTGGCCGCGTCCAGCCGTCCGGGGCGTCGTTCCACCGCCGAGATGCTCTCCACCGCATGACCTTTCACTGGCCCCACGCTTTTTGGCTGCTGCTGCTGCCGGTCGGTTTCGTCATCGCGGAACTCACGCGGCGCGTGCGCTCCGTCAGCGCGGCGCATCCGAAAATCATGCGGGCCGAAGCTTCGCCCGCGGGACTAAGTTTGGTGGCCCCGACCGCCCGCCACAGTGGCCCCCGCGTGCGCTGGCGGCTGTGGCTCGGGCTTGTGCTGGTCATCGTCGCTTTCGCCCGCCCCCAATACGGTGAAATCGAAGAACCCGTTTTCGAGCAGGCTCGTGAAATTCTCATCGCGGTGGATCTTTCCCGTTCGATGCTCGCGCCCGATGTCGCCCCGTCGCGACTCGAGCGCAGCAAACTGCTCATCACGAGTTTGCTCGAACGCCTCGAAGGCGAACGCGTCGGCCTGATCGTATTTGCCGGCACCGCCTTCCTGCAGAGCCCGCTCAGTGCCGACTACGAGATTCTGCGCGAATTTCTACCCGCTCTCACGCCGGATTATTTGCCGGAAGGCGGCACCGAATACGCGGCCCTGCTCGACACCGCCCTCGACGCCTTCAGCGAGGAGAGCGGCGCGGACCGCTTTTTGATCGTGCTCAGCGACGGCGAGTCACAAACCGAGGCATGGCAGCAACGCATCGATGCCATTCGCGAGCGCGACATCCGCGTGCTCAGCCTCGGCATCGGCACCGCCGACGGCGCGATGTTGCCCGATGGCGCGGGAGGTTTTGTCAAAGACGAGCGCGGTGCCGTCGTCCTCTCCCGGCTCAACCACACCACCCTCGAAGAACTCGCCCGTCGCTCCGGCGGGATGTATCGCGACGCCAGCGCATGGGTTGATCTCGCCGACCTGTTGCGCCAAACCGTCGAGGCCGGTCAACAAGGTGAATTCGTCGACAAAAAGAGCGCTCGGCGCATCGAGCGTTTCCAATGGGCGCTGGCCCCGGGACTGCTGATTCTACTGTGGTGCTTGTGGCGCGAATTCCCGGTGCAACCTCGCCAACGCGCCATGACCATAAAACCCAAACGCGCCGCCGCCAACACCCTCGGACTCGGATTGTTTATCGCCGCCACCTGCGCACCCGCCCCGGAATCGCACGCAGTGGAAATCGCGCAGCCCCCCCTGCCGACCGCGCCGCAAAGTGGGCACGACACCCCGCCCGAATCACCGAACTTCGAAGCACCCCTCAACGAACTGATCACGCGTCTCGCCATCCAGCCAGCCGTGGCTGCGACCGAATATGCGGAAGTCGCCGACCACACTCTCGCCTACGGCCACGGCGTGCTCAGCGCCGGACAAAAACCTCAACCGAGCGTCGTCTACGATGCCCTCGACGCGGTCGATGTCGGCGAAGGCCTGGACGCGAACGCCGCCGATTGGCCCACCTTGCGAACGGAACTCAAAAAACTGCTCGAAGACTCCGAGCAAAATCCCGAAGACCAAGACCAAGGCGACGAGGGCGAAGACGGAGACGAAGGTGAAGATGGCGACAAAGGTGATCAAGGCGACCAGGGCCAGGACGGCGACCAAGAAGAAGATGGGGACAAAGGAGAAAACGGTGATCAAGGAAAGGACGGCCAATCCGGCGAAAACGGCGAATCCGGTGAGTCAGGCGACCAAGAGGGCGAAGGCCAGGAAGGCGACCAACCACAGGATCCTTCCGAACAAAACGGCGACAACCCCAACGAGTCCGGTCAGTCCCAGGAGGATCGCACCCAACAGCCGTCCGAGTCCGCGTTTGGTGATCTGGACGAACCCCAGGAAGCGCCCGAGCCGCGCCAGGCTGAGCCGCAACCGCGCGATCCCGGCAGCCAAAAAATCGGCGGACAACAGACCCAGAGCAACGAGGCCCAGCAAAATCCCGAACTCGCCGTGCCGCTGCAAAAACTCGATCAATTGAAGCAACAGGACTCCCCTGCTCAACTCTACCAACTCATGCAAGATCCCACAGCTCAGCCGCCCAAGACCGGGCGCGATTGGTGACCATGCGCTGCCTTCGTTTCATTCCTCTCCTGCTCGTCATCGCCCTCCCCGCGTGGGCGCAGTCGGTGCGCTGGCAGCCCGCCGGCGGCTTCCTCGCTCGCGGCCAGGTCACCGACCTCGTTCTCATTTTCGACAACTGCGAACCGAGCGGCGAAATCAACCTGCCCGACGTGCCCAACCTGATCTTCGGCCCCCCTCAACGCGGCACGCAGTCCTCGATGAACATCGTCAACGGACGCACCCAGAGCACGAGCATCGTATACTTCGCCTACCCCTCGCGCCCGCGCAACGACGACCCGGTCAACATCCCGTCCTTCACGGTGGCCACCAACGTCGGCCCGCTTTCCGTTGCCCCCGTTTCATTCCAGGTGCGCGAGGCCACCGTCGGCGATTCCTCCATTCCGGTTTCCTTCGCCGCCAATTCCAAACTGGCCATCGGTCAGGGTCAGCTCTGGGCCGGCGAGGTCGTGCCCATCGACTACACGCTCAGCGTTTCCGCCCGTTTCCGCGCCAACCTCGGCTCCGAGCCGGAATGGGACCCCACGCCGCTCATCGTGGAGGAATGGGCCGAGCCCACCCGGGGCAACGAAGGCACCAACGCCGACGCTCGCGCCCTGCTCACGTATTCGTCACGCGGTTACATTCGCCAGCCCGGCACCTACGCCATTCCCACCGTGCAACAGATGGTCAACATCGGCGTGCCTTCGGCCGGCTTCCTTCAGTCCATGCGCGCCGAGCAATACGCCATCACCAGCGATCCCGTCCAACTGGTGGTGCGACCGTTGCCCACGCCCGCCCCCGCCGATTTCACCGGGGCGGTCGGCGATTTCCGCCTCGTATCGAAAGTCGTGCCCGAACAAGCCCGCATTGGTGAACCGGTCACGTGGACCCTCTCCCTGGAAGGCACCGGCAACTGGCCCGAGATATCCAGCCTGCCCGCCCGTGAAGCGTCCAATTCCTTCCGCGTCGTGCAACCCCAGGCCACGCGCACCACCGCCGAGGGCAAGCTCTTCGACGGATCAATTACCGAGGATGTCGTCCTCATTCCCACGCAAACCGGCACGTTCAAACTCGGTCCCGTCTCCTGGACTTACTTCAACCCGCGCACCGGCAAATACCGCACGCTCACCGCCCCGGAAACCGAGCTGCTGGTCGACGGCACGTTGATTCCTCCCCCGCCCAACCAAACTGCAGCCGCCTCCGGCAACTCCCCGCCGCCGGACGTCGCCAACGGGCCGAGCAGCGGTCCGGCACTGGGAAACCCGACCCGACCCGAACCCGCGCCGGCCTCACCCGCCGCTCTGCCAGGCGATCCGCTCCCGGGATCAGCCGCCGCCATGCGCCCGCTGCGTCGTCCTCAAGTCGTCGCGACCGCCATCACCCTCGCCGTCCTGATTCCCTTGCTCTGGCTCACCCTGAGTTCACTCCGAGCATTGCGCCTCGACCCGGGTCGCTCCGCGCGAGCCGCGCGCCAGCGTCTCAAATCTCGCATCGATGCCGTCGGTCGCACGTCCGCAAAACCCGACCGCGAGATCGCCTTGATCGCTTGGCAACGTGACACCGCCCTGCTCTGGGAATCCCGCCATGCCGCGCCCGCGCCTGATCTCTTCGCCGACGATGCCGCCTGGACCCAGCTCTGGCACGAAGCCGACCGCGCGCTTTACGGCGAGGATGGTCAACTGCCGCCGGATTGGACCACCCGCGCCTACGAGGCGCTCGCCCGGAAACGCGCTCCCCGTTTTCCCGTGCTCAGCGCCTTGGCGCCCCGCCATCTCTTTCCCGCCATCGCCGTGCTCATCGCCCTGAGCTTCTCGCCCGATGCCGGCGCCACCTCGGCGGTTGAGTCCTACGCCGCCGGTGATTTCGCCGCCGCCGAGACCGCATGGCGCGAGAACCTCAGCACTCAACCCACCGATTGGATCGCCCATCACAACCTCGCGCTCGCGCTCGCCCAACAGGGCCGCTGGGGCGAAGCCGGCGCCCATGCCGCCGTGGCGTTCGTGCAAAACCCGCGCGACCCGTCGGTCCGTTGGCACCTCACGTATACGCTCGAACGCAGCGGCTTCACCCCGCCGATCATCGGTGAATTCGCCCACCCGGGATGGCCCGAAAAGATCGCCCGGGAAGCCTCCCCCGCCCAATGGCAACTCGTGTTACTCGGTGGCCTGTTGGCGGGCTGCATCGCCATCGCCCTCGTATTGGGCCGCGCCTACGGGATGCGGATGGGTGGATCGAAATCCTTGGCCTGGCTCGCCGGCATCATCGGCGTGTTCGCCATGGTGACCGCCGCCTACAGCCTGCAAACCTACGGACTCACCGCGAATCAGCAGGCCGTGCTCACGTGGCGTTCGACCGAGCTACGTTCGATTCCGACCGATCTCAACAGCGAACAGGAAACGACCACCCTCGCCGCCGGCTCTCTCTCCCGCGTCCAAAAATCCTTCCTCGGCTGGCGTCAACTCGCTTTCCCCAACGGTCAAACCGGCTGGGTGCGCCAAGAAGAACTCGTCCCACTGTGGCGCGCGGCTGAGTAGTTCAGTGACCCAAAGTCTTCCGCGCCATGCGCAGCATCGACTCCTCCGCATTATAAGCGGCCATGTTGGCGATTTCGATCCACGCAAGATCGTGGGATTCCGCTGACACCACCAACGGTTCCTCCGGATCAGCCTCGATCATGAAGCGCAGGTCGTAGTGCCAATGTTCGGGTTCCTGCTGGCGAGCGGGAATGCGATGGCGATCCACATCAAACAACGTTCCGCTCACCATGCGAAGCCGGCGCAGTCCGCTTTCCTCGCGGGCTTCCGTCATGGCGACTTCGGCCAGATTCAGATTACCGTCCGCGTGCCCCCCCAGTTGGAGCCACATGTTCAACTTGCGATGGTGAGTGAGCAAGGTCCGCGTGCGCGTCGCATCCACGATCCACGCGGAACCGGTGAGATGACCCACCGCCAGCGACCGCTCCGCACAGTCCGGCTCCGCGGCCACGAAGGCCAACGTCGCCGTCAGCATGGCCGCCTCGTGCGCATCCGTCGCTCGATCCGCATGTTCCCGCAGCAAGGCGAGCACGGTTTCCTGGGTCGCGTTGCTCATCGGTTTTGCCACAACGCGTCCGCTTCGAAACCGTCCGCTTCTTCCAGCAAAGGCCATACCTCATCGACCGTAGCAGCCACGTGCATGAGTTTGCGCAGACCGGCAGACTTGAAACGCTCGACCACCATGCGCTCCAAAAACCGCAGCAGGTCGTCATAAAAGCCATCTTGGTTGAGAATCACGAGCGGCTTGCGGTGACGGGCCAAGCCGCGTTCGACCATGATCTCACTCACCTCTTCCAACGTGCCGATTCCTCCCGGCAGTGTGATGTAGGCGTCAGCGCGATCGGCCATGACCCGTTTGCGCTCCCGCATGGAGTCCACCGTGATCAATTCATCGGCTTGGTGATAGGCGAGTTCACGCACTTTCATGAATTCCGGGATGACGCCCACCACCCGCCCTCCGGCCTGGTGCACGCCCCGCGCCACTTCGCCCATGGTGCCGGCGTTGCCACCCCCGTAGATCAATCCCCAGCCGCGTTCGGCCAATCCACGTCCGACCGCCGCCCCCGCCGCATAGTATTTCGGATCGAGATCGCGGCTCGAAGCACAGTATACACAAAGAAGCTTACTCATGTTGAACCCCACGAAGTCACACGATTACGCCCGGATGTCATTCCTGAATCGCCTCCGTAACCCATCTGTCTCCATCCGTGTTCGTCCGTGACTGCGAAAACCTCACCTTATCTTGGCCGACTCGCCCCTTCGCCCACCGGGCGTTTGCATCTGGGGCACGCGCGCACCTTCTGGGTGGCACAGCAACGCGCCCTCGCCGCCGGCGGAGATCTGCTGCTTCGCAATGACGATCTCGACGCCAGCCGGTGCCGCCCCGAATTCGTGGACGCATTTATCGAGGATCTGACATGGCTCGGTATCATGTGGCGCCCTCCCATCGTCACGCAAAGTCAACGCCTCGACCGCTACCGGCTCGCCCTGCATCAACTGCACACCGCCGGCACCATCTATCCCTGTCATCGATCGCGGCGCGAAGTCGCCGAGGCCGCCGCCGCGCCACACGAAGACGGACTCAACGACGAACCGCTTTTCCCGCCCGCCTGGCGCTCTCCTGCCGACGCCCCACTCCCGCCCCTTACCAACCCGGTGGAGTGCAATTGGCGCTTTCGCGTGCCCGACGGTGAAGCCATCTCCTTTCGCGACTCCTGCACCGGCCTTGAAACCGCGGTCGCCGGACGCGATTTCGGCGACTTCCTCGTGTGGCGCAAAGACGACGCGCCCAGTTACCAACTCGCCTGCGCGGTTGACGACGGCGAAATGGGCATCACCGAAGTCGTCCGCGGAGAAGACCTCATCAAATCTACCTTCCGTCAGCTGCTCCTCCTGCGCGCGCTCGATCTCCCCGAACCTACCTACTACCACGCGCCCCTCATGACCGATGACCAAGGCGAACGCCTCGCCAAACGCCACGATGCCCTCAGCCTGCGTGCTCTCCGCGAACAAGGCATCACGCCGAGCGAAATTCTCGCAAAATTCCGGCCGTAGGAGCGTGCTTGCGCGCGATAACACCTGCCTCTCCGTCGCCCCTCCTTCCGCCACCGCGTTCATCGCGCGCAAGCACGCTCCTACATCTCACACCCAGTCCCTCATCCTGCTCCGCAGATAGATCTGTGTTCATCTGTGTCCATCTGTGGTTAAAAATATCCAACCATGACCCCTGCCAAAATCGGTGTCCTCAACATCTCCGACCGCGCCGCCGCCGGCATCTACGCCGACGAACCCGGCCAAGCCTGCGTCGCCCTGTTGCGCGAATGGCTCACCTCAGCGTTCGAGCCCGTTTACGCCGTCATTCCCGACGAACAAGCCCAGATCGAGGCCGAGCTCATTCGCCTCGCCGACCACGAATACTGCGCCCTCATCGTCACGACCGGCGGCACCGGCCCCACCGCCCGCGATGTGACTCCGGAAGCCACCGCCGCCGTGTGCGAAAAAATGCTCCCCGGCTTCGGCGAACTTATGCGCGCCAAATCCCTGCAATACGTGCCCACCGCCATCCTCTCGCGGCAGACTGCCGGCACGCGCGGCTCGACTCTTATCGTCAACCTGCCGGGTCGCCCCAAAGCCATCCGCGAAAACCTCGAAGTCGTATTCCCCGCCATTCCCTACTGCATCGACCTCATCGGCGGCCCCCGTCTCGAAACCGACCCGACGAAGATGCCCGTCTTCCGCCCCAAATCGAATTGACGAGCAAGGTCGGATTCCGGTCGCAAATCCGAAATCCGAAATCCAAAATTCAGTCATGCCTTACCTGAAGATTCAGACCAATCTGCCGGTGACGACGGCCGCACAGAAATCGGTGGCCAAGGCCGCCTCGACACTCGTGAGTGAGGAGCTCGGTAAACCCGAGGAATACGTGATGATCGCGGTGCAACCCAGCACCGAAATGCTCTTTGCCGGGACCGATGACCCCGTGGCCTTTTTGGAACTGAAGGCCATCGGTATTCCCGGTCGTCAAACCAAACGCCTGAGTGCCGAACTCTGTCGGCTCATTCACGACCACCTCGGTGTCGAGCAGGCCCGAATCTACATCAAATTCATCGACGTCCAACGCGGCATGTGGGGCTGGAAAGGCGACGTCTTTTAGGCCGCCAGCCTCTGGGAACGCCGAGCTCCAGCTCGGCCCCAGCCACCCAGGAGCATTCGCCCCCCTCTCAGCCACCACTACCCACTCACCCGTGGCTGAACAGTCCGACAATTCCAATCCTGCCGAGCTGGAGCTCGGCGCTCCCAGAGCCGGATCAGGTTGGCATTCCCGTGGCTACCTTCCGCATCGCGACAAACTCCGTCTACTCCAATCGATCACCTTCCGTTTGGCGGACTCACTACCTCAAGAGAAACTCCGCCAGTTGGAGGAAACGCTCAGCGTTCTCGTTCCTGAAGAACGCGACCAAGCAAAACGACGCCAGATCGAAACATGGCTCGACGCCGGATTAGGTTGCTGCGCTCTCCGGCATCCTGCTGTGGCGACCGCGGTTCAAAACTCACTGCTCCATTTTGACGGCGTGCGTTACCACCTGTTGGCGTGGTGTATCATGCCGAATCACGTTCACGTGCTGATAAAACCACACACGGCGCTCGCCGGAATCGTGCAATCATGGAAGTCGTTCACCTGAAGATGGGCTTTGGCGCGAAATACCGAACTGAAACTTGGTATTCCCGAGAGTCAGAAAACGTTTTGGATGCGCGAGTATTGGGATCGTTACATTCGCGATGAACGGCATCTCCGACGAGTGATGGCTTACATCCACGAAAATCCGGTGAAGGCGGGTCTCTGCGCCCATTCATCCGACTGGCCCTGGTCGAGCGCCGCCGTCCCCACGGGAACATTAACCAAGTAACCCGGCCTGGGAACGCCGAGCTCCAGCTCGGCCCCGGCCACCTGCCGAGCTGGAGCTCGGCGTTCCCAGTTCGTTGCTTCGCGCCTCACAGTTCCGTATATTTATCCGCCCGGCCCTTGGCTTTTTCGACCGGATACTTCGCGGCATTGGCGGCCATTTTTCGCTCAATGGCCGCGGCCACATCGATGCCGGTCATGTTGGCGAATTCGAGGGCGTAGATCACCACGTCGGCGAGCTCTTCCTCAATCTTCGCGCGTTTCTTGGGATCAGCTAGCATCTGGCGGGAGTCGTCGGAAGATCCCCATAGAAAATGCTCCATCAGTTCGCCGGCCTCGGCCGCCAGCGCCATGCTCAGATTCTTGGGCGCGTGAAACTGCTCCCAATCGCGCTCCCGCGCAAATGCCAGCACCCGCGTTTTAATCTCCGCAATCGTCGTGGCATCGTCGCTCAAGGTTTCCATGGGAAGCAACACCATGAGCTTTCGAACTGCTCTGACAATTTTGTTACTAAGAAACTTTCTCTGACACCGTTTTACGCTGCGCTGGCGACTCGTTTCAGATATGCTGTGAAAACCGTGACGATGCTACCCCGCATTCCTTCATTCGCTTGCTCGATTTTACTGCTCGCGACCGTCCTTTCCGCCCAGCCCCATGCCAGTGATCGCGACTGGGAACGCGTCACCGCTGAGGGACGTCAACTCATGGCCGAAGCATCATGGCAATTAGCGGCCGAACGCTTCGCCGCCGCTCTCGCCGTGGCCCCACCCGACGCCGACACCCGCCATTTGCGTCTGGATTTCATTCGGGCCCGCGTGCCTTCGATCGAATCATCCCGAAACTGGATCGAGCGACGTGAAGCCGCGACCCGACTGGCGGCCGAACTTGCTCCTCTCGTGCCTGATTTTAATGCAGAGTCCTCGGCCCCCCTCGGCAATTTCCAATTGGAGGCACTCGAAGTCGCCCTGCAGGTGCAGCGATTCCTAGACTCCCAGCAGGCTTCGACGGATCTCATTGCTATCGCCCGGCGGCTCGGTGATCAACCCGCCAACGCGGCCAACAACGCCCGCCTCGCCCACTTCTTGCATCGGCAGGTGCAAACGGGTGGCGAGCTCCCGTCACGCGATCTACAGGAACTTCGCCCCTTGCTGCGCTCGGTGCAGGTGAACGCGCCGACGCGAGATCTTCGCGCGTGGGCCGCGTTTGTTCTCGCGCTCCGACTCGACCCCCAAAAGTCCAACCCTACCGAACACTTCCAAGCCTGGCAGATCGCTCGGCAACTTGCCGCCGGCACCAGCGTCGAGGCCGATGTCGCAGCGGGTTGGTATCTATGGCGCGCCCTACGTGGTTGGAGTCCTGACCGACAGTTGGGCGAACCTTCCGATATCGCCGCCCTGTTTGAGGAGGGAGAATCCATCCGCCTTCGCATATTGACGGACGGTTCACCCGCCGCCCGCGACGAATTTCTGAATCCAGTCGATCGTCTGCTCCGGCAATGGAGCGATCCCGTTCGACGAATCAACTTTGCGCCGCATTACCTGCCGGACGCTCCCATTGATTTCAGCTACGCGGTGGCCGGGGTTTCCCAGCTGCACTTCGAACTCCAACGGCAGGATCCCTTCGCTGCCCGGGCTCAGGGCCGGACCGACACACTCGATCTTTCGCCTCCGGGTGAAACCGTCGGCAGCTGGACCCTGACATTCGACGATGCCGAAGCCATGACCTGGCACACTGGTGTGCACCAACTCACACCCCAGCTTGGGCCGGGATACTACGCGTTGAAAATCCGCAGTGAATCCGTCCGCGGCGAGGCGCCCCCCGAACAGGACGTGCGGTTCACCGTCGGTGCCTACCAAGCCATGCTCGTCAGTTCCCCGCTGAAGGAAACCCCCGACGAGCTCCTGCTGATCGACCTCCACACCGGAGCCCCCGTGGGCGGCGCCATGGTCCGTGGTTTTTGTCACGCCTTTCCGAACGAAGTTCACGAATGGAACGTCACCACCGATGCTACGGGGCGCGCGCAAGCCCCCCTGATTCCCTCCCTCGACCGGCACCGCTGGACCCGCAATGTTCTCTACGGAGAGTCGAACGGCCATGTTTTCGTAATCACCGATCACAGCAGCTACGACCATGATGGCCTCGTCGCCGACCTCGTGCTCGATCGCCCCCTTTACCGCCCCGGCGAGACGCTGCACTGGAAGCTCATCGTTCGTCAGCGCGGCGCAGGCCGTTGGCAGACACCAGTCGGGAATTTCGGTATTCGTTTATTCGATACTAAAAGCACCACGCTGTTCTCGCAACCCCGCGTGGCGCTGGATGCGTTTGGCTCTATCGACGGTGCGTTCGACATCCCCTCCGACGCACCGGTCGGTTACGTTCGGATCGAGCTCGAATATCCCGACGGGCGCACCACCACGCTCCCGAGAATCTTCCTCATCGACAACTATGTGCCGCCCGCGCTGAGCACCGGGATTTCGTTCGCCGGTGCATCCGACGGATTACGACTGGGGCAGGACGTCCCCATCCGGATCTCCGCCCGCTACCTTTCCGGCGGTCCCGCCGTCGGGGCGAAGGTGGAAGTCACCGTCCAATCCGACACGACTTACCTCGACCAAGACCGATCCGACACCGATTCCACCACCACGCTTCACGGCACCACCGATGCCGACGGTGAGACGACCCTAACCTGGAGTCCCCCCCATTTTTCCGCTGACGTGATCCAAACCCAGTTGGAGATCCAGGCCCAGGTGCTGCCCGCTGGAGGCCAGCCTGTCACCAAGGAAACCACGTGGAATCTCACCCCGGCCGGTTTCGTGGCGGAGATCGACCAGGATGGATCGCCTCTGCTTGCCGCGCCTGGCGAGGCCGTCGTTTTCACCGGACAAATTGTCGACGGGACCGACGCTCCCATTCGATTTTCCGGAGCCGCCGAGTTGGTGCAATTGCGCTGGCAAGGCGTCTACCTGAACGAACTTCAAGAGGTCGTCGATCACCGCTCGATCCCGGCCAATTCTCCGTCCCATCGGCTCCCGGAGGGCTGGATACGGCTGCATGAAGGTTACGTCGAAACCGTCGTCGACCACGGAGAGATCGAAGCGGATGCCAACGGGCAATTCAGTTTCCAGTGCACCGCTCCGCCCAACGGGCTCTATCGGGTTCGCATTCGCGATCGCGATCCACATCTTCTCGATGACCCCAGCGGTGGCCCACCCCCGCGGATGCTTCGCTCGCAGATCCATCCTCCCCACCGGCGCGACCAATTCGCCTTGGTCGTGGCTGATCAATCCACGACGGAGCTGCCCCTTCCTCCCGGTTCGCCCGTTCTTTTCCTAAACGACCACATTCCGCAAAATAGTGTGTATCGCGCATTGCTCGTCCGGTCGAATTCCACTCAGCCCGCCCTGCTGACCGTGGCCCGCGAATCCGGCACCCATTCCCAACTCCTCGCGGCCGGCCCGCGTCTACACTGGATCGATCTCAGCCCTTACACCACGGAGGCAGGCACCGTGCAGATCCAAGTCGGCTCGCTGGACAAGGGTGGATTAGCCACCCGCGAGTTTGAGATCGAACCCGCTGTCCCACCCGTCCGGCTGGAAGTCGACGTGCCCGCTTCCGTGCGCCCGGGTGAAACCACCCGCATCGTCGTGGAAACGCGTCACTCCGACGGGGCTCCTCAGCGCGCGCAAATCCTTCATACCGTGGCGGACGACGCGGTCCTGCAACTGTTCAGACAAGTCGGGTCGAGCGACGCCCCCTACATCGCCTTTAACGACACCGCGAACTTCGTCGGCATCCGGCGCAGCAATTCCGCCCGCCCGCGCGAGCACGAGTTCAAGCCCATACTTGATTGGCGCCCGGGGGCCATCGTGCAGGCGACCGGTGCCCCCACCACGGACGACGCCAACGTCATGCTGGCCCCGTTAAGTGTGAGGAGTGTCAGCCTGTCCGCGTATGGCGCATCCGGATACCAGGCCGATGAAGGTTCGGCGCTGGCGTATACTCAATCACTCGAACCACCACCCCAACTTGCAGGATCCGGAGATTCCGGTTCGCCCCGACTTCGACGTCATTTTGCCTCCACCGCCGCTTGGTTGCCCGACATCGAAACCGATGCTGCGGGACGGGCCGAGTTTGAGTTCACCTATCCCGACAATCTCACCTCCTGGCACCACAAGACCTACGCCCTCACGGCCGATGGCCGGTTCATCGCCACCGCCACATCCAAGTCGCGGGCCGCGCTCCCCCTGCAGGCACGACTGCAAACCCCTCGTTTCCTGATCGCCGGCGACACCAGCAACCCGTCCGTCACCGTCGTGGATCGCACCGGTCGGGACTCCACCGTGTCCGCCTCCTTACTGGTCGAGGGCGAAGCCGCTCACCTCTCCAACGATTCGCCATCGACCCAGAAAACCCCGGTCAGCGGCGATGCCGAGATTCCATTGTTCTGGAAACTCGAAGCAGTCGCAGCGGGATCAGTGCTGTTGACCGGCTCCGTCGCCAACGACGACGCGTCCGATGCGATGCAAATCCCCCTCGTTGTTCATGAAGACGGCATCGAACAACATTTGGCCGCCTCCACCCGACTCCGGGCCGGAGCCAGCTCCGCGAGCTTGACGCTGGAACTGCCCCAACCACTCGACCCCGGTCGCACTACGGCCCGACTCCAGCTCGCCAGCAGTCCGGCCGTTGCTGCCCTCGACGCCCTGCCCTACCTGATCGACTACCCTTACGGATGCGTGGAACAGACGATGAGTCGTTTCCTTCCGGCCGTCGTGGTTCGGACAGCACTCCTTCGTCTTGGGCTCGAGCCCGCTGCCGTGGAGGCGCGTATCCTCGGGCACGAATCCACCTCCGACGCACAGCGCCGCCTGGATACTGCCGGATTGAGCGAACTCGATGAAGTCATCCGCCGCAGCCTCCGTCGCTTGACCTCTGACCAACACCAAACGGGTGGCTGGGGCTGGTGGCCGGGCGGCGAGCAGGACGATCCATGGATGACGGCCTACGTCACGTGGTCTCTGGGTCAGATTCAACGAGCCGGCGTCGCGCTCGAACCAAGCATGCTCGATCGGGCGGGCGCGCGTTGCGCTCATATCGCCGCCACCTCCGGTTTCGAAATCGACGACCGGGCGTGGGCCCTCGCCGCGTGTGCTTCCCTGGTGGATACTCCGGCCGATTTATCCGTCGACGCGGTCCTGGCGGAACTCTTTTCCGATCGCGACGCGCTGAGCCCATCCGCTCGCGCCGCCCTCGCGTTGGCCGTCGCAAAATTTGGTGATGACGAACAACGTGCAATCATCACCCGCAACCTCGTCAATCACACCGTGCAGGAATCCAGTGACCTCGGCACGCTCGTGCACTGGGGACAAGTTCAGGGACACTACCGCGCCCTTGAAGGCGCGACCGAAGCCACCGCTGTTTCCATCCTCGCGCTGCTTCACCTCGACACCTCCCACCCCCTTATCGAACCCGCGATCGCCTGGCTCAGTCTCAATCGCCGCAGTGCCCACTGGGAAAGCACCCGCGCCACCAGCTTCGCCGTGCTGGCGCTTACCCGGCACTTGGAATCCAGCGCCGTTAACGATCCGGTCGCTCAACGATTGGAGGTTCAAGTGAACAACCATCCGCTCGAAACCGTCGACCTCTCGCCGACCAACCTGTTGGCGCAACCGATTTCGCTCACGATTCCAGTCGATCAACTCAACCCCGCCTCCAATCGGATCGAACTACGCCGAACGACGACGGCGGATACGGCTACGGTCTACGCCACCGCGCTAGTAGAAACCTGGGCCACCGGCGACGGGGTCAAACCCGCCAGTCACGTCATATCGGTCAAACGGGAGTTCGAGCGGCTCGTGCCCACTCCAACGGTGGCGGGGCCTGTCCGGTTCACGTCGACTACGCTCGAACGTGGCGATACCTCCCATGCCAGCGAGCAAATCGACGTCCAGGTGCGCGTGAGCGTGCCGCACGACCTGCGTTACGTCATGGTAGCGGTGCCCAAACCCGCTGGCTGTGAACCGCTCAACCCGCTCAGTGGCTGGGATGCCACTCTTCGGCCGTGGATGTCCCCCGGGGTGTCCGCGACCGCCTCCAATGAACGTCGCCTTTTCCGGGAGGAAAAGGACGACCACAGTGCTGTATTCATCGACCGCCTCGATGCTGGAGAATGGCAGATTACACTTCGCCTGCGCGCCGTCACTCCCGGCGACTATCGTGCCCTCCCCGCTCGGGTAGAAGCCATGTATGTGCCCGAGATCACCGCGAACAGCGATGCCCGTCGATTGCACATCGCGGGGACTGAGAATTCAGCACCCTGATTTTCCAGCAACTCTGCCATCGCGCCAGCGCCAGTAGCCGGCGCAGACGCTGCCGATGACGGAGTGCATCACGGCCGAGATGGCGCAGGGCACGGCCGCCAGAGCGACGCCGGTGATAGGACTGGCAAAATGTTTGTTGGCCAGCACGACGCCCAAGCCGGAGTTCTGCATGCCTACTTCGATCGATACCGTGCGCGCGGAGCGCCGCGGAAGTTTGAACAATCGCGATAGCGTATAACCGATACCAAATCCTCCGATGTGCAGCAGCGTAACGGCCAGCAGCAGCGTTCCTGCACTCGACTTCACTTCGTCCACCCGTTGCCCGATGATGCTCGCGCAAATCATCGCGATCGCGATGACCGAAACGAGCGGCGCGATCGGCAGCACGCGCGTCACGGCCCGCGGCCAAAACCGGTTGAGCACCACGCCGAGCAGCACCGGAATGATCACCACTTGAAACGTGCTCGCAAACAGCCCCCACGCATCGACCGGCACCCGCGTGCCGACGAGCGTGGCAGTGAGCAATGGCGTCATGATGGCGGCCGCGACGGTCGAACATGCCGTCATTACCACGGACAGGCACACATCGGCCTTGGCAATGAAGGTCACCACATTCGACGCGGTGCCACCGGGGCAACACGCGACCAGCACCAAACCCACGGCATACTCCGTCGGTAGCCCGAGCACCCAGCCGATTCCCCACCCCAACAGAGGCATGATGGTGTATTGGCCGACAAACCCGATCGCCACGGGCTTGGGCATTTTTTTGACCGCTTTGAAATCCTCGAGAGTGAGCGTCACGCCCATCCCGAGCATCGTGATTGCCAGGCCCCAAACGATCCAAGGACCGCGAAACCAAGTGAACCAATCCGGCACGACCAAGGCCGCGCCGCAAAAGACCAACACCCACAACGGGAAGGCATTGGTCAGCGGGGTAAGCTGACGAGAGAGGGGCATAGCCGCGACGTTGGGAGGCGTGTTCCCGTGACGCAATCTTCACATCCAAAATCGCCAAACCACTTGGCACGCGTGATGCATTGGCCGTAAGTGTAGTTAAAACCGCATGACAACCCGCTCCCGTCACACCTGCTCGCTCGCCACCGCATCCCTCCGGATGCGTGCGATTACGGCTGTGGTGCGCCAGGGTCGTGCGTCCGTGCAGGGTTGGCAAAAACACCAACCGATCACGGGCACTCAGGCCTAAACCATTTCCTTTGCGGATTTCGTTTAGCCCTCTGAATGCCCGGCCTGTTTCAGGTTCCGAGGTCCGCCCTCCCGTTTTTCCTGCCATGAACAACATCGCCCTCCCGACCAAGTCTGCTGCGAAGTCGCGTCTACCGGAATCCGTCCCGTGCAACGGATCGTTCTGCACGCCGCACTTCGATTGCGAGACCCTGCCCGACGCCCTCCGGCTCGTCGTGTTTCTGCCGGAGGTCCATCCCCGCGCCGTGGAAATCGCGACGCGGGGAACCGACCTCACGGTTTCGGCCCGCAAGGCCCATCACGTCCGTGCCAATTGGAAATCGATGCATTTGGAAGGCGTGCAACGCGACTACTTGCTCAACCTCCGTCTCGGACGGTCGTTGGACTTCACCGCGCTGCAGGCAGAACTCCGAGACGGAGCCCTCACGCTCACCATCCCGAAACGGCATGGCGGGGTGACCGGTTTCCGCCCGGAGTCCAATTTGGTCGCCTGACGCCCCCGCGTGCCGTATCGATAAATCGGTTACGACGCTACTCCGGCACCAGCCACTGCAAGGTCCCCGCTCCCCCGGGGGCCTGCGCCAGCGTCTCCCCCAGCCACGACATCGCCGGTGCCACCCGTTGGTCGAGCTGCCATGGCGGATTGATCACCATCAAGCCCGCCCCGCTCATTTTCAAACCTGCGTCCGGGCCCGCCACGGTGAGCTCGGCCGTCCACGTCGCCGGAAGCACCAGGGTCGGATCATCCCGTAAAAATTCCGGCACTCCCACGCGCTCCGTGATCGGATACCACACCGCGAAGGTCGCGGCGGGCAGTCGTCGCAAACCTTCGCGCAACGCTGCGGCAACGTCACGGGATTCACGGGCGTTTTCGTAGGGCGGATCGATCAACACGAGTGCCCGCCGTTCCAACGGCGGCAGGCAACCCCGGATCGCCTCGTAACCATCGCGTGATTCCACCCGCAGGTTCCGCGGACCGGGAATGGCCTCCGCCAAGGCCGCGTATTCTTCGTCATGCAGTTCGCAAAAGACCGCACGATCCTGCTCACGCAGACGATCAGCGATGAGCAAAGGTGATCCCGGATAGGGCTTCACCGCTTGATCAGGAGCGCGTCGGACGAACGCGTGAACCGCCGTGACGTAATTTTCAATCAACGCCGGACGATCCGACGCGTGCTCCACGCGACCCCATCCCTCCGGCCATTCCGGAGCGCGGGTGAGCGAGTCACCGTGCGCGGCCGACTCCAGATCATACGCCCCCCGCCCCGCATGGGTGTCGAGAAAGAGAAATCCCTTGTCCTTGCGCTGCATCCCGTCGACCAGCGCGAGCAGGATGGCGTGTTTGGCCACATCGGCGAAATTTCCCGCGTGGTAATGATGCCGATAATTCACAGCCGAACTTTCACCACGGTTTTGCGCACCACCGTCGGCCGACCATCGATCGCCAGGGACGGCTTGTGCACATCGACGGGAAAAAACACCGCGATTTCCCCCGCTCGCATGCGCCAGGAGGAGACCGGCCCACCATCGGCAAAAAATCGGACATCCCGCGTTGCGATCGCGTCTTCCGTGACCGCGAGCTCCGCTGCGGTGGTGACCTCGATGATCTCGTCACCCGCCACGATCGCCTGTAAATCGATGTGATCGCGGTGCGCTTCAAACCGCCCGGCCTCGCGGGGTTTGCTTTCGTAAACCTGCTCCATGGCGAAGACACCATCGCCGAGTTCGACTTGCTGCGTCTCCCCCACGGGCAGACCCGAAATTCGGGCGTGGACTGCCGAATCGGGATCAAACGCCTCCCGCAAATAGTTCAGCGCCACTGCGAACCGCGGTGTCGCAACGAGTTGTTGTTCGATAGTTTCGAGAGAACCCCAAAGAGCCATGGCAGCACTTCACCGCGCCGTCTCGCCCGCGGCAAGCGCCGAGCTGCCACCGGCGGTTCCCGGCGGTTCCCGGCGTGGAGCGGAAAATCCCGAAAATATTCGTGTCTATTAGGGACCAATCGTGGTTAAAAAACCGTTTCCTCCTTAACTCGGGCCGGCATCCGTAGGCCGGACCACAACACCATACCGCCATGTCCTCCATGACTCCGCTCGAAGAAATGCGCCACTCGTGCTCCCACGTTCTGGCCACCGCCGTTCTACGTCTCTTCCCCGAGACCAAACTCGATATCGGTCCGCCCACCGACACGGGGTTTTATTACGATTTCGATTCCGAGCACAAATTCACCGTCGAAGATCTTGAGAAAATCGAGGCCGAGATGACCAAGGTCATCAAAGAAAACCAGGCCTTCCGGCGCAAAGAGGTTCCCCGCGACGAAGCGATCGAGATCATCAAAGCCCGCGGCCAGGAGCGCTACAAACTCGGCCGTCTCGATGACATTCCCGAGGGCGAAGCCATCTCCTTTTACGAGAATGGTGAATTCATGGATCTCTGCGCCGGTTCGCACGTGCGCTACACCAAGAAGATCAAAGCGTTCAAACTGCTCTCCGTCGCCGGTGCCTATCACCGCGGCGACGAAAAGAACAAACAGCTCCAGCGCATCTATGGCACCGCCTTTCCGTCCAAGGACGAATTGGCCGCCTACATGGAGCAAATCGAACAGGCCCGCGCCCGCGATCACCGCAAGATCGGCAAGGACCTGAAACTCTTCGTCATCGACGAAGATGTGGGCCAAGGCCTGATCCTCTGGACTCCGGCCGGCTCCGTCATTCGCCAGGAGTTGCAGAACTTCATCGGCAACGAACTGCGCAAGCAGGGTTACCATCAGGTCTTCACGCCGCACATCGGCAAACTCGCGCTCTACAAGACGTCCGGCCACTTCCCCTACTACAAGGACTCGCAGTTCCCCGCCATTCCCGAGCCCGACGATTTTGCCCGCGTCGCGACCGAAGGCTGCGGCTGCGCTGAACTCACGGCGCGCCTCGAAGCCGTCTCGCCGCATTTTGCCAACGAGATCAATCGTCGCACCGGCACCGAGACCATCGGAGCCGACCGCGTGATGGATGCGACCAAGCTCCTCGACGGCTTCATGCTGAAGCCGATGAACTGCCCGCACCACATCAAGATCTTCGACTCGCAGCCGCACTCCTACCGCGACCTGCCATTGCGGCTCGCGGAGTTCGGCACCGTCTATCGTTGGGAGCAGTCCGGCGAACTGAACGGCATGACCCGCGTGCGCGGCTTCACCCAGGACGACGCCCACTTGTTCTGCACCGAGGATCAGGTCGCCGCCGAAGTCATGGGCTGCCTGTCGCTCGTGAAGACGGTATTGTCGACGCTCGGCATGTCCGACTACCGCGTGCGGGTCGGCCTGCGCGATCCCGATGACTCCAAGTTTACCGGCGATCCCGCCAAATGGGATCAGGCCGAGGAGGCTTGTCGCAATGCGGCCAAAACGCTCGACGTGCCCTTCACCGAGGAACCCGGCGAAGCCGCGTTCTACGGGCCCAAGATCGATTTCGTGGTCAAAGACGTGATCGGCCGCGAGTGGCAACTCGGCACGGTGCAGGTCGACTACGTGCTGCCCGTGCGCTTCGACTTGTCTTACATCGGCGCGGACAATCAACCGCACCGCCCGGTCATGATTCACCGCGCGCCATTTGGCTCCATGGAGCGTTTCTGCGGCGTATTGATCGAGCACTTCAACGGCGATTTCCCGCTCTGGCTCGCGCCCGAACAGGTGCGGTTGTTGCCGATCAGCGAGAAGGTCATCGACTACGGCCGCGACTTGTTGGCCCAGCTCAAGGCGGCCGGCATCCGCGCCGTGCTCGACGAACATTCCGACAAGCTCGGCGCCAAGATCCGTCGCGCCGAGTTGGACAAGGTGCCCCACACCCTGATCCTCGGTGGCAAGGAAGCCGAAGCCGGAGCCGTCAGCGTGCGCACCCGCGCCAGCGGCGACGAAGGCACGGTGCCGTTTGCTGACTACCTCGCCCGCGCCCAGAACGAGATCGCGACGCGGTCTCTGCCCGTTCGCTCCAGTTAATCCCGCAGGGCAATCGCCCCTCCGACGACTCAGTCGTCGTCGATATTGGCGTCGGGGGCCGAGGCAAACCAAGCCTCGGCTTCCGCCATGGTTTGGAAAATCCCCGTCTGCCACGGGGTTTCCCCTCCCGCATTTTCATACATGCGGGCCAATCCGAACCCGACCTGGGCCGTCACCACGATGGCCACGCGCACGTGAGGATTACGACGCGCCGCCTCCGCATCGGAGCGCGCCGCATTCTGCACTGCCTCACTGCTGACACTGAAGCTTTCGACCTGCCGGTAGTCAGCCAGCTGACGCCGCATGCGCATGAAGCGCTCATCTGCGTAACAGGCGCGGTTGGGTATGACGACGTCCTCGTCGGTGAGATTCCCCTCCGAAACGATAACAAACATACGATCCTGCCAATGCCACTTTGAAGCCATCTGACATCTATCTGCATTAACCCCGGAACTAAAAGCAATCGGTTTGTATTATCCACACGAAGTCAACCCGCACGAAAAAGCCGACCACACACGGGTCGGCTGAAAGTGAATTTGGGCACTCGGCTCCGAACATTCGGGACCGATTCGGACGGGCCCGAAATCAGTTCGAGATATCGAACGTCGTGCTGCCTTCGCGCGCCGGGTAGTAGCTTTCATACCACTTCTTTTGCGCATCGCTGCCGGCGTAATCGGCCAAGGCTTTCTCGCTGGCGAATTCCATCACAAACGCGGCGCCACGATTGCCTTGGGCCTTGATGGTGCGCGTCCATACCCGGGTGATACCGGGATACTCCTTGGCGAGCGTGTGCACACCGTCGAGGGCCGCTTTGATCTGCGCCGGGGTGGCGTCAGCTTTCCACGAAACGGTCACCACATGGATAACGGATTTCGGAGCCATCTTGGATTCCTTCTCCATATGATGGTCGGCGGAGGCGGTGGAAGCTGCAAACGTGAGGGCGAGCAGCGTGATCAGGGTGGTGAGGGTCTTTTTCATTTCAAGAGGACTGAGGTGGGTAAGCGGGGTCATATTCCGGAGATCGGTCCTTTTTGGGCCGAAATTGTCTCCGGTCGGGCAAAACCCGACGTGAAGCTGAAACCTGCCCCATGAAATGCAGAAAGAAAAGTCCGGACCCCATTTTGACTCCGCGGCTGGTAAACCGTTAAGCACTCCTTGTGTTTTATTACACGTGTGGTAAATCCGCTTTACCGTAAACCCCTGTTATCGACCTCCCCTCCGATAACTCAATCGAATCTGCCTTCGCTGCTTTCGCGTAGTCCTTAACCCATGCGCCGTCGCTCTGATACTCCGTCCCTGGCCCGCATCGCTGAAGAAGCTGGCGTCTCGCGTGCTGCCGTCTCCATGGCGCTGCGCCACCATCCCCGTATTCCCGTTGCCACCCGTGAGCGCATCGAGGCCATTGCCAAGCGACTGGGGTGGAAACCCAATCCGTTGCTGGCCGAAGCCATGAGCGCCATCCGCGCCGGACAACCCCCGGCCGACCGCGTGACCCTCGCGTGGGTGACCACCTTCCCGGAACGCGACGGTTGGCGCGACATCCACTACTTCCTGCGCCTGCACGAAGGCTGCGTCGCGCGGGCCGCCCGCGCCGGTTACAAGCTTGAGCATTTCTGGTTGGGAGATGCGCGCGGCAACGTGTCCCGCCTCGGCGACATTCTCTACAATCGTGGCATCAACGGCGTGATCATCGCTCCCATGGCGCAGCCGGGATCACTCGACTTGCCTTGGAAACACTTTGCCTCGGCCACCATGGGGTTTTCCGTCACATCCCCTCGGCTCCACCGCGTCACCGACAATCACACCGCTTCCGTGCGCGTGGGCATCACCCGCCTGCGCGGGGCCGGTTTCAAACGCATCGGGTTCGCCATTTCGGGTAACTTTGACCGCCGTGTGAACGGCTTGTGGACCGCCGGCTACCTCTGGCAGACCAACGAAGACGGCGATTTCAAACCCGAGTTGCTCCATCGCCCCGACGAGCTCGACGAAACCACCTTCGTGCGTTGGGTGCGCGAGGAAAAGCCCGATGCCATCATCAGCGTGGATCGTCGCATTCCCGATTGGCTCGCCGGTGCCGGCATGCGCATCCCCCGCGATGTGGCCTACGTAAATTTGGACATCGCCGCTCCTGATGGCTCCGTGGCCGGGGTTTACCAAGATCCCGAAGGCATCGGAGCCTGCTGTGTCGACATGGTGGCTGGACAGCTGCTGCGTCACGAACGCGGTCTGCCGGTGAAGCCACGCACGGTCATCATCGATGGCCGATGGTGCGACGGCACCACCGCCCCGGCGTGCGATCCGGAAAGCGAAGCCGCGCAAAAGGCGGACCGGCTGCTTTGCAACGAGGGAAATTTCCCCGAGTTGCTGCCGAGCGCATTCGACTAAGCCGGAGACCCGGTCACGTCCGCCCCGATTGGCGTGGTAAAGGGTGTAGGCCGCCTGCTCGCAGGCGCTCCCGCTAGCACAGCCCTCGCGCAGACCGCGCGAGCCCGTTCGCAGCCGACAAGGTCATGGGCTCTCAAACCCCTGGGGTCCACCCACGCCACGCACCCCGCCTTCCGGAACGGTGGGGACCCGTCGCTCCCGCGTCTCGACTTCGATCGGTGCCGGTGGTGGCGGCGTATGGCCTCCCCGCAGCCGATTGAGCGTGTAAACAATCCAGCGGTTCAAGAGGTCGTGACCGTCAGCGCTGTGCAGGTTGTTGAGCTTGAAATCGTAGATCCGCCACGGCTCCACCTCCGCCAACGTGAGTGAAACCGTGCGACCATCGGCGGAAACGACGGCCGCGGTGACCGCGACGTCACGTCCGTCGAATTTCTCCGAGCCGTAGAGCTCGTGGTAATTGTAGAAATACGTGCGCAGGACGTAATTTGCCGGGTTGGACGCCGCGCTCCTTTCAATCGGACGCGTGAAACGCAGATCAAAACCCGTCTCCGTCAGAGACATGGTCTCCACCTCCATCGGCACCACTCCCCGCCAGCTGATGCGCTGGAGACCACTCTCCCCCACCCAGGCTTCGTGCTTGGTCTGACCGATCCACAGGCTGCCGTCTTCGGCAAACGTGAGTCGGTTGTTACCCAAGTTCAGGCCCGTGTCCTCCCAAAACGGAGTCACCGCGCCCTGCATCTCCCCATCCACTTCCTCCATCATCACGCGCATCAGCCGCCGGTGGTTCATCTCGCCGATGAACATTTGCCCCGTAAACGGTCCAAACGCCCCGCCGGTCGCATCCCAACGTGGCTCGGTGGGTGAGTTCGACATGTCACCGTAGGGAAACGTGACGGCGGGCCGGCCGCGGCGACGATCGAGCTCCGCCACCGGCGTATCCAACGGTTGCTTACCCGCGAAATCCGGATGCCAGGACAACGGCGGGACGTGTCCGTAAAATCCACCGTCGCGCACGTGGTAGATCTGACTCGCCCCCACCCAGTCGCCCTGGTTGTCGATCACGAAGAGCCGCCCCGCCGGATCGATGCCCAGACCATTGGGTTCCCGAAACCCCACCGCAAAAGGGGTCGTTTCGCCATTCGCTCCCACTTTCATCACCCAACCACGATAGGGCACCGGCGCATTCATCCGGCCCCACGCCCCGAACTCACTGTATAATCCCCGCACTTCGTTGGTCAGCGGCGAGCCGTAATGCGATCCTGTGCCGAGGCTGTAAAACAGATTGCCCTCGTGGTCGCGCACGGGTCCGAACGCGAATTCCGCATAATTGCCCGATACCCCAAAATCGTCCGAGACCGTCTCGAAACCGTCGGCTTGGCCATCGCCGTCGCGGTCGAGCACGCGCGTGAGTTCGGGTCGCTGCATCATCAACACCGCCGTGTCGCTTTCCGGCAACAGCCCGAGCGGGGTGTGCATCCCGTCGGCAAACAAGGTCCAGGTTTCAGTGGCGAAATCATAGGTGTAAAGCCGACTCAACGAGGCGGCGATCATCAGACGACCGTCGGGCATGAAAGCCACGGCATCCGCACTGAATTCGCCTTCCGGCAACCGCAACGATTCGATCCGATAGTAGTCGGAAATACTGACCGGCAACCCCGTGCGGACTTCCACACTGAACGCCGCGGCGGCTTTTCCGCTGAACTTGAAAAACGCGTCGGTGCGTTCTCCCGTCGCCGAGAATCTGGCGGCGTCCTGCTCCGGAATCGCAAACCACACCGTTTCCGCGCCCGCGGTGGTAAAGCGCCGCACCAGCGCCCCGCCCACCACCTCGACAAACTCACTCACGCGCACGCCGTCGACTTCGTAATGAAACGTCGGTCGACCCTCGGCATCCAACGTATAGCCGTGAAACGCCACGGTCGTCGGAGCCACCGCCGGATCCGACCCGACGCGCAAGGGATATCCTGCTTCCTCCCGATAAAACACCTCCCCCTGCAATTGCATCGGCTGCCGGTAGACCGCCTCACCGAAGCCGCCGTGCCACGCATAACGAAACCGCACCGCACCGGCGTCCCAACAATATGAATACCCGTCCCGCAATCCCACCGCAATCGAAGCAGGACCCGCGTCCGGCATGAACGCACGCACCACGCGCACGACATCGTCAAACACCGGTGCCTCGTGGTCATGGGCGGCCACCGCGTGCTCTTCCGGCTCGGGCAGCGGCATTTCCGGGTTGGTCGGCACCGGTGGAGCCGGGGTGTAGGTCACGTGCATGGTGCCGAACATGATGAATCCATGCCCCGGATACGTGCAGACGTAGGGGAACTCGCCCACCGTCTCGGGCGCCTGAAACGTCAGCGTCGTGCTCTCTCCGCTCGGCACCACCGCCGTATGCCAGAGCACCTGCGGGGAGTCGGGCACGTAATGATTTTCCGCCCCGCCCGCCCCCATGGTCATCGCCGCGTTGACCACATCCAACCGCGCGCCCGGGCGGGTGAAGACCATGTTGTGCTCCATGTCATCGTCATTACTGAACACGATTTCCACGGTCTCTCCCGGCCGCACCGAAAATTCGCTGATATCGTAGCGCAGACCCGGCATGGTGCCGATCCGGATCGGTTCGGCGCGGATGCCGAGGACTACAATTGTGGCCAATATCAACAAGCGGGGTAGCGGTCGCATGTCCTCCACGATTGCCATGATCCCGGCTCGCGCCACCCGAATCCCTCGATCGCGGCTTTGCTGTTAACCGGACGGGGCAAGATTTCACGTGCCTCTCCCTTGCCTCCCGCGCTGGCTGTGGTCTTTTCGCAGGATGAGCGACGACGAACTACCTGCTTGGAAGCCCGCCCTCGACGCCATCACCGGTGCTCGTCACGGCGGTCAAATCGACGGCGTCCTGGCGCAATTGGAATCGCTGGACGAGCGCCACCCCAACGTCGCGGAAATCGCCTATCAGCTCGCCTGGACGCTCGACTCACTGGGTCGCGAGGCCGAGGCCCTGCCCCACTACGAACGCGCCATTTCCCTCGGGCTGCCGCCCAACGAGCAAAGCGGCGCGTTGATTGGTTTCGGCTCCACGTTGCGCAACCTCGGTCAGACGGATCGCGCCGCCGAGGTGTTGGAGTCCGGCGCCCGACAATTTCCCAATCAACCGGAATTCGCCCCCTTTCTCGCTCTCGTTCGTCACGATCAGGGCCGCCACACCGAGGCGCTCCAACTCGCGCTCACGACGCTGCTCGACACCACCGAAGACCCCGGCATCACCGCCTACCAGCGTGCCTTGCGTCACTACCTGTCCCAGCTGACCTGATTCGCAAATCGTTAACATTTTTCGAACCCCACTCCCGACCTGCGGTCTCATTTTTCCCCATGCCCGTTGCCCGCGCCCCCTCCCGGCGAATCGCCGTCCTCGTATTGATCACGGCCGCCGTGGCTTCCATCGGTCTCGCCGCGCCCGACTCGGAGCGCATGCGCACCAAGACCTTCAGCGCCACTGAGCTGACCCAAGGGTATTCCAACCAAAAGGTCGTCGCGATGCCGCGGCTGACGGCCGGGACGGAGTACAATGAAGCTTTCGAGGCTGACCTGGCCGCCGCCGAGATCGCCGAGGGCTTCGAGATTGATCGCGTTTTCACCCGACTGGGTGGGATGCGGTCGTTGCTGTTGCCCGATCATCTCAGTCCGGCCGCCGCGCAGGCACAGTTGATGGCCACCGGCCGCTATGAGTTCGTCGATTTCGATCGTATTCGCCGCGCCGCCGTCTTGCCCAACGATCCGCTGGTCAACGACGGCCGCCAATGGCACCACCGCAATACCGGCCAGTCTGGCGGCACCGTGGGGGCGGATATCGGCTCGGAGGCCGCCTGGAATCTCCGCACCGACGCCTCGAACATCATTGTCGCCGTGATCGATACCGGGGCGCGCCTGACCCATCAGGATCTGGTCGCCAACTTGTGGACCAATCCCGGCGAAATCGCCGGCAACAATCGCGACGACGACAACAACGGTTACATCGACGACGTGCACGGCATCGACTCGCGCGTCGGCACCGGCAGCCCCAATGATCCCGAAGAGGACGGCCACGGCACCCACGTGGCCGGCATCATCGGTGCCGTCGGCAACAACGGCATCGCGGGCTCCGGCGTGGCGTGGCGCGTGCAACTCATGCCTCTGCGCTTTCTCGGAGGGGAAGATGGCAACGGCAGCGGGGTCGACGAAATCGAGTGCATCGATTACGCGATCGCGAAAGGCGCCGACATTATCAACGCCTCCTTTGGCCAAACCGGCTACTACCGCGCGGAAAGCGAAGCCATTCGTCGCGCCCGCAATGCCGGGATCATTTTCGTCACCTCCGCCGGCAATGATGGCTTGGACCTCGATCTCTCCAGCGTTTACCCCGCCAGCTACGCTCACGATAATATCGTCACGGTCGGCAACTCCACGCGATTGGACGATGAAGCCACGTCGTCCAACACGGGTTCCGGCATGGTCGATCTGTTCGCACCGGGCAGCGAAATTCTCTCCCTGGGCGTCGCCGACGATACCGCCACCTTGGTGCAATCCGGGACCTCCATGGCCGCGCCGATGGTGTCGGGCGCGATCGCCTTGCTCAAAGCACACTACCCTGCCGATACCTACCGGTCGACCATCAACCGTCTGCTGCGCGGAGTCACACCGGTCACCGCGTTTCGCGGCCGCGTGCAGACCGGTGGTCGTCTCAACGTGGCCGGAGCGCTGGCGACCACCGATCGCCGACCCTTTAACGACGATTTCGCGGATCGCGCCGTGCTTGCCGGGGAGGTGGTATCGGTCCGCAACAGTCTGGAGCGCGCGACCAGTGAAGCCGGCGAGCCCAGTCACGCCGGACGACTCGGTCGATCGCTTTGGTTCACTTGGACAGCGCCCGCCGCCGGACTCGTGTCCATCGACACCCGTGGCTCTCTCGGCGACACTCAACTGTCCGTCTACACGGGCACTACCCTGTCTGGCCTCAACCTCGTGGTCGACAACGACAACGAAAGCGCCGGATTCCTGACGTCGCGCGTCAACTTCACCGCCGCCAGCGGCACGTCCTACCACATCGCGGTCGACGGCACGTCCGCCGGACTCCTGCTCATGAACCTGTCGTCATCGGCCGCCAACGACGACTTCAACTCCGCCCAATCACTCGAGGGCGATGCCCCGCTGGTCACCACGACCAACGCCAACGCGACCGCCCAATCCGGCGAGCCTCTGCATGCCACCGGCGCCAACCGAAAATCCCTCTGGTATAAATGGACCGCCCCCCACGACGGTAATTTTCAGGTGAGTGCCTACTCGTCCTCGGCCAACCCGGCTTTGGCCGTCTACCGCGGAAGCCGGGTCAACAATCTCACCGTCGTCGGGCGCAACGACGACAGCGGGATCGACGGCGCCAATCTCAACGCGTTGGTGTCGTTCGCCGCCGTGGAGGACACCACCTATCACATCGCTCTGGATACGCTCGGCGAGGAGGTCGGCGAGATTACCGTGTCGGTGACCGATGCCATCTGGCAATTCACCACCGGCCAAAATACCTCGGACCCCGACGAGCTGTATTTGCGTCGTCCCACCGTCACCAACGTTCCCGCCATCGGTCCGGACGGCACCATCTACGTCGGCAGCCAGGATGCGTTCTTTTACGCTCTCAATCCCGATGGCACCCTCAAATGGCGGGTGGCGACAGACGGTTATGCCGACTCCAACGCCGCCGCCGTCGCTCCCGATGGCACCATTCACTTCGGCACTTACACCGGCATCGCCTACGCGCTGAACCCGGATGGCTCGGAACGGTGGACCTCCAACCTGGGCGAATCCTCCTACTTCTCGGCCCCCGCCGTCGCGGCGGACGGGACCGTCTACTTCAAACAGGATTCCGGCACCTTGCGCGCCTTCTCGCCTGCCGGCGTGGAACAGTGGAGCTACAGCGTGCCGGACGGCGAAGCGTCCTATGCCGGACCCGCCATTGCGGCCGACGGTGCGATTCTCCTCCCGGCCAACGACGGCGCCTTGCACGCGATCAACCCGAGCGGCTCCCGCCGCTGGCGTTTCTCGCCGACCATCGAAGACGGCACGCCCGACGACAGCGGCATCTACACCTCGCCCTCGATCGACGCGAACGGCAACATCTACGCGTCCACCCTCAACGGCACCGTCTTTTCCCTCACCGCCAACGGGAACCTCCGGTGGGTGTTTCGCACTCCCGACGCGGGCGAGAACGTCTCCTCTTCCATCGCGCTCGGCGACGGACGCGCGTATTTCGCCAGCTATGGCGCTTTTCTCTACGCCCTCGATCAAGCGGATGGCACACTGGTATGGAAAGCCAACATCGAGGCGCAGGCCCGCGCCAGTTCGCCCGCCATCGCCTCCGATGGTTCCGTGATTGTCGGCAGTTATGCCAACAAACTCTTCCGCTTCGACCGCGACGGGGAGCTCATCCGGAGTTGGTCGGCCGGCAACTGGTTTCGCAGTTCACCCGCGCTCGCCGATGGCCGCCTCTACATCGGCAACGGCGACGGCAAAGTCTACGCCTTCGATCTCGATGGTATCGGTCCGGCCGCTGGAGCCGATTACCCGTGGCCACAATATCGCCACGGCCCGCGACATCTGGGTCGCGCCACCCTGGAGAGCATTGGCCAAATCATCACCCCGATGCCGGACGACCCCGGCCGCTTCGTAAATCTCTCCGTGCGCAATCGCACCACCCGTGGCAACGGCGTGCTCACGGCCGGGTTTGTTCTGCAAGGCGACGTGACCAAGGAATTGGTGGTGCGTGGCGTCGGCCCCGCATTGTCCGATTTCGGGGTCGCCGGAGTCGT
This sequence comes from Synoicihabitans lomoniglobus, assembly GCF_029023725.1. Classification (GTDB taxonomy): domain Bacteria; phylum Verrucomicrobiota; class Verrucomicrobiia; order Opitutales; family Opitutaceae; genus Actomonas; species Actomonas lomonigloba. Next base: position 3,004,198 of record NZ_CP119075.1, read on the forward strand.
CACGGAAACCGCTCTGGAAGTATTTCGTTCCGACGACATATCCGCGGCCTTGGCCACGAATCGAGGATGGAACAGCAACAGCGGCGACGGTCGCGACTTGGGGGCGTTCGAACTGCCGGACGCGAGTGACGACAGCGTCGTGCGGGTCCGTTTTGATGCCGCGGTCTACACGGCTCAGGTTTCGCCCCGCAACGCGGCGACCGAGCCCGGCGTCGCACTGGTCGAAATCTACGACGGTGCGGTCGACGAGCTGCGCACTCGTCTCACCAACCTATCCGCCCGCACAAACCTCACGGCCAACGGCGATGTGACTATCGGTTTCGTTCTCAAAGGGGCCACGCCTCGCACCCTGCTGCTGCGTGCGGTCGGTCCCGGCCTGGACGAGTTCCTGAATCCGGCAACCACCCTGAATGATCCGCGACTCACCCTGCTTGCCGGTCAAACCGCCGAAGTGGGCAACGATGATTGGCGAGGGTTTGAACGCGTGCGCGCCGCCGCGGAAACGGTTGGAGCTTTTCCCCTGCAGAATGACAGTGCCGACGCCGCTTTTGTCATCAGCGTGCCTCCCGGCGCTTACACCGCCCGCGTGACCGCCCCGTCCGGCCAAAGCGGGATCGTGCTGGTCGAAGTCTACCTGCTCCCGGAGTAACCGCCCGCCCGTTCCCCGCGATCTTTCTCTTTCTCTCAGGATCGATCGGTCCGCAGCGCGGGGAGAACGATTACGAGTAACGAGAACGATTGAGAAAACGGGGCGATGACCTCCGGGCGTTGAGGGCAAAAAAAAACGGCCACCCCGCGAAGGATGGCCGTTGAAGGAATATAAGTTGAGTCGCGACTCGGATCAGATGGCGGCTTCGCCGCGCTCGTCGGTGCGAATACGCACGGCCTCTTCGAGACCAACGACGAACACTTTGCCGTCACCGATCTTGCCGGTCTTGGCCGCACCCACGATGGTGTCGACCGCTTTGCCGACGACGTCGTCGGGGACCACGATCTCGATCTTCACCTTGGGGAGGAAGTCGACGGTGTATTCACTGCCGCGATAGATTTCGGTGTGACCCTTTTGACGACCAAAGCCTTTGACTTCAGTCACGGTCATACCCTCAACGCCGATTTCGGAAAGGGCTTCCTTAACCTCTTCCAGTTTGAAGGGCTTGATGATGGCGAGGATGAGTTTCATACGATAAATAATGAAGGTTTCGATGTAAGAGATAGGACTCCCGCTCCATCGGCGCAAGCTTCGTGCCTACGCCGATTTTGCGAGAATTTCATCAGCCTTTGTGCGCCGGGGTAAAGTCCGGATAGGCTTCGGCTCCATGTTCGCCGAGATCGAGACCTTCGGACTCTTCGTCCGCGCTGACGCGCAGGCCGAGAGTGACCTTGACGAGGGTCGCGAGGATGAGAGACGCGATGAACGCGAAGGCGGAGACGGAGAGCGTGCCGATCAGCTGGATGCCGAAGGGAGCCGCGTCGGAGAAGATGGCGACTGCCACCGTGCCCCAGATACCACAGATACCGTGGACCGAGATGGCACCAACCGGGTCGTCGATCTTGATCTTGTCAAAGAAGATGATCGAGAAGACCACGAGCGCACCGGCGATGATGCCGATCCAGATGGAACCAGACATGGACACCGAGTCCGCACCAGCGGTGATGCCGACGAGACCGGCGAGCACACCGTTGAGACCCATGGAGAGGTCGGGCTTCTTAAGGAGCGCCCAGCTGACGAGCATCGCGGAAACGGCACCGGCCGCAGCGGCGAGCGTCGTGGTCACGAAGACGTAGGAGACACCACGAGGATCAGCGCTGAGCACCGAACCGCCGTTAAAGCCATACCAACCGAGCCAGAGGAGGAACACACCAATGGCGGCGAGCGGCATGGAGTGACCGAGGATCGGCTTCACTTTGCCCCCGGCGAGATACTTGCCATTGCGGGGACCGAGCACAATCACGGCGGCGAGAGCGGCGAAACCACCGAACGCATGCACGAGGGAGGAACCGGCGAAATCGTAGAAGCCCTTTTCGGCGAGCCAACCACCACCCCACTGCCAGGAACCGGTGATCGGGTAGAAGAAGGTCACGAGCAGCGTCGCGTAGACCATGAAGCCACCGAGCTTAACGCGCTCGGCGACGGCACCGGAGACGATGGTCGCGGCGGTGGCGGCAAACATGGCCTGGAAGATGAAGTCCGTCCACCACGTGTAAGAGGCGTAGGCGTCGGTCATCATGGTCATGTCTTCGTTATCGACGCCAAACCAGGAACCGGTGGCGAAGAAGCCGTTGAAGTCCCCCGGATACATGGAGTTGAAGCCCCAGAAGGCGTAACCGAGAATACCGATGGCGACGATGAACAGATTCTTGAAGAGAATGTTAACCGTGTTCTTCGACTGACAGAGTCCGGTCTCCACACAGGAGAAGCCCAAGTGCATGATAAACACGAGAGCGGCCGAAATCAGGAGCCATAGATTGTTGACGGTGAAGAGGGCGAATCCGCCGGATTCGGCGAATGCGTCATAGGACTCGTAGGGCGGAGGCTCATCTTGACCGAAGAGTGGCGAGAGCGCAGCCAGCAAGACGAAGAGTCCGGAGATCTTCAGCCAGCTGGTCAGTTGCTGGGACCGTAGCTTCATAAGTTTTATTGGGTATCGAGTAGTGGTTGTAGACGTTGAGGCATCTCGACCAGAGGCCGTGCCGTTCGACCGAAAAAGCACGGTGTGTGCCAACGAACTTTCATTTCTGAATAAATTTCATACATACTCCGCATCATAGGTTTGGGACGCAAAAAAACCGGAGCCGATCGGCTCCGGTTGTAAGTGGTTCGCAATAAAACGTGCCGCTGTTTAATCCGTTTCCGGCACCACCGTCTGGATGTGCAACTCTTTGAGTTGGCGAGCGGTCACCGGGGTCGGGCTTTGCGCCATGAGATCCTGCCCCCGCTGGGTCTTGGGGAAGGCAATCACATCGCGAATGCTGGTGGTTCCGCATAATAGCGCGACCATGCGATCGAGACCAAACGCGATGCCACCATGGGGAGGCGCCCCATATTTGAAGGCCTTGAGCATGTAGCCGAAACGACTCTCCACGACATCGGCCGGGATTTTGAGCACGTCTTCGAAGACTTTCTTCTGCAATGCCGGTTGGTGAATACGAATCGAGCCGCCGCCCAACTCCATGCCGTTGAGCACGAGGTCGTAGTGTTGTCCGCGCACCGCCTTGGGGTCGGTGTCGAGCAGCGGGATGTCCTCCGGCACCGGCGAGGTGAACGGATGGTGCGTGGCGACGAAACGCCCGGCTTCTTCATCGTAGCTCATGAGCGGAAACTCGATGACCCAGAGAAATTTCCAATCGTCGGCCCGCAGCTCGATTTTGCCTCGCTTCTGGAGCAACGCCGCACTGTCGAGACGCACGCGTCCGAGGATCGAGCACGCTCGCTCCCACTCGGCCGCCGCGAAAAAGATGATGTCACCGTCTTCGAGGCCGAGTTGCGCGGTCAGAGCGGCTTTCTCCTCATCAGAGAAGAACTTTACGATGGGCGACTTCCATTCCCCCGCCTCGACCTTGATGAAGGCCAGGCCCTTGGCGCCCAGCGATTTGGCCGCGTCTTCCAAACTCTTGAGCTCACCTTGGGTGATGTCGGCCAGTCCTTTCGCGTTGATCGCTTTGATCGAACCGCCGTTTTTGACCGTGCCGGAGAATACTTTGAAGGAGGAAGCCCGGAAGGTTTCGGAAAAATCAACCAGTTCGAGACCGAAACGCATGTCGGGCTTGTCGACGCCAAAGCGGTTCATGGCCTCCTGGTAGGACATGCGGAGGATCGGCGTCTCGATGTCGACGCCGGCGGCCTGCTTCCACACCTGTTTCACCATGCCTTCGAAGAGGGCATAAATGTCCTCCCGATCGACGAAAGAGGCCTCCACGTCGACTTGGGTGAATTCCATCTGCCGGTCGGAACGCAGATCTTCGTCGCGAAAACAACGCGCGATCTGGAAATACCGTTCCACGCCCGCCACCATCAGAATCTGCTTATACTGCTGGGGCGACTGCGACAGCGCGTAGAACTCGCCGGGATGGATGCGCGACGGCACGAGATACTCGCGCGCACCTTCCGGCGTGCTCTTAAAGAGAAACGGCGTTTCCACCTCAATGAAATCCTGCTCGTCGAAGTAATCGCGGATCGTCTTGCTGACCGTGTGCCGCATCTGGAGATTACGGCGCATGCGCGGACGCCGCAGATCGAGATAACGGTAAGTGAGACGCAGGTCCTCGTTGACCTTGTCACCCCCGGCATCGTCGAGCGGAAACGGCGGCGTGTCGGCGAGGTTGTGAATCTGGAGCTCCGTCGCGACGACCTCGATCTGCCCGGTGGGTAGATTGGCGTTTTGAGTGCCCTCGGGACGCGGCGAAACCAAACCTGCCACGGCAATGACTGACTCGTCTTTCAGGTGCTTGAGCTGCTCGCCCAACTGCTCGTTGTCGTGCGGCTCCAGCTTAATCTGCGTGAGACCTTTGCGGTCACGCAAATCGATGAAAATGATGCCACCCTGGTCGCGGATGGTATCCACCCAACCCACGAGGGTGACGGTGGAGTTGATGTCAGCTGAAGTGAGCTGGGCACAGTGATGGGTGTGCTTCATGATAAAGACGAAAGGGGCAGACCTAAGCTTACGGCGGCGGCGCACCGCAAATCAATAATCGGTGCGCGCCGCTCCGGAACAAAACGGACCCGGTGCTCAGTGCACGATCAGGCTCTCACCTGTCATTTCAACCGGCTTTTCCAGCCCCATGAGGTCGAGAACGGTGGGTGCGATGTCACCGAGGCGGCCTCCTTCGCGCATCTTGGTGCCGTCTTTGGTAAAACCTTCGCCCACGACATAGAGCGCCACGAGATTGAGGGTGTGCGCGGTGTGGGGACCGTTGGTGTCGGGATTCCACATCTGTTCACAATTGCCGTGATCGGCCGACACGATGGCTTTGCCGCCGACCGATGCCAGGGCCCCGAGCAATTCCGCGACGCCGCGATCCGTCGCTTCCACGGCTTTCACCACGGCTTCGAGATTACCGGTGTGGCCGACCATGTCGGGGTTCGCGAAGTTGACCACAATCAGTCCGTATTTTCCGGACAGGATCGCCTCTTTCGAGAGCGCCGTGACTTCCGCCGCGGACATTTCGGGCTGCTCGTCATAGGTCGGGACCTTCGGACTGGCCGGACAGGCCCGGTCTTCACCACGAAACGGATCGGCCCGGTAGTTGTTGAAGAAGAAGGTGACGTGCGGGTTCTTTTCCGTCTCGGCGCAGCGGAACTGGCCGATACCTGCGTTGGCGACGACTTCACCGAGGATATTTTTCAACTTCTCGGGTTTGGGCGATACGATGTGAACCGGCAGACCTTTTTCATACTCGGTCATGGTGGCGTAATAGAGATCGAGCTTTTGACCCCGGTCGAAGCCATCAAAATCATCCATGACAAAGGCCTTGGTGATCTCACGCGGCCGGTCGCCGCGATAGTTGTAGAACAAAATCGCGTCACCATCCTGAAAGTGTGCCACCGGTTCGCCCGCGGCATCGACGATGGCGGTGGGCGCCACGAATTCGTCACCGGTCTGGCTCGGGGTCAGCGGCGCGTCGTAATACTGTTGCACCGCCTGCTCCGCGCTGGTGGCGGTGGCGACCGCCGCGCGGCCGGTGAGGAGATCGTAGGCCTTTTGCACCCGTTCCCAGCGATTGTCGCGATCCATGCTCCAGAAACGTCCGCAAACCGAGGCGATCTTCCCCACCCCGATTTCGGCACATTTCGCATCCACGGCCCGCACGTAACCGAGCCCGCTGGTCGGCGGCGTGTCGCGACCGTCGGTGAAGGCGTGAATGAACACGTCACTGATGCCATCGGTTTTGGCCTGCTGCAGAATACCGTAGAGATGCTCCAACATGCCGTGCACCCCGGCGTCGGATACGATGCCCATGAGGTGGAGGCGACCGCCCGCTTTCACGCGCTCGATGATCGAGTGCCACGTGGCGTTGGAAGCGAGTTTGCCTTCGAGAAAGAGCTTGTTGAGCCGCACCAGCTCCTGATCGACGATGCGACCCGCGCCGATGTTTTCGTGCCCCACCTCACTGTTGCCCATCACGCCATCGGGCAGACCCACGTCGAGACCGGACGCCCGCACCAGTGCCCGGGGGCTCGACGCCTGCAGGGCATCGTCACACGGCTTGGTCGCGAGTTCGGTCGCATTGGTGGCGTTGGTCGCGGGGTCGGGGCTCTTACCCCAACCATCACGGATTACGAGGAGAACGGGCTTGCGGGCTTCGGGCTTGGCGTTGGACATCGGAGCACCAGCGAGCCCCTTCTCCGAGCGAGCGTCAAAACTGAATCTTCCATTCGCGGTGCCGTTGGCAGCAATTTTGCTAATCATCGAGCCACATGACTTTGGTCATTCGGGATCAACTTACTTGTCCGCCGACGTGGTTCGCCTCGTTTCGGGATCTGACCCTCTACTGCCACACCTTTCTGCGACTGCAGGTGGTATTGGAGTCGGATGACGCCGACCTCTACTATCACTGGATCAAACCGCGGGGCGGCATGGACTTCGTGGAAGACATTGTGCGTCCCGGTTCAGAGCCCGGCATGCATCTCGACATCGAACATCGCTATCCCGACACCGTGGTCATCGACCGCATCGCGCCGGAAAACGTCCATCGACTGATTGGTGTCATCCGTGCTCGCGCGGCGTAAATCGGGCGTGCTGAAACGCGGATCCGGCGCTACTTCGACTTCGTGAACGCACGCTGCAGGACCTGGCGCAAGTCGGGCAGTTTGTAAGGTTTGGAGACGACGTCCCAAAACCCGTAGGCCGCGTGATCCGCCATCACCGGATCACTGGAATAACCGCTCGAAACAATCACCCGAATTTCCGAATCAATCTCCTTGAGCAACGGGAGTGCCGCCTGCCCCCCCATCCCTCCCGGCACCGTCAGGTCGGTCATCACCAGGTCGAACGGTCGCCCGGCCGCACGGGCTTCACCAAACACCCGCACCATCTCCGCGCCATCGGCGGTGGTGGTGACTTCGAATCCGAGTCTTCCCAGCAGTTGTTTGGTCATCTGGCGGATGGACGGTTCGTCATCCATGAACAGAACCCGTGCGCCCGGCGGATAATCAACGGCCGAACTCTCCACCACGTGCGTCGGAGCCGCACGGCTGACGACCGGCAGCCACACCATGAACGTCGACCCCTTGCCCGGTTCCGACTGGACCTCCAACAGGCCATGATGCTTGCGCACGATGGAGTAGGCGGCCGACAAGCCGAGACCGCTGCCCGACTGTTTGGTCGAAAAATACGGATCAAAAATGCGGCTCACGTGATCCTTCCGAATGCCGCACCCCGTATCCGTTATATCTATACGCAGGTATTTTCCCGGGGCCAGATTAGGCGCACTGGGTTTCACCAGATCTTGATTCGACCCTTTGATTGTCAGAATGCCGCCCTCCGGCATTGCCTGCGCTCCGTTGAGAATCAGATTTTGCACCACGCGGCCGATCTGACCGCGGTCGGCGTCGGCCATCCACAGATCGCCCGGCAAATCAAACTCCGCCCTGACGTTGGAACCATGGAGCGCAAATTTGGCCATCTCCTGAATCACCGTGGTGAGATCGACTGCTTCCCGCACCGGTTCCCCTCCTTTGGCAAAGGTGAGCAATTGTTGCGTCAGGTCCTTCGCCCGGAGTGCCGCCTGCCCGGCCTCCCGCACGGCCAGTCCGACCGTGCCATCGGCCGGACTGTCGAGCTCGGCAATGGTCATGTTGCCGACAATGGTGGTGAGAATGTTGTTGAAATCGTGCGCAATGCCGCCGGCCAAAACGCCCACCGATTCGAGCCGGGTGGCGCGCACCAATTCGCGCTCCAGGCGATCCCGATCCGTGATATCGCGAAACACCAACACCACCCCGATCACTTCACTGCGAGCGTTGTGCACGGGCGACAACTGACCTTCCATCAATCGACGCGTCCCCTGCATGTCGGTGAGAATGGTTCGTTCGGGAAATTCCGCCACCAAGTCTCCTTGGGCGACTTGATCCAGCGGCAACAAAACGGGTTTGCCGGTCCGCTCATCGGTGAATTCGAACACTTCATGCAGCGTGCGGTTGACGGCCGGGCTTTCGGCGACATGCCCCATCGCGGCCGCCGCCGCATTGATGAACTGCACGCGCCCTTCCCGATCCGCCGTCACGACGCCCTCCTTCATCGATCGCAAGGTCACCGCCAATTGCTCGCGCTGCGCCGCGAGATCCGCCTCGACCTGCTTCAACTCCGTCACGTCGGCAAACACCATGACCGACTGACTCAGATCAAGACCATGGTCGTGCTCGGCCACCCACCATCGCATGTTGGTCGAATGCACCGCCCCGGCCATGTCCCGAATCTCGACCGCGTCGCCAAAGGTGTTTTGCCCCCGCCACAGCGCTTCAAACGTGCCACGCACGGCCCGCAGCGAACTCGCGGTTTCGATCCGACCCCGCCGCCCCTCCAACTCCCGCGTGGATTTAGCTTTAAACATGTCACGCGCCGAACGGTTGCTCGACAGCAGCCGCACCTTGGCGACGCCGCGAAGCAGCTCGCGCGGATGTTTATCCAGATAACGGGAGAAATCCGTCACGCCTTTGGCCTTCAATCCCTCAATCCACCGCCCCACCCCCGTGAAATCGGCTTCGATCACCGCGACCGGCGTGTGTTCGAACAGGGAACGATAACGACGCTCGGACTGCTGCACCGCGTGTTCGGTCGCCCGCCGCTCCGTGATGTCGGTGATGACGCCGACCAGGTGCCACTCGTTCGGCTCCTGCTCCCGAATCGAAACCTGCTCCTGCAGCCAGAACTTCCGGCCTTCGCCATTGATGACCGGAAAAATCTGCTCGTATCCATCCGACCGCGACTTGAGCGCGGCCAGACTCCGCCGGTTCATATCGGCCAATTCCGGCGTCTCGATGCAGCTCCACAATTTCGCGCCCAGACCCACCGGGCGATCGCCAAACAGCCGCGGATACAACGCCGACGTCGGCATCTCAAAGGCCTGCCACTGATACTCCCCCTCCCGCTGCGTCACTTTGGATCGCCACAGCAGACAGTCGGCGCGGTTAAGAATTTCAGTCAGCGAATTTTCACTCGCCCAACGCGCACTCTCCGCCTGACGCCGGTCGGTGATATCCACGACCAATCCCACACACCAGTATTCGTGGGGCCCCCGGCGACGGATGGAGACCATTTCCCGCATCCACATCGATTCCTCCCCCCGGAGGATACGGAACTCCTGCCGATAGGAATCCCGCCCCGAGAGAATCGCCTCTCGCGCCCGCGCATGCATCTCATCGATTTCGGGAACATCATGATCCCGCCACAACCGCACCCGACGCTTCGCGCCCACATCCGGGAACAGACGCCGGGACAACAGGGACGGCTGGAGCTCCACCGTCCATTCATACACATCGCCATCGGCCACCACTTTGGCTTCCCACAACAACGCCTCGGTTTGGTCCAGCATCGTCTCCAAGTGCAACGCGTGACCGACCGGGCTCCGCGGGGGTGCGTTCGCTCGTCGCCGCCCGATCACGCCGCCCAGAATCGCCGCTCCGATCACCAGCACGATCAACCCGATCCACGAGACGGCATCACTCGCGCCCACGAAGGCCAGCAGCGGTCCTCTGCCCGAACCTGCCTCCGCCGCACTCGACAAGAAACCGGTCCCGGTTTGCACCGTCGGGGATGCGTTGGACAAGAAATCAGACAGCATGAAACGAGGCAAATGGGGTTGAAAGGGGCAGGCCTGGCTAAGGCAAACAGATGACAGAACGAAGCGAGCCTGAGTGTGTCGATGGATATATCCACGCACGGCCAAGGGTATAAATGCCCCCTCCGGCCCCGCTGCGGAATAGCTGACGGTGGTTTGACAAGACCCTTCCGGCACAAATCAATGCCCCTTCCATGTCCAATCGCGCCGTCCTGCTCGTAAATCTCGGTTCACCCGATTCCACCGACGTCCCCGACGTCCGCACTTACCTGCGCGAATTTCTGGGCGATCATCGCGTGATCGACAAACCCGCCTGGGCCCCGGCCCGTCGGTTTCTCGTCAATCAGATCATCACCCGCTTCCGCGCCCCGAAATCAGCCGAGGCCTACAAAACGATTTGGACCGACGAGGGCTCACCACTCGTCGTCACGTCCCAACGCGTGCGCGACAAACTCGCCGCCGTGCTCGGGACCGACACTCCCGTGTATCTCGCGATGCGCTACCGCTTGCCATCCATCGGCGCCGTCATCGATCAGATGGTCGCCGATGGGATTACGGAGGTTTTCCTAATCCCGCAGTATCCCCACTACGCCATGTCGTCCTGGGAATCCGTGGTGGTCAAAGTGCACGAGGAAGTCGCCCGTCTCACGACTCCGATCAAGGTCGATTGCATCCAACCGTTCTATGAGGATGCCGACTACATCGACGCCCTTTACGAGGTCTCCCGTCCGGCGCTCGAAAAGCCGCACGACCATCTGTTGTTTTCTTATCACAGCATCCCGGAACGCCACCTTCGCGAAGCCGACGCCTCCCAGGCCCACTGCACGATCGTGCCCGACTGCTGCTCCACTTGCAGCGCCGCCCACGGCATGTGCTACAAGGCCCAAGTGCTCAAAACCACCGCGGCATTCGTCAAGCGCGCCGGCCTTGCCGACGACCAATGGTCGGTCTCGTTTCAGTCCCGCCTCGCGGGCGAACCGTGGCTCGTCCCCTACACCGACTATGAGTTGGAACATTTCGCCAAAACCGAAGGGAAGAAAAACCTCGTCGTCATGACCCCGGCCTTTGTCGCCGACTGTCTCGAAACGCTCGAGGAAATCGCGGTCGAAGGTAAAGAGGAGTTCCTCAAGGCCGGCGGAGAATCATTCCATCACGTGCCGTGCCTCAACGACCAGGCCCCGTTCATCGATTTTCTGCACGGCCGCGTGCGGCGCTGGCTCGGCGGGGAAACGCCCACCGCCACCAAGGCGACGTTGTCGGCCGAGATGTTCGCCCGCTAACCAAGACGCCAAAGCATTGCAGGTGAGCCGCATGGGGGGTTTCGGGTTGTCCGCCTCGGGCAACCCGCCGTATAAGCAGATTCAGGACAATTCTGCGTCGGCCTTCTCCCCCGTTTCGTGAGCTCATCGACTCCCCTCGCCGCCTCCTCTCCCGCATCATCCCCGCTTCGCCGCGGCGGAACTTCCGGGCTATTGACTCTGGACCACCACGGCGTTGTCCAAAGCGCGAACCAATCCGCCGGTGCCTTCTGGTCTACGACCGCCGATTCGCTGATCGGCAAGCCCTTCGTTTCTCTCTTCGCGTTTGAAGTCGTCTCGGACGATCCGGACATGATGGAAGCACAATGGGATGTGCTCACCGCCACCGCCACGGCGCAACGCGTGCCACTCGCCATCCAACCGGATGAAGAGTCGCCCGCCACCGAGGTGCGCCTCGCGCTCGAAACCGCCGTCGGCCATAATGTCGCCTGGCTCGCCACCATCGAACTCGCGCCCAAAACGGACCGCGATTCCACTGCCACTCCCGGTTCCCCCGCGGGCGGCGCCACCAGTTCCGGCGCTTGGGAAGAACTCGCCCGCAGCGATGCCGCCGGTTTTTTTGATCTCAATTTTCTAACCGGCGAGACCCACTACTCGACCGCGTGGAAGCGAATGCTCGGTTACCCCGACGCCGATCTTTCCAACGACTACGACACGTGGTTGAAACTCATTCATCCCGACGACTCCGCCGCCGCGCCCGACCAAGTGGGCCGCCACACCCGATCGAGTCGGCGCACCTATTCGGTCGAGCTGCGCATGAAACATCGGCGCGGTCACTGGATGTGGATCCAAAGCGTCGGCGTGCAACATTTCGCCGCCGACGGTGAACTCGAACGCGTCATCGGGTTCCATCTCGACATCGCCGAGCGCAAGGAGCTCGAAGAACAAAGCGTCATCGCCGAAGACCGTCTCGCCAGCCTCACCGAGGACGGCGCGCTCGCGGTGTTTGATCTCGATTTCATCTCCGGACACGCCTGGACGTCCCTCGCTTGGCAGGATCTCGTCGGCGATCCCGTGGAACACCCGGACTTGGGAGCCTTCACCCGCAATTTTGCCAAATGCCACGGCGACCTCACCGGCTTTCTCTCCCGCTTCGGCGGCGACGAGCCTTGGGGCGGCGGCTACACCGTCATCAAACGCTCGGACCGCAGCGAAGCGTCGGTATTGCTCGGCCTGCATCGCAGCTCCAGTCGGCGCGGTGAACTCACCCGCGTGGTGGGTTTCGCCATGATCGTGCCGGATGGAGTCGCCTCCGATAGCACGTCGACGCGATCCGCCGCCTCCGGGGGCGTGGCGACTTCGGCGCTCAACTCCCTGAGCGAAGCCGTGATCATCACCGACGAACACGGCCAGATCACCGCCATGAACGTCAAAGCGGAACGGTTCACCGGTATCCCGCTCGCCGCCGCCACCGCCCGCCGACTGGACGAGGTTTTCAACCTTGTCACCCTCCGCGACGAACGCCCGGCGAACGACGCCCTCGACCGCGCGCTCGAAGTCGAGGGGCCGCCCAAGCTTTACACCGACCATGCACTCGCGATTGAACACGGCGCCCCCCGCCCGATTGTGTGGACCGCGAGCCAAGTCCGCGACGACCAACAAAAAGCCATCGGCATCATCGTGGTGTTTCGCGATCCCGACGAGATGACGCTCAGCCCCGAAGAGCTCATTCGCGCCAATCGCTTCGACTCCCTCGGCCAGCTCGCCGGCGGCATCGCCCACGATTTCAACAACCTGCTATCCACCATCCTCGGCGGTATCTCGATCGCCAAAGAGAATCGCGATTACGGCAAACTCGACGATGCCGAGACCGCTTGCATGGCGGCCAAGACTCTCACCCGCCAACTCCTCGCGTTTGCCAAGGGCAATCCCGGCGGCACGTTCAGCGTGGTCCGCCCGGCCGACATCCTCCGCGATGCCGTGCGCGTCGCCGCATCCGGTAGTCCCGTCGTCGTGACGGTTGATCTCGATGAAAATGCGGGTCCGATCGAGGTCGATCGCGGTCAGATGATTCAGGTTTACCAGAACCTCATCATCAACGCCATGCAGGCGATGCCCGATCCATCGGTGGGTAAGATTCATCTCACCTGCCGCGCCATCTCCCTGCCTGACGGCAAACTCCCACCGCTCGCAGGGGGCGACTACGTGCAGGTCGATGTGCAAGACAACGGCTCAGGTATTCCGGAGGACAAAATCGACCGCATTTTTGAACCGTTCTTCACCACGAAGAAAACCGGCACCGGGCTCGGACTCGCCACGGTGCTTTCCATCGTGCGCAAACACGGCGGTCAACTGGGCGTGGATTCCACCGTCGGCGTGGGCACGACCTTCACCAGCTTTCTCCCCGTCACCACCAAGTCCATCGAGACAGGGGTGCGCAAACCGGCCGCCCTGCGCTTCGGCACCGGCCGGGTGCTGTTTATGGATGACGAGAAACAACTCTGCGAGATCACCAAGACGATGCTCGAGAGCCTCGACTACAAGGTCGATATCGTCCACCGCGGCGAGGACGCCCTCGCGCTCTATCGCAAGTATCACGCGGTCAACCGACCCTACGATGTGGTGTTGCTCGACCTCACCATCGTCGGCGGCATGGGCGGGGAGGAAACGTTCAAGCGGCTCCGCGAAATCGATCCCGAAGTGCGCGCCATCGTCTCGAGCGGCTACGACAACGACGAGATGGCCCGCCAGTTTCTCGACTCCGGTTTTTGCGGATACCTGACGAAGCCCTACCGGGTGGGCGAGTTGGGCCAAATGCTCAAGGGCGTGCTCGGCGGATAACCGTCCCACGATCGTCGCCATGTTTGAAAACCGCACCCCGCCGGGCATTATTTTGGGTGGCTTCGGGCTCGCCGCCATTGCGGGCATGGTCAACGCCGTCGGATTTCTCGGCGCCTATCATCAGGCCTTCAGTCACTTGTCCGGGACCGCGACGCACTTCGCCGCCGATTTGGCGCAAGGCCACGCGACCCGAGCCGCCCTCGCCGGGCTGCTGCTGATCTCCTTCCTGCTGGGCGCCACCACGTCGGGGTTGATCATCCGCGACAGCCACCTGCAACCGGGTCGGCGTTACGGCGTCGCGCTGGTCATCGAGGGACTGATTTTGTTCGCCGCCGTGCCATTATTGCAGCGGCACCTGATGCTCGGCGGAGCCTTGGCCGCGGCGGCGTGCGGTCTGCAAAACGCCATGGCCACGACTTACAGCGGGGCCATTGTGCGCACCACCCACGTCACCGGTATCGTGACCGATCTCGGACTGGCTCTCAGCCACCGCCTGCGTCGTTCACCCGGCCGCGCCGGCCGCACGCGGTTGCTGGCGGCACTATTGGCGGGCTTTCTCGTCGGTGGTTCGATCGGCGCCAGTCTGTTCGATGTGCTCAACTACCGCACGCTGTGGGTGCCCGCCACCGTGACCATTGTCGCCGGCTGCACCCACGTGGTCATGCGGCAGTTCAAGTTCGTGTAAACCGGCTCAGCTCAGCGCGCCGTTGCGCGCGATGAGATCGCGATACCAATAGAACGAATCCTTGGGTGTGCGGACCTGGGTCTCGTAGTCGACGTGCACGAGCCCGAAACGATCCTTGTAACCCTCGGCCCACTCGAAGTTGTCGAGAATCGACCAGTAAAAATAACCGCCCACATCGGCCCCGTCGGCGATCGCGCGACTCACTGCATCGAGATAACGCGTCACAAAATCGATGCGTTGCGGGTCATGCACCTTGCCGTCGAGTTGCACAAAATCGGTGTTACAGAATCCGTTTTCCGAAAAGACGATCGGCAAATTGTAGCGTTCGGTCTGCCACCGCGCCGCCCAATAAATCGCATCCGGTGCGATCGAGAGCCACGGTAGCGTGCCCCGGGCGTTGCCGATGCCGTGGCCGTTGGGCACGTCGACCGCCTTGCCTGCATCGTTCGCCGCCACCTTGAAACCCGAGTAACAGTTGTAGGCGAGATAGTCGATGGGCTGCGAGATAAGCGCCATGTCCGCGTCGGTGATTTTGGGCAATTTGCCGGCAAAGTTTTTCAGGCCTTCCTCGGGGTATTTGCCAAACGCGATGGGGTCCGCCCACCACGCCAGGTTCCACATGCGCTCCTCCACACAACCAAAGTAGCGCGCCCGCGCCGCTTCGACATCGGCATCCGCCCGCGTCGCGGGAATCGGCTCCCGCGAGGTGTGGGCGATGGAAATTTGCTGAGGACCGACGCAGTGCGCCCGCAAGGCCTGCACGGCACTGCCGTGGGCACGCAAAAGATTGTGCGCGGCGAGCAGGCACTCCTGATGGGTGCACTTCAATCCCGGCGCAAACACCCCTTCCTGATAGCCCAGCCCCACGATAACCGGCGGCTCGTTGATCGTCATCCAGTGCTTGACCCGGTCCCCCAGCCGCTTCGCCACCACCGTGGCATAGGCACCGAACCAGTCGGCCATGTCTCGATTCAGAAAACCGCCCTTTTCCTGCAACGCCTGGGGCATGTCCCAGTGAAACAACGTCACCCAAGGCTGGATACCGGCGGCGAGCAACCCGTCGATCAGCTCGTCGTAGAATTTGAGTCCGGCTTCGTTGATCGCCCCGGTGCCGTCCGGCATGATCCGCGACCACGACAGGGAGAGCCGATATGCTTTGATCCCGAGCTCCTTCATCAACGCCACATCTTCGCGCCAGCGGTGATAGTGGTCGCAGGCCACGTTGCCGTTGTGGTTTTCAAACACCCGACCCGGCGTCTGGGAAAACACATCCCACACGGACGGACCGCGTCCGTCCTCGTTCCAGGCACCTTCGATCTGATAGGCCGCCGCCGCTGCCCCCCATGTAAAATTATTTGGAAAATTCATACGCTGAAACTGGCAACCAAGATAATATTTCTCAGTGCCGTAAAGCCTGCCATGCCGTAGGGTGATCCCCCGGCCCATTCGATATGGTCTAAGTTAAGCAGCTCGGCCTGAATCCCATCCCTAGTCGTCATGCCTGGACCTCGTCAACGGGCGCTTCGCTCTCTCGTTTCACTTCGCTACCCTCCCTCCATGAAAACCAGTCTTTTAATACTAGGCGCTGCGATTCTCGCCCCCAGCGTTCCGGCTCAGAAATTTGAGCACCTGGCCCAAACCCCGCCCATGGGTTGGAACAGTTGGAATACCTTCTCCAGTCACATCAGCGAGGACCTCGTCAAAGGTGTCGCCGACGCCATGATCGCCAACGGCATGCGCGACGCCGGCTATGAATACATCGTGCTCGACGACACCTGGTCGCTGCGCGAGCGCGACGCCGACGGCAATCTCGTCGCGGACCCCGAAAAATTCCCTTCCGGCATGAAGGCCCTCGCCGACTACGTCCATGAGCGCGGCTTCAAACTCGGCATCTACGGCGACGCCGGCTCCAAGACATGCGCCGGATATCCCGGTTCACAAGGCCACGAATATCAGGACGCCCGCACCTGGGCGAGTTGGGGCATCGACTACCTCAAATACGACTGGTGCAGCACCGGCACCCGCGACGCGCGCGAAGCCTACACCACCATGCGCGACGCCCTCTACACCGCCAAACGACCGGTCGTGTTCAGCATGTGCGAATGGGGCCGCTCCCGGCCGTGGGAGTGGGCGCAGGACGTCGGTCACCTCTGGCGCACTTCCGGCGATATCTACGACTCCTGGGACGGCTACAAGATGTGGGAAATGGGCTGGAAACGCATCCTCGATTTGCAAACGTCCCTCGTCGACGACTGGGGGCCCAATGGCATCGCCAAATACGCCGGCCCCGGCCACTGGAACGATCCCGACATGATGGAAGTCGGCAACGAGGGCCTCTCGGTGGCCGAGTCACGCGCCCACTTCAGCCTCTGGGCCATGCTCGCCGCGCCCCTCATGGCCGGCAACGACGTGCGCCACATGAGCGACGAAATCATCGCCATCATGACCGATGCCGATGTCATTGCCATCAACCAGGACCCCGCCGGCAAACAGGGTTTCCGCGCGCTGGCTGAAGATCAGGCCGGCATTGAGGTTTTCATCAAGGAATTGAGCGAAGGCGAATGGGCCGTGTGCGCCCTCAATACCTCGGACGAAACCCGTGAGCTCACGATCCCGTTTCACCGGTTCTACATGC
Source organism: Synoicihabitans lomoniglobus (assembly GCF_029023725.1). Lineage (GTDB taxonomy): Bacteria > Verrucomicrobiota > Verrucomicrobiia > Opitutales > Opitutaceae > Actomonas > Actomonas lomonigloba. The sequence continues at coordinate 3,021,398 of NZ_CP119075.1, forward strand.
TCGGTGAGACCAAAGAGCTCTTCGATGTCTGGTCCAACCAAGTGGTCGGCGACACCAGCGAGAGCTACACCCGGGCAGTCGATTCCCACGACGTGATGATGTTCCGACTGCGCGTGCCGGCGGCGATGTAAACTCCCGCCGGATTTGGACCCACGCCCGATCAACAGGATCGCGTGATGCCATTTAGTCTGCGACGCTTCCCGGCCATGAAAGTAGCCATCATCGGTCCGGGTCGCGTTGGTATGACTTTGGCGTATACCTTGGTCCTCAAGGGCCTGGTCACCGAGCTCGTGCTGGTCGGCGGCAACCCCGCCAAGGCGCGGGGCGAGGCCATGGACCTCAACCACTCTCTGCTTTTTCTGCGCACGCCCGTGAAAGTGAGCGCCGGGGAGATCGCCGACGTCGCAGGCTCCGAGGTCATCGCGATCTGCGCGTCCGTGCCCATGACGGCCGATTTGCAGGATCGCAATCAACTGGCTGCGGCCAACATCGAACTGATGCGCACGCTCGTGCCCGCCGCCGCCGCCGCCGCGCCCCAGGCCATTTTTCTCATCTTGAGCAACCCCGTCGATGTGCTCACGTGGCAGGCGCTGCGACTGACTGGATTGCCCGCCACCCGCGTCATCGGCTCGGGCACGCTGATCGACTCCGCACGGTATCGCGATGCGTTGTCGATGCAGGTCGGCATCCATCCCGACGACATCCGCAGCTACGTCCTCGGCGAGCATGGCGACACGCAGTTCGTGGCGATGAGTCTGGCCCAATCCGGCGCCGAGCCGCTCGACGACACGCCCGCACGGCGCAAACTCTTCTCCGAAAGCACGGCCGCCGGCTTCCAAGTGTTCAAACTCAAGGGCAACACCTGCTATGCGGTCGCCCTCGCCGCCTCCGTCGTGATCGAGGCGATCCTGCTCGACGAGAAACGCACCATGCCGCTGAGCATCGCTATCAACGGCTATTGTGGCGTGCACAACGTTTGCCTGAGCGTGCCCGTCGTGGTCGGACGCGGCGGTATCGAACGCGTGCTGCAGCCCCCGCTCAACGAAGCCGAACAGGCGGCCTTCCGCCGCAGCGCCGCCGCCGTGCGCGCCGTGATCGATGCGACCGGCGTCGCCGACGGCTGACGAGCGCTCCGGTCAGTAGGTATCGACCAACGAGCGCCAGGTGAGACTGCGACGCAGCTTTTCGGCGGTCGTCTTACGCTTGAGTGAAACCGTGACGGTCTTGGGCTCCGTCGGATACAGCTCGAAGAAATTGTCGCTGGACCAGTGGTCCAATTTTCCGAGATCAAACGCGAAACGATGCTGCCATACCGGCGCCGTAAAGGTGAGTTCGGCCGTTTTGTCGTCCACCATTTTCACGCCACAACGCACCTTGCCCGACGGCAGGTTCATGAAACGTGGCGAGGCCAGCAGCACCGACTCCTCGCTGACGCAGCGGTCGTCAACGTGAAGGCCGATCCGCACGTAAATGCTTTCGCTCGAATGACGCTGCAGCAGCTTGGTCAAATCGAGCGTTTTCTGCGGCACGCTCTCCCCGGGACGCAAATTCACCCGCTTGCTGCCGCCACCCAGGCGGCGGCCGTCGATGTGCATGATCGCCCATTGCAGCACCGCCGCCATGCGCCGGGGCGCATCGCAGACGGTGTAGAGATGCACCGTATCCATCGTGGAACGACGGTAGTTGCCGATCGACACTTCCTCGTCACCGGGCACATGGGCGGTGACCAGCGCCGGGGCGTAGAACCGCCGGGCGGCGTGGTGGAGCGCCTTCCAGCGGCCGGTGTGTTCGAGCGAGCTCCAGGAAGCCACGGGCCACGTGTCATTGAGTTGCCAATACAGCGAGCCCATGCACCGCGGCATGAGCCGACGGTAGTGCTCGACCCCCATCTGCATGCAGCGGGCCTGATTGAGCTGCGACAGGTAGATGAGATCGTCCTGCGACTTGGGGAAACGATACTGCCGCGAAACGTAATCGAGAATAATCTGGTTGCCGGCGGCGTTCTTCTGGTGGTTCTCCATCACCGGCCCGAAGACATTGGTGTCGTCCGGCGGGCAGAAGGTCGCGTTGGTCGCGGGCGAGCTGTAGCTTTGCATCCCAAATTCGGATACAAAGCGGAACTTCCAGAGCTCGTAGGATTTGATCGGTTTGCGCGAATGCCACACGTCCCAGAAATGCGAGTCGCCCGAGATCTCGCCCGGCGCGTGACCGTGCGCGCCTTCCGGTCGCCAGGGCGACGACGGCCAGTAGGACGTGACCGGATCGTTTTCCGCCACAATCTCCGGCAGCAGTTCGTGAAAGATTTTTTCGTAGGCGGTGCGGATTTCGAGCTTTGAGTCATCCGTCACCGTCTCGCGGTTGAGCATCCAAATCTCGTTGTTGCCACACCAGAGGGCGAGACTGGCGCGATGCCGCAGGCGGCGGATCTGAGCCTTGGCTTCGGGCGCGAACAACTCGCGAAACTCATCGTCGACCGGATAGAGCGTGCAGGCGAAGGCAAAGTCCTGCCACACCATCAGCCCGAGCTCGTCGCAGAGGTCGTAGAAGTCTTCACTCTCGTAGATGCCGCCGCCCCACACGCGGACCATGTTCATGTTGGCCTCCACGGCGGAACGCAGGTCGCGCTCGTAATCGGCGCGCTTCAAGCCGGCGACAAAACTGTGGGCGGGTATCCAGTTGGCGCCCTTGGCAAAGACCGGACGACCATTGACCAGGAAACGGAACGCCGTGCCCCACTCGTCCTGAGATTGATCGAGCGTGAGCGTGCGCAAGCCGATGCGGCGCCGCCAGACGCCGATGCGATGCCCCGCGGCATCCCGCACTTCGACCTGCAGATCGTAGAGGGGTTGTTCGCCCTGACCGGACGGCCACCAGAGCTGCGGTTTTTTGACCACGATCGCGGTTCCCTCCCCCGCATCGACGGTCGCTCCATCAAGCCGGAGCGACCAATGACAGGTCGCCTCCGAATCAGCGCGTTCCAGTTCGGGCGTCAAGGCGAGGGAGACCGAGCCGTCGTCCGCGTGTCGTTGCTCGACCACCACATTGTCAACGCGATTGGCCGACCAGGCCTGCAAGGAAATCGGACGCCACACCCCGGCCGTGACGAAGCGGGGACCCCAGTCCCACCCAAACTGACACTGCTCCTTGCGAATGCGGTTGGAGTTGCCGACGGGGTCGTTGAACTCGCGGTAAACATTGCCGTGGTGATGCGTGCGCAGATATTTCATCGCGCTGCCGAACTCGATCAGCAGCTCGTTCTGGCCCGGACGCAGCAGCTTCTTCACGTTCCAGCGGAACGGCGTGAACATGTTTTCCGTCCGCGCCACGACTTTGCCGTTTAATTTCACCGTGGCCACCGTGTCGAGTCCGTCGGCCACCAGTTCGAGCATCTCTTCTTCGAGGAGCGAGGCATCGACCGTAAACTTCGCCCGGTATTCCCAGTCGCGTTCCTCGATCCACTGCAGATCGAGTTCGTTGGTGCCGAAGAACGGATCGGGAATCAAATCCGCACGACGCAGGTCAAGGTGCACGCAGCCGGGCACCTGGGCGGGCAGCCACTTCTGGGATGAACAGTCACGAAAACTCCACGAAGCGCGGGAAAGATCTTGTCGAAGCATAGGATGGGAAAGGCTCTGATCCCAGAGCGATGAATTGAGTTGCAGCAGGTCAATCCGCAACGGGAGGACAACGCTAGCGGATGGAATCGAGCAAAGTAACGAGATTGCTTGTCCAACAATAGAGAGATTCTGATCAAACGCTTGAGCCGCGGGTGGCTTCGCTCGTCATGACCGGTGAATCGTCCCCGCCACCGTCGGCGACCTGGCTCTCCCTCGAGGCGGACGAAGCCAAGGGTTGCCCGGTCAGCTCACTGCGCTAAGCATCGTTTTTTCGTCCCGCCTCCCCATGTTCGTTCCCCACCGTCTCCAACGCTTTTGCCTTCGCCTGTGTGGCGGAATTCTCTCCACCACCGCCCTCCTTTCCCTGTCGGGCGCCCCGGTGGAGTTCACGTTCCGCGTCGACGCCACCGCTGAGAATCCCTTCGCGCGCGACATTTGGGCGACCGTCACCACCCCCGCGGACCACGTGCTGCGACTGCCGGCATTTTACGTCGGTGACAACCAGTGGTCCGTGCGCACGCGGGCCGCCTTGAAGGGCAACTACGAATTTCAAAACGTCAGTGAGCAGCGCGGGGGCTTGCCCACGACGTTGGCCGCCGAGCTCAAGGGCAGAGATCGTTTTCGCGTGCGTGATATCGATACGCTGGGAGGACCCGTGCGGATCGATCCACGGTCCGGCACCCAGTTCATCGACGGTCGGGGCGACTATTTCCAGCCCCTCGGAGGTAATCTGCCGTGGGCCTCCGGCAGCGCTCCCGCCTCCTATTATCCGGCCGCGTTCGGTGACTTCGCCACCGTGGGCTTCAACTGGACCCGCGTATGGATGTGCCACTGGGGCCAGCTTAATCTCGATTGGGTGGAACCGGCCAACGGCCCCCAACCGGCATTGGGCACACTCGACCTCGGCGTCGCCCGCCGCCTCGACGGCATTATGGAAGCCGCCGAAACCCACGGCGTCCGCATCCAACTCGTCCTGCAGCACCACGGCCAATACACCACGTTCAACAATACCAACTGGGCCGAGAATCCGTGGAACTCCGCGCTCGGCGGCTTCCTTGATTCACCCACCGATTTCTTCACCAACGATCAGGCGCGCGAACTCACCCGCCAGAAATACCGCTACATTGCCGCCCGTTGGGGTTACTCGTCCGCCATCATGGCGTGGGAATTGTTCAACGAGGTCATGTGGACCAACGCCCGCCGGGGCGATGCCGCCGACAACGCCGCCGTCGCCGCCTGGCACGAAGAAATGGCACGCGTCCTCCGTCGCTACGATGTGCACGGCCACCTCGTGACCACCAGCGATGATGATCTGCACCACGCCATGTGGACGACGATGGATTACTATCAACCCCACCTCTACGCGAACGACATGGTCCTCGGCGTGCAGCATCACGATCTCGCGGCCGCCGCCATCAATCGTCCGGTTTTCTACGGCGAAGTGGGCGACGACAACATGGCCGATCTCACGAGCGAGCAACGCACCACCGGCTTCATCCACCCGCTCCTGGCGTGGTCCGGTCTCTTTGGCGAAACCACCCAACCGGCCCAGATTTGGTATGTGGAAACCCTCCGGCAACAAGGCCGCTGGGCCGAACTGCAATCACTGGGTCGGTTTGTGAACGCGAGCGGACTCCGCCGAGCGCCGCTGCCCCGAGTGAGTTATCCCACCGTGCTCGGCGACCTCGACAGTTCACTCAAGCTCACCGGCGGTCTGTATTGGCACCGCGGCCCCGCCCCCGAGCTTGAGGTGCCGACCGACGGCCACATCCCCGCCTCCATGGTCACCTTCCCGCGCATTCTCACCAACGCCGCCGAGCGTCATCCCTATCCCAGTCGCGCCACCTTTCACGTCGATTATCCCGCCGCGTCCGTCGCTCGCCTGCATCTGCGCGGCATGAGCAACCGAGGCGGTTCGTTGCGCATCACGGTGGACGACAGAGTGGCCGTTGATGAACCATGGCCCGCCGCCGCCGAAGGTCGCCCCACTCCGACCAACCAAACATTTTCATTCCCGGTGGGCTATGGCCGCCACACCGTCGTGGTCGAGAATCCCGTGGGCGCGGATTGGATCGATCTCGTTGACCTCGATCTCGGCATTCCCGTGCCGGCCCTGACCGCAGTGGCCCGTCATGGAGCCGATCGGGTCGTGCTATGGGTGCGACACCGCGACAACCTGCTTTCGCCTGCGTCGGATAATGATCTCACGCCCGCCACCGGCCGCATCGTCATTGACGACGTTCCGGCCGGAGAATGGCTCGTCTCCTGGTGGGATGTGGCCGGCAGCCGTTCGACTCACTCTTCCACCGTGCGCCATCGCGGCGGACAACTCACCCTCGCGACGCCCCCCATTACGCGCCACGCCGCCGCGTGGCTGGAGCGCGTGCCGTAATCCCCCAGCAGTTTATGAAACGCTTCTTCGCTATTCTCACCGCGGTGGCCTCCACATTCGCCGCCCTCGTTGGTCATGCTCAGAACGAAAGCGTCAACCCCGGGATCAACGCGTCCTATCTGCGCGAAGGTTTGATCGTAAACGAATGGATCGAGCGCCTCGAAGCCGAGGGGCGTGAAGTGTTCGCCCATCGTGCCGCCATCGTGGCTCGCCTGGATTTGCGTCCCGGCATGGATGTCGTCGACGTGGGCACGGGCACCGGAGCGTTTCTCCCCCTCCTCTCCGCTCGCGTCGGACCGGAAGGTCGAGTCTATGCCGTGGATATTGTGGAGAAGTTCCTTGACCACGTGAACGACCAGATCCAGCGCCACGCCTGGACCAATATCGAAACCGTGCTCTGCACCGATCGCTCGGTCGAACTGCCGGCCGCATCCGTTGACCTGGCCTTCATTTGCAACGTCTACCACCACTTTGAGTATCCGATGGATTCGTTGGCTTCGCTCCATCGCGCCCTCCGCCCCGGCGGCAGAATCGTGCTGGTCGATTTCAAACGTATTCCCGGAGAAAGTTCGGATTGGATCCTGAGCCACATGCGCGCCGGTCAGGAGGTGTTCGAAGCCGAAATCACCGCCGCAGGATTCCATCGGGTCGATGCGGTCCACGACTTGCTCTCGGACAACTATATGGTCGTCTTCGCCAAGTCGGAGTGAATCGCGATCCGGCCCCCCAAAAAAAACGTGTAGTTCCACGCTTTCCTTCACATGCAGATCAAAGTCGATGACCTCACCGGCTCCGCCATCGCCGCGCTACTGCAAGAGCATTTGGACGACATGCACCGTATCTCTCCGCGCGAGAGCGTGCATGCGCTCGACCTGACGGGACTCCAACGCCCCGAGATCACGTTTTGGTGCGCATGGGACGGTCCCACCCTGATGGGCTGCGGTGCCCTCAAAGCACTCAATGCGACCCACGGTGAAATCAAATCCATGCGCACCGCGCGCACCCATCGGCGGCGAGGCGTGGCCGCCCGCATGCTCGAAACGGTATTGGCCGAAGCCACGCGACGCGGCTACACGCGTCTGAGTTTGGAAACCGGCTCCCAACCCGAATTCGCTCCCGCGCGCCAACTTTACGCCCGCTTTGGGTTCGAATCGTGCGGCCCGTTCGCCGACTACCGGCCCGATCCCAACAGCCACTTCATGACCCGAACGCTGTAGCGCGACCGGGCCACGGATTGCCGGAATCGAAACGAAAGCGGCGGGGATTTTCGCCCCGTCCCTTACGCGCAGGCGGCGTCGATCGCTTTGAGCTCTTCGTCGCTGAAACCAGCGGCACTCGCACACGCGACGTTTTCTTCGATCTGCGGCACGCTGCTGGCCCCGATCAACACGGTCGTGATGGCCGGTTGGCGCAGCACCCAGGTGAGCGCCATTTGGGCGAGCGTTTGGCCGCGTTGCTCGGCGATTTCGGCCAGGGCGAGAATCTTCGGGTGGTTCGCCTCGACGGTGTCGGCATTGAGAAACCCGCCTTTGCCCGCCCGCGAATCGGTCGGGATCGTCTTGAGGTAGCGCGAGGTGAGTTGTCCCTGGGCCAACGGCGAAAAGGGGATGCAGCCCACGCCGAGCTCCGTGAGCAGCGGCAGCAGCTCCGGTTCCACCCACCGGTCGAGCAGGTTGTAACGCGGTTGGTGGATCAACAGCGGCACACCAAGATCGTCGAGAATCTCGTGCGCCAAGCGCGTCTGCGCGGCATCGTAATTCGACAGACCGATGTAGAGCGCTTTGCCGCCGTGATAAATCGAGGCCAACGCGCCCATCGTTTCCTCCATCGGCGTGTCGGGATCGGGCCGGTGCGAGTAAAAGATGTCCACGTAGTCGAGTCCGAGGCGATCCAAGCTCTGGTCGAGGCTGGCGATGAGATATTTGCGTGATCCCCATTCGCCGTAGGGACCTTCCCACATGTCGTAACCCGCCTTGGTCGAGATGATGAGTTCGTCCCGATAAACCCCGAGATCGAGATCGAGAATCTTGCCAAAGTTGGCTTCGGCCGATCCGGGAGGCGGACCGTAATTGTTGGCCAAATCAAAATGGGTGATGCCCATGTCGAACGCCGCCCGGCACATGGTGCGACCGTTCTCGAAAACGTCCACGCCACCGAAGTTGTGCCACAGGCCCAGCGACAGCCGCGGGAGCTTCAGGCCGCTGCGACCACAGCGCTCATAGGGAACTTGGGAATAACGATCGGATGCGGTGACATAAGGGGACGACATAAGACCGCAGAACATGCGTCGTGGTCACCGCCTTGTTCAATGCCCATTCCCTTCCCGGCTGGCGAATGTTCAGCGTCGCGCGATCGGAGGCCGAACCTATTCTTTCCGATACCAACGACCGTCTTCACCCTGCAACCACACCCCCGGCGCACTGGTGGCGGCGATTTGACGAGCCCGCGCCTGCGCCACCGCCTCCGATGTCGCGCCCGCTTTGGCCGCGATGGCCGCGTAGACTTTGCGGCGATCCGCGTTCTCGGCCGCGACCACCTTTTCGGTGTCCGCCCCCGGGGTGCGGGCTTCGACGTAGCCTTGATTATTTTCGCCCACCGCCCCGCTGGTTTTGAGCTGATCCAGCACGGGCAGCCGTTGCGACATGCTGTGACGCAACGCCGCCATGTCCTGCGCGCCCGCGGTGGTCGCCCAGAGCATCACTGCCGCGAATAAGGAGAAAAAGCGAATGGATGAAATCTTCATGATGGTGTCCTCCGGGGTCAGCCTTGCACCGGTTGCAGCGTGGCAGATTGTTGATCAAGCGAGCCAAAAAAATCATCGAGCGCCCGGTCCACTTTGACGTTCACGTCGACCACCGCGTGGACCTGGATGGGATCCATCTTCACATGAATGCAGCCGGACAACAAGGCGGTCGCGAGGAACGTGAGAGGCAAAATTCGGCGCATGGGAAAAAGAGTAATGGATTCGGACCGAATGTCCAATCCGCTGGTTCCGCCCCCGCGGTTAAAAAGTGGCTTTGATCTTCACGCCGTCCTCGGCACTCACCCGAATCAAGTCCTCCCACGGCCCCGTCACATTGACTGTAAAATCGACCAACTCCACCGCGGTGGCGTCCTGCGGCCGGGCGACGAGGCGGGCCTGCACCTTGGTTTCCCCGGCGACCGCTCCCGGCACGAGGCGCGCTTCCATCCGTTCGACCTGCAAAGTGCGGCGTCCCATCTCGATCTCAATCAACTCGTCGCGGGCGGGATTCTCCACCGCCATCCATTTTGCAATGGGACCCAGCCACTGGGGCATCGTTTCGATCTTGGCGGGAACTTTGGCGGAAAGCAGTCCGGGGGACGCCGCGAGCCGCACCTTCGGTTTGTCGTCTTCGAGAATCGCGAACTGCCCGGACTTGGGCGCAAAGCCTTTAGACTCGTCCCACGCAAACGTAAGTTCTCCGCTCACCCGCCCGGAAGCACTGCTGAGAGCATCGGGCAGAAACGGCACGAGTTCGGCCGCCGCCACCGCGGCGAGAGAGACGTGGCCGTTAATCACTGGATGCGCCGGGTCGACTTCGAACGGTGCCAGAATCACTCGGCCCTGCCAGAGCGGCGCACTCACTTCGCCGACTTGCCAGCGGCCTGCGGCGGTTTGATGCGCGGTCAATGCGCCCGCACCGAGATGGATCATGTTCACGTCCACACTCGCCCAGTTCAGCTCGACGTCGATCGACGCCACCGTCGAATCGGCCAGCCCGACCGTGGCACGCAATACCGGCTGTCGCACAACCAGTGCGCTCGACGCGTTTTCCACCCGACCGGGTCGCCAAACCACGTGAAATGCGCCGGTCGCGCCCGCGGCGTCCGACCACGTGCCTGCGCCTTCGAGTTCCACGGCGCCGTCAAACGTCCATTCGGCCAACGCCGGGAGGAACCGGACCGCAATCTCTCGCCAGGGCTCCGACGCCAACGTTTGTCGCGGCACTGTCCATCGCATCGGGGCGTCCGCGCCGATCTGTTCCACTTTGGCGCGCACGTTCCCACCGGGCAGCTCCGCCCGCAGCTCCAGCCGCGTGGCTCCGGTCGCATCGCCCAGGTGGGCGGCGACCGTGAGTTCCCACGGGATGACGGGCAGACGCGGGTCGGGCTGAATTTTTCCCGTCCATGATCCCGCTACGCGCAGGCCTTCCGCGGCGGCAAAACTGCCCAACGCCGAAACCAATCCACCGAGCAACAGCCACCGCCCCGCCCGGGCCAAGCCCCGGGGGTGGCGCAGCCGGTGGTCGGACGGGACTCGCGCGATCATATCCTCATCAAGACCGGCAAACCGTCAGCGGGTTGCGAGCGGAATCTCGCCACCCCATCGTCCGGCCGGTTATTTCACCGGGACTGGCGGCAGATTCCAGATGTCCTCGGCGTATTCGCGAATGGTGCGATCGCTGGAGAATTTGCCCACGCGGGCCGTGTTCATGATCGCCATCTTCGCCCACCGTGGGGAATCGCGGTAGGCGGCATCGACGGCGAGGTGCGCATCGCTGTAGGAACGGAAATCCGCCAACACCATGTAAGGATCGCCTCCGTCGAGCAGGCTGTGGTGCAACGGCGCGAAGGCGTGGCGTTCGCCCGGCGTGAAGTAGTCGGAGCCGATCCAATCGATCACGGCGCGCAACTCTTCGTCCGCGTAGTAGAAATCGTAGGGACGGTAACCGGCATTGCGCACGGCTTCCACCTCTTCGACGGTCATGCCGAAGATGAAGATGTTGTCGTCACCGACCTCTTCACCGATCTCCACGTTGGCGCCATCGAGCGTGCCGATGGTGAGCGCGCCATTGAGGGCGAGCTTCATGTTGCCGGTGCCGGAAGCTTCCTTGCCGGCGGTCGAAATCTGCTCCGACAAGTCGGCGGCCGGGATGATTTTCTCGGCCAACGTCACCCGGTAGTTGGGCAGGAAGGCGACCTTGAGCTTACCCTGGATGCGCTCGTCGTGGTTGATGCGCGCGCCGATCACATTGATCGCCCGAATGATGTTCTTGGCGAGGTCGTAGCCGGGCGCGGCCTTGGCGGCAAAAACGAACACGCGCGGCACCATGTCGAGGTCCGGGTTCTGCAAGAGTCGGCGGTAGAGCGCAACGATATGCAGCAGGTTGAGATGCTGGCGCTTGTATTCGTGCAGGCGTTTGATCTGCACGTCGAAGAGCGCATCGGGCGACACCTCGATGCCGCAGAGCTCCTGAATGGTTTCGGCCAACGCGACCTTGTTGACGCGCTTGATCGCCATGAACTCCTGCTGGAAGGCGGGTTGGTCGGCCTCTTTGCCCAAGGCTTGGAGGAGGTCGAGATTGCGCGGCCAATCGGGGCGGCCCAGCGTCTTGGTGATCAACGCCGACAAGGCCGGGTTGCAATCGAGCAACCACCGGCGCGGCGTGATGCCGTTGGTCTTGTTGCGGAATTTCCCCGGGAAGAGCGTGTCGAAATACGGGAAGAGATCCTTCTTCAGGAGCTCCGTGTGGAGCGCGGCCACGCCGTTGACGGCATGCGAGCCAACGACCGCGAGGTGGGCCATGCGCAGTTGTTTGCCGCCCCCTTCCTCCACGATCGAGCACGTGCTGAGCATCTCGTTATCGCCGGGCCATTTGGCGGCGACGGTCTCGAGGTGGCGGCGGTTGATCTCGTAAATGAGCTGCAAGTGACGCGGCAGCACCCGGGCGTAGAGCGGCACACCCCATTTTTCCAACGCCTCGGGCAGGAGGGTGTGGTTGGTATAGGCGAAGGTTTTGGTGATGATCGCCCATGCCTCGTCCCAGTCGAGGGACTCCTCATCGATGAGAATACGAAGCAGCTCGGCCACGGCGATGGCCGGGTGGGTGTCGTTGAGCTGGACGGCGACCTTGTCGGCAAAGTTGTGCCAGCCGTTGCCTTCGACCCGCATGTGGCGGCGGATGATGTCCTTCAACGAACAGGCCACGAAGAAGTATTGCTGCACCAGGCGCAGCTCCTTGCCGTTCTCGGTCTTGTCGTTCGGATAAAGAACCTTGGAAATGGTCTCGCTGGTGGCCTTGTTGCGCACGGCCTCGACATAACCACCTTCGTTGAAGGCGTTGAGATCGAGCGGCTCCGTCGCGTGGGACGTCCACAGGCGCAGGATGTTGACGGTCTCGGTGCCATAGCCGGGCACCGGAATATCGTTGGGCACGCCGACAAGTTTGTGGGTGTTGACCCACTGCGGCCGGTAGTTACCGGAATCATCGAACACGTTCTCCACTTCGCCGTAGATCTGCACCTCCTGCTGATACTCCGGGTGCATGAGCTCCCACGGCGTGCCGTAAATCATCCAGCTGTCCGGATTCTCCACCTGATGTCCGTTCTCAAACGCCTGACGGAAGAGTCCGAACTCGTAATTGATGCCGTAACCGATCGCCGGCAGGTCGAGCGTCGCGAGCGAATCGATGAAACAAGCGGCCAAGCGCCCGAGACCACCGTTGCCGAGTCCCATGTCGTCTTCCGATGCGCGCAGCGCCTCCCAATCCACACCGAGCTCTTCCAGGGCCTGGCGGGTGTGATCATACACGCCGGCGTTTTGGAGCGAGCTGATGAGCAGACGGCCCATGAGATACTCCAAGGACAAGTAGTAGAGGCGGCGCACGTTTTGGTCGTTGTGCGCGGACTGCGTCTTGATGAGACGACTCGTCAGATGGTCCCGGGCCGACATCGCCGTGGCGAGAAACCAATCCCGCGGCGTGGCTCCGGCGGTATCCCGCGCGAAGGTATGCGTCAGGTGGTCAAGAATCGATGCCTTGATCGACTCGACAGGATCGTCGGACGCACGGCGACGCGGCGCCGCCACGGTCTTGGCTTGGGCAGAGGCCGCCTTGGTCTTGGCGGAGGATTTTTTAGCAGCAGGCATGGTTTGAATCAGGAAAGAATCTAGCGCAGAGCGGAAAAGGTGCCAAGCGAGCCAGCCCCGGTCACTCTCGATTTTAGTCTCATTGATGCCGACTCCAGATCGTAACGTGAAACCGGGTTCATCGACATCTCGGACTATTTCTGAAATCGCCGGGACAACTCACCGTGCGGCAGCTCAAAAAACGTCGGCCGCCCCGAGGGGCTGGTGAGCGGGGTGCGACACGCAAAGAGTTGGGCCACCAGTGATTGCCAGTGCACCTCCCCACTCTGCTCGGGCAACCGCACCGCTTTCGCCGCCGCCAACCGGGCCAGCTCGTCCCGGGCGAGATCGGGATTGTCCTCCGGGAAGCGCCCATCGCGCAGCGCCCCCAACAAATCACGCAAAAAGGGTTCGGCATCAGCGGGTTCCATCCAGGCGGGCACCGCTTCGACCCGGAAAAAATTCCGTCCGAACTCCGTCACTTCAAACCCGTGCGATTGCAGAAAGGCCAACTTATCCAACAGGAGCGCCGTCGCCACGGGATCGAGCTCCACCGGCACCGGCAGCAGCAGGCGCTGCCCGGCGACTTCGCCCGATTTGAACTCGGCCTGCAAACGCTCAAACCAGACTCGCTCGTGTGCCGCCCGGCGATGCAGGCACACGATACCCGACGGGGTTTCGAAAAAGCCGAACACCCCATGGCCTTGGCCGATGAAACGCCACCCGCGGTCGCCACGCGTCGGACCATCGGCAGAGGGTCGCACCGACTCCACCGCCGGCCCGCGCATGGGAGGCTGGTGCAATGGACCCAACTTGGGCATGCCCCGACTCTCCGATTCGACCGGACGCGATGGCACCGCCGCCGATGATGGTGAACTTGATGACGGCGTCGCCCACGGTCGCAGCTCGCTCGGCGGCAGCGGTTCCAGTGGCGTGTCTCGCTCCGGCGTCGCCTGTGGAACCTCACCCCGCAGCTCCCGCAGGCGCCCCAGCACCGCTCTGATCACGAAGCTGCGCACGGCCGGCTCGCTCCGAAACCGCACTTCGCGTTTGGCGGGATGCACGTTCACATCGACCTCGTGGGGCGGCAGACGGAAAAAGATGAACGCCGGCGGGTAGCGACCCTTGGGCAACGACTCGTGGTAACTCTCGATCAACGCGTAGTTGAGGGTCCGGTTGTCGACGGGACGACCATTCACAAACACGATCATCTCGTGCCGCGTCGAACGTCCCACCCCGGGTTTACCGATCAATCCCTCCAATTGAAACACCCCCTCAGTGCTCTCGATCGGCACGAGTTGCTCCGCCAATTGCCGGCCGAAAATCTCCGCCACCCGATCGGTCAGGGCCGGACATTCCGGCGAACTGAAAATGATGCGCCCGTCCTCGATCAGCGTAAACGCCACCGCCGGACTCGCCAGGGCATAGAGCCGCACCCCGGCGACGATGTGCGCCGCCTCGGTCTGGTCGCGTTTGAGAAACTTGCGACGCGCCGGGACGGAGTTGAACAGATGGGCCACTTCGATGCGCGTGCCCACCGGGCGCCCGCACTCGCGCACGTGCACGATCTTGCCGCCGTTGACCAATACCTCCGTGCCGAGCTCTTCGCCTTCCACGCGGGTCTGCAGAGTGAACTTGGAAACACTCGCGATCGACGGCACCGCCTCACCGCGAAAGCCGAAACTACCGAGTCGGTCCAGATCGACCGCCTCATTGATCTTGCTCGTGGCATGCCGCTCCAACGACAGCAACGCGTTGTCGCGGTTCATGCCATGGCCGTTGTCCTCAACCCGCATCAGCGAACGCCCGCCATGGCGAAACTCCACCTCGATGCGCGTGGCCCCGGCATCGAGGGCATTTTCCACCAATTCCTTCACCACGGCCGCCGGGCGCTCAATCACCTCGCCAGCGGCGATCTGGTTGGCAACACGGTCGGACAGAATGCGAATATCGGGCATGCGAAGGAGGCGAACGTCAGCCTCACCGCCGGAGAAACCGGCACGCAACGCTTAAGCGCCGGTCGGCGTCGCGCGATCAGCTCGACTCGTGGGCATCGGGCAATTCCAGGTGCCGGCGCTCGATCGTGCGCACGCGTTCGCGAAACACCTGAAACCACCGCGGCACACTCTCCCCTTCCACCCAAAATATCCGATCCCGCCACTCAGCCGGCAAATCCAGCTCCACCACCGGCACCTCCAGCCGTTCGCTCACGACCGGCTTGTTGATGTAGCTCGGGAACAAGTAGAGTCCGTCGGCAATCACCCTCGGTTCCACCATGGCCAGAAATACCGGCTCGTTCGGACCCGAAACCCGCAGCCGCACGACCGCTTCATCGGCGTCGATTACCGCGATCTTGGTGCCGTAAACCGTCGACTGCACATCCACGAACCGGGTTCGTTTCGGCGTCGTGCATCCGGCCAGGGCGATGCACGCGATCAAGGCCGAAAGGGGTCCATGCATCTTCATCGCTGCTCCCTTGGTCAGCGGGATCCCTTGGAAGGTTCCGCTTCCGGACCGGGAGGATTCTTTTCCAACTCCCGCAAATCCACCAAACTCACCAGATAGGTCGCCGCGCGAAACGGCCGGAATATGGCGTTGCCGATAACCAACGACTTCGCCGGCTGGGTTTCATCCTCCGGCAAACGCCCCACCAGGGAGGAAAGCACCACCACGCCCACAATCACGACCCCGAAGAAAACTTGAAACATCGTGCTGTCGATCGCCGGTCCGCCCGCCGCGTTTTGCGATTTGAGAGCCATGCCCCACAGGATCGGCGACAGTCCGCCCACACATGCGGTCACCGCGCCCTGCACGGCGATCATCAGCGCTCGATTGTCGTCCTCGATCACTTGCGCGAGGTAATTGAGATTGGAAATCGTCCAACAGGCCGCCGCCAATCCCAATCCGAAATAGGCCACATACACGCCCCCCAACATCGTCCATTCGCGGTGGATGAATGCCCACCAAAACGCCGCCACCATCACGTAGAGAATCATCGCCAACAGAAAAAACGGTCGCGCGCCGTGCTGACTGATGCGCCGCTTGATAAACGCCGCCGCCGCAATCACGCCCGCATAGCGCAGCACCTCGAAACCCATGATCTGGCCGGCGCTCAGTGCCGGTCCGACTTTGAGGTAATAAGCCAAAAACGGCGGGATTGGCGTCGACACCACCGCATACCCGACTGCGAGCCATAAGAACTGCCGAAACCGCGAAGGCCGGAACATGTAGCGCGGCGTATCCCGAAACACCCGCCCCAGCCCGATCGGTTCGGGATTAGGCGCATCCGGCAATCGCCGCAACGACATGAAACTCAGATACGATCCGGCCAGCGCGATGCCGTATTGGATCAACAACGCGACAAAAATCGGCAACTGCGCGAACAACGCCACGCACGCCAGCAACGTGCCCACTCCCGCGAAACCGGAAATGAATTGGTCACTGGCAAAGTAGCGGCCGCGCGCCTTCGGCGGCAGGATCGAATACAACCACGGCATGATCGCCGCCGCTCCGATGGTGCGGAAAAAACAAAACCAAAACACACTGCCCACCAACGCCGGCGCCATCCACGGTTTCACGCCGCTGTGCGCGGCCGCAATCGCCAGCCACACCGGCACGATCAGGAACAGACTGCGCGCCGCCCAGCCCCCGAGCATGACCTTTTTGTAGCCAAACTTCGGCAGTAGCGCCGTGGCCAGAATCTGGATCGGCGTGAGAATGAACACGAACGAATACGCCAGCCCCACCTGCAGCGACGACGCGCCCAGCTCCTCGGCAAACAGCACCATCGGCGTGCCGATGCCGATCTGCCAGGTCATCGCATTGAAAAACCCGAACAACAGGCCCGGCCGAAACGGCGCGAGCTCCGGATCGGACTTCTCAGTCGGAATCAGCCGCGAAATCACCAGCTTACTTTTCCGGGGTTAAGCCAGGTGTTTGCGCCAGCGGGCGAGTTGCCGTTTGACCTGTTTGGGACCGGGCATGCCCGTGCCGATGCGTCGGGCGGCCGCACGCTTGAGATCAAACACGTCGATCCAGTCCGCCTTGAGTGCGGGATGGATTTTTTGCACGTCGGCCGTGGCCAACTTGTCCAACGGCACGCCGCTGGTTTCGGCCAGTTTCACCACCGCGCCCACCACGTGGTGCGCTTCGCGGAACGGCACGCCGTTTTCCACGAGGTAGTCCGCCAGGTCCGTCGCCAACAACGCCGGATCCGCCACCGCCCGGGCGCAGGACTCACGCCGCATGCGCGCCCCGGTCAGCGTGCCCGCGACGACGGCGAGACACATCATGGTCTGGTCAAAGCTGTCAAAGACCGGCGGCTTGTCCTCCTGCAAATCGCGATTGTAGGTCAGCGGCAGACCCTTCGCCATCGTGAGCAACGTGGTCAGGTTACCTTGCAGGCGCGCCGCTTTGCCCCGCAACAACTCGCACGAATCCGGATTCTTCTTCTGCGGCATCAGCGACGAGCCGGTGCAAAACGTGTCGGGCAGATCAATGTATTTAAACTCGCTGCTCGACCACAGAATCAGGTCCTCGGCCAACCGGGAAAAGTGCGTGCCCACCAGCGCGCAGGCGGTCGCAAATTCGACGAACACATCGCGATCCGCGACCGTATCCATGGAGTTCTGCGTTACCCGCGGACGTCCCCGCTCGTCGACAAAACCGAGCGCCTTGGCCGTGAACTCGCGGTCGATCGGCAAGGTCGTGCCAGCCAGCGCGCCCGCGCCCAGCGGACACCAATTGGCGTGCTTCGCCACCCCGGAGAACCGCGCCCGATCGCGCTCAAACATTTCCAAATACGCCGCCAGGTGATGGGCGACCTGCACCGGCTGGGCGCGTTGCAAGTGCGTGTAACCCGGGATCATCACCTCGCCGTCGAGCTCGGCAAGCGCGAGCAACGCCCGTTGCGCCTCCTCCAACCGCGCGTCGATTTCGCCGCAGGCCCACTTGAAAAAGAGGCGCATGTCGGTCGCCACCTGATCATTGCGACTGCGCGCGGTGTGCAGCTTCGCGGCGGCGGGCACGCGCTGAGTCAGCGCCTGCTCGATGTTCATGTGCACATCTTCCAACGCCGTGTTCCACTCGAACTTTCCGGCCGCGATTTCCTTGCCGATGGCGTCGAGTCCCCGGTGGATCGCGTTGCGTTCCTTGGCCGTGATCAGGCCCACGTGGGCGAGCATGGCCGAGTGCGCTTTGCTTCCGGCGATGTCGAACTGAGCCAGTCGGCGATCAAACGAAACGGACTCGCTGAACGAGAGCATCAATTCGGCGGGGCCGGCCGAGAATCGGCCCCCCCAGGTCGCTTGGTTTTGCTTGGCCATGGTGATCGGGAGCACACGGCGGGGATTCGCCACGCGCAACGCGAAAGATATACGGACACCCCTCCCGCATTCGCCAACTAAGCCGAAGATTCGGTTGCGACGCGCCGCCCGCCGCGCACGTTGATCGCATGCCGCGCCTGCTTACGTTCCTATTGCTCGTTTGGGCCCCGATGCTTCGGGCCGTCGATACGCCCGCCAGCCCGGCAGAGCCTGAGGCCCCGGCCACCGTTGAAAACGTCTCTCCGGCTTTACCCGATCAATACGACCAGGCGGTCATCGCCGAGGCGAAGACCTCCATCTACATCGGTGCGGTCACGCTCACCATGCCGCCCTTCCAACGTGAGGGCGAGCGATACACCTCATCGTATCAGGCCAAGGTCTTTCCGTTTTTCTTCTACAACGAAAAGGGCACGATTTCGATCAACGTCACCGACGACAACCTGCGCCAGCTGGCGGCCGGTGAGCGCGTTTACTTCGACGGCGAAGCCTTTGAATCGAAGGGGGAACCCCGTCGTATCGAAGGTCACGCCGACCCCGCGGACGCGAGCTCTGGTAAAATCAAGGTGCGTGTGTGGGTCTCGAAGAACATCGAGCTGATCTTCAATACCACCTACCAGTTCAACGGCGGCGCCTGAACGGTTTCGCCGCTCAAACCAACGTGCGCACGACGCGCATGAATGCCGTCATCGAAAACGGCTTTTGCAGGAAACCCGCCGCCCCCGACCGGCTTACCGCCGATTGTAGTTTGGGCTCCAAATGCCCACTCATGATGAGCACGGTGACGTCGGCCTGCAACTCACGCATGCTGGTGAATACTTCCCAACCATTCATGCCCGGCAGGACCAGATCACAGATGACGAGATCGATTTGGGCCCGGTGCTGAGTGAAGAGGTCCAATGCCGCCGTCCCATCCTTGGCGGCAAACACCTCGAAACCCGCCCGCTGCAGGGTCTCGGAAATGGCATCGAGCAACCCTTGTTCATCATCGACGACGAGTATGGATCGCTGTCCGGCCTGCTTGGCCGGGCGCATCGGCGGTTTTGATTGCGAGGTCTCGGCTTTCGTCAGGTGTTCCGTCGCCGCCAATGGCAGGTGAATCGCAAACAGCAGACCACCGTTGGCCTGTTCCTGTTGCCCCAGGAACCCGCTGTGCGACTCCACAATACGTTCGACCATCGTGAAACCCAGATCGTGGGACGGCGCGGTTTGCGTTTGCTCGTGCAGAGGAATGGGTGGTCGACTGCGACTCCGAGGCAGTCCGGGATGACTGATCTCGATGACCGCGTAGGCACCGTCGTCCGCCTGCGCGTAGCGGGAGCGCAACTCCGCTCCGGTCGCCCGCAGGGTGCGAATCCGCAACGCGCGTTGGCCCTTGGGGTCGAGTTGATGCAACCGACCAAAAAGATTGTCGATGGCGTCGCCCAGTTGATCCACGTCGATCGGCACCGCCCGCAACTCGGAGCTCATCGAAACGCTCAAATCAATCGGACGATCACCATGGGCCATGCGCAGCTGTTGGACTCGCGCTTCCACCATTTCCGCCAAATTTGCCCCGCGCAACACGGCGTCGGGTCGCCGCACGAGATACAGACTTTGCCGCACCAGAGTGGACGCGCGCTCCACCGCCCCTTCCACGCCTTCAGCCACCACCCGCAATCGGCGGGAATCCGCGGTGCCTTCCTGCAACAACGCCGAATATCCCAGGATGATCGCGAGCAGGTTGTTAAAATCGTTGGCAATCGCCGAAGCCAGGGCATCGAAATTTTCCATCCGGTGCAGCAACTGCAGCTGTCGATCGCCCCGGGCCATCTTGGACATGTCGACGAAAGTGATCAACCGCAGCACTTCACCGTCCGATCCTTGCACCCGGGCGTTGCGGGAAAACGCCACCACCGGCCGACCGCGCCGGTGGACGAATTTCATCTCGCGACCGGTCCATTCGGTTTCGTTGTCGTCCGCCACCACGGCGTCGTGCATCGCACGCATCGCCAAGGCCATATCCGGCGGATGCAGCCGGGCGATGGGCAATCCTTCCAATTCATCGGCCTCGAATCCCAACGCCGCCGCGAAAGCGTCGTTGACCCGGCGAATGACCCCATCGCTCCCCACCAGACAGAGTCCCGCCGCACTGCGGCGCCAAACATCCATCGCCAGCGCGTCCCAATCTGACCTTGTTAAGTCCGAAGATGACGCACGGTTCAATGAGTTGGAGGATTTGTTCATCAACGGGGTCAGACGATTCGCACGCCACCAGCGCGACGCCCCCACAACCGTGCAATTGCACCTACCGGGACAGACACTCGCCGATCTGAAGGTCCGTCCGTGTTAGCAGATCCGAGGTCGAGGTGAAGCTGATTCATAGGGAAATTTCTTAAAATGGCGCGCCCGGAGGGATTCGAACCCCCGACCACCAGCTTAGAAGGCAGGTGCTCTATCCGGCTGAGCTACGGGCGCATAACCAAGTTGCAGACGGTTAAGAAGCACGGAGATTGACGACAAGGGCAATCCCCCAAACCACCGCCATCGCTGCTTCGATCCGCCTGCCAAGCTCGAACGGCAGGCGATGCCGCGGAAAAAAATCTGCCACGCTCGCCGGATTTCACCTAAAGTGCCTGTCATGCCCCTTCCCTCTTTTAACCTGACTGGGCGACGTGCCCTCATCACCGGCTCTTCCCAAGGAATCGGCCGCGATCTCGCTCACACCCTGGCCTCCGCCGGTGCCGAGGTGATCATCAATGGTCGCAACCCCGAGAAACTCGCCCGCGTGGTCGATGAATTCGCTGCGGAGAACCTGACCGTCCGCGCCTGCGCTTTTGACGTCGCCGACGAGGCGGCTGTGATCGCCGGTGCCAAGGAGGTCGGGGCCATCGACATTTTGATCAACAACGCCGGCATCCACCGGCGCGGCCCCTTGGCCGACATGCCGCTCGCCGACTGGCAGGCCGTCCTCGACTCCAACCTCACCGGTCCTTTCCTCGTCGCCCGCGCGTTCGTCAGCGGCATGATCGAACGCGGCTCCGGCAAGATCATCAATATCTGCTCCATCATGAGCAACCTCGCCCGCCCCACCACCGGCAACTACGCCGCCTCCAAGGGCGGACTCGCCATGCTCACCAAGGCGATGACCGCCGAGTGGGCGCAGCACAACATCCAGATCAACGGCATCGCCCCCGGCTACCTCGACACGCCGCTCAACGCCCCGTTGGTCAATGATCCCAAATTCAGCGACTGGGTGAAATCGCGCACGCCGTCCCGACGTTGGGGCAAACCCGAAGATCTCGCCGGGGCCGCCATATTTTTCGCCGCACCCGCTTCCGACTACGTCAACGGCCAGATTCTCACCATCGACGGCGGTATGCTCGCCGTGGTTTGACCCCGGCACCGCCGGCTCATTTCGAGCCCGTTCCGACCAAGAGCGAAAAACTTCCAGAACTGCGCTTGACTTGAAAAGCGCGACTTCTACGGTCTCGCCTCCTTGCCCCTCACGGGGTGGTAGCTCAGTTGGTTAGAGCGTCTGCCTGTCACGCAGAAGGCCGCGGGTTCGAGTCCCGTCCATCCCGCCATTTTTAATCTCCGTTCACTCCTGAACGGAGATTTTTTGTGCCGCCACCAAAGATTCCGCCGGTGATCCCCGCTGGTCCATGCCCATGATGATCCGGGCGCCCCGCTTGTAGGAAAAATACGAATAGGTCCATTGCAGCAGCACGGAGAGCCGGTTGCGGAAGCCGACCAAAAAGAAAAGGTGCAGCGCCAGCCACGCCAGCCAGGCGGGCAATCCCTGCAGATGAATGCGACCGATTTGCGCGATCGCCGCCCTCCGGCCGATCGTCGCCATGTTGCCTTTGTCCCGGTAGGCAAACGCCGGGCGTCGCGCCGGATCGCTCGGCACGCCCGACTGCAATGAGCGATTCAGCACGTCGGCCACGAACGCGGCGCCCTGAATCGCACCTTGCGCCACCCCCGGCACGATTTGGCCGTTGGCGTCCTTCAGCGTGGTGAGGTCGCCGACCGCAAACACGTCGGAGTGGCCGGGCACGCTCAAATCCGGGTTCACCGGAATCCGTCCCGCCCGGTCCAACGCGATGCCGAGCGATTGCGTGACGGCCGCCGCACCGACCCCGGCGCCCCACAAAACGGTGCCCGCCCGCAAGACTTCGTCACCGATGTGCACCTCACCTCGCCGCAGATCGGTGACGCGCACGCCCGTGCGCACTTCGACGCCCATTTTCTCCAGTTGGCGGCGGGCACTGGCGGCCAGATCGGGGGGAAACGCCCCCAGCACGGCATCACTCCCCTCCACGAGGATGATGCGTGCTTCCCGCGGATCGATACGATCGAAGTCGCGCCGCATGACTTTGCGCGCGAGCTCAGCCAACGAACCCGCCAATTCCACGCCGGTGGGCCCGCCTCCCACCACCACGGTGGTCATGAGGTCGCGTCGCCGCACCGGATCGTCCTCGCGCTCGGCGCGTTCGTAGGCGAGCAGCACTTCGCGCCGCACCCGCATCGCATCGTCGAGCGATTTGATGCCGGGCGCGTGTTGTTCCCACTCGGGCCGCCCGAAGTAGGTGGTGCGTCCGCCAAGCGCGATCACCAGATAATCGTAGCTCAGCTCACCCCGGTCGAGGTGCACCCGTCTTTGCGCGAGATCGATGCCGGTGACTTCCGCCAATCGCACTTCGAGATTCGGTTTGTGCTTTAACAGCGAACGAATCGGCTGCGCGATGTCGGGCGCCGCCAGCCCCGCCGTGGCCACTTGATACAGCAAAGGCTGAAAAAGATGATGGTTCTGCCGGTCGACCACCGTGACCCGGGCCCGCCGCGAATCAAAATCCTGGGCAAAACGCAATCCGCCGAAACCGGCGCCGAGCACCACGACATGAGGAAGACGGGAGGAAGAAGGCTGGGACATGCCGCAACCTAATCCTGATCAGACGGAAAGAAAGCCCGCCCATCGTTTAACTGCCAATGGCCGCCGACTTTCCTTTTCGCGGGAACCCCGTAGTTTCGCCCCTTCCCTACTTTTACCCATGTCATTTCGCTACATCGACACCCACGTGCACTTTTGGGATCGCGCCCAGTTGCCTTACCCGTGGCTTGAGCCGCTCACCCGGATTTCGGCACCGCACGGGCCCGCCACATATCAAGCCGAGACCGGCATCACGCCGCCCGAAAAACTCGTTTTTCTCCAATGCGTCGGGGAGATCTCCAGCTGGCGCGCCGAGGTCGAGTGGATTGAATCGCTGGCCCGGGACTTCCCCCCCATCGCCGGTATCGTCGCCACCGCCCCCTTGGATCAAGACGAGGACACCTTGCGTATATTGGACGACTTGGCGGCGCGTCCCTTGGTCAAAGGGGTCCGCCACAATACCCAGGACGAATCTTTGGGCTTTGCCCGCAACTCGCGCTACGTCGCCGGAGCGCAAGCCTGCGGCGAACGCGGCTTGGTCGTCGACCTGTGTTGCTACCACCCACAGTTGTCCGATCTCACCGCGCTCGTCCGGCAATGCCCGACCACCCCCTTCGTGCTCGACCACCTCGGCAAACCCGGCATCCGCGACCGCTTGATCGAGCAGTGGCGGAAAGACATCAGCGAATTGGCGGCCGAACCCAACGTCACCGCCAAACTCTCGGGCATCGTGACCGAGGCCGATTTCGACCGCTGGACGATCGACGACCTGCGACCCTACGTGCAGCACTACCTGGAAGTGTTTGGACCAGAGCGCGTGGTGTTCGGCAGCGACTGGCCCGTGGTCAAACTCGCCAGCACGCATGCCCAGTGGCTCGCCACCGCGCGCGAGCTGCTCAGCGATTTGTCCGCCGACCAGCAGGACGCCGTTTTCTACCGCAACGCCGAACGCGTCTATTCCCTGTGACGGCTAGGGCGTCACCGCCGACGGAGTGGTGATGTAGCGATCGGCCCAGTCTAAGAACGCCGGCCAGTTGGGCAGCGTGGTGTGTCCGCCCGCATGTTGGCGCCAGGCCAGATCCCCGGAGGCCACCGTCTCTTCCTCCGCCGGGTAAACGTCGGTGCCCAGACCGCGAAGCCCCAGCAACTCATAGACCGGGCTCGCGGCGGCCGTGGCCATGAACATGCCACGTTGGTCGATCCATTGACCTTCCACGTTGGGTGAACCCGCACTCACAAACACCGGCCGCGGCGCGCACATCGCAATGAGTTCGTGCGCGTCCACGGGCATGTCCGCCGCAGTGAGCGGTCCGGCATATTTGAGAAAATTGCCCGCCATCCAGTGGTAGGCGCCGCCGCCGGCAAGATTCTCCACCCGCTCGCCAAAATCACGGCGGTAAAGCTTCGCGCCGCCCGCTCCCGACGAGCCGACGAAGCCGACCGCAAAACGCTCATCAAACGCCATCGCAACCAGCACCGCTTTACCGTAGCGCGACAGCCCTTCGATGGTCACTTGATCGGAATCAACGGCCGGATCGGCCTCGAAATAATCCATCGCCCGGCTGGCGCCCCACGCCCAGGCGCGCAGTGCGCCCCAGTCTGCCAAACCGCGCGGTTTGCCGTGGCTGGTCAAACCGATGATGCCTTGCGTCAATCCTTCCGCATTATCCGCCTGAAAACTCGTCGGCACGATCGTCGCCACCCCCCAGCCATGTGCGAGGACCTGCTCCTCCCACGTCGGTCCCTCTGGCTGCGGGAACAGTGCCAGAATGCGGGCGGGCCAGCCAAAATGCAGCACGGTCGGCACGGGGCCCTCGGCGTTCGCGGGCACCGTGACGGAAAGTTCGATGGTGACTTCGAGAAACGGATACTCGCGGTGGTCGACCCGCCCCGCGAGGTGCTTGGTGGTAACGGCCATGTCGCCTTTGGTCTCGGCGATCGTATCGAGCACCTCCCAGGTCACGGCCGGCACGTCGTCCGGAATCCGACCGTAGAACTCGCGTTCAAAATGCTCCGCAATCTCGGCCCGACGTTGCGCGGTCCACTCCGCCGCCGTCCGCACCGGCGTCCCGTCGTCCGACTTCAGCGCGTCGGGAAGATCCGGATACACATTGGCTTTGGCTTCGTCGTAATTGGGCGCGTTGGGGGCGGCGGGATCCCGGGGATCGGCTCCCGGCCGCAATTTATCGATGCCGAGTTGATCGAGCAGGGCCCGATGCGCCTGCGGTCCCGTCAGCGCGACCGGCGCGGGCTCGCCCATCTTGAGCGCCGGCAGCCAGCCTTGGTAAACGCGGTCCACGTAGGGTTGCTGCGAGCCCTCGAAATCCTGGTGCCCCGATACCGGCAGCGGCACGATTTCCGTATACGCTTTGATCTGGTTGGTCGCGGCCCATACCGTCGCAGGCGGACAGGTGGTATCCTTCAATCCGATACCAATGAGCGTGGGGGCCTTGATCCGCGCGGCGAAGTTGGCGGCGTCGAAATAGCGGCTGGTTTCACGCACAGCCGCAGCGTCGCGGCCGGCCGTTTTTTCATACCAGCGCGGGAAGGCCGGTTCCCGGCCGACCGACGGCGCCAGCATGTCGGCGCCCGAGGGCACCAGCGCCATCGCCGCCGTGATATCCGGATGCAGCCCCGCGGTCACCAGCGTCTGCTGTCCGCCCTGACTCGTGCCCATGACGACCAGTGTGCGGCCATCCCAATCCGACCGGCTTTTCAAATACTCGACCGCCCGGTAACAGGAGAGATACATGCGCAGGAAGTAGCTCTGCTCCCGATCGTCGTTACCGATCTCCCAGTAGTTCTTGAGGGGACCCGCCTTCTGGTCCTCGTAAAATTCCTGGGGCTGATCGATTGGCAAGTCGTGCGGCAGGATGTTGAGCGTGAGCCACCCTTCCGCGGCACGATCCACCGCCCAGCTTTTCTCCAATCCGTAGACTCCCGCCCATTGCACGATGAGCAACGCCGGCAACTTCTCACCCGCGGTCGGTCTGGCGAGCTGCCCGTGGATTTCGGTGCCCCGAATGTTGTCCATCGTGATCTGCCAGTAGTCGACGCCTGCGCGACCGCCATCTTCCGCCGCGAGGCGCGGACGGCTCGGGACGCTCGCCAGCTCAGCTACTTTCGCCTGCCAAAACGCGTCAAAGTCCGCCGGTGCTTCCGCCGCCGGCTTGATGCGCTCGGGCGAAGCCACGGCGCCCCCACGGGCCGTTTTCGTTTCCTCGCCCTCCGTCCACGTCACCTCCAACAACAACGCGTTGGGCTCCTCGATCGGAGCCTCCAAGTGCGCAACGTTGTCGACAAACTCGACATTCCCCGAGCCCGCCTCGGTCATGCCCCCCAGCTTGAAGAGGTAGGTCGCGGCCGGGGCCGGTTGATCCGTGTCACTATCCCACGTCACCGTCCACGGCACGGTTTCACCGGCCCAATATACTCCCGTCTCGCGATCGGGTCGCACCACCATGCGATCGGCCCACGCGGCGGCACTGACCATTAAACTCAAGCCGATGAGTCCGAGAGAGCGAACAACGGCGCGGGGCAGTCTGGAACTAAACATACAAACGGTTTTGGGGGTTGCTAACGACCGAGCCATGAACGGTCCGAGCCACCATCGAAACAAGGTCAAAACCGTCCGTCGAGCACCGCCTGCCAACCGGCGCGCTCTCCCGTTAAGCCCACCGCATCCAGACCAGCCCCGATCTCAGCTTCCGTCGGTTCCCGCACGTCGTGCCGAGGATCGGCCGGAAGATCCGGACGCACCCGTCGCGTGATTGCCCAGCAGGCCCACGCTCGCCATTCGCGCATCGCTTTGCGCGGTTCGTTCATGCGGTCGGCATAGTGTTGGAAATGCACTCGGGGATTCCCGCAGAACAAATCGCGCGGCACCTCGGTGAGCAACCACGCCATCGCCGCATACGGCATCGGCCACGAATGCACCACTGGTTCGTTCCCCGCCAGATCCGCTCCCATGGCACGGTCCAGACACAGAATCGCCCGGGCCGGGAGACGGCGTTGCCACAGAAAATGACCATACTCCAGGGCCGTGCCATAAAACCCCGCCCCGCGCGTTTCCCCGTGCGGCTCATACACCCGCCAATCCATGTGCGGACGCGGCGTGGGAAGATGCGGGCAAACCGGGAGTGACATGGGGCCCTTCGCTGACGGCCTCAGCGCGCAGCGTCAACTCTCGGCGTGCGGCCCAACCATTTCGCACTTCTCTCTTCAGAATTCGCTTTCCATTCTCCGCGCCGTGCCTCCCTCCGCCGACGAGTCTTCGCGTGCCACCACGATCACCGGATTTAACCGGATCGTATTGTGGGTGATGGGCTTCGTGCTGCGCGTGTGGTCGCGCACGATCCGCATGACCATCGATCCCGTTTCGCGCACCGCGCTTGGCACGATTGACGAACCCATCGCGCTGGCCACCTGGCACAACCGCCTGTTTCTCGCGGGCGAATGCACCCGCCGGTATCGGAACAACCAGCCGTTTCACGGCTTGATCAGCGCGAGCAAAGACGGCGCGTGGCTGGTGGGGTTTTTCGAAATGATCGGCATCAAAGCCATACGCGGTTCGTCGAGTTGGGGCGCGCGCGAGGCCGCGTCCGCCATGATCGCGGTGGCCCGCTCCGGCGGCGACATCGCGATCACGCCCGACGGCCCGCGCGGTCCCTGTTATGAATTCAAGCCGGGCGGTCTGATCATTTCCCGCCGGGCCAACGTCCCTCTGCTCCTGGTGGGCATGCAGTTTAAAGGCCGGATCAAAGTGCTGCGCAGTTGGGACCGGTTCATCGTGCCGTGGCCGTTCACGAAGGTGCATTTGCATTGCCGCATCGTGCGCCCCACCGAGCTGCCCCGCGACCGCACGCAAGCCATTGCCGATCTGACCCGGTTGATGCACGAGTTGAACGGCACGACCACCGCAGCCACCGATCCCGCCCGGGCATAAAAAAGCGCCCCCTGGGGAGGCGCTTGTCCAATAGACGGGGCCAACCTGCCGCCCCCCCGTGGGATCCGTTTAGAACGACGGCACGAGCGAGACTTCGCTGCCGGGCTCGACCACATAGTCCTCGCCGGCGCTCCAGCTGAGATCGTCCACGAGGAACTTGAAAACGACCGGGCTGGTCGCGCCCGTGAGGGCAATCGTCCACTGATCATCGGCCACGCAGTTGAGCGGGGTGCCGGCATCCCAGGACAACCCGGGACCTTCACCGCGGATGAACAGGGCATGGCCGAAACCGATGTCGATCCGGGCCGAAATAACCGTGGCGGAAACGGTGGCCTGCTTGGGGGCGACCGTCTTTTTGACGACAGCCTTTTTAACGGCGACTTTCTTCACCGTCGCGGCTTTTTTGGGCGCAGCGGCTTTTTTCACCGGAGCCTTTTTGACGGGCGCAGGGACGACTTTGGCGGCGGGAGCAGGAGCCTTCTTGGCGACGGCCTTCTTGGTTCCCACAGTCTTTTTCGAGACGGTTTTCTTGGCCTGTGGGGTGGCAGGCGTCTTGGCGGACTTGGTGCTCTTTTTCATGATGGTTTGCGTGAGTTGTTTTTGACTCGGTCAAGAGCCTTGCTCCCACCGGGCCACGGGCTGCAATAGCAAATTGAGGACCAACAACGATCAGCGACTGAATTTTCATGTTCGTTACGCTGATGAACAAACGTGGTTCCCCGAAAAAGGTGTTTACTCGGACGGGTGAACTTCCCAGAACACTCCTCCTTTGGCTAAAAGGGGCTGTAGCTCAGTTGATAGAGCGCTTCGTTCGCAATGAAGAGGTCAGGGGTTTGATTCCCCTCAGCTCCACCAGCCTTCGTCCCGCCCTGCGGGACTTCGGCTGGCAGGCCAGCTGAAGACGGCGAAGGCTGCCCGCCATAGCCCAACGGGCGACGGAGGGCCTGACAGTCCTGCCCCCACGACACCCCATTTAGCACCTCACCGGTCTCCATGCACTACGTCTACCAAATCGAATCCATTTCGCATGCGGGAGAACGTTACATCGGCTCCACCGCCGACCTCAAAGCTCGCCTCATCAAACACAACGAAGGCGGCTCGCCCCACACGGCCAAATACCGCCCATGGAAATTGGTGAGCTACCAAGCATTTGAGTCCCCAGAGAAAGCCCGGGCATTCGAAGCCTACCTCAAATCAGGCTCCGGCCGCGCGTTCGCCCAAAGGCATATTTGGTGACGCAACCGGCGGCGTCCCAATCCCCGCTGCTCTTATTTCTTAAATACTCCCCCAGAGATCTATCGCTCATGGGGATGTTCTTTGAAATGAACGTGGAATGGAACCACCGGCTGGACCTTTCGACATGACCGTGCGAGTCGGGTGCAGCCTCGGCTATCGCGCCACCGGCGACGCGACCTTGTTGCTCAATCTGCGTCCGCAAACGCATGCAGCGCACGCGGTCATATTTGAAGCGCTGACGATTGGGGACGAACTCCCCACCGAGTCGTTTGGTGACAGTCACGGCAACCACATGTTGCGGGGCCGACTCAGCCCCGGAGAACATTTTCTGCGCTACGACGCCATCGTGGCCGTGACCTCGCAGCCAGACGATCAGGGGGCCCACGCCTCGTCCTCTTCTCCGGCGGCCCATTTGCCCCCGGAGGTGCTGCGCTACGCCTTTCCCAGTCGTTACGCCGATTCTGACAAATTGGTGAACTTTGCCTGGCAACACTTCGGCCACATCGCCGACGGTTATCCCCGCGTGCGCGCGATCAGCCAGTGGATTCACGAGAACATCGAATACCGCTACGGCTCCGGGGTCACGGAGATGAGTGCCTGGGATGTGTTGCGACGCGGCCATGGCGTTTGCCGGGATTTCGCGCATCTCGCAATCGCGCTCAACCGCACGTTCAACGTGCCCGCGCGTTACGTCACCGGGCACATGCCTGACATTGGTTTTCCCGATCCCGAAAACCACATGGATTTCCATGCCTACGCCGAAGTCTATCTCGGAGACCGTTGGTATACCACCGATGCGCGCTTCCACGTCCCCCGCATCGGCCGCATCAAGGTTTCCTGCGGATTGGATGCCGTGGACGGCGCGTTCTCCACGATTTTCGGCGGCGCGAACTTGTCCTACTTTCAGGTTTGGGCCTACCAAGTGAAGCATGGCACTGTCGGCGTCGGCGACCCGCTCGACTTCACCCAACGGCTCGACAACCAGACGACCATCGTCACCGAAGCGCCCTACTTCGTGCCGGAACGGTAGAGCGGCCTTTGCCTTTGTTTCGTTCGGA
The DNA here is from genome assembly GCF_029023725.1 of Synoicihabitans lomoniglobus. Taxonomy (GTDB): domain Bacteria; phylum Verrucomicrobiota; class Verrucomicrobiia; order Opitutales; family Opitutaceae; genus Actomonas; species Actomonas lomonigloba. The sequence goes on from NZ_CP119075.1 coordinate 3,051,747, forward strand.
CCGAGCGGAAACGGCTTACTTCTTCTTACCGGCGTTCAGTTTGGTCGCTTGCTGCGCGGTAATCTGGCGCTGCTTCTGTGCGTTGACGCCATCCGTTTTGGCCTGCTTCTGCGCCGCCTTTTTCTGATTCGATTTAGGTGATCTGTCGCCCATGGGTTTGCTTTGGACTGAGTTTGGAGTGGTTAAAAAAGCGATCGACTAGGCGTTGCCCAAGAGAGAAGCCAACGTCCGCGCTCGTGGTTCCACCGCCAGCGTCTGCGATTCGGATTCCCCCAGGGTGTAGCTGATCTTGCCCTCGGCGATTTCGCGCAGCGCCAGATCTTCCAACGCCAGCTTTTCCAAGGATTCAATCATGGGGCGCGCCCCGCGACGAAGTTGTTTCACGCGACGTGAAACCACGTTCACGAGGATATTGGGATCATCAATGACCTTAAAGGCACTCTGCAGATAGTCGTTGCGCATGGGATGTGGATACCGGCAGTCGTGCCGGGACGGTGCGCTTGATCGATGAAACGAGTTTCCATGATCATGGCGAACGAGTGGATTTTATTAATTCCTTTCGGTTAACACGATACAAATCGATTTACTCGATCTAAACCGAAGCCAAAGCGGCCACAGGACAACGAGTTGACCCACATTATTTCTGTCTCCCGTGCTTCGCTCAGGTGTCGTCACCTGCATGTCACACGCTCCGACATCGCGCTATCCGCATCATTCGTTCAACCTCGCTCCCATGTCGGGTTGGACCTGCAACGTTGGCGGTCGTCACCATTCCTTTGCCTCATTGCGTGAGCTCATGGCCATGGCCACGCCATTGCGTTCGGGCGACGAGTTGGCCGGCGTGGCAGCCGCATCCGCCGAAGCACGCGTCGCCGCGCAACATTGCCTCGCCGACGTGCCGCTGACGCGTTTTCTCACCGATTTGCTCGTCCCCTACGACACCGATGAAGTCACGCGTCTGATCATCGATACGCACGACGCCGCGGCCTTCGCGCCTGTCGCCAATCTCACCGTCGGCGCGTTTCGCGACTGGCTGCTGCGCTACGAAACCGATGCGAGCGTCCTCACCGCTCTCGCCCCCGGACTCACTCCGGAGATGGTCGCAGCCGTCACCAAGTTGATGGCCAACCAGGACCTCGTGCTGGTCGCGAAAAAGTGCAATGTGCGCACCGCCTTTCGCAACACCCTCGGCGCCCGCGGCACGCTCGCGGTTCGTCTCCAACCCAATCACCCCACCGACGACCCGCGAGGCATCGCCGCTTCGATCATCGACGGACTTCTCCACGGTTGCGGCGACGCCTGCATCGGCATCAACCCCGCCACCGACAACGTCGACTCCACCGTGACGCTGCTCCGTCTCCTCGACGAACTCATCACCCGCTACACCATCCCCACTCAATCGTGCGTGCTGTCCCACGTCACCACGACCATCGAAGCGATTCAACGCGGCGCCCCCGTCGACCTCGTGTTTCAGTCCATCGCCGGGACCGAGGCAGCCAATCGCAGCTTCGGCATCGACCTCGCCTTGCTCGCCGAGGCGCACGACGCGGCCCGATCACTCCAACGCGGCACCGTCGGTCGCAACGTCATGTATTTCGAAACCGGCCAAGGCTCCGCCCTCTCCGCCGAAGCCCACCATGGCATCGATCAACACACCTGCGAGACACGCGCCTACGCGGTCGCCCGAGCCTTCGATCCTTTACTGGTCAACACCGTCGTCGGTTTCATCGGCCCCGAGTATCTTTACGACGGCAAGCAGATCATTCGCGCCGGGCTGGAGGACCACTGCGGCGGCAAGCTCCTCGGCCTGCCCATGGGCGTCGATGTCTGCTACACCAACCACGCCGCTGCCGACCAGGACGATATGGACACCCTCCTCACCATGCTCGGCGTCGCGGGTTGCAACTACATCATGGGCGTGCCCGGAGCCGACGACATTATGCTCGGCTACCAAAGCACCGCGTTTCACGACAGCCACTATCTCCGCCAAGTGCTCGATTTAAAACCCGCGCCCGAATTCGCCGCTTGGCTGGACAAAATGTCGATCACCACCCCTACGGGAAAACTTCAATCCGTCACCCCCAACCACCCCTTACTCAAACCCTGAGTATCGTCGCTTTGGCGCAGAAACATAAGGGTTTAGCCATTTCAAAATTGTGACCACCGCAACCGTTCCCGCCCCGTGGTTGAATCTTCGTCGCTTCACCGACGCTCGTATCGCGCTCGGACGCGCCGGAGGCAGCGTGCGCAGTGAGACGTTGCTTGATTTCCGCCTGGCTCACGCCCGGGCGCGCGATGCCGTGCAAGCACCGTTCAATCCCGCCGCTCTCGCCGCCACTTTCGCCGATGCCGGAATCGCAACATTGGAACTCACCACTCAGGCCCGCGACCGCGCCACCTACTTGCGACGGCCCGATCTGGGGCGCCGCTTGGACGCTGCCGCGATAGCCGCCCTACAGCCACTCCGCGAAACACCGGCCGACGTGGCTCTGATCATCTCGGACGGACTCTCCGCACTCGCGGCACAACGCCAGGCTGCGGCCACCGCCATCGCGTTGCACCGGCACCTCACCCGGCGTGAATGGACGCTGCACCCTTTGCTGCTCGTGCCCTTTGCCCGCGTAAAATTGCAGGACGAAATCGGTGAAATCCTCGGCGTGCGCCACACCGTCATGCTCCTCGGCGAGCGCCCCGGCCTCGGCTCCCCCGACAGTCTCGGGGCCTACTTTACATATCACCCCCGAGCAGCTTGCACCGACGCCGATCGCAACTGCGTCTCCAATATCCGCCCCGCCGGACTTCCTCCCGAAGCTGCGGCGACCAAACTCGACCTCCTACTCGCGGAGTCCTGCCGCCTCGCCATCAGTGGCGTCCAGCTCAAGGACATTCAACCGAACTCCCTTCCCGCGCCTTCGGCTGACTCTCACCCGCCAAGCTGCAACTTTCTTCGCAAGAATTGAAAGATTTTGATTCGCGCAACCGTTCCCACCCTAACGGACCATTTCTTTATTCACTCGTTCGAAAACTCCCAACAGCGGAGTAAAAAGAAATCAGACCGCGATATCATCATCCCTACGAGGCCCATATCACCATGGCAAAACAACCATCCCATTTAGTTCCACGCGTTTCCCCGCATGCTCCCATACTATGAACACCAATCGAAACAATCACGTCGTCCTGCTCGGAATCGGAATTGTTCTTATGCTGGCAGCTCTTCCTGCACGTTGGATGACCATCCACAATGCAACGGTCACCGGGTTGAATACGGTTTTTAACCAGCAAACCCTTCATATCACTGGACTGAATGGATCCATCACCTTGGGTTTGAAGGTGGCGACGTGGGTAATTGTGCTCGTCGGGGTATCCGCTCTGTTTTTGTTAATTTTAAACACGTTGAAGGTGACAGCCCTTTCAAAATATCTGGTCCTAATTCCCTTGGCATTTTCCAGCATCTATTCCGCTGCATCGATCATCGTCGGACTGGGATCGGAGCAGACCACGATGGCTTTCGGCGGATTCTTGATTCCTCTCGGTTCGGCGATTGGGCTCTATGTCTTTATCTTGAACTATCTGCAAAACAGACCGGCTTGATTGGATGAGATCGCCCTTTTGAAGAAGTCCATCCGATGCGCGTCGCCATCTTCGCCTTGCAACAAATCGAAATTCAAAGCGATGCCTGTTCACGCACACACGGTAAGATCAATAGCCCAGAGTTGCTTTAAAATAAAACCTGATCCCCCTGCAGCCACGACATGAGTTCCTACTGTGACTACGCCCCTGACCACCCCGTGCACGCGACGTATCACGATACAGAATACGGCTTTCCTATTCTCGATGACGACGGGTTGTTCGAACGGTTAATTCTCGAAATCAACCAAGCCGGGCTTTCCTGGGAAACCATCCTGCGCAAACGCCCCCATTTCACCCGCGCTTACTCGCAATTCTCCATCAAAAAAGTCGCGGCCTACGGCGAAGCCGATCGCGCGCGGTTGCTGGGGGATGCCGGCATCATTCGCAATCGGCTCAAGGTCAACGCGGCCATCCACAACGCGCAGTGTATTCTAAAACTGCAGACGGAATTTGGTTCGTTCAAGGCGTGGCTGGACCATCACCATCCCCGGCCCAAAGCCGACTGGGTGAAGCTGTTCAAAAACACGTTCAAGTTCACCGGCGGCGAGATTGTGGGCGAATTTTTGATGAGCACGGGTTACCTGCCCGGAGCGCACCGACCGACCTGCCCCGTTCACGCGCAAACCCTCGCCGCCAACCCACCGTGGAACCGGTAGTCATTCGTCCTCCCGCCAACCCCGCCGAGTTGGCCGCCTACTACCATTTGCGCTGGGAACGCTTGCGGCGGTTGTGGGATCTGCCGCCCGGGTCGGAGCGCGACGAGCTGGAGGACGTCGCGTTTCATCTCGTGGCGGTCGTGGGCAAATCAATCGTGGGCACCGGACGGTTGCACGGTGTCGACGCCGCAAACGCACAGGTGCGTTGCATGGCGGTGCACCCTGAGTTCGAGCGCCGCGGGATCGCGCGTGCAATTCTGCTGGCACTCGAAGCAGAGGCGCACAATCGGGGAGTGACCCGCATCCAACTCAATGCCCGCGAGTCGGCCGTGGGGTTCTACGAGAAGATGGGTTACGCCGATATCGGCAAAGGACCGTTCATGTATCGCGTCCGTCACCGCCTCATGGAAAAATGCTGGCCCCGCGCAAACCAGGCGCAGAAGTCGTCATCGTGATCAAGTCGGTCTCCGCCCCACGACGTTCGGGACGGTCGTGATCTCCAGCTAAGCCCCGACTGGCGCGGGCTTTGCTTGAGCTGCCGGATGACCTGCGTCATGTCCGTTATTGCCCATGACCTCCCCTGAATCGACCGATTCCGGGGCTACCCCAGCTCCTTCGCATTGGCTGCCCGATTTGACGGCGGCGGCGTTGTGCGCGGTCGTCACCCTCGCCTACGCCGGTAGTTTCGGCCAATTGGTCTTTGGCGGCGAATTGGCGCCCTTCGCCGGTCGCGCGGTCTTGGCGGCCTTGATCACCGGTATCTGCATGAACCTCGTGTTGTCGTGGCGGAGCTCGTTCAAGTTCTCCCTCGGCGGCGCCGATTCGAATCCGTCGGCGATTTTGGCGGCATCGGTGGCGAGCATCGCCGCCACCCTCGGCGCGGGTGCAACGTCTGGCACCGGCGAGACCGCCACGATGTTGCCTACCGTGACGGTTTATCTTTTTGGTTCGGCCGCCTTGTGCGGCTTGTGCGTCGCATTTGTCGGCGCGCGCGGCTGGGGACGCTACGTGCGCTACATCCCGTATCCAGTCGTCGGCGGTTTCCTGTCGGGCACCGGTTATCTACTGCTCGCGGGCGCGTTCAAAATGACGACCGGTCGGCGACTCAATTGGGAATTCTGGCAAGGCTGGAGCGAGGTGCCTGTCATCGCGTGGGGCACAACCGTGGTAGTGGCCGCGGGGTTGATGATCTTGTCGCGTAAATTCACCCACTACCTCGTGGTGCCGAGCATCATCGTGGCAACCATCGCTGCGTTTCATCTCATGCTCTTCGGGCTCGGCTGGGATTTCGCCTCCGCTCGGGCCGAGGGACTGCTCCTGGCTCCACTCACGCTGGGTGAATGGTCGACCTGGATCTCCCTGGACTATGCCGCCGTCGATTGGACGGTCCTCGTATCTCACCTCGACGATGTCGGGGCCATGACGATGCTCGTCATCGTCGCAACATTGCTGAACACCACGAGTCTCGAGCACGCCACCGCCACCGACGCCAAGACCACGCGGGAGCTGGAGGCGATCGGTTGGGGCAATATCGTCGCCAGTATCATGGGAGGATTCGTCGGCATGATTTCGTTCAATCGCAGTTGGTTGAACCGAAAAGCCGGCGCAACCACCGGTTGGGCGGCACGACTGTGCGCGTTGATGGTTGCCGCCATCGTGCTCTTTGCCCCGCAGTTGGTGGGACTGCTGCCCCGGCCGGTGCTGACAGGGTTGATCCTATATCTGGGAATTAATCTGCTCTATACGTGGCTGGTCGAAGCGCGGTCCCGGATGTTGCCGTCCGATCACCTCATCGTGATGGCGATCGTGGCCATCATCGCCGCGTTCGGCGCTGTGGCGGGCGTGGCCTGCGGCGTCATCATCGCCTGCGTGAGTCTCGCGTTCACCCTGAGTCGCAACCCGTCGATTCGCTATCGATTCACGGCGCGCAGTCGCCACGCCAACGTCGAACGACCTCCTCACGAGCAGGCGTTGCTGCAACAACACGGTGAAGAACTCCAAGGATTCTCCCTGCAGGGCATTCTCTTCTTCGGCACAGTTAACAACGTGTTGACCGACATGCGCGAACACCTGGAACGAGTCCGCCTGCTTCTGCTCGATTTCCGCCTCGTGCACGGCATGGATGGCTCCGCCGCCGTCGTGCTGCAGCGCGTGCAATCCTTGTGTCGCGACGCCGGCACGCGTCTGGTTTTCACGGGTCTCAACGCCGAGATGCAAGCGGCGTTGGCGGGCAGCGGTCTCGATTTTTCCGACCGCAATGTGCGCTGCTTCGACGACGTCGACCTCGGGCTCGAATGGTGCGAAGAACGCATCATCGCCCGCACCAACGAATCGACCGCGCCCCTCCCCATCGCACACAACATCATCGAAACCATCGACGCCGACTTGCTGCGGGAGTTCGAGAGTCGCGAAGTCGCCGTCGGCGAAGTCCTGATGAAGCGCGGCGATCCCGGCGACGAAATGTTCATCATCAAACACGGACGTTTGCAGGTGCAAATCTCGTCCCGGATCGGCGGCCAGGATATCATCAAGCGTCTGCGCACCTACGGTCCGGGCACCCTCGTCGGCGAAATGGGGTTTTACTCCGGCGCCCCGCGCAGTGCCGACATCGTGAGCGTCGAACCCACGGCCGTGTATGCGATCACGCAACGTCGACTCACGGCATTGGAAGCGGCCCATCCGGGCTTCTCAGATCGCCTGCATCGCTACGTGATCAACACGCTTGCGCTGCGCCTGCGCTCGGCCAACGACGAGATTCTGCAGCTGTTGTAGCCGACACCCGTCAGGGGGCGGCACCACCGGGCGGAAGGATTTTGAGCAGACGTATCGTCCCGGTATCCACCACGATCTGAGCCCGGGACGGATCATGGCTGAGCTCGGCCAGAAAGTGTGCCATGTCATTGGTGCGTCCATACATGATGCGACGACGGCGGAAGCTCTTAACCTCGTCCGACCTAAAAAATGCCTCCTCGCGCACGCCCGCCCCGGCGTATTGCCAGAGCACGTAATCGATGCCAAAATCACTCACCGCGCGATGTTGTTCCGCCCGACTGGCGGAAAAGGGAAACCCCAGCCATGGGGCCGAAAATCCGGAGGTATCCGCATCCCAGATTTGGTTGCGATTGTAATCGAGATGGAACGCGCCGAACGACGACCACACGAGAATGGATGCTCCCGGCGGAACCGCCAACTGCGCCTCTCGCATCCAACGCCCGCCGGATGCCTCCACGATTTGATGAGTGTATCTGGCGTAGGATTCATTCGCGACCCACCGCAGTCCGAGCAGGTGTCCCAACGTTACCGCCTGTTTACCCCGGGCGATGAGCGACGGGACGAACAAGAGGCCCACGCTCAACCACAACACCGGACCGGCCCAACATCGCAGCGCCATCCTCGCCTTGCCCTCCTCGAACGACGTCCTTACGCGGTTCCGGCCCGGCGAGATTCCCCACAACAATACACCGGCCAGCAACATGGGTATCTGGTATCTGATGCCGCTTTGAAAACCGACGAAGTAGTGCGCCGCGCCGCCGACCCAAAACACATAGTTGAACCCGACCGCCAAGCCAATTGCCGCCGCCACCCCCCGCATCTTTTTATCGAGATCCGGATTCCATGTGAGACTCGCCGCCATCAACCCAACCACCAGCACGAGCAGCGTGTAGTGGAGCTGACGAACCTCGAAGCCAAAGTTCATCGGCACCGTGGAAAACGGGGTCCAGGCCGTCGCCGCAGTTTGCAATTCCGCCTCGGCCGGTGCGGAAACGTCCTTCAGCGCCAGATACTTGTCGGCGTTAACGCCCAACCACGGCAGGACCAACAACAGGCTCAGCGTCGGCACCCGCAGACTCCGCCCCACCCAACGCCAACGATCCTGCACCGCGAAACTCAGTGCCAACACCAGGAGTCCGAACACCACCGGCAACATCAATGCCAACGTCGTTTTCAAACACACCATCGCCGCACACGCCAAACCCAGGGCGAAGGCGTTGCGCCAATCGAACAGCCGGCTCACGGATTCCGTCTGCAAGACGAGGGCATAAATTAACAATAACGCCGCCGCCCCCGTGTAGTTGGCCGAAACATTCACGTGCAACGGATCAATGATCCACAGCAGCGAACTCGCGGCCACGCTCACCCACCATTTGCCCCCCAGCCGCCGCGTGACCGTCACCACCAGCATCATACATGCGACTACGCTGATGATGGAATCGATCGCGTTGACAAAGGCCAGCGGCCCCAGACTCAGCGGAAAACACTGCAGGAAACTCATGCCACCGAGCATCTCCGACCCCATGCCATCGAAGAACCCCGTCTTCAAATTCCCGGTGGAGAGCAACCGCACCGGATACTTCAAGTATTTCTCAAAATCGTCGTGAATATTGAAAGCCGTGGGTCGGTGATGCAGCCAAAACAGCACCGGGAAAATCAGCAGCACGCCCGCATAGTGAGCTAGAAGTTCCTTCACTGATCGGCGGTCCCCTTCGGCACGCGTGCGACTTAAGAAGCCTCCGAGTCGTAGTCCGCCCATCACGACCCCACTCCACATGATCAGCCCGATGGATAAATCACTCACCGCCGAAAACACCGTGAGCACGCCGCCCAGCGGCAACAACACGCCCATCCCCAAGGCGATCAAAGCACCGTCACCCAACGAAACGCCCAAAACTCGACGGGCCGCGACGCCCCAGCCGTAAAACGATAACGCCATCAGCAACGTCGCGAGGAGGAGCAACCACGTCATAACCGGGCGCTAAACGGATCCCAACCGGCCGCCTTGCAGAGTCAGCTGCCGGTCCGTTTTGGCGGCATGCGCAAGGTTGTGAGTTACAAGCACCAGAGTCGTATTGGTCTCGCGGCTGAGACTGAGCAACAACTCGATTACGGCGTCGCTCGTGCGCTCGTCGAGGTTGCCGGTCGGCTCATCCGCCAACAACAGTTGCGGACGGTTCATCAACGCTCGCGCCACGGCCACGCGCTGACGTTCGCCGCCCGAGAGTTTCGCCGGCACATGACTCGCCCGCTCGGCCAGGCCCACTCGCTCGAGCAGCGCCCTAGCTCGCGCCCGCTCCACCGGCCCCACCTTGCCCAGCATCCGCGCCGCCATCAGCACGTTGTCCAGCGCCGTGAGTTCGGGAATCAAATAAAACGACTGAAACACCATGCCGAGAAAATGCCCGCGGCGGCTCGCACCCGTATCCGGCGACCCCGCCCAGGTCAGCTCGCCCGCATCGGGTTTATCCAGTCCCGCCAACAGGTGCAGCAGCGTCGACTTTCCCGAACCCGATTCCCCCCGGATACTGACGCTCTCTCCGGCGGCCACCACCATCGAAATACCTTCCAATACGCACAACGTGCGATCACCGCTGAGGTAGGACTTCGCCAATCCCTCGGCCGCCAAAACGGGAATGCTGGTCGGGTCAGTCATGCGTCGAGCCGGAGAAGAAAGGCAGGTTTATCAACGCCGGAATGTCGGGCATAAAGCCCGACCCACATCGTGGTAGGGCGTGGTCTTGTGGGTCGGGCTTTACGCCCGACATGATTTCCATCGCAACGCTGATTGCAGCCTGCAGGGCTCTGCTAGCTCGGTTTCCTCCTGTGAAGTATAGCCTCGTGATTGGGACTGCTTTCATTCGGAACGCAGGGCTTCCACCGGTTGCAGTCGCGCCGCGCGCCACGCGGGCAACAGGCCGGCCAGGGTTGAGATGGTGATCGCCAACGAGATGATGAGCGTCAGGTCCTGCGGCGACAGATACGCCGGCAGATTCGCGAACTCATAAAACCGTAACAGCGCCTCTTCGCTGCCGGTCAGCCGCGTGAACAGGCCAATGATATCATTGCGGTAGTGCAGCACCGTGAAACCGAGCCCGACCCCGACGAGAGTGCCCGACGTGCCGATGATCAACGCCTGCCAACAGAAGCACAGCGCGACATCGCGTGCCCGCCCGCCCATCGCACTCAGGAGACCGATTTCGCGCGTCTTGCGCACCACCGAAATAAGCAGCGAGCTCGTGACCGAAAACGCCGCCACCACGATGATGAACAACAATAGGAAAAAGATCATGTTCTTCTCCAGTTGCACCACGAAGAGAAAGTCCTGATTCGAATCCATCCAGGACCGGGCGAACGCACCCGGCGCGATGTCGGCCAGCGCGACATTCATACCCCGCGCCGCGATGTCGGGATCCGTGTCGGGCGCCAGTTTCACATTGAAACCGTGCACGCCTTCCTCGAGCCCGTAGAGCTCCTGCATGCGGCGCAACGTCACGAGCACCACGCTGCTGTCGAGTGACTGGTGACCGATCTCAAAAATCCCCACGACTTCCAACTCGCGCGGCAGCATCATTTCGCCGTCCTTCATTTTCTCCAACAAGAGCGGCGAATAGACTTCGACGACGCTGCCGATCCGGGCGCCGATGCCGTAGGCGAGTTTGGAACTCAGAATAACGGAATCATCATCCAGATCTTCCAGCGACCCCGAACGCACGTAGGAATCGAGCGGCACGACCGAGTTGACCCGATCGATATCAATGCCCTGCAACGCCGGAAACGCCGGTTTGAATTCGTGCTCCATCATCACCACGCCTTCCGCGAATGGCGTCACCCCCACCACGTCGGGCTGCGCTTCCAGCACCGAGATCACTTCGTCGACATTGTCGAGATAGGCTCCGGCGCGGATCTGCACATCGCCCTGCGTATCCACGATCATGCGACGAATCTCGCGATGAAACCCGCCCATCACGCCGATCGACACGATCAAACACCATACGCCCAGCGTCACCCCCAGCATCGAGATCACCGTGAAAAACGGAAACCGCTTCCCCGACGGGAAGAGCTGCTTGAGGGCGAGGTAGAGAGACCAGGGCATGTGACGAGTAAGCAGTCAGCGATCCGTCCGCCGGTGTCAGCTTCAAACGCCGGAGGTTCCGTCTGATCGCCGGCGACCGGGTGCTCAGGCTCCGCTGCCGCCCGGCCGCAATTGCGGGAACAGAATCACGTCGCGAATGCTTTCGGCCCCCGTGAGCAGGATGCACAGTCGGTCGATGCCGATGCCCATGCCACCCGCCGGCGGCATGCCGTGCTCGAGCGCGAGCAGGAAGTCGTGGTCGATGTTCTGCTGCTCCTCACCGGCCTGGGCCTCGAACATGGCGCGCTGCACGTCGGGGTCGTTTTGCTCGCTGTAGGCGGGGGCGATTTCCATGCCGCCGATGGTGAGCTCGAACACGTCGAGCACGCTCGGGTCCACTTGATTGAGCTTGGCCAAGGGACAGAGCTCCTTGGGCAAATGCGTCACAAAAGTCGGCTGAATCAGCGTCGGTTCGATCTTCTTGCCAAAAATCTCGTTGGTGATTTCGAAGTCCTCCCACGCCGGATTGATCTTGCAGCCCAACGACTCGGCCTTGGCGATTTTGGCGTGGCGGGGCAGCTCGAACCAACCGGCCTCGCCGGTCGCGTCGATCAGGAGCTGCTTGTAAGTCACTTCGCGCCATTCGCCAAAAAAGTGGATCTCCTCGCCCGTGGCTTGATGGGTGACGGAACGTTGATGAAGGACGTCGTAACAGATGCACTGTATCAAATCCTTCACCAGCGTCATCATGCCGCGGTAATCGCTGTAAGCTTGGTAAACCTCGAGCATGGTGAACTCGGGATTGTGGCGACGGGAGATGCCCTCGTTGCGGAAATTGCGCCCGATTTCAAACACGCGATCGATACCGCCGACCAGCAAACGCTTCAGGTAAAGCTCGAGCGAAATGCGTAACACGAAATCGACGGACAACGCGTTGTGGTGCGTCTCAAATGGACGCGCCGCCGCGCCGCCAGCCACGTTTTGCAGCACCGGCGTTTCGACCTCGAGGAAGTTGCGATCCTCCAGGAAACGGCGGATCTGCGAGACGATCTTGGAACGCGTAATGAGGCGCTCGCGCGACTCGGCGTTAACCACGAGGTCGAGGTAACGCTGGCGATAGACCTGCTCGGCGTCAGCCAGACCGTGAAATTTTTCGGGCAATGGCCGCAGCGCCTTGGCCACGAGCACGTAGCTGTGAGCGCGCACCGTGATTTCACCCGTGCGAGTCTTGAAGAGCGTGCCGGTCACGCCAATGAAGTCGCCCAGATCGAGCTTTTTGAACACCGGGTAAACCGCTTCGCCGATGACGTCCTTTTTCACGTAGAGCTGGATGATCCCCTGCTGATCGAGGATCTTGACGAACTGGCTCTTGCCCATGTCCCGCCGGGTGACGATGCGGCCGGCCACCGTGACCGTGATGGCGTTGTCCTCACCCTCGACGTGGGCGGCGATCGCCTCGGCCGAGAAATGCGTCGGTTTGACCTCAGCCCGAAACGGATCGCTGCCGGCCGCGCGCAGCTCGGCAAGCTTTTGCCGGCGGACGGCATGTTGGTCGTGGCTAATGTCTGGTGACGTCTCTTCGCTCATGGAACCGACCACCGTGCAAATCCTCCCGCCAGAGGGCAAACCCAAAGCCTATCCCGTTACCACGCCTCGGCCCCTTCCCTCAGGTTTTAGCTCGGACGGTGCATTTCAGCCCACCCGAAATGCCATGACCAAACGGATTGCGCAGACTGGTCAAATCAGACATCTCTCCAACCCCGGGTCTGGCCACCCGCCTGAAATCCCATGAATCGAATCCCCGCTTTCATCATGGTGGCCCCCCTCGCCGCCTTACTCACAACCGGCATCACGTTCGCCCAGGAGTGGCACCGCGACGAAGCCTTCGCCCCGGAGTTCACCCGGGATCAATCCGTCAACTATTCGCTGCAAGCCGTGCCCGATGCGCGCGGTGGTTTTTTCCTTCATGGCAGTGTTCCCGCCACCCGCATCAATGGCGAGCCGGTCGGATCGCTGGTGCGACTGGACGCCGATGGCGTGATCGACCCGAGTTTTCAAGTCGGGCACCAACAACGCACGGTTGCTGCACTCGCCCCCACCAGCGATGGCGGCGCCTGGGTGCGCTGGTCGGGATATACGGATCTTGATGAAGTCTATGTCACACCGATTGACCCGCCCGATACCTACACCGTGCAACGCCTGCGCGCCGACGGCTCCGTCGATCCGACCTTAGCCGATATCGAGCTACCCAACGCCTCCAACTTCTCGGCGCTGCCCGACGACTCGCTCATTGTTTGGGGCAGTTTCACGGAGATTGATCACCAACCCCGCTCCGGACTCGCGCGCATCGGTCTTTCCGGCGGATTGGATCCGTTGTTCAATCCCGCTTTCGATTTTGATGTCATCAACCTGTCCGATGTGAAGGTCGCCGATGACGGACGTATTTTCGTGCGCGGCAGACGGAGCTCAGAAAACGACGCTGAACAATTCATCATCCGTCTCAGCGCGACGGGGGACGTGGCCGCAGCTCCCATCTGGACCAATCCGGTCAACGTATCGACCGACTTCTACCCCGTTCCCGGCGGATTCGTGGTCCGCCGCGACACCCAGTTCGATGCCTACGATGACGCGGGACAACGCCTCCATTCCAACTACCAACTCATCCCGCCCACCGACTCCAACCTCCACCGGTCGATTCGAAGCGTGGAAGCGTCGGCCCAAGGTCACCTCTTCGTCGAACTGCACAGCTTCGGAGGTGAGACGCTGCAGACCTACCATATCGTCGAATTGGGCCCCGATCTGTCCGCGCAACGCACGCTGCCCGCCACGCCGACCGCGACCACCCGCATCCATCTGGTCGCCGTCTCCCCGGACGGTAAACTCCTCCTGCGAGAGGAGCCGAACCCCACGCTTTACCCGGCGCCGCCCCCGCAGTTGCAACTGGCCGACGGCACCCAAATCACCTCGCTCAATCTCGACGCGACTCGCCGACTTCAGGCGCAACTCGGCTCCCTCCACGAAGACGCCTCCGGACGCATCATGGTCACGGGCTCGTTTACGCACATCGATGGCCAACCCCGCGCCGGCATCGCCCGCTTCATGGCCGACGGCGCACTCGATGCCGCGTTTGCGCCCTCCAGCAACATCATCACACTGCCCCTTCGCGACGGCGGCGCGATTGTGCAATACGCCGAGCTCATTGCAGTGCATCCGAACGGCAACCCGGAGCTCGCCTGGCACTGGGGACGTCTGTCGGCCGACGGACAAACGCGGACACCACTCAACACTCCCACAGCATACCTCACCCCAGATACGCGGTGGCTGCTCGAAGCCCCTTCGGGCGAGTTCCTGATCTCCGCATTCACCGGCGATCAATCCGACGACTTCTCCGTTAACTTGATCTGGCTCAACCCGGACGGAACGGAGAATCGGCGCCTGCCCATCACCATCATGCCTGCGGTTAACCTTTGGACGATTTATGAGGACGATCCCATCGACATTACCGAGGTTCCCTTTCCACGCTCGTCGCGCGAGAACCCTGTTCAACAAGCCGTGCTCCGAGAAGACAATCACATCATCGTCGTCGCCCGACCGGAGACCTTGGTCGACGGCGAAACGCGGCGCTTGTTTGCCCTAGATCCGGCCGGTGTGCTCGACGAAGCATACGAACCCGACGTTCCCACGCTTTCATCAAGCGATGGTTTGTGGCTGACTCCCCAAGGCGGCGTGATCGTGTTGCGGCGCACCGGCTACTCCCGACTGCGCGATTTCGAGTGGGTGAGGCTCCATCCCGATGGCGCCCGCGATCCGAGTTTCGCGCCTCCGCCGGACCAATCAATCCACATCGAACGTATCCTGCGCGACGGTCGCATCGCCGGCTACACCGGCGTGCTCACTGCGGACGGTTGGCCCGATCTCGGACTCGCTGCCTACGCGAATTCGGCGGGCAACCTCCTGACCAGTGACGCCGTGCTTGATGCGACTGACCGACTGTGGCTCGCGGCCAGCGGGGCGCCTACCCTCGACCCCAACGAAGCGAACCTCGACCCGTTGCTAT
The DNA here is from genome assembly GCF_029023725.1 of Synoicihabitans lomoniglobus. GTDB lineage: Bacteria > Verrucomicrobiota > Verrucomicrobiia > Opitutales > Opitutaceae > Actomonas > Actomonas lomonigloba. The sequence continues at coordinate 3,066,937 of NZ_CP119075.1, forward strand.
TGCGACGCTTCACCAGCGTGATCGCTCCGACGCTCACGGCTTCACCGGGTGATCGCAGTATCACCGCCGGTGAACCAGTCTCGCTGGCCGTGGGTCTCGGCGCCCCCTCGACGGCGCTCATTCAGTGGTTCAAAAACGACATGCCTCTACCTGGCGAAACGTCGCCGCACCTCGTGATCAATCGCACCCGCCCGGCCGATGCCGGTAATTATACGGCGACCGTAACCTACGGTGAAACCGTCTTCCACAGCGAAGTCGCTTCGATCACCGTCTCCGCCAATACGACGCGCTTGGTCAATTTTTCCGCCCGCAGTTTCGTGACCACCGAGCATCCGCAAATCGGCGGTTTTGTGACGACAATCGACGGATCGCGACCCGTGCTGCTACGCGCGATCGGGCAAGGCATGGCCCAACTCTCCCAAATCCCGTTTATCGAGTATTTGCCCGAACCCGAGCTGCGTATATTTGAAGGCGGCCCTTTTGTGAGACACCGTGACATCGGCAGCGCCCTCGATCCGCACATCGAATCATTGGCTGCACAGGTAGGCGCGTTTCCTGCGCGACCGGTCGGAACGCTTTATTTTCCCGAACGTATCTACGGCTCCGCCCTCGCGATTGCCATCGGCAACCAGCCTCACACCGCCATGGTCACACCCAACAACGGTGAACCCGGCTTGAGCCTGTTCGAATTTTACGACGCCGGCACCGACGAACAACGCGTCGTCCACAACGTGTCGCTGCGCGGCTGGGCTGGTCGCGGCCACAACGTGCTGACCGCTGGTTTCGTGATCACGGGCACCGGTCCTGCGCGCATCCTCGTTCGCGCCATCGGGCCGTCCTTGGCGGAATTCGGCGTGACCGAAACCGTCAGCGATCCGGCCGTGCGCCTGTTTCGCGGCTCCTACGTGGAGGCGGCCAATCAAGATTGGTCGGGCAACGCGGAAATTCAGGCCGCCGCCTCAGCGATAGGAGCCTTCGAACTCGCACCCGACTCGCGCGATGCCGCCGTGGTCGTCGATCTACCGGCCGGTGCCTACACCGCGCAAGTCGACCTCGGTGACAGCGAGCCCGGCGAGGCCCTGCTCGAAATCTACTTGTTGGAGCCCGGCCAATAATACCTCTCACACCAACGTGTAGCCTTCACCGTTCGGAGGTCTAAAAACGGAGTTTCATCGTCAATTCAACGTAGGCGGCGCTGTCGCCTTTGATCTCAAAATTCCGATCATAGTAGTCGAAGCGCCGGTTGATCACCGCGCCGCCGTCGAGCCTCAGTTCAATCGCGGCGGACGGTCGGTAGGATAGACCGCCGCCGAGGCGGAACTCGCGATAGTCCATGTGGGTGTCGTTCAATCCCGGGGCATTGACGGTGGAAATGGCATAGCTTCCACCTTGGAAACACAGGCCGGCGTTGAAGCTAAGCTGCGGACTCATCTGGTAAATCACCTCGGTCTTGGGAAACCCGAAAGCCAGCGTCCAATCCGGCGAGAACTCCCATTGCAGTCCGAGCATCGGCAGCACGGGGTAATCACCCTCGGTCGAGGCGGCGAAGCCAGCGTTCCACCGGAACGTCGGGCTCACTTTATGGCCAACCGAAACGATCGCGGAGAGTCGAAAGCCGTCGCTGGAGAATCCGCCTTCGTCACTGCTCACGCTGGGACGGAGCGCAGCCATTCGCGTTCAGATCGTCGTAACTCCAGCTGATCGAACCGAAGGCGGTCGTATCACCGTTCCACTTACCACGGACGCCGTATTCGAACGCATCGTGCGCGATCTCCATGTCGCCGATGGTGGTGCCAGCCTGCTTTAGGTCGGCATGGGAAGAGAACGAGTAGGTCGCGGAGACCTCGTTGGATCCCGGAGAAAAAAGAGCGGACTGAGCGGAGGCCACGGGCAGGAGGCGGAGCGGTCACACACGCGGTCAGAAAAAAACATGTGGGCAGCGCGAACATGGCCGCGGCCGCTCGCCGACGGCGGAACAAGACGAATGAGCGACGACAAAGGTGCATCTGGTCGGTGGTATTAGCGGCTAAATACGGGGACGAAAATGCCCCGATTTCCTCAACCTACCGAGTAGGCGACGAATTCCAGGCTTGAGTCGGTGATCCCACGGCACGCCTCAACCCACTATCCGCGTGGCTGCGAAGGTAACGATTGAACCCTGCCAAAAAAAGCGCGGTCCGAAAATCACGGTAGGAACGTTGAAGATGAGAACAGTCCGGATTGTGAGAGGTTTTTGGTGTCATGGCAAAAGCGTGAAATTGACTCACCGTGCACCGCAATTCTCCGCTCGCAGCACTCATACCCAGTCCGTCTGGGTAGTAACGGTAGGCCGAATTTCGGTTCCGCTTCATAGCCCCGACGCGGGTCCGGCGCTGGCTTGATCCTCGCACGATTACCCTCATGCTAAGCGCTTGATGCCCCTTACCCTTGCCGCCATCGCTGCCAGCGCCGGACTCGGTGCGCTCGTCGGATTGATTCGCCAATGGAGCGAGCAAACCAAGAACGAAGCCACCGACGGTCCCTCGATCGATTTCGGCGGTGTGCGCACGCACACGTTCTGGGGCGTGCTGGGTTGTCTCGGCGGCGCCGCCACCGAACGAGCGGCTTGGGCGTTGCCGGTGATCATCGCCGCGATCGCGTCCCACCAGATCGTGTTTCGCTGGCGCGGGCCGGTGCCGGGCAACGGCGGCGGCACGAGCTTTGCCGCCATGTTACTGACGATTCTGGCTGGCACGTTGGTCGCCTGGGATCTCACGCAGGCGGCCGTGTTGGTGACGACCCTCACCATGGTGACCCTGGGGTTGAAACAGCCGATTCACAATTGGACGCGTAAATTTACTGCCGAGGACGTGCGGGCCGCGCTGCAGTTTGTCGCCATCACCGGCGTGGTGCTCCCGCTCGTGCCGAATCGCGCGATGGGTCCTTTCGACGGGTTCAACCCCTACTCCACGTGGTTGATGGTTGTGCTCATTTCCGGGGTGGGATTTGCCGGTTACGTGGCCATGCGGTTGTTTGGCACCAAGTCCGGTGTGTTTGTCACCAGTTTGCTGGGAGGGCTCGCTTCGAGCACTGCCACGACGTTGGCGTTTAGTCGCCGCAGCAAAGAGGACCCCGACCTCTCCATCCACTACGCGTTCGCGATCTCCACCGCCTGCACGGTGATGGTCCCGCGGGTGATCGCGGTCATCGCCGTATTAAACGCCCCGTTGGCCATGGCCGTCGCCAAGCCTTTGTTGCTGATGACACTGCCGGCGATCGTCTTCGGCGCATGGTATGCGTTTCGACCCAGCGCCGGCAGCAGCGTGGCGTCGCCGTCCATGAACAATCCGCTGAGTTTGCGCACCTCGGTCAAATTTGCCCTGCTGTATGCGTTGTTCGCGTTTTTGGTCAAAGCGGTCACTCAACTCGATCTGCAGAGCGGATTACTGCCTTTGAGTTTCATCTCGGGCCTGACCGACATGGACGCGATCGCTCTTTCCATGGCCGATAGTCAACGCGGCGACGGGCTACCCCTCAGTCTCGCCGTCAACGCCATCGTCATGGGCGCCATCGCCAATGCCCTCCTCAAAGCCGGCATGGCCGTGAGCCTCGGTTCCCGGCCACTGCGCCTCCCGGTGGGACTGGTGCTCGGTGCCACCGCGGTTGTGGGTGCCGTCACCATCGGACTGAACTGAGGCGAGTCGGCCATGTCGCTGCGGGAGTTGCACCGCCGCTGGTTTTCCCCACGCTGCGCGCCATGCTCCCGACCGCGCCTTCAACCGTTCAAATCGTCGACTGGGGTCGCACCACTTACGGGGCGGCGACGGAGCGTCAACGCGGGCTGGTGGGTGAGCGCATCGCGGGCAAGACCCCAGACACGCTCGTATTTACCGAACACGATCCGGTTTACACCGTCGGTCTGCGGCAGGGCGCCGCCGCCAACCTATTGTGGGACCCGGCGCAACTTGCCGCGCAAGGCATCACCGTGGCCGAAACCAATCGCGGCGGTGACATTACGTATCATGGCCCCGGCCAGATCGTGGGTTACCCGATCGTCGACCTTTCCGCCGTTAAAGACCTGCACGCTTACCTGCGCTTTTTGGAGGAAGTCATGATTCGTGCCGTGGGCGCGCTCGGCCTCGCCGCCACGCGTCGCGACGGACTCACCGGCATCTGGGTGGGCTCGCGCAAAATTGCGGCCATCGGCGTGGCCGTGCGCCGCTGGGTCGCCTATCACGGCTTTGCCCTCAACGTGAATCCGAACCTCGACCATTTCGCCGGCATCGTGCCCTGCGGTATCGCCTCCGCCGATGGCACCGTCACGTCCCTCGCCCGCGAATTGCCCACCGCGCCTCCTTCGATGGACGAGGTGCGCGCCGTGCTAGTGCAGGAATTCACCACGCTCTGGCCGGAGTTCATCGCGGGTCGAAGCACGCCGACTGTTTCATAACCAACACGTAGGAACGTGCTTGCGCGCGATGCACACGTCGGGTTGGCGCCAAGAGGCTTCGTATTCATCGCGCGTAAACACGCTCCTACAAGGCCATCAATCCGATTGCCTCCCTCGGAGCCGCCAGCCCTTGCCCAATGAACCCGGATTACTCCGTCCCAACAGCGATTCTCATAGTCGTATTTTATCCGTGTTTATTCGGGCCCACCTGTGGTTAGTTAACCGCTTCAACTCTCATGGATCTGACCGACACCACACGTAAACCCTCCTGGCTCCGTGCCAAATTGCCCTCCGGCCCGGGCTACCAAGCCGTGCGCAAGCTCGTGGATGAACATCAGCTCCACACCGTTTGCCAGAGCGCCCAGTGCCCCAATCTCGGCGAGTGTTGGTCCCGCGGCACCGCGACGGTCATGATTCTGGGCAACATCTGCACGCGCTCCTGCAATTTTTGTGCAATCCAGACCGGCCGACCCACCGAATACGACATCGCCGAGCCCGCCCGCGTCGCCGACGCCGTGGCCAAGATGAATCTGAAGCACTGCGTGATCACCTCGGTCGCTCGCGACGAGTTGGCCGATGGCGGAGCCGCGATTTGGGCCGCCACCATCCGCGCCATTCGCCACCGTAATCCCTCGACCGCGATCGAGGTGCTCGTGCCCGATTTCAAAGGTCGTATGGACCAAGTCGATACCGTGCTCGACGCCAAGCCCGACATCTACAATCACAACGTCGAGACCGTCGAACGCCTGCAAAAACCCGTCCGCGTGCAGGCCCGCTACGAGCGTTCCCGCTCCGTGCTGCGTCACGCCAAGTCGCGCGGTTTCACCACCAAGACCGGCATCATGCTCGGCCTCGGCGAGCGCAAGGAGGAGATCGAGCAAACCCTGCGTGATCTGGTCGACGACGGCGTGGATATCCTGACCATCGGCCAATACCTGCAGCCGACTCCAAAGCATTGGAAGATCGACCGCTGGGTGCATCCGGATGAGTTCGAGCACTGGCACAAGTGGGGCCTCGAAATCGGCTTCGGCGTCGTCGAAAGCGGCGCCATGGTGCGCTCCAGCTATCACGCCGACGAACAATCCGAAAAATACACCGGCGAGGAGCACCTCAACCGCTCCAACGCGCTGGCCGGGGTGTGACCTTCGGAAGGTTCCAAGCCTTCATTCAGTAGGCAGAATAGTTTTTGTGCAAATCGGAACTTGAATTCCTGATTGCGCAATTTCGACCTATCTTCATGTTTACAAGTGAGATATAAATTGAGTTCCGTCGTCAACTTCTTGGATTTCCCTTTGTGACCCTGCTAGGGCCTCGTCAAGCGGCTCCCCTCGTTCGCAGCGTCTTGCCTGACCAAACCTACGTCGAACGCGACCCAGATTAGCTACACCTTTTCATTCGGTCGACGCCAGGTCCGTTCCCGCTTTAAATCTGTTCCGCCAGCCACCGGAAAGTAACGCGATGCAGCAGGTCCGGCTTTGCCTTTTAGCGCGAAAAACCTCTGATCAATGACCATGCGCCTGCGTTCTCTCCTCTCCGCTCTCCTCGCCACGTTGATCCTCGCGGGTGCTCTCGCTGCGGGCGAAATTGTTTCCGGCCCGATGTTGGGCTATCGTGCCCATCGCGAGGTCTTCCTCTGGCTCGAAACCAAGGACGCCAAGGAGGTCACGTTAACCTACTGGTTGCTCGGACAACCTGATTCGACCTCGTCGATCACGCATCACGACACCCCCGCTCATCCCGCCGGCGGCCAGATCCACCATTTCCGCCCCGGACTCCTCAAAATGGGCGGCACTTACCAATACCGCATCACCATCGATGGCGAAGACCAGGCCCTCGCCGCCCCTGCGACCTTTGCCACCCAGGAACTGTGGGAATGGCGCACCCCGCCGCCCGACTTCTCGTTCATTGTTGGCTCCTGCGCCTACATTAATGAAGCCGAATTTGACCGGCCCGGCTCTCCCTACGGCAAGACCACTCGCACCTTCGAACTCATGGGTGAGTCCGACGCCGACTTCATGATCTGGACCGGAGACAACTGGTATTGGCGCGAAGCCGACTACGACTCGATCAGCGGTCTTTGGCATCGACCCATGCACGATCGCGCCATTCCCGAGATGCAAAAGCTCCTCGGCACCATGCATCACTACGCCACGTGGGACGACCACGACTACGGCCCCAACGACTCCAACTGGTCCTACGAATACAAGGACACCGCCCGGGACATCTTTCAGGCCTACTGGGGCAACCACGCTTACGGCGAGCGCGACAACCCCGGGGTCTACAGCAAGTTCTATTGGGGCGACGCCGCGTTCTTCCTCATGGACAACCACTACTATCGGGACGCCGCCGGGCTCGACCAGGACAAGCACCCGGAGAAGACCCAGTGGGGTCGCCACCAACTCGAATGGCTCAAGCAGTCCCTCCTCGCCGCCAAAGAGCTCAATCACTTCAAGTTCCTCTTCATCGCCACGGGCAACCAAATGCTCCAGTCGACGTCTCGCGGTGAAAGCCATGAACTCTACCGTCACGAACGCGAAGAGCTGATGGAGTTCATCGTGGAAAACGAGCTCACCGGCGTCGTGTTCCTCACTGGCGATGTGCACTTTTCGGCCATGTATAAACGCGAGCTCAGTGCCGGCCAGTGGGTCTACGAGATCACGTCATCGCCGTTCAGCAGCGGCGCCTGGACCAACATCGCCGACACCCCGGGCGGCAAAGATCCCGCCCTGCTCCCCGACACGCTCGTGCCGGATCAAAACTTCACCCGCGTCGATGTCACCGGATCAGGCGCCGAGCGCGCCTTGGTCGTCACCTGCATCGATAAACAAGGCACCGTGCGCTATACCCGGACGATAAAACTGTCGGATCTGCGCCCCTCCGCGCAATAACTGCACGCGCCTGCTTGCCCCGACCCGACCGGCGGGTGTATCCATCTTCATGCCGAAACCTGTCACGTCCGCCGCAGCTTCCGCGCCGCCCTCCGCTTCCCCCGTCTCCACGCCTTCGCCCAAGGGCCTGAAAACACGACGTCAGATCGTGGAAAACTGGCTGCCGCGCTACACTGGCGTGCCACTCAAGGAATTCGGCGATCACATCCTGCTGACCAATTTTCAACGTTACGTGAACCTGTTCGCCCAATGGCACCGGGTGAAGGTCAAGGGCAAGGACAAGCCCATGCCCAATGCCACGGCCGGCAACATCACCATCATCAACTTCGGCATGGGCAGTGCCACCGCCGCCACGGTGATGGATTTGCTCACCGCCATCAAACCCAAGGCCGTGCTGTTTCTCGGCAAGTGCGGCGGACTCAAACACCGCGCTGAGATCGGTGACTTGATCCTGCCGATCGCCGCGATTCGGGGCGAGGGCACGAGCAACGACTATCTGCCGCCGGAAGTGCCCGCCCTGCCCGCCTTCGCGCTGCAGAAGGCCATCTCCACGACCATCCGCGACTCCGCCCGCGACTATTGGACCGGCACGGTCTACACCACCAACCGCCGAGTGTGGGAGCACGACGCGAAATTTAAAAAATACCTGCGCAAGATCCGCGCCATCGCGGTCGACATGGAAACCGCGACGATCTTCATGACCGGATTCTACAACGAGATCACCACCGGCGCACTGTTGCTCGTCAGCGATCAACCGATGATCCCCGAAGGGGTCAAAACCGCCGAGAGCGATGCCGAAGTCGACGAAACCTACGTCACCGATCACCTCAAAATCGGTATCGAGTCCCTCAACCAACTGATCAATCAGGGCCTCACGTTGAAGCACCTGAAATTCTAGCCCCACCACCCATGTCCTTTTCCAAAGCCCACGCCCGGGGTGAACAAGTTGTGGACTCGTTTCGGGCCCGCATGCGCGAACACTGGCAGGAGTTTCGCACGGCCGAGCCGGGCCACCGATTCCAGGAAAGATTCGACCGACGCGCCCGCGAACGCGCCAACGGGGGATCACAGCTCAGTCGCATCCTGATCATCGGTTTCGCCTTGGTCTGCTTGGCCATTGCCATCCCGTTGATGATCCTGCCGGGCCCGGCGATTCTGTTTTACCTCCTGTCCGGTTTCCTCCTGGCGGGTGAATCGGGTTGGATCGCCTCCGGTATGGACCGGTTGGAAAAACTACTGCGCCGGATCTTCAAACGTCCCGGCCGACGCCGCTTGAAAAGCTGAGCGTTATTCGGGCTCGGTTTCCTTGGTCAGATCGAGCACCGGCATCGTGGCCAAATCAAAATCCTCGTCGACCACCGTCAGATCGCCGATCTCGACGCTGCCCGCCTTGCCAAACGCCCGCCCCACCGTGGACAGCTCCGGCGTCTTGGTTTCGCGGCCAATCACCGGCCCCGCCACCTGCACGATCTGCGGCAGTGCGTCCGCCGCCCACACCCCTCGCGTCGGACACGCGATGCGCGTTTGCCACAGCGGCACGAGCTCCCCCTTGACCAGCGCCGATCGATCATACGCCGCCACATTCATCACAAACAGATCCTCCTTGGAGAGCTCCAACACGCGCTGCGCTTTTTCGGCCCGCATGCCCCGCAACCACTGGCGCACATCCAGTCCCGTCGTCGTTTCCACTTCCCACATGAGATCCAGTTTGTCGCCGCCCAGCACTTTCAACGCCGCCCCGGGTTGCGAACGCAGACTGCCCCAGGAAAACCCCAACACGATTGTCGGCGGATGCGCATCCGTCGCGGGGACATACCCCTCGCGCTTCAAGGTCCGTAGCACCGTTTGCAGGAACGCGTCGTTTTCCGGCTCTTTTTCTCCCGCCATGCCCCGCCCAAAATCCTGATAACCGGTCGTCACCGCTTGATAATACACCGGCGAATCCGGCGACGCCTCGGGATACGTGCGCCCGATCTCCGTCATGTCGGTCACGGCAATCACCGAAAGCGATTCCATCGAAGGAGCCGCCGCGAGGGTCGATGACAGCGTCAGACTGGCGAAAAGAAACGAACTGAAAAATCGGCGGAGGGAGGACATGAGCAACAAGGAACCTTCGATAAAACGACCCCAACGCGACCCCAATAGTTCCGTTCCGCCACAGGTTTACCTTAACGTCAAACTCGGCGAAGCTTTCTCCCTCCCCGTCGCCCCGCCATGCCATGACCATGCGTCGCCTCGTCCTACCCCTCCTGCTCGCCTCGCTCACCTTCACCGCTCGGGCCGATATCCGCACGTTGGACGTCGGGCGCAATCCCGAGAGCGTTACGCGCGGCTTCGGCGGCGACTACTTCGTCACCATCATGGGTGAGCGCGGCTCCCATCCCGATGCCGCCACCGACGGCGAGATCCGCCGGGTCTCTCCCTCCGGACGAGTCCGCGTGTTTTCGCGCGGCGGACTCGCCGAACCCAAGGGCATTGTGTTCACCGGCGAAGCGCTCGTCACCGCCGACGGTAAAAACGTGTGGAAGATCGCCGCCGACGGCTCCAAGACCCTGCTCGCCGGTCTGGATCAGTTTCCCGAGCCTCCGGTTTATCTCAACGACGTCGCCAACGACCCCCGCGGCGAAGGCGTTTACGTGACCGACATGAACAACAGTGGTGAACTCTTCGCCACCGGCAGCTTTGCACCGCTCGACGATGCCGGAATTCTGGCGCGCAAACCTCATGGCCGGGTCTACCACATCGCCTGGAACGGCACCGTGACCCTCGCGCTCGGCGACTCTCCGCTCATGCGTTACCCCAACGGTGTGTTCGTCGAACCCGACGGCCGTATCCTCGCAACTTCGTTTTGGTTGGGCCACGTGGTCGCCGGGTATCCGGGCGAAGCCCCACAGGTGATCGCCACCGGCTACCGCTCGGGCGACGGCGTCGAGATCGACGACCACGGCAATCTCTACGTGCTCGAGGTCCTCTCCGGAAAAATCTGGCAACTCCCGCCCCATGGTCGCGCGCCCCGTCTCCTGCACACCGCCCAGTCCGCCGCCGACCACTACCTCGATCGCGACTCCAACACCCTGGTGGTGCCCGACAGCAAAGCCGGACAGTTGGTCTTTATCGATCTTTAGCGCCCGAAGGCGGCCGCGCTCAAACGCGAGAGTCACATCACCACTGACGCCACGGGGGACGGCCGCATAACGTCGCCGTCCAGCGACCGGCGACCTCCGCCGGTCCCTCCGTCCAACCCCACCTCGTGATGTCATTTCTCCGTTTCGCTCGATTCGCCGCCGGGCTCGTCTCCGGCGCCACCCTGCTCACCGCCTACGACAATTTTGAAGTCGCCGTCTACACACGGGCCTACGAGGTCCGGCAGATGGCCGATCCCGCGTGGCTCGAAAGTCATTGGGGGGCCATCTCCTCCGAACTGCACATCGACAAAGTCTACCTCGAGACTCATCGCGATCTCATCATCGTGGATGCTGCCACGCTGGAAGCCGCCAAGGCATTTTTCGCGGCACGCGGAATCGAGACCGCCGGGGGCATCACCTTCACCATCGATGAACCCAATCGCTTCGAAACCTTCTCGTATTCAAATCCTGAACACCGCGCCAAGGTTCAAGAGATCGTCGAACACACCGCCCGCCACTTCGACGAGATCATTCTCGACGACTTCTTTTTCACGTCCACGAAGTCGACCCACGATATCGCGGCCAAAGGGGACCGCACCTGGACCGACTACCGGCTCGATGTCATGGCCGAAGCCGGCCAGCACCTTGTGGTCGATGCCGCCCGAGCGATCAATCCCCGGGCCCGGGTAATCATCAAGTATCCGAATTGGTATGACCATTTTTCCGCCTTGGGTTTCGACCTGCAGCGGGGACCGCAGATTTTTGACGGCGTGCACTCCGGCACTGAAACCCGCAACGCCGTAACATCGGCGCAGCACCTCCAGCCCTACCTGAGCTACAACATCATTCGCTATTTCGAAAACCTGGCCCCCGGCCGCAATGGCGGCGGTTGGGTCGATATTTTCGCATCCTCCACGACCGACCGTTACGCTGAACAACTCGAACTCACCCTGCTGGCGAAAGCGCGCGAAATCGCCCTGTTCCAGTTCGACATCATCGCCAATCCCATCACGCCCGCCATGCGCGGCGCCTGGCAGGATCAAAGCACCAGTTTCGACTACGACGCGTTGCCCGCCGGGGCCAACTTTGCCACCGTCGCCGGACAAACCTTTGCCGCCGTGGATCGAGTGCTGGGCGCGTTGGGTGAGCCTATTGGCCTGCAGTCTTACAAGCCGTTTCACTCCACCCAGGAGGCTTTCCTGCAAAACTTCCTCGGCATGGCCGGTCTGCCGATGGACATCGTTCCCACTTTCCCCACCGCCGAACCGATCGTGCTGCTCACGGCTCAGGCTGCCCAGGATCCGGCCATCGTGGAAAAAATCACCACCCACCTCACTGCCGGGAAAACCGTCGTCATCACCTCGGGGTTGTTGCGCGAATTGCAGGATCGCGGCCTGCAGCACATCGCCGAATTGGAGCATTCCGGCCGGGTCGCCCTGGTCCACGACTACACCGCGGGCCGCCGACTGGTTCACGGGGAAAAACCCATTCTGATTCCTCAAATCACCTATCGCACCAATGACTCCTGGGAATTGGTTTCCGGCATCGACGGTCCCAACGGCTGGCCCCTGCTGCACGACGCCGACTACCTCGACGGTCAGCTCCAAATTCTGACCATTCCGGAAAACTTCGCCGATTTCTCCGCGATCGCGCCGGAGGCGCTCGACCTCATTCGCGCCCAGCTCACCGCCCACCTGCCCGTCCGTCTCGAAGGTCCCGGTAAAATCAGTCTGTTCGTCTACGACAACGGCACATTCGTGGTGCAATCCTTTCGCGACGAACCCGCGGATGTCGCGGTGGTGGTCGATCTCGTCCATGCTCAGATCGAGGACATCGTTTCCGGCGAACACCTATCCGGCGAGGTGCGCATGGCGTTCCGGCGGTGGGATCAGCCGCCGACCCCGGACAAACATGCCATGGCGTTCTCCATCGCACCGCACTCCTATCGCGCGTTTCGTCTCAAGTGACCGGCGTAAAACGATCACGCGCTGTTTCCGACCCATTTCGAAAACAGCGCGTGTTTGATTTCGTGAACCAACCTTGATGCGAAAGCAGTCAACCGCCGGGACTTCCGCGAGGAAAGCCCGCCGGGACCAATTGCCGCGAGTCCGTGGTCAATCGCGCTGAAGAAGAGGCACCGGCTGCCCCGCGATCCCGCTCGCCATCCCCATCTCCACGGCAAAACGTGCCTCTCACCATGCGCGCCCTCGCTCTTCTCATCTTTCTTTCCTCCTTATTCCCTGCCCTCGCCATGTCCGCTACTGCTCACGGTTCGTTCGACGTCAATTTAACGCCTGCTGCGCCCGCCGCCGGTGAGCCCGCCGAGATCGCCCGCCTCGTCCTCGACAAAACATTTTCAGGTGACCTGACCGGCACCAGCCAAGGCCAAATGCTGGCAATTCGCACCGCCACCGAGGGTTCCGCCGGTTACGTCGCGATGGAAATCGTCACCGCTGAACTCGCCGGGAAATCCGGCACCTTTGCCCTGCAACACACCGGCACAATAAACCGCGGCGCGGCCTCGCTCAGCGTCACGGTGGTGCCCGACTCCGCGACCGGCGAGCTCACCGGCTTGTCCGGCACCATGAACATTGACATCACGGCGGAGGGACATCGCTACACCTTCGATTACACGTTGCCCGCGAGCTCGTAATGCCCGGGCAGGATCAGAATCGGTAGCTTACGCTGCTGATGATCGAGTAGTCGGCAAACGCGGCGTCGCCCACGCGCCACACTCCCGTCGCGGCCGTTCGTTGTTTGTCGGGCACGCTTTGCTGCCGATTCCGCTGGATCGCCACCGGCACATAAATGCGGGCGTTCCACCGGCCGTGGTTGAGGGCCAGCCCGGGCTCGATCGCCACGGCGTAACCGGGGCGACGAAACCCCGTGCTCCCACCGACTACATCGTGCACCGGCACCCCTTCGACCCGCAGCGCCAGACTGCCGACCAAGCCCTGCCGGGCGGCCAGCACATACTCGCAACCGATTCGCGCCGAATAACTGTCGGCGATCGACATTTCCGCTTCCCATTCGCTCGAACGGAAGGTCGGAACCCCGCTGCGTTCTTCCGGCGTGACGGCATACAGTCCGCTGACAAATCCCGTCAATCCCGCGCCCAGGCGGCGGTAGGCAAAGGCGGAAAACACCACCGCGTGGCCGCCGTCGCCCGGTTGGATGGACTGGTCGACCGTGCGCTCTTCTTGGTAAAACTCTCCCGTGGCGGCATCGCGCGCCGTGAAGAAATCCGTCGCCGCTTTTTCTCCGGTTGGCAGCTCCCAACCAATGCCCAGCAGGACATTTCCCCGTGGCGCATCCGCCGGATTCCACACCCACCCCCGACCTTCGATGCGCACGTCGCCCATTCCGGCGGACTCGGTTTGGTAACGCAAAATCGGCACGCGGTTTTCGTCCCGCACGGTTTGCGAACGACGGTGCGAAACAAAGGGCAGCGTCACCGATGCGCTGTAACGCGCCGAAACCGTGTAATTGATACCGACGTCGAGAAAGTGCGACCGGTTGATCACCTCGCTGCCTTCTTCCTGCCGTTCGGGTTCCTCGTGAATACCCCGAAAATGACGATCCGAGGTGAACCAGCGATGCCCCACCGACAGTTCCCAAGGGCTCCGCGTGGCGAGTTCCATGGCGTCCATGTGCTCGAGATGCTCCAGCAGGCCGCATCCGCGCGCCGCCACGCACCCTTGGGCTCCCGCCCGCGACACCGCGAGAACGGCGAACATTATGATAGCGACCAGCGACATTGGCGAACGCCGCAAGGCAAGATATGAGGTAACAAGGGGCATGGCGGTGCATTGCCCGGGTGGTGACCGACAGAAAAGATCGCAGGGACTTGCTGCCGCAATTGCGGGGCCAAGTGTCGCAAAAACGCCGCGAACTCGGGAGCACCATCCCGAGAACTTCGCCGTCACTCCGCATATCCTGCGGTCCGCGCGCTCCCCTTAGTCGCTCGTCGGACCGAACAACGTGTTGAGTTTGCCCCGCAAACTACGACTCAGCGGCAGGCGGGCCCCGTCTCGCAGCAGAATCGTGTAATCACCATGCGCGCCTGGTTGCAGTTCTTTGATCTGGTCCAGTTGCACGAGCGCCGAGCGGTTGACGCGCACGAATTGTTTCACCCCGAGCCGACGCTCCACCGCCGTCATCGTATCCCGCACCATGTGGCGCGGGCCCGACTCGAGGTGCAATACCACATAGTTGTCCGCCGCCTCGACCCAGGCGATTTCCGCCGGACGCAAAAACACCACCTTGCCGTCGACCTTGAACGTGAGGCGATCCGGACGAATTTCCTGCTGGGCGACCTTGGCGAGTAGCGCTTCCAGCTTCTCTTCCGTCTCCGCGCCGTGGCGGGCCTGCAGGAAGGTTTCCGCCCGGCGCAGTGCCTGCTGGAACCGTTCCCGATCAAACGGCTTCAGCAAATAATCCACCGCCTCCTGATCAAACGCCTCAAGCGCGAACTGATCATGGGCCGTGGCAAAGATGACCGCGGGACGATCCGCGGCCGGAAGTTCCGCCAACACTTCCAGCCCGGTGGCGCCCGGCATTTCCACATCCAAAAACAACAGATCCACGCCTCCGGCATGCAGCTGCGACAACGCCTCCGCGCCGCTGCCGCACTCGCCCACAATTTCCACCATCGACTCCGCGTCACACAGACGTCGGAGCCGTTCGCGCGCCAGCGGTTCATCATCAACGATCAGAGTTCGCATCGATTTCATGTCGAAGGGGGTAATACGATCCGCACTTCCAAGCCGCCACCAGGCCGATTGGTCAATGCAAACTCATGGCTCTCGCCGTAGAGTTCCTGCAAACGCGCGCGGGTATTGCCCACTCCGATACCTTCGCGCGAGAACCCACCGGCGGGCATGCCACCGCCATTGTCGGCCACGATGAGTTCCAATCGCTCACCCGCGCGCCGTGCAATCACATCGATGTGACCGTCCCGCGTCTGCGGCTCCACCCCGTGGCGGATGGCATTTTCCACCAGCGGCTGCAGCACCAGACTCGGCACCGGCCATTCGCGCACGTCCGGATCGACCGTCACCGTCACGGTGAATCGATCGCGAAACCGGATACGCTCGATGTCCAAATACTTTTCGATGAAGGCAACTTCGTCCCGCAGCACCGTGAGCGGCTGCCCCGACTGGTTCATGGTCAGCCGCAGCAGTTCGCTCAACCGCACCAACATCTTGTCCGCCGCATCCACATCGCTGTGCATGAGCGAGGCGATGCCGTTGAGCGTATTGAACAAGAAGTGTGGCTTGAGCTGTCGCAACAACGCCTGCAAGCGCGCCTCGGCCAGATGCTTTTCCAACTCCAACGCATGCACCGTGCGCTCGTGATATTTGCGGTAGTAATCGAGCGCGTGACTGGCCGCGAACACCACGCCGTAAATCAACAGGTTAAATGGATACGTCTTTACCAGCAGCGGTTGAAACACCTCTCCAAAACTCACCGGCTCCTCAATCACCCAACCGTGCACCTGCCCCACCCACGCCCGCAGCACGACGTAAACGAGTGAAATCACCAGCGCCGCGCCCAGATGGATAAAACCCGTGCGCCACGGCCGGGACTCGTCCGGGGGAAACCGGCGCGCCAACATCACAATCGGCAGCGACAACACCGCCCATACATACCAGTCGCCCAGCGAATAACTGATCGCCTCCCCCCACGACACCGAGCGACCGACCAACGAACTCGACAAATAAAACTGACTCGCGAACGCCAACCCCACCAGCGTCCACAACACCACCACCCCGGTGAAACGAAGGAAGGATCGTGAACCACTCGACGAATGCATCGGCAGGCAGTAGTTTTGCAGAAGGAAACAAAGGCAACAAAGACCTGACACCTGCTTCCGTCCGCGATTTCTGCTTCCTTCGTTCTCGTCGTTCCCTTCTGTAAATTAAAACAGTGCCCCCCAGCCGGTCAGCCCCCCTCCCTCCCGTCAGCGCCGCACGCTTGCCTTCGCTACTCCCCGTAGTGGGGCTGCTGGTCGGTGCCGCCGTGGTGCTGGGTCTGGCGTTCGCGTGGTGGTTTCCGGCTCCGGACCTGAACCAGGTCGGCCCGACCACGCGGTTCACCGACGTCACCGCCGCTGCCGGCCTCACCTTCACTCATCGCCACGGCTCCGGCCATTCCCCCACCACCCTCGGCGGTGGCGTGGCCGCGTTCGACTACGACCAGGATGGCTGGACCGACCTGCTCTTTGTCAATGGGTCCCCGTGGCCGTGGTCCAACAATGCCTGGCAATCTCCCGGCACCAGCGCCCTGTATCATAATAACGGCGACGGTTCCTTCACCGACGTCACCGCCGCCGCCGGGCTCGATTTTTTGGCCAACGGCATGAGTCCCGCCATCGGCGACTACGATGCGGACGGCTGGCCCGACATCTTCATCACCGCCATCGGTGAAAACCGCCTCTTCCGCAATCACGGCGACGGCACATTTCATGAGACGACCAACGTCGCCGGCGTGGCCGGGGAAAACAACACGTGGAGCACCGCCGCCGTCTGGCTCGATTTCGATCACGAC
The DNA here is from genome assembly GCF_029023725.1 of Synoicihabitans lomoniglobus. Classification (GTDB taxonomy): domain Bacteria; phylum Verrucomicrobiota; class Verrucomicrobiia; order Opitutales; family Opitutaceae; genus Actomonas; species Actomonas lomonigloba. The sequence goes on from NZ_CP119075.1 coordinate 3,083,928, forward strand.
GGACAGCTCGACCTCATCGTCGCGCACTACGCACGCTGGCCGGGTGAACTCGGCCTGGCCGCCGCGTTTTCCGTGGCTCAAGTCGGTCGTTCCTACGGCGCCCCCGTCGGTTTCGTCGGCGTCGATCCCACCGTGTATCGCAACTTGGGCGACGGTCGGTTTGGCGTCGTGCGCGATCCGATCGGACTCCGGCACCTCGACGTCAATACCGGGCGCCCCACCGCCAAAACTCTGGCGCTGCGCACGCTCGACGCCAACAACGACGGCCACCTCGACCTGCACTTCACCTATCACACCGCGCCCGACGCCTGGTTCCTCGCCGAACCGGACGGAACCTTCACCCCGTGGAACCCGACCAGCGAACCCCGCCGCGAGGGTCTGGCCGCCACCATCACCGCCCCCGGTGCTCTCCCCTTGGCCAGCTTGAGCGATGATACCTTCCTCCAACTCGCGCCCGCTCCCGAAATAATCCTCCCTCCCTCGCTGGATCTTACGGCCAAACTCGGCGGCAGGCTACTCGACACCGACAACGACGGATACACCGAGTTTTTCGCCGCCGGCGGCCTGGCCGAACACGACACCAACATCTTTCCCGACGACTACGAGCCCGGCCGTTTCGCGCACGCGCCACAACTGTGGTGGCGCGAACAATCCTCGTGGACGCCTGCCGCGCAGATGCCGTCCCTTACCGCCCGCGGCATGGCCACCCTCGACTTCGATGGCGACGGTGATCTCGACATCGCCATCGCGCAAAATGCCGGTCCCGCCAAACTCCTGCGCAACGACCAACGCATGTCGCTTCCGTGGTTGGCCCTCAAACTCATCGCCACCCGTTCCCATCCCGATGCGTCCGGTGCCCGCATTGAGTTGCACACGCCCCGACGCATTTTTGTGCGCACGGTGGCTCCCGCCACGAGCTACATGGCGCAATCCGAGTCGACGGTGCGCTTCGGGCTCGGCACCGATTCCCGCATCAGACGCATCGTCATTCGCTGGCCTTCGGGTCAACGGCAGGAACTCAAGTCCGCCGAACTGAATACCACCCTCACCGTCCGGGAGCCTTAAACGTCGCGGCAGCACGCGCGACCCCGCGCAACGACCGCACGCCCACCGCCAGACTCGATCCCACCATGAGCAGCGCCGCCACCACGGGATGCAGCCATCCGGCGGCGGCGAGCATCATGCCCCCGGCATTGTAACTCGCCGCGAAGCGCAGATTGCCATGAATGCCCCGTCGCACCGCTCGCGACAAACGCACCGCCTGCGGCAACACCCGCAGGTCATCGCCCAGCATTGTCGCCATGGCCGACGCCCGCACCAGATCCGCGCCGCCGCGAATCGCGATCGAACCCGCCGCGATCGACATTGCGCCGGCATCGTTCACGCCGTCGCCCACCAGCACCACGGTGCGTCCGCCAGCGATCAACTCCCGCACCCGCGCCGTTTTCTCGGCCGGCGTCAGTCCCGACTTCACCGGCACCGTCAATCCCGCCGGCGGATGGGCGTCTCCGGTCAACACTTCGACCGCGACGCCCAGAGCCGCCAGCTCCGTCAACGCCTCGTTCATTCCCTCGCGCCAACGTTCGCCCAGTTCGATCCACGCAGCCAGCCGGCCGTCGACCGAGACATACACACGCTTCCCGGGATCAGCCGACACTTCGTCCGTAAAGCCGTGCAACGCCCACTCCCCGACGCGAACCTCCCGCCCCTCCACCGTCACCACCACGCCCGCTCCCGCCTCCACGCGCCGCTCCGCGGCCGCTCCGCGAGTGTAACCATTATGGTTACACTCGCGAGTTAGTGCCTGGGCGACGGGATGTTGCAGGTCGGACTCGGCGGCGAGGACCGCGGCGCGCAGCCAGGGTTCCCGCGCTCGCCAGGCGGGTGCGGTGTGCCAGGCCGTGACGACCATGGCGGACTCCGATAGCGTCCCGGTTTTATCGATACACAGCGTGTCGGCCCGACTCAGCGCGTCGAGGATGTCCCCAGTGCCGGCAACCATGCCGAGCTTGGCCAGCTGGGCCAATCCGCTCCAGACCGCGATCGGTGTGGCCAGACCCATCGCGCAGGGACACGCCACCAGCAGGACGGCCATGGCATGAAACAGCGCTTCATGCCATGGACTGCGCGCGATCCAGAACGCAAAGGTCGCAACACTCACGCCCATGACGACGGGCAGAAACCAACGCATCAAGCGATCGGCCTGCGCCTGCAACTGACTCGGGGCCAACCGCGCCTGTTCGACTGCGCTCAGGATCGTATCCAACCGACGCGGCCCGGCCAATGGCGCGATTTCCAGATCTCCATCGACGGCGTGCGTGCCGGCCAACACGGCATCGCCTGGTCCCCGCGAAACCGGCCGCCATTCGCCCGTCATCGAGGTTTCCGTCACATAGCTGCGGCCATCCACAATGGTGCCATCAACACCGATGGCTTCACCGGGCGCAACCAACACCCGGTCGTCCGTCGTCACCTCGGTAACGGTTTTTTGAATACTTTCTCCCTCGCGCCCTCGAACGCGCACCTGGGCGAACTCCCGGCGCGTGCGATCGACCGCCGACAGGGCTGTGAGCCGACTCCGCGCGGCGATCATTTTGCCGACCGTGTGCACCGCGATGAGCACAGCGACGACTTCATAATAAATCGCCCCGGTGCGCGTGAACGTGCTCACGAGCGATCCGGCGAACGCGCCGGTGAGCGTAACCAGAAACAGGAGATCAATGCTGATTTTTCGCTGCCGCAGCGCCGCCATCGCTCCGCGCCCGAGGTCGCCGCCGAGAAATACGAGCACGCCCAGCGCCGCCGCCATGGAGCCGCCGTGCACCACCCAATAACCGACGCCGTCGGCCGGAGTGACATTGACCGCGAGCCCAAACACCATCGCCTGCCCGGCCACCGCCATGCCAATGCCGATACGCAACCAGCCACGCGCCACGAGCCGCTCGTCCGCCTGCAGGCCGGGATCGGCGGCGGTTTCGTTCATGGCTCCACTTCGAACCAGAACGGCACGAACGTCTCGGTGCCATCAAGGACGAGTTGCGCCCAAATCACGTAAAGCCCGGGATCAGGAATAGTGACTTGAAAGTGCAGATCGGGCTCGGCCGCACTCGGCGGTTGCGCGAGGTCGGTTTCAAGCGGATGCAGGTGGGCGAATCCGCTGCGTTCGCGGTCGAACGCCACGAGGTGGGCAAACGCGCCCATGACTTCACCCAGAGCGATGTCGGCTCCGTCGGCCGCCCGAATGGCAAACGTAAGACGGGTCGTCTCCCGCGCTCGCACGGGCAGCGCGTCGGGCCGGAGTTCGAAGCGGAAACTCCCGACTTCGGCCGTCCAATTGGTGATGATCGGATTGACCGCAACGTCCCCCGGCACGGTGAGTTCAGCGCTGGCGTAGAGGCCGCGGGCCGTCGCGGCGGGAGTGAAGTCAGCAAAGATGCGATACGCGCCGGCCAAGCGGGGCGCGAAGCTTACCGTCCATTCACCGGCGGTGGCGGTTGGTTCGGGATGCACGTGCTGGTAATCCCGCAAGGTCGGGTCAACGACCATGACGTGCAGCTTGCGCGTGTGGGCGACGAGCAGATCGACGGGGCCGATCGGTTTGCCGGATGAGGTCGCGAGACGCAGCGTGAATGTCTTCATCGCCCCGGTCGCGACGGACGCCGGACTGATTTCGAAAATCACCGGTGAACGCGCCGTGGTGACCGGCAGAAATTGCGGCGCGGCGGGATCGCAAAACTCGAGCACGTTGTCGCCCTCGAGACGGAAGTCGCCGTGACTCAGATTCGTGCCGGTCGGCAACCAGCGAAACACCGCGAACACGGCGACGGCCCCAAGCGTCAGCCCGATGAGCTGACGCCGTTGGCCAGGTGAAAGTGGAGCGGCGGCACTCATCGCACGATCTTGCGGACGAATTGCGTGACGTCCCATTGGCTGCCGTCCGCGCGATCGATGATGCGGCCTTTTTCATCGATGAGCAGCGTCGCGAGCGTGTGCGAAATCAGCGGACCTTCCACCTCGGCCAGCACGCCCAGTTGACGGAGCAGGTCTTTGATCGCGCTCTCCGGACCGGTGAGAAAACTGAAGTTGGTCGTATCGATGCCCCGAACCTCGGCGTAATCGCGCAACACGCCTGGCGTGTCGAACTCGGGGTCGAAGGTGATGGAGATCAACTCGAGCCGGTCGCTCTTGCCGGCTTCGGCCACGGCGGATTGCACGGCCATCATGTTGATGGTGGCGGCGGGACACATGGTGGCGATCGGGCAGCGGGTGTAGATGAAGTTGAGCAGCACCTTTTTACCGCGAAAGCGGGAGACATCGACGACCGCGCCAGTTTGATCGTAGAGGGCAAAATCGGGCAGGTTTTCACCAACGGAGCGGTAGGCGTTGCGACCACGAATGGTGGTGTCCTCGCGCAACGCGGCGGCGGCGGCGGTCACTTGTGATGCGGCCAGCGCGTCGACTTTCCAAATGTGAGCGAGGCGAAACGTGCCGTCGGTGTCCTCGATGAGACGAGCGCGGATGCGTTCGCCGGCGACGGCGTTGGCGAGATCACCGGGGCCGGCGTGGAATTCCATGACCATGGCGGGCATGTAGTCGGGGATCTCGTCGTGGTCGACCAGCAGCGTGCCACGTTCGGCATCGACCTTGATAATCTGCCCCGTGACCGGGCGTCCGGGCACCTCGAGTTTGGCGTCTTCCTTGGTGGCGGGCCGACATCCGACGGTCAATGCAACCGCCAGCAGGGCGGTCACGGTGAGTAAACGAGCGAGATTGAATGGCATCCGCATAGAGGCACCGATTCTCCGGAGGTTAGATTTGTCAAAGGGAATGAGGATCGTAGGGTGGCCGATTCTTTCGCTAGAATCCATCGCCGTTAATGCCTGCAGCCACCACTATCACCACTCGAACTTCCGACTATCAGCCTGGCTTGGCTTGGTTTGCCACGATCGGCAGCGTGTGGGTGTTTGTGCTCGTGATGCTGGGCGCCTTCACCACCAGCATCGGCGCGGGCATGATTTTCGAGGACTGGCCGTTGTCCAATGGATCGCTCAATCCGGAAGGCTGGCTGACGGACATCATGATGTTTGCCGAGCATTCGCACCGGCTGAGCGCCGGCATGATGTCGATCATCACGATCGCGATCTGGCTGGCGGTGCGACGGTGGGAAGCGCGGGCGTGGGTGCGTAAAGTTGCGCTGGGCGCGGTGGTGCTGGTCTTTGCGCAGGCGCTGGTGGGCGGATTGCGCGTGCTGTTGGACCCCATCATTCTCGATTTCGTGAGCGTGGGCCGTCTTTTTGCCATGCTGCACGCGATCTTGGCGCAGGTGTATATCTGCACCCTGCTGGCCATTGCGCTGGGACTTTCGCGCATGTGGATCGCGAGCCAGTCGCTGGGTGCCAGCATGGCGGTCCGGCGTCTGGGCAAGTGGTGTTGCGCGCTGTTGCTGCTGCAACTGGCGATCGCGGCGGTGATGCGCCATAGTTACGCGGGCATGGCGATTCCGTCGTTTCCGCTGAGCTCCCCCGAAGGAGATCTGTTGCCGCCGTTGTGGAATTTTCGCGTCGGCATTCACTTTGCCCACCGCGTCATGGCGGTCGTGCTCACGGTGGCATTGGTGCGATTTGCCATCAGCGTGTGGCGCGACCATGAAGCGCATGCGGGCTACAAGGCGGCGGCGGCTGGCGTGATCGTGCTGCTGGTGGGGCAAATCGTCCTCGGCGCTTCGGTGATCTGGATGAGCCGCAATCCCTACGTGACGACCGGCCACGTGCTGTGCGGGGCGCTGCTGTTGGCGCTGACTTTTGCCATGACCATGTGGGCCAATCACACGGGAGAAAAGACGTCCGCATGAGCGATCCCGCGACGACGTCCGCAGCGGATGCCACGCCCCCGCAGGGCGGCTGGGGCGACTACTTGGAGTTGACCAAGCCACGCTTGAGCATGCTTTCCGTGATCACGGCGATGGTGGGCTACCTCGTGGTCGATGCACCGTGGGCGTGGGGACACTTCCTCGCGACGATGATCGGCACCTCGGCCTGCGCGGGCGGCGTGGCGGCGCTCAACCAGTGGATGGAACGCGACACCGACGCCAAAATGGACCGCACCTCGGATCGCCCGATTCCGTCGGGCAAAGTCCCCGATGGCGCCGCCTTCGTGCTCGGCTGGGGCCTGTGCATGAGCGGACTCGCCCTGCTTTTTTCGTTCGCGAGCGCGTTGGCCGCGACCTTCGCGCTGGCCACGATCATCACGTATCTGGCGTGGTATACCCCGGCCAAGCGCTGGTCGCGCTGGAGCACGGAAATCGGCGCGATCGCCGGAGCGTTCCCGCCCTTGATCGGTTACGCTGCCGCGCACGGCGGCGTGGAGGCGCTTGGCTGGGTATTGTTCGGCATTTTGGCGCTGTGGCAGATTCCGCACTTCATGGCCATCGCCTGGACTTATCGGGAAGACTACGGTCGGGTTGATTTTCCGATGCTTCCGGTGCGCGATCGCAGCGGACGCAGCGTGGCGCTGTGGTCGTTGGTCAATACCGTGGCGCTGATTGTGGTGTGCCTGCTTCCCAGCCTGTGGGGCGATGCGACGTGGATCTATGGCAGTGTGACGCTGGCGTTGGGAGTGTGGTTCCTGATCCGGGCGATCGCTTTCACGCGAGTCGAAGGTCGGGACCAGTCGGCCCGTAAACTGTTTTTTGCTTCAATTATTTGGCTTCCGCTGCAACTGGGGGCCTTGGTTGTCGACCGCTTGTTTTTGTTATGACGCTTCACGATATTCCCGCGCTTAACGCGACTTTGAATGGGCTCGCCACCGTGCTGATGACGGCCGGGTTCATTTTCATCAAATCCGGCAACAAGGACGCGCATCGCAAGATGATGCTGTCGGCCGGCGCGGTATCGGCACTGTTTCTGGTCGGCTACGTGACGCACAAAGTGCTGAAAGGCATGGCGGTGGGAGCCGGTGAGGCGGTGCACACCAAGTTCGGCGGTGAAGGGCCCATCGCGATCGTTTATTACGTGATGTTGATCACGCACATCATCCTCGCGATCTCGATCGGCTACCTCGTGCCGCGCACGTTTCTCCTCGCGATCAAGGGTGAGTTCGAGCGCCACAAGGCATGGGCGCGGTGGGTATTTCCCATCTGGTATTACGTCAGCGTGACAGGGGTATTGGTCTATTTCTTCCTCTACCGTTGGTGGCCCAGCGCCTGAGGCCCTCGCGGGTGCAAAAAAGCCGCCCCGCGAGACGCAGGACGGCTGATAAAAGCGGAAAAGGTTGATGCGAAGCGTTCTTACGGAGCGCTGACCACGATCGTGCCGCGCATACCGGCCATGAAGTGGGCGGGGAAGCTGCAGAGGAACACGTAGTTACCCGGCTCGCTGGGCACGGTGAAGGTTATGGTGTCGCTCTCGCCCGGTCCGAGCAACTTGGTGTGGGCCACAATACTGTCGGTCATGGCGGCCGGGATGTATTCGGCATCGCGCGCCATCATGGCCGCGTTGGCAAATTTGGCAGCGTTGGCGTCCTTGGTCAGAACCACCAAGTTGTGCCCCATTGCGGCTTTGGGCAGTTTCCCGGTGTTTTCGAGAGTAATGGCGATCGTGGTGCCCGCGACGGCTTCGATCTTGGTGACATCAAAACGCATGGTGTCACCGGCTTTGACCGTGACGGATTGATCGGGCTCGGCTGCGATCGCGGCACCGGAAACCGCAAAAATCAGGGCAACTCCGGCGATCAGGGCTGAAAAGCGGGGAAAGGACTTCATAATCGTGACGGAAATCACCCGCGCGCGAACCGCCAGCGAAATCGAATGCCGCCTGGACGTATGCAGCCAGCTTCACGAATCGATAAGCGTGATCACCTTATCGGTGTTCGGCCGATATAAGGGCTTGAAATGCCCCGTGCCTTGGGGACGCTTTCTCACTCTCCGTGCCCTCTCGCCCGGAACGTGTTTTAAAGTTCTCATGAGTTCCTCCGCTTCTTCTGGCAATCCCGCCCGACGTGTCCTTCCCGCGTTGCTCGTTGCCCTGCTGCCTTTCATTTGCGGCGGGTGGCTCGACGGGCCCCAATCCACCTTTGATACCAAGGGTCCTGTCGCCGAGTCACAGCTCCAAGTGTTCTACGTCACTTTGTGGGTTACGGGTATTTTGTTCGTCATCGTCGCAGCCGTGCTGGCCTACGCTACGCTCAAGTTCAAGGCGCGCAGCTCCGACGACGAGCACGCCGAACCGCCGCCCCAAGGTCACGGTAACCCCTTCGTGGAGATCGGTTTGATTGTCGGATCCATTCTCGCGCTGGTCGTCATCGCGGTGCCCACACTCAAGGCAATTTGGTTCACCTATGAGGTGCCGGAAGAGGAACGCGCCGACGCCTACCAAATCACGGCCACGGGCTACCAATGGTGGTTTAAATTCACCTATGAAGACGAAATGACTCCTCAGCCGTTCGGCGGTGAGGCCCCGTTGGTGACCGCCAACGAGCTTGTCATCCCGGCCGGCCGCGCTGTTCACATCGAGCTGCGCACCGTCGACGTGATTCACTCGTTTTGGGTCCCTAAGCTCGCGGGTAAGGTCGACATGATGCCCAACCGCGGCAACCACCTCTGGCTCAAGGCCGACGAGCCCGGTTACTTCTGGGGACAATGTGCCGAATACTGCGGCGAATCCCATGCCGTCATGCGTTTCCGGGTGATCGCGCTGGCCGAGGACGATTTCAACAACTGGCTCACCAACCAAAAGCTGCCCGCCCGCGAAGTCGCCGTGCCGGAAGGTGCCACCGCTCCAACCACGTTTGCCTCTTACGGTGAGTTCGAAGTCAACCAACCCGGCTGGACCGAGGAATTCGACGCCGATCCGTTCGGCCGCTGGCAGGCCCAACAGATTCCCGCTGCCGACGAAGACCCCGCGCTCATCGCCGCGGGACGCCAATACTTCATGGAAAACCGCTGCGCCGGTTGCCACACCGTCCGCGGCCATGACGGCATGGGCGTCATCGGCCCCGACCTCACCCGCATCGGTTCCCGCACCACGGTCGCCGCCGGCTTGTTGGAAAACAGCCCCGAAAATCTCTACCGCTGGATCACCGAGCCCAACCACGTGAAACCCGGCAACTTCATGTATAACACCCGGAAAGTCACGCCGGGCGGCATGGTCGTTATGCCCGGCTACGTCATGAACGATCCCGAAACCGGCGATCCGATCACCGATATCGAAATCACTCCGGAAGAGGCCCACGCGCTCGTGGCCTACCTGCACAGCTTAAAGTAATCGGCCTCTCACCTTACTCGACATGGACCAATCCATTCCCAAGAACGACTTTATCGGCCACGAGGAGCACGCGCCCGCCGCCAAGCGCTCCTTCCTGTTTGCCCGCCCCGACCACAAAACCGGCATCGTGAGCTGGCTCACCACGGTCGACCACAAGCGCATCGGGTTTCTCTACGGCATCACGTCGCTGTTTTTCTTTCTCGTCGGTGGGGCCGAGGCGTTGCTGATCCGCACGCAGCTCGCCTTCCCGAACAGCACGTTCCTCACGGCGCAGACTTACAACGAGATGTTCACGATGCACGCGACGACGATGATCTTCCTCGCCGTCATGCCGCTCTCGGCCGCGTTCTTCAATTACATCATGCCGCTCCAGATCGGAGCGCGCGACGTGGCGTTTCCCCGACTTAATGGTTTCGCCTACTGGGTGTTCCTCGCGGGTGCGATCATCCTCAACGTGGGTTTTATCGCCAAGTCCGGCCTGCCCGACGTGGGCTGGTTCGGCTACGCGCCCATGACGGCCAAAGCATTTTCCAGTGAATTCGTCGGCGACATGTCGACGGACCTGTGGGTCATGGGCCTGCAGGTGCTGGGTGTTTCCTCCATCATCGGTTCGCTCAACTTCCTCGTCACCATCATCAACATGCGGGCGCCCGGACTCACCATGATGCGCCTGCCGGTGTTTACGTGGATGACGCTCTTCACCGCCTTCTTGATCATCCTGTCCTTCCCCGCCATCACGATCGCGTTGGTCGAGGTCATGATGGACCGTAACTTCGGCACCCACTTCTTCGAGGTGTCGGGCGGCGGTCTACCCATTCTGTGGCAGCACTTGTTCTGGGTATTTGGTCACCCGGAAGTTTACATTCTCATTCTGCCGGCCATGGGCGTGATTTCCGAGATCCTGCCCTGCTTCGCCCGCAAGCCCCTGTTCGGTTATCCGATCGTGGTGTTTTCGGGCGCGGTCATCGGTTTCCTCGGTTTCGGTGTGTGGTCTCACCACATGTTCACCACCGGCATGGGCACCGTCGCCACCGCCGCGTTCGCGTTGGCTACGATGGCCATCGCGGTGCCGACCGGCGTCAAGATCTTCAACTGGATCGGCACGCTCTGGAAGGGACACCTCATGATGCGCACGCCCATGATGTTCGCCCTCGGTTTCGTTTGGATGTTCATGTTCGGCGGTTTCTCCGGCATCATGCACTCCGCTGCACCGGCCGACGCCCAACAGCAGGATTCCTACTTCGTCGTGGCTCACTTCCACTACGTGTTGATCGGCGGTTCCATCTTCGCGCTGCTCGCCGGCATTCACTACTGGTTCCCGCTGATGTTCGGTCGCAAGGTGTCCGAGTTCTGGGGCAAACTCTCCTTCTGGGTGATCTTTGCCGGCTTCAACATCACCTTCTTCCCGATGCACTTCCTCGGGTTGAACGGCATGCCCCGACGCACCTTCACCTACGACGGCAACATGGGTTGGAATTCCGGCAACCTCATCGCCACGATCGGTGCCTTCATCCTCGGCATCGGTATCGCCGTATACTTCGTGGTGATGGTCTACACCTACTTCAAGGGCCAGAAAGTCGGCCGCGATCCTTGGGATGCTCGCACCCTCGAATGGTCGATCCCCAACCCGCCGCCCGCGCACAATTTTGACGTCACCCCCAAGGTGCACGCCCGCGATGCCTTCTGGTATGAGAAGAACAACAAGGCCGAAGTCGAAGCTGAGAAAGCCAAACAAGCAGCTGACGATGAAGCCCACGGCGGCATTCACATGCCCAGTAATTCCTGGTTCCCGATCATCACCGCCGCCGGCTTCTTGATCGGCGCCCTCTTCTTCGCCGGCCACAACACCTTTGACCACACGATGTCCGACCTGCTGGGGAAAGACATTCACGGCTGGGGCGTCATGGGCGCGATCATCGGTGGAGTCATCATGTTCTTCGGCGCTTGGATGTGGTCTGTGGAAGGCCCCGGCGGTTACCATCTTCACCCGACCAAAGCAGACGGCGATGACGCCGCGTCCTCGCACTAAGTCGCAACCTTTACCACCACCGTAATGAGTTCACACGCCGCTGCCGGCCATATCGACCACCACCACGACGCAACCACGACGACGGGGATTCCGCACAAGAAGCTCTTCATGTGGGCATTTCTGGCGTCGGACTGCATGTTCTTCGGTTCGCTGATCGCGACCCATCTGATCTACCGCCTGCATCCGCCGGCGGGCACGCCCGACCCGCGCGATCTCTTCTCCATCGAACTCACCTCAGGTTCGACCTTCATCCTGCTGATGTCGTCGCTGCTGATGGCCCTCGCGGTGAATTCCATCCAAAAGGGTAACGTCGCCACCACCCGCAAGATGCTGATCGGCACGATCATCTTCGGACTGATCTTCCTCGGCGGTCAGGTCTACGAGTTCAACCACTTCGTCCATGTCGGCGGATTGACCCTCAACAGCAGCGTCTTCGGCTCGACCTTCTACACCCTCACCGGCACACACGGCACTCACGTCGCCATCGGTGTGCTCTGGCTGGTGTTGATGTATATCCGCACCTTCAAGCCCGCCGATGAGTCCAATGGTCAGGGCTGGATCCTGAAAGGGGTGTTTCACTTCATCGCCTTCACTGCGCTCACCGTGTTGAGCATGTATACGATCCTCGCTCTGATCCACGTCCTGCAGGAAGGCCACGGCTGGGGTTACTACTTCAGCCACCACTACCTTTCCTTTGGCGGCTCCATCATCCTGCTTGGCGTGCTGTTTGCCTTCGCCCGTCAAAGCGGTCCCGTCGACTTCGGCGAGGCCCAGGCGATCGACGTTGAATCCATGGGCCTTTACTGGCACTTTGTGGACATCGTCTGGATCGTGATTTTCCCCGTCGTTTACCTCCTCGAATATATCGTTCTCGCATGAGTGCCACCGCCGAAGCCACCGACGTTCTCCACCCTTCCGACGAAGGTCACGCTCACGAGGGCAAGTTTCACGTCTTCGTCCAGCTGGCGATGATCCTCGCGATCATCACTGGCATGGAATTGTTGGTGATCTACGTGCCCATGCCGCATTGGTTGATCATCACCTTGTTGATGGGCATGTCGGCCGTGAAGTTCGTCGCCGTTATCTTTATCTTCATGCATCTGAAGTGGGATAAACCATTCTGCACCATCCTGTTCTTCATCGGACTCATTCTGGGGGGTGGCACCCTCGGCGCGTTGTTGTTGATTCACAGTGCCGACGCTTCCGCGCCGGAGGGCCCGGCCTACGAAGAGCTGGGCTAGAGTTCGACTCTGAACATCATCTCCCCCCCCTTGACGAGGCGGCCTCCGGGCCGCCTTTTTGTTGGGCGCCGATCGCGCTGACCGTGCCTGCAATCGATATCTCGTCCCCCTCCCTCCTCCATTCTCATGATCGACTGGCGACACTGGCATAATGAGCCCTATCTCATCGGCGGCTTGGTCTTGCTGGCGTGGACCTACGCGGTCCTGACGGGCCCCCTGCGGGAGCGTCTGACCCCGGGGACAACCGTTCCCCGGTGGCGCCAGGTCTGCTATTACAGCTCGCTGGTGATGTTTTATTTGGCGGTGGGATCGCCGTTCGACCAAATGGGCGAACGTTTCCTGTTCTCCGCGCACATGGCCCAACATGTGATCCTGATCTACCCCTGCGCCATCCTGTGGACGATCGGACTTCCTCCCGCGCTGGTTGATGCCGTCGTGGATCGTCCGGTGCTGCGTCCTCTGGGTCGATTTTTCACCCATCCCGTGGTGGCGGGTATCCTCTACGTGATGATCCAGAGTCTGTGGCACGTGCCGGCGCTCTACGATTTGGCGCTGCAGGATCGCCTCGTTCATGTGCTGGAGCATGTGACCTTTTTCGCTTCCGCCGTCCTGTTTTGGTGGCCGGTCCTGTCCGGCGCGCGCGTCTGGCCGCCCATGCGTTTGGCCGGGCAAATGCTTTATCTGTTTGCAGTCGCCGTGGGCCTCACGCCGCTGTTCGCCTTTGTCACCTTTTCACCGGATGTCCTCTACCCCACTTACGAATTTGCCCCCCGCCTTATCGACGGGTTCACCCCCATGGATGATCAACTCCTCGCCGGAGCCATCATGAAATTGGGCAATGTCGTCGTGACGTTCCTCGGCTTGACCTTCGTTTTTACGCGTTGGTATCGCCGCAGCGAGCGTTCCAATCTGGTCGCAAATTAAGCTGGGAGGGCCCTGTCCGGCTCCGTAGCTTCCTCCTCACCCATGACTTGGGACATCGTCCTCATATTCATCCTGCTAGCACTCACGCTGGCCAGCTTCGTGTGGGAGAAATTCCCGCCCGATGTCACGGCGATGTCGTTGTTCGCGGTGCTCATGCTCACCGGTTTGCTGCCAGCGGATGAGGCGTTGAGCGTATTTTCGAATCCGGCGCCCATCACCGTCGGTGCCATGTTCGTATTAAGCGCGGCCTTGGTGAAATGCGGACTGATCGATCGTGTTTCCGGTTTGGTCGACCGCGCCGGGACGTTGCCCTACCCCATCGTCATTCTGGTCATGGTGGCGTTCGTCGCGACGTTATCCGCGTTCATAAACAACACCCCGGTGGTGGTGGTATTTCTGCCGGTCGTGCTGGGACTGGCGCGCAAGATGAATCTCGCACCGTCCAAGCTGCTGATCCCGCTGTCCTACGCGGCGGTCCTGGGCGGCACCTGCACCTTGGTGGGCACCAGCACCAACTTGATCGTCAACGGTATCGCCACCGCCCACGGCGAACGCTCTTTCTCGCTGTTTGAACTGGCCTGGTTGGGCGTGCCGACCGCCATCATGGGCGGCATCTATCTCGCCATTGTGGGCAAACGCGTGCTGCCGGTGCGCGAGATGTTGACCGATATTCTGACCGACGAAGAACGCCGGGAGTATATCACGGAAGCATTCGTGCAGCCGGAATCGGCGTTGGTCGGCAAAACCATCGCGGACTCCGGCCTCAAAAGCGCCCGCGGTGTGCGCGTGTTGGAGATCGTGCGCAACGGCATCGCCATTCCTTTCAGTCGCACCGAAACGCAGTTGCACGCGGGCGACCGCATGATTCTCTCCTGCCGTCCGCACGGCATCGCGCACACGCGCAGCATGGAGGGCCTCGACCTGGTCTCCGACATGAAGCTCGGACTCGAACAAATCGCCGCCCACGAGGGTTCGTTGGTAGAAGCGGTCGTGACCCCACAGTCTTCCTTGGTCGGCCATTCGGTGCGCGACGTGAATTTCCGTCAGCGGTTCCGGTTGATTGCCATCGCGCTCCATCGCAAGGGCCGCAACGTGCGCGAGGCCATCGAAACCCTGCCCATCGAGCCCGGTGACGTTTTGCTCATGATGGGCACCGACCAGGCCATCGATCGCCTGCGCAACAGCGACGATCTGATGCTGTTCGACCGCGCGCGCACTCCGGCCAAATCCACCACCGGCAAGATGATGATCGTCATCGGCGTGATCGCCGCGGTGATCAGCGCCGCCACGTTTGGACTCGCCCCCATCGAAACCGCGGCCGTGACCGGCTGCGTCGTGCTCCTCGCGGCCGGGATTATCAAGTCGAAGGAAGCCTACGCCGCGGTCGAGTGGAACCTGATCTTCCTGATCTTTGGCATGCTCGGCATGGGCCTCGCCCTCGAACGCACCGGGGCCGCCGCCTGGCTGGCGACCACGCTGGTCGAGGGAGTCAACTTGGTGGGCACGACCGACCACCGGGCGATCATTGCGCTCGCGACCATCTACCTCACCACGATGGTGCTCACGGAGATTCTTTCCAACAACGCGATCGCCGCCCTGATGGCTCCGATCGCATTGCGGGTCGCCGCCGAGCTCGGAGTCGATCCGCGTCCTTTCATCGTCGCGGTCACGTTCGCCGCCTCGGCGGCGTTCTCCACTCCCATTGGTTATCAGACCAACACCTACGTGTATGGTGTGGGCGGATACCGCTTTACCGATTTCCTCAAAATCGGTCTGCCCATGAACGCCCTGTGTTTCACCGTGGCGGTGACGGTCATTCCGCGCATCTGGCCGTTCTGAGGTGATGCCAACGCGGGTGGTCATTGCCGACGACTTCACGGGCGCGGCCGAAATCGCCGGGATCGCGCATCGGCATGGTCATCTGGTGAAACTGCACGCGACGACGACCGTGACCCCGGCCATGGATGCGGACGTGCTTGTCATCGATACCGGCAATCGCAGTCGCTCCTCCGCCGAGGCGACCAGCGTCATGCGCGCGTTAGGGCGATCGCTGGCCGAGATGCAGCCCCAGCCCGTGGTTTTTCAAAAGATCGACTCGTTGCTCCGCGGACATATCGGGCTGGAGACATCCGCCTTGGCTCACGCGCTGGGCAAGACCTCGGTATTGCTCCTGCCCGCCAACCCGAGTCACCAACGTTTCATCCGGAACGGCGAATACTTCGTTGGCATCACCAAACTCCACGAGTCCTCGCTGGCAGAGGGCCGGAGCGACTCCTCAGTCCTTCTACCCATCGATCAGGCAACCTCCGTGCCCGATGTCGCTTCGCTGGAGGACCTGCGTCGCGCGCTTTATCGCCCGCTACCGCTAACCCACCTCGCGGGCGCCGCCGATGCGTTTACAGTTTGGCTGGGCGAACCCGTCTCTGCTCCCCCGCCCGCATCGACCAAACTCGGTCCGACGACGATTATCATCAATGGTAGCGCCGCTGTGCTCGCGCCGGAACGTGATCAATTCGCGCAACACGGCATTCCGGTTATTCCACCGGAGACGCTCTGTTGCGACGGAAACGGCCCGGCTGCCACCTACGTCGGGGCCCATTTGAAAAACCTGCTGCCGCGCATCCTCCCATCCCCCGATCAACATCTCGCTCTGACCGGCGGTGCCACGGCCGCGGCGGTGCTGCGTCATCTCGGCCTGTCCTGCTTTACCGTCAGCGCGGAACATGCCCCAGGCGTGGTCACGCTGTTGCCAGGGACGACCGATCATGGCCCCGTGACGGTGAAACCCGGCAGCTATTGCTGGCCTGACTCCTTTCTCGACGCGATCACCCGACCATGACTTCCGCTATTCGACCGCTCCTTGGCATCACCAGCGGTGACCCCGCCGGTATCGGTCCGGAAATCACCGTCAAGGCCCTGCAACAACCCGAGGTCCATGCGCACTGCCGACCGCTGGTCATTGGGGATGCGGGCGTGATGCGCCAAATTGCCGCCACGATTGATCGCGATCTGATCATCCACGTCGTATCCGATCCCCGCAATGGTCGCTACGAGCGCGGCACCATCGATGTGCTGGATCTCGGCAACGTCGATCCCGCGAAGTTTCGCTACAACACCGTCGCGGCGATGACCGGGCAGGCCTCGTTCGACTACGTGGTCAAGGCCATCGAACTGGCCATGGCGGGGCAGATCGACGCGACCGTCACCGGCCCGATTCACAAGGAAGCTCTCCGGGCCGCCGGCCAGAACTTCGCCGGTCACACCGAAATTTATGCGCACTACACGCGCACTCGCGACTACACCATGATGCTCGCCGAAGGTGGGTTTCGCGTGGTGCACGTGTCCACCCACGTCGCCTTGGCCGAAGCCATTCGCCGGGTAACGACCGAGCGGGTCCTCAAAGTCATTCACCTCGCCCACGACGCCCTGCGCCAAATGGCTATCGAGGCTCCCCGCATCGCCGTCGCGGGACTCAATCCCCACGCCGGGGAAAACGGTCTGTTCGGACGCGAAGAGATTGATCACATCATGCCGGCCATTGCCGCCGCGCAAGCGGCGGGCATCGACGCCACCGGTCCATTTCCGCCCGACACCATCTTTCCCAAAATGAAGGGCGGGCAATTCGACGTCGTGGTGTGCATGTATCACGATCAAGGCCACATCCCGACCAAGTTGCTGGGGTTTGACTACGATCACGCCTCGGGAGAATGGAAGTCCATGGCCGGGGTAAATATCACGCTCGGTCTGCCCATCATTCGCGTCTCCGTGGACCACGGCGTGGCTTTCGACCGGGCCGGTCAGGGCACCGCCAATCCCGGCAGTATGATCGAGGCCATCAGCTACGCCACTCGCCTCGCGCAGCAAAGTTAGCGCGGGTTCGTTGCAACCGCCGTATCATTCCAGCGGCGTCCAGTTCGCGAACGTTGCCGCCTGCCCCGTCACCTCACCTCGTTCATCCACCACGTTCCACACCGTGGCGCGTTCGATGTTGAACCGCCGCCCCGTCGAAGAGATCCGCACGCCGCGGTAATCATCGATAAAGCCCCGCTGCGTCACCTCCGCCATTAATCGTGCGCGCTCCTCGCGACTCACGGGCTCGGCCGAAAATCGCGAAGGGAGTTTCGTGATTTCCGCCCAATTCAGCTCAAATAATCGCTGCGCCGTGCGATTGGCATAGTTGAAAATCGGGTCCGCGGCCGTGTCATGGGACAGCAAAACGAACGGTGCGTGGTAAAGCGCCTCCGCCCACGCCGCCGGGCCGCCGGTCGAATTCCATACCACTCCCGACCGTAAATCTCGTCCCGTCAGACGGGTGTAGCTCTCGCTCAACCGGGCGACATGCACGGCCAGAAACTCATTGGCGGCAGTAGGTTCGGGTTTCATGGCATGAGTAAACTCCTGCGGCACCGCCCTTCCAAACCAAAGTCCCGGCTCCCGACCTTTTCAGGCCAAGAGCCGGGACCGGCTTGGGGTTAGGAAGCCCTCACAGTCCATAAGACTGCCGGGGGAGTTGTAGAAGATCAGCTTTTGAGCAGGTCGTCCAGCGAATCACTGTCCGTATTCACATCGGCGAAGAGCCAGGTGGACAAATAACGCTCCGAGCAGGAGGGAATCACCGCGACGATCGTTTTGCCCGCATTCTCCGGACGCTTGGCTATTTCGAGGGCTGCCCAGGTGATCGCCCCCGAGGAGATACCGATCGGAATACCGTCGAGTTGGGAAACTTCCTTCGAGATCGGACCGGAATCGTCTTCCTTCACGGTGATGACCTCGTCGTAGACCTTGGTATTGAGCACCTCGGGCACGAAACCGGCACCGATGCCTTGCAGCTTGTGCGGACCGGGGCTGCCGCCGGAGAGCACCGGGGATGACGCCGGCTCCACCGCGATAATTTTCACCTCGGGCTTCTTGGCTTTGAGCACTTCGCCCACGCCCGTGATGGTGCCGCCCGTGCCGATGCCCGCGACGACGAAATCCACGCCGCCATCGGTGTCTTTCCAGATTTCCTCCGCCGTGGTCTTGCGGTGAATCTCCGGATTGGACGGGTTGGCAAACTGCTGAAGCACCAACGAATTCGGGATCTGTGCGGCGAGTTCCTCCGCCTTGGCGATCGCACCCTTCATGCCCTTGGGGCCTTCGGTGAGCACGAGGCGGGCACCGAGCACTTTGAGGAGTTTGCGGCGTTCCATGCTCATCGTCTCCGGCATGGTGAGAATAATTTTGATACCCTTGGCGGCCGCCACAAAGGCCAACGCGATGCCCGTGTTGCCCGAGGTCGGCTCGATGAGCACAGTGTCTTCGGTGATCTTACCGCTGTCGATGGCGTCTTGAATCATCGCGTAACCGATGCGGTCTTTGACGGAGGCCAGCGGATTGAAGAACTCCAGCTTGAGCAGCACATCGGCGACGGCGCCGTATTTCTTGGCGACGCGGTTGAGGCGCACGAGAGGCGTGTTGCCGATGGTTTCAGTGATGTCGTTGTAGATACGTGCCATGGTGATGAGGGGGGCGGTTTGGGTTAAAAGAGTTATTTGGTTAACTTACCTAAGATATCATGTCTAACGAATTCCCTCCAGTGTCGGCGACGTTTTGACGACGTTTATAAGTCGAGCCGGAGCCCGTCGTAGGCAAACCGCACCGCTGACGGCAACAAGGCCTCCGCCTCCGCGTGGTCGGTGTAGTGGGTCAGATGGGTCAGGTAGGTCAACGGAGCCCCGATTTCCTCGGCGACTGCCGTGGCTTCATCAATCGACATGTGGGAAGGATGCGGCTGTGGCCGCAGTCCATCGAGCACCACGACATCGGAGCCTTTCGCCAGATTCACCGCCGCCTGCGGCACGCGTTTACAATCCGTATAGTAGGTGAACTTCTTGCCACTGCTCCGTTCCGTAAAAACGAGACCCAGGGTATTCACGCCGCCATGTGGCAGCAACGTCGACTCGATCGTGCCCTGCTCCAACTCCAACCGCGCGGGCATTTCGTCCAGTTTAAACGCCGCATAACCCCGCACCAGCGGACGATCCATGATCGCGTAGGGATAGATCGAGAGCACCCGGCTCATGCCTTCGTCGGTGGAGTAAACCTTGATCGCTTCCCCGCCGTGGAGATCACAGAAACGCCGCAAATCATCCATGCCGGTGATGTGGTCGGCGTGACCATGGGTTAGAATGAGAAAATCAATCCAGTTGATCTTCTCCTCCACGCACCGCAGGCGAAACTCGGATGACGCATCGACTTGAATGTGCAACCCGTCCATCACCACATGAATACAGCACCGGGTGCGCTTGTTGCGGGGATCGCTCGACGTGCAAACCGCGCAGTCACACGCGATCATGGGAACGCCTTGCGAGGTGCCGGTGCCTAAAAAAATGACTTCCATGAACGCCCTCCACCGAACCGCGCCAACCTCGCGGTGGAAAGCGCAAATCATCGTAGCCTCACCCGCGACGCCAATTTAGTTTCCGTTCCCCCTGCCCGCCCCATGTCGTTGCCCGCCGCCGAGATCGTTTACCGCTACCTGGCCCCAAGATCGCCGCTCCCCGGCGAACCATGCGACGCGATCATCGGATTCGGCCACTTCGATCTGCGGATCGCCCGGCACTGCGGGCATCTCTGGCAAGCCGGAGCCGCACCGCGCCTCATTTTCACGGGTGGCGTCGGCGCGGGTTCGGCTGATTTGGGCCAACCCGAAGCCACCGCTTTCGCCGCTACTCTACGGGCGGAATTCCCCCTCATTCCAACGGAGGCGCTGCTCATCGAGCCCGACTCCACCAATACGGGTGAAAATGTGCGTTTCACTCTGGAACGGGCTCGCGCCGCCGGATGGGCACTAGACCGCGTCGTCCTCGTCGCAACTCCGTTTCGGCAACGCCGTGTCATGCGCACCTGGCAGGCCCAGGGTCCGGTCGGATCCATCGCGCTCGCCAGCCCCCCGCCTTCCGATTTCGACCAAGACATCGCGCGGTTCGCCGAAAAACAGGAGAACCTCGTCGCCCAACTCCCCGGCGAAATCGATCGCCTAATCAGCTACGCCAATCACGGCTGGATCACCTCCGAAACCGTGCCGGCTGAGGTGCTCACGGCTGCTCATGAGTTGCGACGATAGGACACGGAGGGACGACTTCCACGTCGTCCGCGTTGCCCCATAGGTGGGTGCGTAACTGCGGGGCAACGCGGACCGGGTGGAACTGGTCCCTCCTCTTTTCGATCCCTCGAAGTTTGCCAAAAAAAACGCCCCGCCCCGCGGAGCGGGACGAGGCGTCGTAAGTTTTTCGGATGACCGAGTGAAACAGGGCTTAGTAGCCCATGCCACCCATGCCGCCCATACCGCCCATGTCACCGCCGCCGCCGCCAGCCGGGGCGGGGTTCTTCTCGGGCAGTTCGGTGATCATGCACTCGGTGGTGAGGAGCAGACCGGAGATCGACGCCGCGTTTTGGAGCGCGGTGCGGGTCACCTTGGTCGGGTCGACGACACCGGCCTTGATGAGGTCCTCGTAGACGTCAGTCGCGACGTTGTAGCCGTTGCCACCCTTGCTCTTCAGCACGGTCTGCACGACGACGCCGCCATCAACACCAGCGTTGAAGCAGAGTTGCTTGAGGGGAGCCTCGATCGCACGACGCACGATGGACGCACCGATCTTTTCGTCGCCTTCGAGCTCCGCCTTTTCGATGGCGGCTGCCGTGCGGAGGAGCGCAACACCGCCACCGGGGACGATGCCTTCTTCAACCGCGGCGCGAGTCGCGTGGAGGGCGTCCTCAACGCGGGCCTTCTTCTCCTTCATCTCAACCTCGGTGGAAGCACCGACGTTGATGACGGCGACACCGCCGGCCAACTTGGCGAGGCGCTCCTGGAGCTTCTCGCGATCGTAGTCGGAAGAGGTCTCTTCGATCTGACGACGGATTTGCTTCACGCGGCCTTGGATGTCGGAGGACTTGCCCGCGCCTTCGACGATGGTGGTGTTCTCCTTGTCGACGACGATGCGCTTGGCTTGGCCGAGATCGGACAGCTGCACGTTCTCGAGCTTCACGCCGAGGTCCTCGGTGATGCACTGACCACCGGTGAGGACGGCGATGTCTTCGAGCATGGCCTTACGGCGATCGCCGAAGCCCGGAGCCTTGACGGCGCAGACGTTGAGCGTGCCACGGATCTTGTTGACCACCAGCGCGGCCAGGGCCTCGCCCTCGATGTCTTCAGCGATGAAGAGGAGGGGCTTGCCGGTCTTGGAGACGGCTTGGAGGAGGGGAAGGATGTCCTGCAGGGAGGAGATCTTCTTCTCGTGGATCAGCACGTAGGCGTCTTCGAGGACCGCTTCCAGGTTTTCCTGGTTGGTCGTGAAGTAAGGCGAGAGGTAGCCCTTGTCGAACTGCATGCCTTCCACGACGTCGAGGGAAGTCTGGATCGACTTGGCCTCTTCGACGGTGATGGTGCCGTCCTTGCCGACCTTGTCCATGGCATCGGCGATGATGTCACCGATCTCGGTGTCCCAGTTGGCGGAGACGGTCGCGACCTGGCGGATCTCTTCGCGGTCGTTGACCTTCTTGGAGACCTTGTGGAGCTGGGCGACGGCGGCCTCGACGGCCTTGTCGATGCCACGCTTGAGGAAGATCGGGTTGGAACCCGCGGCGACGTTTTTGAGACCTTCACGGTAGATGGCCTCGGCGAGCACGGTCGCGGTGGTGGTGCCGTCACCGGCGTTGTCGGAGGTCTTGGAAGCGACTTCCTTCACCATCTGGGCGCCCATGTTTTCGTAGGCGTCGGGAAGCTCGACTTCCTTGGCCACGGTCACGCCGTCCTTGGTGACGGTCGGGGAGCCGAATTTCTTGTCGATGACGACGTTGCGGCCTTTGGGACCGAGGGTCACCTTGACGGCGCGGGAGAGGAGCTCGACGCCCTTGAGAATCTTGGAACGAGCGGCCTCATCGAAGAGGAGTTGTTTAGCTGCCATATGTCTTAATTATCTAAATTTTGGGTGTAGTGGTTTTGTGGATATCAAACGATGACACCGAGGATGTCGTCCTCGCGCACCAGCTTGTATTTTTGTCCGTCGACCTTGACCTCGGAACCGCCGTAGGGGCTGAGGAGAACCATGTCGCCGACCTTGACCTCGAAAGCGACGGCGTTGCCGGCGTCATCTTTCTTGCCCGTGCCGAGCGCAATGACCTTGGCCTCTTGTGGCTTTTCCTTGGCGGAATCCGGGATGATGATGCCACCGCGGACTTGTTCTTTTTCCTCGAGATGCTGCACGAGCACGCGATCGCCGATGGGTTTGATACTTACTTTAGCCATATGATTATATGTTAGGGTTGAGAATGAAGAATTGAGGGAGGGTTTGGATTAACGAATCGCCGCCCCGGCGAACCGGGAACGGCGATTCAAAAGGGTTAGCTCTTTTTCTTGTCGTCGTCGTCCATGACTTCGAAGTCGGCATCGACGACATCGCCGTCGACCTTCTTCTCGGACTTGGGAGCGGAGGCTTCGCCTTCAGCACCACCGGCGGCGGCGGCGGCCGCGGCAGCCGGATCGACTCCGGCAGCTTGGGCAGCTTCAGCGGCTTTGGCGTAGAGTTCCTGACCGACCTTGGAGAGGTTCTCCATGGCGGCCTTCATCTTGTCGACGTCGCCGGACTCGAGATCCTTTTTGGCTTCGGCGATGGCCGGCTCGATCTTGCCCTTGATGTCGTCGGGCAGCTTGTCGGCGTTTTCGCTGAGCGTCTTCTCCATCTGGTAGATGGTGGAATCGAGCTGGTTCTTGGTTTCGACGGACTCCTTTTGCTTCTTGTCTTCTTCGGCGTGGAGCTCGGCTTCCTTGGTCATCTTCTCAACCTCGTCGGAGGAGAGGCCAGAGGAACCTTGAATGGTGATCTTCTGCTCCTTGTTGGTGCCCTTATCCTTGGCCGTGACGTGGAGAATGCCGTTCGCATCGATGTCGAAGATGACCTCGATTTGTGGCGTGCCGCGGGGAGCCGGCGGAATACCGTCGAGACGGAAGGTGCCGAGCGACTTGTTGTCCTTGGACATGGGGCGCTCGCCTTGGAGTACGACGATTTCAACCGAGGGCTGATTGTCGGCGTAGGTGGAGAAGGTCTGGGACTTCTTGCTCGGGATCGTCGTGTTGCGCGAGATCATCGGGGTCGAAACCCCTCCGGCGGTCTCGATGCCGAGCGTGAGCGGAGTCACGTCGAGCAAGAGCACGTCACGGACATCGCCGGCGAGCACACCACCTTGGATGGCGGCACCGATGGCGACGACTTCGTCGGGGTTCACGCCTTGGTGCGGCGCCTTGCCGGCGAGTTCGCGGGCGAGTTCGACCACTTTGGGCATGCGGGTCATACCACCCACGAGCACGAGTTCGTCGATGCCGGCGGAATCGAGATCGGCGTCCTTCAAGCAGGCCTTGAACGGAGCGAGCGTGCGGGCGAAGAGCTTGTCGCAAACCTGCTCCATCTTGGAACGGGAGAGCGTGATATTAAGATGCTTCGGGCCGCTGGCGTCGGCGGTGATGAACGGCAGATTGATGTCGGTCGACTGAGCGGACGACAGGGCGATCTTGGCTTTTTCCGCTTCTTCCTTGAGGCGTTGCAGGGCCATCGGGTCGCTGCGCAGGTCAATGCCTTGTTCGGTTTTGAACGAGTCGACGAGCCAGTTGATCAGCGCTTCGTCCCAGTTGTCACCGCCGAGGTGGGTGTCACCGTTGGTCGCCTTGACCTCGAACACGCCGTCGCCGATCTCGAGGATGGAAACGTCGAACGTGCCACCACCCAAGTCATAGACCGCGATCTTCTCGTCGGATTTCTTGTCGAGTCCGTAGGCGAGCGAGGCGGCGGTGGGCTCGTTGATGATACGCAGCACGTCGAGACCCGCGATCTTGCCGGCGTCCTTGGTGGCTTGGCGTTGCGCATCATTAAAGTAGGCGGGAACCGTGATGACGGCCTGCGTGACTTTGTCACCGAGATAGGATTCGGCGTCGGCCTTGAGCTTTTGCAGCACGAAGGCGGCGATTTGCTGGGGCGCGAACTGCTCCGTTTTATCGCCGACTTGCGCCTCAATGTAGGCGTCGTCGTTCTTGCCAGAGACCACCTTATAAGGCAGGTTCTTGGCCTCCTCGCTCACTTCGGAGAACTTGCGACCGATCAGGCGCTTGGCCGAGAAGATCGTGTTGCGCGGGTTCGTCACAGCTTGGCGTTTGGCAGCCTGACCAACCAGACGTTCGCCTGTTTTGGTGAATGCGACGATCGAAGGCGTGGTGCGGGCGCCTTCCGCGTTGGGGATCACCACGGGCTCTCCGCCTTCCATAGCGGCCATACAGGAGTTCGTGGTGCCTAAATCAATACCGAGAATGCGGCTCATGCCGTTGGTTTAGCAGTCACTGTGCCCGCCTCCCGATATAAATACTATCACGCTATTATTCAATATCTTACGATTCTATTCCTTTTCGTGACTCCGCTTCCCCCGCCCTCTAATCGCGCCACGGTGGCACACCTTGTGCCACGATCTCCAGCGCAAGTGTGACACTGACGCACTTCTGCGCCGCGGGCTTGCAGGTCGACTTGAACGAAGTAGGGTCGTGGCGTGGAAACAGAAATAGTGGTGCCCGACGAGATCGCGGTGATGACCCTGCCCGAGGTGGCGTTTTTCCCGCAGGCCCTGATGCCCTTGCACATCTTTGAGCCGCGTTACCGGCAGATGTTGGAGCACGTGCTCGCCTCTCATCGGATTTTTGCGATCGCCGGGCTGCATCCCGCCTCGGATCCGACCGAGGAGCGCGGGCAACGCATCGCCACGGCGGGCATTGTGCGGGCATGCAACCAAAACGAAGACGGCACCTCGAACCTACTGCTGCAAGGCCTCACCCGTGTTGAATGCCTCGACGTCGTGGCGGAGGAACCCTATCGAAAAATTCGGATCAAGGCCCTCACCAGCACGTCGGGCGAAGTCGGCCCCGAAAGCCGCCGCCTGCGCCGCCGGGTCGAACGACTCATTTCGCTAAAACGCCAGCTCGGAGCGGCTATTCCGGAGGGCTTCTCCCAGTTTTTGCGCACAGTGGACGATCCCGAAACCTTTGTGGATCTGGCCGCCTTCACGCTTTGCGACAGCGCCCAACTCAAACAACAGCTTCTGGAAACCCTCGATGTCCGCGAACGGTTGGAGCTCTACGGGCAGGCCCTGCGGACCGAAATCGACACCCTCTCCCTGTATCGGAAGCTGCAAGGCGGTTTGGACGACGACGATATCGCCAACAACTGAGGAGGCCTTCCGCCTCCCCCGCTAATCCTGCCTGTTCGTCGAAGCCGGTGGGGAAACTGGAGCCGCTTATCGGAGTCGAACCGATGACCTACTCATTACGAATGAGTCGCTCTACCAACTGAGCTAAAGCGGCAAATAGTTAATGAATAACGTATTATGACTTGTATACTAAGTCCGTTATTCACGGAACCACGAGGGAGACGAACAATGAACAGACCTTAACGACGACGAAGATTTGAAACCATCGCCGCCATAAGGGAGGCGGTTACTACGGTCGCTTCACAATCGCGGGCAAGAAAAAATGGATTTCTCTTAAAACGAAGGTGTTCACCACCGCGAAACTTCGGCTCACCGACCGAGCCAAGAACGTCGCCGAGATACGCGCCATGAGCGCCGATGCCGACGCTGTTTCCTCGAGGCATCGAGCAAGCAAATCGACACTGGGAAGGCGGAAGCTGTCATGGTTACCAAAGTTAGAATAGCAGTGCCGGGCTTTCTTCCACTTCGTCGCTCCACTTTCGACAATGTAGGGGGCCTCCATGTCGCCCCCCCCCCTCTCGGACGCCCAGCGTTGGCGATCAATCACACGGGAACGCCAATCGCGGGAAGTTATCACCCGGGTAATAGTCTACCCTTAACCAACGCTCACTTGACCAGGGTTTGTGCTCTCGGGTCCGATGAACCGCGTCAGGCCGGGTTCCGGCTCGTCACCGTTTTTTGCGGCATGATACCCGACCCCGCTCCTCCCCTTCCCCATGAATCCGACCGGCATACTCGTTGACTCTACGGAAGCCTCCGGTCGAGCGACGTTGACGACTTCCGGGATCACAACAGACCCGGGCCGCGTCACGCGAGGAATCCCTCAGCGAACAAAAATTGGGTCCCGAGTTCGACGGGTGCTGTTAGCGAGCCAAGTTCCGCAGCCGGATTTGTTGCGTTGTCTCGCATCGCGGGCTCGCGAGCAAAACTGGCATTTGATCACTGATATGATTCACACCGGGGTCGTTCCGAGTCGATGGCAAGGGGACGGGATTATTGCCATCGCGTCATGTCATGCGGAAATCACCGATCTGATCGGGCATTTCCCCGTGCCGTGCGTTACCGTGGGTGGAACGACCGACCGTCGGACGCATCCGCGGGTTGAACTGGACCACGTAGCCATCGGACGCATGGCCGCGCAGCATCTCCTGGATCGAAATTGTCGCACCTTCGTGTGGGCCCCTTTCACGGACAGTTCCTGCAATCACTGGCAAAGAGAAGGATTCACCACCGTGCTTCGCGCTCACGGATATGAATGTCGATTTTTACCTCCGGCCCATCGGCGCATCGGTCAAACGTGGCACGACAACGACACGGAATGGCGACAGGCGGTGGCCACGCTTTTCCATTCGCTGCGCCAAAACACGGGGCTGTTGGCCTTCAACGATTGCCTCGCAGGGCGCGTTCTCGCGGCGGCTCACGACGTGGGCGTCCACGTGCCACGGCAGTTGGCAGTTATTGGAGTCGGTAACGATGTGGAGGCGCACACGTCGAGTCTGGTCGACCTGACCAGCATCGACGTGGATTGGGAGCATGTTGCCCGGCGGGCGGTCGACTTGCTCGACACCCTGTTGCAAGGACGCGCATCTCCCTATGAGCCGGTGCTCATCCCTCCTCGCGCCGTGATCACCCGAGGGAGCACCGGCGTCGATCCATGGGAACATTCCTACATCCGCCAGGCGACGGCCTACATTTCAGAACATTGTTCTGACTCTCGCCTTGGGGTGGAGCGAGTCGCGGAGCAGGTGGGTATCTCCCGACGCCAACTTGAACGAAACTTTCGCAGTCTCAAACACTGCACCGTGCGAGCGTTTATCGAGGATACGCGAATGCTTATGGCCGCGAGACTCTTGGTGGAGCAGCCCCGCGCCAAGATCATGGTCATTTCTGAACTCATTGGCATCACGGACCCGAACAGCTTTTATCGCAAATTTCGACTGCGGTTCGGCGTCACCCCCACGGCGTTTCGACGCAAACAGGCGGCCCTTCCCAACCGGATCTAGCTTTCTTTCTCCAAAGTCGCGCAGCGAAACGCTATTTCACATTACCTCCGCCGTCCCCGACTTGCCGTCCTCGGTGGCGTGGATGCGGAATTATGCGCGTGCCGTCTTCAAATCGCGCATGCTTCACCCGCCAGCGACTTCTGTATCCTAAGGGAAACCCACAGCATGGCGCCACCGCGCCTCGTCGCTCTGCTCACTTACAACCATATTCTGTGCCCTGAATTCCTCAGCCCACAGTGCACCGAAAAACTTGCGTGAGCATCCCCGGATCATCCTCCGCAACATGTGATCAAACCGCAGTCGAGCGGCCCATGCTGGGTGTTTCATTTCCAATGCGTGAGAGCGTGCTGGCGTGCGATAACACACCTGTGGTTTGCCGCTGCTTTCTCGCCGAGTTGAGCGTATTCTTTGCGCGCCGACGCGGTCGTATGTTCCGACCAAGCTCGGGGTATCAGACCCCAAACGATAAAAGCCCCCCTCCCTGAAACTATCTCCAGGAGGGAGGCTCGTGTTATTCCTTCAACGAGGAATCAACCTAGAACTTGAAGGTATTGGTGAGGAATACCTGTTGCGGCGGTTTTATGCGATACGCGGCAGGCGTCCCATCGGGCTGCACCGTTACCGGCACGAGCTCGTTGCCGACGCCGACATTTTGGATGTTCAGTTGCATGCGCCAATCGATCTTGTCGTTCCAGATTTTCCGGCCGTAGCCCACCCAAACATCGAAATCGAGTTCCGAGTTATCGCGGTAGGGAGCGTCCAGATCGTAGCCGATGAAGCCATCGCCTTGAAAGGGCGTGTAAGCCAAGGTAGCGGCGGACTGGTAGCGAGCAGAACCACCCACGGTCCAGCCCTTGAGCCGGCCTTCCTTGAAATCGTAGTTGGTGATGATATTCACGTGCCACAGTCGATTTTCCGGCACGGTGGTGCCTTGTTCGGCCAAACGAGCCTTGAGGTCGCCGTCCGCGTGGCCCTGCCAATTTTGGCGAGCGTTGGAGCCACCACCACCACCCCAGATACGGAGATCGCCCATCACGGTTTCATTGAGACGCCGATCGAAATCGAGGAGGTATTCGATCTGCGTCATTTCACCACCGGGTGCGAGCGTCTGACCAATGTTATCGAGACTGGATTCGATGCGGGATGCATTCACGGTCAGCCGCCAGTTGTCGGTGATTTGAGCATGTAGTTCGGCTTCATACCCCTCGGCCACGAGTTCGCTGGTAAGGCGAAATGAGGAAAGCCCGGATTCAGAGAGGTCGTCGGTTTCCCAACTAAAGCCCCACGCGTTGGCCATGATTTCGGGCAGCGGCGCCATTTCCACGAGCCATTGATCCCAAGCTTGAATGACGGCGTTTTCCAATGCGTCCGCTTCGGCTTCGGTCTGTCCGTCAACCGGCCCGTAATCCACCGTATACTTCAGCGATTGCTCGCCGGGCTCGGGATGGGGCAGGTCGGAAGTGACGTTACTGCCGTAGCGCTGGCTGTTCGGGTTCCCCTTCGTCTCGTAGTTGTATTTAAACTGTGACCAGGATTGGGCGTAGATGCCGACGTTGTTGCCGTAATTCCAAAACTGAATCGAGGAAGACGGATTGTTCTGCACCGTGGACTCAAACTTGTTTACTTTGAGGGAGAAGCGGCCGTCCTTGGTCGCGAGCATGACGCCCATGTCCTCGGTTGAACCGGCGGGCAACGGCAGCTGCTGACCAAAATAGTCGGTAAAGACCTGCCCGGTTTGGAAGTTGTTGGACTTGTTGTAAGACAGACTGACGTTGACGGGGAGTTTCTCGGCAAATCGGCCCACCAGTGGCAGACGATTGAGGTGAACGACGGCTCCCCAGCTATCGGAATCCTCTTCTATCGGTCCGAGTTCGTCGACCGTGGGGGTAACCTGAGTGAGATCTCCCTCTCCCCGGTTGGGCACATTCTGAGGGTCCCATGTTGTGCGCTTCTGATAGACTTCATCATGGCGGGTTCCCGCCGTCGCGATGATCGAGTCATTCCAAAACTTACCCTGCCAAACGAATGCATAGGCTTCGTTGGAGCGGTCGTCCCAACTTTGGCCGGTCGTCAGCCGTTGAATGTTTTCAGGACTATCGGCATGAATGAGCCCGACATCTCGAGTCACCCAGCCAACGTAGTTGGCCGGATTCTCTGATTGAGTGGATTCATAGGGTCCGTCCACGGTGCCGGCGGAGGCGTTGTTATACCAAACCGCCCCCGGATCAACGCCCACCGCATTCCAAGTCGAATCAAAATAACGCAGTGAAACGGTATCCCCCAGGGTCGGGTCACCCACCGGCGTGATAATCCCGAAGTCGTCGCCGAGGTTTTTACCCACCAGACTGTCGCCCACGTATTGGGTGCGAATGGGGATAAAATCGGCCCAGAAGCGCCCGTTGGCATTGCGGATATCCTCGAAGAAGGGCTGGCCGAACCATGCGTTGTCAAAGGCGGAGCGCGCCCAGTTCCGACCGTGGGAGTTGTATTCGTCTTTAGACGCCATCCCGGTGAGTGTGTGCTGGCCGAGCAGCTTCAAGAGCCAGTGACTGTCATCCCCCTTGGCAAAGTCATGGGTGACAAACCCGGTGCCGCGCAGACTGTCGCGCTCCGTCGTGCTCTCACCCGCCCCGTTGCCCAGTTGGACAAACGGCCGTCCGGCTCCGGGGTTGGGCGTGCCGTCGGTGTAATATCCGCCGGCGGCCTCATTGGTGCCATCGGGCCAGATCGAGTAATAATCGACGAAGAGGGTGCCATTGCCTCCCACCATGGGGGAGTAGTTTCCATTCGTTACAGACTCATAGTGATAGCCGACATCGAAGCCGACTTTATCGTTGAAGAACGTTTGGCTGAGGGACGCGTCAAAGGTCTCGAAATCGCTCCATTCGCGTTTGATCTCACCGTCCAGCAGATTGTCGTAAAAGTTAAAAATCGACGGATCGGTGATATAGCGATCCTTGACCAAACTGGCGAAAGGTTGCCCGGTCGCCAACGCCCAATCACGGTAACCGCGGATGCCGTGAGGACCGCCGGGGGCGATGCCGCCTACGGCGCCGTCACGCGTGCCGTCCGGGCCGAGACCCAGATAAGTGTATTCGTTGATTGCCATGCCCAGGACCGGATCGGTCGAGCCCGGAAGAAACCAAAATTCGGACCCGCCGAAGTAGTTGTTACCGTAGTTCGTGTTCACCCACTCGTTGAAGCCGGGATTGGGGTCGCCATTGGCGTCGTTGACCGACGCGGTGCCACGACCCGGTAAATCAACATACGGACTGTTTTGCCACGCCATGTTGTAGAGTTCTTTGTTCAAGGCCGTGAACCATGGTGTGATGCGATCTCCCGGCGGCATGTTGCGAGGCCGATTACTGCTGGAATCTCCCCGTTCGTAGTTCGCCTTCAAAATGGTGCGGGCACTGCCCTCCTTCAGAAACCCCGGTTCCCAGCGCATCGCCACCCATTGGCGGTCAAAATTTTCGAACGCCGGCTTTTGCTTGAACTTACCACGATTCACTACCCCGGCCACGCGAACGGCGAGTTCATCGTCGATGAGTTCGCGGTTGAAATCGACCGTGCCACGGATGCTGCCGTATTGATCAACTCGTATTCCGATCTCGTTCAAATCCCGAAAAGTGGCCTGTTTAGTGCGGGTGTTGATCACACCACCGGGGCTGCCCTGCCCAAATAGAATGGCGTTGGGCCCGCGTTGCAGATCGACTGCGTCGATGTTGTAACCGTCCCAAGGAATACCAGACAGGTAAAGGTCCCGCGTATTATCGGCCGAAACCAGACCACGCACGCGATTGGTCGATTGCGGGTTCAGGTAGGAGGCATCGGAGTTTGGAGCCGTGCCCCCTCCGGAACCAGAATAGTTGCCGTTCACGCCCCCGATTTCCGTGCCGAGCGTGTATTTTAAGAGCGATTGGTTGTCAGTCGCGCCGATATCCGACAAGAACTGCGACGTATAGACGGATAGCGACGTGCCCAAATCCTTGATGTCGGTGTTCAACCGATTTCCCGCGAGGGTGGAGGCAGCGGCGTAGCCTTCCGATTCATCGGCGGCCGTGACCTCGAACGGTGAGAGCACAAGCACATCCTCGTCGTCGATCGGACTCCCGGCGTCCGTGCTTTGAGCCAGCATCGGTGCACTGGTCAGCAAGACAGCCATCATCGATCCGGCAGTATGGCGTATGCATCTGGTTATATTAGATTCCATGGGGTATTATATTAATACTATTCGGTAGTTTGACTTGGTGGATTATTAAACAAACCGATACCACTACCCCATGGATCACGTTAAAAATGCTAAAACAGCACCTCTAATGGACATGATTCAAGGGGTAGTTTGAACGAAACACTCTTGATGGAGCGTCTCGACTTCGGGGTTTCGGAGTTGCCCAAGAATACCAATGACGACCACACGGGTCCATAGGGGTTTTGCGACATTCGTGCGCTCGATTTCCACCGCCGAGAGCATTTAATATAACCATAGTCATAGTTTCATATGCCACCATTGGTTGATTGCGCGAAAGCGGTGCTGCCCACGAATATCAGAGCCGCTTCGAAGATTCTTTTTTAATATGGGATCTGCGGTGCCGTCGCTCCCCTTGTTACCTTCCTCCCTCTCGCCGACTTCGCGCCCCTCCGCCTCGCTCGATGAGCCCGTTCACTCCCCATGCCTCCTCGATTATTCGTAGTTCTTTCGAGCCTTTTCGTGCTCTGCCCGCCCATCGCGATGGGTGCGGATGAAAGTCCGCCATTCGTTGAGTTCTCCTCCCCGTCGGGTCCTCCGGGACCAACCCTGTTCGCGCGCCTGAACCCGTCGCAGACCGGCTTGGAAGTAAACAACGCCTACGACGATCCTCAAATGTGGGGATCACGCTATCGCGCGTTTATGGGTGGCGGCATGGGCTCCGGCGTGGCCGTCGGCGACTTTGACAACGACGGAAAACCCGATCTCTACGTCAGCACCAAGACCAAACCTGGCCGCCTCTTTCGCAATCGGGGCGGATGGCGTTTCGAGGATGTGACCGTAGACACCGGCCTGGCCGAAACTGCCTCCGTGATGGGCTGGATCAAAAGCGCCATATCCTCCGACGAACCCGTGGTTTGGCGGCAGGGTGCCACCTTCGCCGACGTCAATAACGACGGTTGGCTCGACCTCTACGTGTGCCGCAACAACGCCACCAACTTCCTCTACATGAACCAAGGAGACGGCACCTTTGTCGAAGAGGCGGAATCCCGCGGTCTCGGTATTATTGACGGCAGTGTCATCGGAGCCTTCGCCGACTTCGATCGCGACGGCTGGCTCGATGTGTTGGTGCTCACCAATCAAGTCGACGGCACGGAGCCGCTCGGCCGCAACGACCGCCTTTTCCGTAATCGCGGGAACGGCTATTTCGCCGAAGTCACCACGTCGGCAGGAATTCGTGGCCCCACGTTTGGCCATTCCGCCACGTGGCTCGACTACGACAATGATCGCTGGCCCGACATTTACCTGGCCAACGATTTCTCCGGCCCCGACTACCTGTATCGAAACAATCATGACGGCACCTTCACCAACGTGATTGATACCGTCACCCCTCACACGCCCTACTCGTCCATGGGGGCCGATCTGGGGGACATCAACAATGACGGCCACCCCGACTT
Organism: Synoicihabitans lomoniglobus; assembly: GCF_029023725.1. Lineage (GTDB taxonomy): Bacteria > Verrucomicrobiota > Verrucomicrobiia > Opitutales > Opitutaceae > Actomonas > Actomonas lomonigloba. The sequence goes on from NZ_CP119075.1 coordinate 3,117,313, forward strand.
GCTCGTGGCCGACATGGCGACCACCTCACGCGAAAAACACCAACGCGGACTCGCGGCTTCGCACGAAGATGTGCTCGCCATGGGCACGCGCCCCGCAACCGCCCCGCAATACACCCGCAACGCCCTACTGCTCAACACGGGAAGGGGCGTGTTTGCGGAGACCGCCTATTGGTCTGGCCTCGCCGCCACCGATTGGACGTGGTCGCTGCTCTTCGAGGATTTCGACAATGATGGCTGGACCGACCTGCATGTCACCAACGGCATGGTTCGCGAAGCCAACAACCGCGACTTGCTCAACCGTATGATGCGCGCGCTGTCCGATTCCGCCCGCATTCGCGTCATGAAAAACGCCCCGCTGCTGGCGGAGGCCAATCTGGCTTACCGCAACCGGCGCGACGGACGATTCGAAGCGGTATCCGCCCGTTGGGGACTCGACGAGGTCGGCGTGAGTTTCGGGGCCGCCGCCGCCGACTTCGATTCGGACGGTGATCTCGACTTGGTGGTGCTCAACCACCACGGCGGACTCACCGTCCACCGCAACGACACCGCCGCCGGTAACCGCGTCCAGATACGTCTGCGTGGCGTGCGTTCCAATCGCTACGGCGTCGACGCCCGGGTGCGCCTGGAAAGCGCCTCCACCGGCTCTCAATCACGCACCATCACCGTCGCCCGCGGCTATGCATCTGGCGGTGAATTGGTGGCTCACTTCGGTCTCGGTCCGGACGAAGTGATTCAACGGCTCGACATTGCATGGCCGTCCGGGGCTAACCAGGTATTCACCCATCTGCCCGCCAATCGCGCTTATCTCATCAAGGAATCCGACAACGCCCCCACGCCAGCACCAGCCCCGCCGGCCTGGTTTGAGGAAACCGCCGACACCATGGGTCTCGCATGGGTTGATGCCTCCAGTTTGACCATTCCCGACCACGAACAAATCTTCCTGCCTTTCCGCACCGATCGCCGTGGCCCCGGCGTCGCCGTCGCCGACGTCAACGGAGACGGTCAAGACGATGTCTATCTCGGAGCCACCTCCGGATCGCCCGCTCGCCTCCTGCTATGGCAGGACGGCACCTATCGCGTGCAAGAAACTCGCGGTCTGCCTCACGCCATCGTGGAGGAAGGCCCCCCCCTGTGGTTTGATGCCGACGGTGACGGCTCGACGGACCTGCTGGTCACCCGAGCCAGTGCCAACTCCACAGCGTGGCCGGAAGCGTTCCAGCCCACCTTGTTCAAACACGATGGGGAATTGGCTTTTTCTCCGACTCCCGCTTTGCCCCCCCTCCGGCTCAATGTCGGCGCGGCCGGTGTGGCCGACATTGATGGCGATGGTGACCTCGATCTGTTTCTTGGCGGACGCTCCGTGCCCGGATTGTATCCCGAAAATCCCCTCAGCGTATTACTTCGCAACGAGGGTGGTAGGTTTGTCGATGTTACGGCCGGAGCCGATCCATTCGGCGAACTTGGACTCGTCACCAGTGCGCTGTTTCGCGATGTCGATCAGGACGGTCGCCCCGATCTCGTGATCGCGACCGAATGGGACACCGTGCACTACTTCCACAACGAAGACGGGCGACGCTTTTCCGATCACACCAAAGCCGCCGGATTTACCTCCGGTGGCAAAGGTTGGTGGAGCAGTTTGGCCAGTGCCGATTTCAACGGCGATGGGCGGCTTGATTTCGCCGTCGGCAACCTCGGCCTGAACACGTTCTACCGGGCCACCCCATCCACTCCGGTCTCGCTGCTTTACGGCGACTTCGCCCAAAACGGGTCCCCGCTGCTGGTCGAGGCCACCACGGAAAACGGCACCTTGTATCCGGTCCGCAGTCGCGAGGAACTGGGCGCGCGGTTACCGTTTATTCTGCGCAAGTTTCGCAACAACGATGACTTCGCCCGCGCTCCACTCCGTGCGATTTTGAGCGAAACTGCCATAGCGGACGCAGTCCGTCTCGATGCGACCAATTTTTCCTCCGGCGTCTTTCTGAGCCAACCCGATGGTTCCTTTCAATTCGAAGCGTTGCCGCCCCTCGCCCAGCTCGGTCCCATTCAAGGTCTCGTGGCCACCGATCTCGACGGCGATGGTCACGCTGATTTGGCCGCGGTGCAAAATAGTGACGCCGCCGTTCCTCGCTTTCACGGCGGGGTGGGCGCGATCATGCGTGGTCACGGAGATGGTTCGTTCACCGTCCTGCGTCCCGATCAATCGGGACTGGTCGCCCCGGGAAATGGCCGCGCACTCGTGACACTCGATCCCGATGGTGATGGTCGGCCCGGTTTATTTTACACCCAACACGGCGGGCGAAGCGCATTCCTCCAACCTCAATCCCCCGCGACCTCCGGATGGCTGGCAATTCGTCTGCGCGGAACCCCAGGCAATCCCTCCGCCATTGGGGCGCTCGTGCGAATCGAATACGCGGAGGGTTCCACCACCACTCACGAAATCGGGAGCGGCGGGGGTTGGTTCAGTCAATCCGCACCAATCATTCACGCCGCCGTCCCGGGTGAACGCGCGATCGTCGCGGTCGCGGTGCGCTGGCCCGATGGCCGTCAGACGCGACACACCGGAGGTCCGGACAGCGGTTCGTGGATCCTCAACTACGACTCGACGCCATGAAATCACCCCCCGTTTCTCGGAAATTCGCATGGCTGCGTTGGCTGGCGCCGGCGGTGCTCGCCACCCTCTTCTGGCTGGGGCTCCGGGCCGACTTCGCCGCCGTGCGCTGGAGCGCTGCGCTTTCAGCGGAAGGCAGTCCGCCCCCCGCCTTCAGTGCCGCCGCAAACACGGGCTATGCGTTCGACCAGCAGCACTTCCTCGGCTCCCATTGGCGGGGGCCGACCTACCGGTGGATTGCCACCATGCAACCGCGCCAAACCGCCGCCAGTCCGTTTCGACGTCACTACATCGCGGATACACTCCCGGCCGGACGTCATGATTTATCCCCGCGGATTTACACGGCATGGTTGGTCGGACTCATGTGGGTGGGCGATCTGTTTCACGACACGTCGTGGGCAATCAGCGCTGAGCGCACGGCGTTGTGGGAGCCGGTCATTTCTCACATGCTCGCCTTACTCGCCGTGATCCTGTTTTGCTGGCGGCGGTGGGGAGTCGTGAGGGCCGCGCTGGGAGGATCGTTCGTTGCACTCTATCCGCCGTTTGCCGCTCAATTCATGCCCGGCGTTTTAACGAGCACCACGTGGGCACTCCTGCTGGCGACTTATGCGCTCGCCCAGGTTTGGCCTCGCTCCGGCTCAGCGGGGCTCACCGGGATGTTCAGCATTCGTGCGTCCCTGGCGACGGGGCTCGCGCTGTGGCTCAATCCAGCGGTAGGTTTTCCGGTGGTGTTGATCGTGGCTGGCGTCGGTTGCTACGCCCAGGCTTCGACCTCACCAACGGTGTCGTTTTGGCCGTGGGCCGCCACCGGTGCCGCCCTCGTCGGCACCGGTTGGGCCATCGACGGCGCGCACTGGGACCCGACCGTGGGAGAATTGCGATATGCGCATCCGCTTTATGGTCTCGCGTGGCTGGGGATAGGCCTCGTGTTACACGGAGGACAAAATAAACGGCGGTCCGATTCCGTCTCCACGAGACGCTGGATTACGATCGCAGTCGGGCTCGCGCTGATGTTTCCGCTGGCCTATGTGCAGATCAAACATGCCTTTCCCGGGTGGCTGCACTTTGGCACCGAATCGGGCCAAATCGCATCACTTGATCAGACCGTGCGATTCACCAGTATTTTCGATTGGGTGGATTCTGTCGACGCCGCCCAAATCTTTTTCGTGATCACGCCCCTGGGCGCGGCCTTGAGCGCGATTATGGTCGTCTTCACTCGACCCCATTGGTTCGAACCGTGGGAACGCCAAGCCGTGATGATCGGAGCAGTGACGGTGTTGGGCGCCATGATAATGACGGTCTTCAGGGTGCGGTGGAATCTGATCACCACCTTGCTGGCCCTGCCGTTGGTGTGGCAGGTGGTTTCGCACGCACCGCTGGGGTGGCGGCGATGCCTGTTGACCGCGACGGGCATATTCGGATTCGCGATGGCGGCATGGGGCCAAGCGTTGCCGGACGCACTACGCCGCCCCTCCGGCGAAGTGGTGCCGCAACCGCGTGATCTGGAAGCCATGGTGTTTCGTCACTTTTCTCATTGGCTTGCTTCTCATTCCCCGGATCGGGAACTTCGCGTGCTCGCGCCACCCGATCTCGCGGATTCCATCATTTTTCACGGCCATGGTCGGACGCTCATGTCGTCGGCATGGGAATCACACCCGGGCTTGGTGGCGGCGGCGCGTGTCCTCAGTTCGCCGGAATCCACGGAGGCGGAAGCGGTGATCGAAAGTCTCGGCCTGACTCATATCGTCATCACCTCATGGGACCGGGTGATGATCCAGTTAACCAACGCACCGCTGGATGCCAACCGGGACACGCTCTACGAACGACTGCAGCGCTGGGTGCTTCCGCGCTTTCTGCGCCCCTTGCCCTACCAACTTCCGGCCACTCCCGGATACGATGAACAAAAACTTGCGGTGTTCGCCGTCGTGCCACCTCAGGATGAAGCCTTGGCCTTGAGTCGACTGGCCGAATATTTCGCCGAAGTGCGTCGCCCGGACCCGGCCAGCAGGGTTGCGCAAACCTTGGCGGAGGCCTTTCCCCAGGATCCCAACGCCGCCATGGCCCGCGCCATGGTCTACGAATTGACCGGCCGCCCCCATGCCTTTCAAATCGAATTGGACCTATTGTCCGATCAAATCGCCCGCGGGATTGTGCCCATGGATTGGGATCGACGCGTGGTGCGCGCCATCACGCTGGCCCTGGGCAAACGCCACGACCTCGCCAAGCCCGAGATCATAGCGTGTGGTGAAAGCATGACCGACGAAAATCTGCGCCAGCTGACCCCGCTGCAGGCGTTTCGCCTGCGTAAACTCGTTGGCATCTATCAACTCAGCTTTCCGTCACCCGAGTTGGAAACACTCGCACATGCGATTTCGTCCGAATATCAATCCTGACATGTCTGCGTATCGCTCGACCGCTTGCGGATGGCTGCGATTCCTCATCCCGATTTCAGTTTGGCTGACCCACGCAAGCCCCTCTCTGACGGCCGACGAGCCTTCGATTGGCCTGCCGATCACTCGCTCCTATTCGATCGAGGAAATCGGAGTCACGCGCGGTCCGCAGCTCGATTTCGACCGTTACGGTCGTCTGGCCGTGATCGGTGGAGGCAGCTACATCGTGCTCAACGATGGAGCTTGGATCGAACTGAAGGAAGGACGACCGGGTGCCCCGATTTTCCTGGAAGTCACCAACGCCCCCGACGGTCGCGCCTACTTCGGAGCGCTCGCGACCTGGGGCATTGCCGACTACGCGAGCAACGGCGAAATCCAAGCCGTGTCGATGCGTCCGGACCACTATCCCGAGTGGATCAACGTGACCAACTTCACCCACATCAATCTGATCGAAAACGGCATCCTTTTCTCCGGTTCGAACGGGATCGTGCACCTCAATCCCGGGACGGGAGCGCTGCGATTCCACGAGATACCGCAGATCGCGACCGTCTTTACCTTCGAGGATTCGATATTTGTTTCGTCCAACTCGCTCGGCACCGCTCGATTCGATCTGGAGACGGGCGAAACCACCTTGATCGACCCGGAGATCACCATTCACCAGGTGGCGACGCTCGCCAACGGCCGCCTCGTCACGGCCACCACCGGCGGCAGCTTGCTCTTCTTTGACGGTCGTGAATTTACCGACATCGGCATCCGGTTGAACGGCCAAAGCACGGGGGGCATTTCCCGACTCGAAGCCCTGCCCGACGGTGGTTTTGCCGCCGCCGTGGATGGCAGCGGAGTGTATCTGTTCCATGGCGACGGAAAATCGCGCATGGCGCTCACGACGACCAGCTACCGCCGGGTGTATGATCTCGCCGCCCGCGAAGCTGGCGTGCTGTGGATCGCGAAGGAAAGCTCATTGGAGAAAGTGCTCTACAACGATCCCGTTTCCGTGATCGACCAACGCTCGGACGTCGTTATCGGCTGGCCCCAAGTTTTCCAATGGAGTGAACAGACGGTCGTCGCATCCAACGGCCGTCTCTACGACATGAACTTGGCGCAGGACGGGCGTCACTACGTATTCAACGAAATCCCCAACCCACCGCCCACCGGCGCATGGGCCGTCGCCTCCAATCAGAAACATCTCGTGGTGGGCAACGGTGAAGGCGTCTTTTTCCGCACTTCCGACGGGTTTGTTCGCATTCCCGGCATGCCCGAAGCGAGCCGCCTGTTTCTCCCGGAAGACGATCTTTGTATCGTGGTGGGCATTAGCGAAATCGCCGCCATGCGCTGGGCCGACGGAAAATGGGCCGAGTGCGCTCCACGCGTGCCCGGCGTCGGTTTTCCGTCGATCGCCCACCCTGCGGCCAACTCCCTTTGGATCGAACTCGGTCTCAATCGCGCGGCTCGGGTCTGGTTCGAGAACGGTCAGTTGCACAAGCAATTGTTTCTCGATTTTCCGTGGGCCGATCCCACCTGGGTCAATATCGGCATTCTGAACAACTACGCCGTGCTCAGCGGCCCCGAAAATCAACGCGTTTACCTCGACTGCACCACCGGAGAACCCATCCCTCCTCCTCCGCTCGAAAGCGCACTTCAGCAGGTTTCGCAATCCATTCTACGCGTGGCCCAGGATGAAAGCGGACGGATTTGGGCCACGCTGGCCAACGGGATCGTCACGCTCCACCCCGGCGAGGAATCCTACCAACTCGATACCCATTCCCTCAGCGCCATCAGCGACCTCTACCCGGTCATCACCCTGCTCAATCAACAGCATGCCTGGATCTCCACCGAATCCGCCCTCTACCACGTGGACCAGGATTTTCAGATCCCCGTGCCTTCGATCGTCCAGCCATTTTTGGTTTCGATCAAGGATGGGAAAACCGGGTTGGAAATCTACTCCGCCGCTGAGGTCCTCGATGAAATCGCCCCTTTGCCATGGGAGAAAAACCATCTGGTATTTCGGTATTTTTCCGGTGGATACATCACCATGCGCGATCCCGTGTATGAATTCACCATGGAAAATGGCGGCAATAGCTGGAGCGTGCAAAGTGCCGACTCCTTGCTCACGCTACCACAACTAGAGGAAGGGGTTTACCACCTTTCCGTGCAGCTTAAGGACGGCAACACCCCGATCGGTAAACCCATTCTCACTCATTTCACCGTGCGACCTCCCTGGTATCGGGCCCCGCTGGCGTATGTCGCCTATTGGAGTTCGGGCCTGCTTTTGTGCGTCGCCGTCGCCTTGTGGGGCGTGGGCCAGGCCAAGCGGAAACACGACTATCTCGAACAGCTCGTGCGCGAGCGCACCGACGAATTGCGCGCTACCGGAGCCAAACTCACCGAGGAGGCTCGCACTTCCGCCACCCTGGCTGAGCGCAATCGTCTCGCCGGCGAAATCCACGACAGCCTGCAACAGGGATTGAGCGGACTCGCCTTGCATCTGGAATCCACCCTCAAAATCAACCACCTTGAGCCCGACATCCACGCCCGCCTTAGCGTGGCGCGACGCATGGTTTCGTTCACCCGGCAGGAGGTTCAACAAGCCGTGTGGGATCTGGAGTCACCTCTCCTCCAAAACGACAGCCTCGATCATGCGCTCGTCAAATTGGCCGAACTCATCGGCAACGAAACGCCACGGATTGAGGTCGAGACGATGGGCACCGATATTCACGTTTCGTCGACCATCAATCACCACTTGTTACGCATGGCCCAGGAGGCGATCACCAACGCGGTGCGCCACAGCGGGGCCGCCGTGGTGCAGGTGCAACTACAAGTCACCACCGTGCAAGTGCTGCTCACCATCAGCGACAATGGCCAAGGCTTCGTGATCGCCGATGTGCTCACCGGCGGAGTCGGTCATTTTGGACTGCGCGGCCTCCGCTCCCGGGCCCAAAAAATCAACGGTGATCTGCAGGTCACCAGCAGTCCCGGCGAAGGCACCACGGTCCGCATCGCCGTGCCTCTCCCCGACTCTTCCGCCTCGACCACCAACCCAGCTTAACATGACCCCCGCCAAAATTAGAATTCTGCTCATCGACGATCACATCGTCCTCCGCATGGGACTCGCTCAAGCCGCCAACGATGCTCCCGATATGGAGGTCGTAGGCGAGGCCGAGAACGGTGAAGACGCGATCAAAGTTTACCGGGCCTGCCACCCCGATGTGGTCGTGCTCGATATGCGCATGCCCAAACACAGCGGCTTGGAAACCATCAAGATGCTGAAGGAGGAATTCGGTCCGGTGCGGGTGCTTATCTTCAGCAACTACGCGAGTGGCGACGAAGCGCTCCAATCTTTTCAAGCCGGCGCATTGGGATTCGTGGTCAAAGACATGCCATTGGAACGTTTGCTGGAGGGCATTCGATGCGTGCACCAAGGCGACCAGTATATTCCGGCCGAAGTCGCCTCTCGCATGAGCCGGCGCGTGGTTTCCCAACTTTCCAAACGAGAGTTCGAGGTGCTTTCGTTCGTCGCCAAAGGGCTTTCCAACAAGGAAATCGCGGCGGAACTCAACCTGGTTGAAGGCACCGTGAAAGTGCACCTCACCAACATCCTCGCCAAACTTCAGGTCTCGGATCGCACCCAGGCCATCCTCGCCGCCATTAAACGCGGCATCATCAACGTCGACTGACATCCGCGCGGCGCACTCCCTGGCACATCACCGGAAATAATCGGATGGATTGACGGTCAAAGTCCCGGCCACCGCCTGCCCCTGCTGGATTCGAGGCAGATAGGTCAGCGCCTCCACGACCGCACGCACCTGATTCGGCACGATTCGGGATTCCGTTTCCTCGATGCCGATCAGCTGCCCTCGATCATCCACGTGCACCACGACCGCATGATCGAACCTGGAGACATCTGCTTCCGCGCGCAGCTGCGCCGGGGCCAGTGACCACACCACCGTCGCCGGGGCGTCGCCGGCGCGATGATCTGCAAGATGCGACATGAGCACAAATTCACACGCGTCCTTTTTCGACAACGGCATGTGCCGGTCGGATAAATTCGAGGGAATCTCTTCGCCGCGACTGTAGAGATGAATTTCCGTATCGAGGAGTTCAAAACCCAACGGCAGCCCAAATTGCGCGAGTCGAATTGGCCGGGGCTCGCTACCCAATGCACCGATTTCCTTGCTGTAGTTGATGTCCTGCAGAGCCCCTTCCGCGTCCCGCACGCGGATCATCACCACGGCGAAGGCCTCGGCAATCGGCTGAGTCGATGAGAGCGTAAATTCATGCACCACGCCGTCGTAAGGCGCGCGTTCGCCTTCGACCAATGCAGAGTCAGCCGGTGCGACATTCGTGCTGTAGCGACGCAGTTCGACCTGCGCGTTCGCCGCTTCGGAGAAGGTTTCCTTCACCAGTTGCTCCGCCGAAGCCGTGTGCTCGCCCTCCGCCGAGCCCCGGGCCACCTGATCGACCCGCGCCTCCAAAAATCTGAACATCTGATCGGCGGTATCACGGCGCATCGTAAAATACTCGGTCAAATTAGCTTCCCGGCTATCCCGCTCAAACTGCGGATTATTGCCCACCGAGAACACCCGCTTGGCTTGGAGATCATCGATACTCGCAATAACCGGAGCCACTTTGGTCATCTTCTTCCAAGCGAAACCCGCCCGGCGCTTGTCCTGCACCATTCGACCATCCTCCTTTTCAATGACCGACGCCCGCTTGGTCACGGTTCGCACCCGATCAAGTTTACCGCTGTTGGGCAAAAACAGATCAACTCCGACAAACAAATGGTGATCGCGAACCGGCACCGCAACGGAATCGATGCGGGGCCGGGCGGGCGGTGAAACGGCAACGGTCGTCGAGACCATGACCAGGGCAATAACCAGCGTCTCAACGGACTTTAACAGCGGGCGAAGCAAGGATGGGCACATGAGTGGGCGGGGGTGAGCATAAACTTGAAGAGTGACAGATTCACTCCGGGCCGGGCGGCGTGGATTCGGACAGCACAAACCCGGGAATCAACGTCGCCCCGTTGTCCAACGGAGCGCGCACCGCGAGATTCACGAGTTTCCCCGCGACCCCCGCCACCACGGTCAGTTCGGCCGAGTCGCTTCGAATCACGCCAGCCTCATTGGACATCTCAACCCGATACATGCCGGCGTGGTTCCGGGTCACGGCATCGAGATGCAGAAACGCGGCCGTGGCCCCTTCCAGCACCACGCCGTCGTGTATCCATTGAAAAGTTACATCTGCGGCCGAGGCGTCGGACTGAACCCAAAATTCCGCCCGCTGACCGGGAGCGACCTGCAGATCGCGGGGTTGACTTAATACCACGGGAGCCTGGCGAGGCGTGAAGCGCCACCAGTTGAGATTGAAGAACGCTTCACTGTGGCCGGAAAAACGGAGGTAGAGGTCATGCACTCCGCTGGTCGAAGCCACGGGGGCGGTGATGGTGGTCCAGGTTTGGTCGCCGCCCGTCGCGGCCACCTCCACCGTGCCGATCGCCGCGGTGGTGCGATCGTCAAGGTGCAGGCTGATCTCTCCACCCGCTGCGGCGCTCGCGACGCGGGCTTGAAATTCGATCGTGCCGCCCGCGCCAAAATCGACGCCGCGCAGCCTCACCCAGTCGCCCGTGTCCAGCTCAGTCAGATTCATACCCCCTTCGGCGCACCGCTCCACCGCCACTCCGGACTGTTGCCCGAAGGTTTCAGCCTCGACTCGTCGGTAGGGATTGAGTCGCCCCACCTGCACCACCCCATCCCGGGTATAAGTGATCGGCTCGATCGAGCCATCGGCCCGGTGGGTAAGCTCCTCCACCGCGATATTGCGACGATACGTCGGCGCGAGGCCGGCTTCGATCGCCGAAAAACGGTTGTGATAAACATGATACCACGCGCCGTGCAGTTGGAATTCCGCCGCATGGTTGTTGTTGTTGTTCGCAGGCGGCTGCGCTGCGACAATACCCGCGTAAGTGAACGGGCCGGTCGGGGTAGCGGCAGTCATGTAGTCGATCCGAATCCCCGCGGAGGGCTGCGTTGAATACGACAAGTAGTAGGTGCCATCGCGCTCATGCATCCACGCCGCTTCAAAGAAGGCCGGAGCCGTGACCTTGATCGCCTCACCCTGCACGCTGACCATGTCCTCGTTGAGTCGGATGATGCGCACGTTGTCTTCACCGTTGCCGCCAAAATACAGGTAGGCCTGCCCGTCGTCGTCGATGAACACCGCCGGGTCGAACACCCAGATGCTGTCCGCCGGCAACACGCCCGGCGTTTGGGCCGTTACCAAGGGGCGACCGAGGGGATCGACAAACGGCCCGGTCGGACTGTCACTCACTGCCACCCCAATGTTGCTACCATTGTTGGCGAAATAGAGATAAAACATGCCGTCGCGTTCTATCGCCGCCGGGGCCCAGGTATGGGTCGCCCAATTCGCGGCTCCCGGCACGCGAATGACCTCGCCGTGATCGGTCCAATTCTTCAGGTCGCTGCTAGACATGCAGACCAAGGACTTCATGTCGTAGCCACCGTCCAAGGGACTGTCGTCATCGTTGGAACAATACACATAAACCCGGCCTTCATGGACCATCGCGGCCGGATCGGCCAAATGACGATGGGAGGCGACTGGGTAATCGGCCCGACCAATCAGGGCGATCAACGCCCAGACCAAACAATGAAGAACGAGCCAATGGGAACGAAACATAACAGCGGGGCCGCCATGCACGCAGCCAGGAAAACATTCGGGGAGGGGGTAAACAGGAAGGCTCGACTTAAGACTCAACCGAAAGTCATCGCCGGTCGCACCAGAGTGGACGCTTCCGCGTCGCGCTGTCAGTGAACTTTCCCTCTGACAATAGTCATAGTGAAACGCTGACGATCGTCCGCTTGAGACGTCACGCCATGCCGGCTTCCTCGGAGCTTCCGATCTGTGCAAAGTGACGCTTAGTCTGCGCCACCCCACTCGCTCCTGGTGCCGCGTCCCCTTCCCGACCCCATCTTCAACCTGCTGTGCCACCCATCTGATTTCACTCCTGGAGCCCCGATCCATGCCGCGCTGCTTTGCTTTAAAACTCAAACCCTACCGCCTGCTGGGCGGCATTCTCATCAGTTCACTGCTTCCCGTCATCGCGGCGGCTTGGCAAGCCGACAACGGTGACGGCACCTTCACCAATCCCGCGCTCTACGCCGACTACCCGGATCCCGACGTCATTCGCGTGGGCGAGGACTTTTATTTCGCCAGCACCACTTTCGTGAACGCTCCGGGACTCACCATCCTGCACTCGCAGGATTTGATCAACTGGGAGATTGTTTCTCATGTAATCGACCGCCTCGACGGTCGCCCCGAATACGACATGGACGGCGGCACCGCCTACCGCAGTGGTGTCTTTGCTCCCAGCCTGCGTTACCACGACGGAACGTTTTACGTGGTCGTCACACCCGTCGGTCAAAACACGCGCGTTTACCGTGCGGATTCCGCCGCCGGACCATGGACTTCCACGGAACTCGACCGCGCGGCCTTCGATCCGGGCTTCTTCATCGACGATGACGGCACCGGTTACATTGCCACCTCGGGAGGTTGGGATGGCACCGTCACCTTGCTCACGTTGAACGACGACTTCACCGCCGTCGTCGCGAGCCAGGATATCTTTTACAACCAAGGCGCCGAGGGCTCCAAGGTCGTCAAACGCGACGACTGGTATTACATGTTTCACTCCATTCCGTCCCAGCTCGCCCTCACCGTATCGCGCGCTCGCAGCCTGACCGGCTCCTGGGAAACCCGGCCACAGATCGACGACACCACCGGCGGCCATCAAGGGGCCGTCGTCGATCTGCCCGACGGCACCTTCTACGGTTTCGTCATGGTCGATTCCGGTGCGATCGGCCGCATGACCAACTTCAGTCCCATTTTTTGGGAAAATGACTGGCCGGTCTGGGGCACACCCGACGCCCCTGGCCGCGTTCCGGCCACCGCCCCGAAACCGGTGGCGAGCGAGCACCTCCGCCAACCCGCCACCAACGACGAGTTCACTTCCCCAACCCTCGGCCTGCAGTGGCAATGGAATCACAACCCGGACGACTCGCGTTGGTCCCTTGCTGACCGACCGGGCTTCCTCCGACTTCGTTCCACCACCGCCGACGCATTCTGGATGGCGCGCAATACCCTCATCCAAAAAGGTCAGGGACCGTGGAGCCGCGGCGAAGTGAAAATCGACGTGTCCGCCCTGGCGGCCGGTGACATTGCGGGCTTCGGCACCCTGGGAAAAATCAACGGTCACATCGCAGTCACCCGCGATCACCGCGGCGACCTCGCGTTGAGCATGCACATCATCAATGACGGCGAAAGTGCCGAAACTCGAGTCGAGCATCGCGCCTTTTCCGGTTCCACCCTCCACCTGCGCACCGAGCTGGATTTTCGCACCAATCGAGCCACCTGTTCCTACAGCGCCGATGGGGTGAACTGGCAGGAGCTCGGCGGATCGTTCGCCATCGCATTTGATTGGCGCACCGGAACCTTCCAGGGCATCCAGTTCGCCCTGTTCTGCCACAACCCGTCACCAAGCGATGGATACATCGATATCGATTACTTCCATTTTTCGGACTCCGGCCCGCCTGAGCTCATCGTCGGTCAACCGGTGCTCATTCGGGCAATCGGTCCCACCTTGGCCGATTTTGGCATCACCAACGCCTTGCCCGACCCCTCGATCACCATCTTCTCCGGACCCACGATCCGCGCCGAAAATGACGATTGGAACGAGGCCGCCAACGCCTCCGTCATCGCCGCAACCGCCCAAACGCTGGGCGGTTTTTCTTTGCCCGCAAACAGCGCCGACGCCGCCGTCTACGCCGGTTTCGAGCCCGGGGCCTACACGGCCTACGTCAGCGGATCCGCCGACACCGACGGCGTCGTCCTGCTGGAGATTTACAATACCGCCTCCGTCCACTCGCGGCTGGTCAATCTCTCCGCTCGCGCCGATGCCGGCACCGGAGAAAACGTGCTCGTCGCCGGCTTCGCTCTCTCCGGGGATGGTGCCACGTCCCTGCTCATTCGCGCTGTTGGACCCCAGCTCGTCGACTTCGGGGTGCGCAACACCATGGCCAACCCGCAACTCACGCTCTTCGACGGCACCACGCCCATCCTAACCAACGACGATTGGTCCAATGCCCCCAATCTCGAAGCCCTCACCGCCGCCAGCGCAACCGTCGGCGCATTCCCGCTTGATCCCGACAGCCACGACGCCGCTCTGTTGGTGAGCCTCATGCCCGGCACCTACACCGCACAAGCCAGCGGTGTCGCCGGCACGACGGGCAACGTCCTCGTCGAGGTCTACGCCGTCCCCTGACCTCAAGACCCGAACGCGGTCTGCCTTCAACGTTTTGACGACGTCTTCGGTTCATCACCTAACGGTCAACTCACCCCTTTTTTGCTCCCATCCCGCGGAGTGCTAGTCTCCGTCTCACGACAGACGACTGCTGTCCCCGCGCGCGTCCATACGCTCTCGGTTACCTTCCCTACCCCATCATGAAAGCCCTGCTCTTCGCCCCATTGGTTCTCTCCGGCGTCGTTGCGTTTTCCGCTTCGCCGACCGCCCGTATCACCATCGATATCGACGACGTCATCGACCAAATCGACCCACGCATTTACGGCGTCTTCATGGAGCCCATCGGCTTCAACCGACCGGAGATGAAATTCAACACGCTCTACGGTCCGCTCTACGCCCCCGACGCCGAGGATGCCGATGAAAACGGTTGGCGCACCGGTATGCTCGATGCCGCCCGCGAGCTCCAGTTCACGAACATGCGCTGGCCCGGCGGCAACTTCCTCGGCAGCTACGACTGGCGCGATGGGGTTGGCCCCAAAGCCGAGCGGCCCAAACGCATGGAACTCGCCTGGGGCGTCGTCGAACCCAACCTCGTTGGCACCGATGAATGGGTGCAGCTGAATGCCCTGCTCGGCACCGAAAACGTCGTCGCCATCAACATGGGCACCGGCTCCATCGACGACGCCCGTTACTGGGTCGAGTATTGCAACGCCCCGACCGGCACCTACTGGGCCGACAAGCGTGCCGAATACGGCCACCCCGAACCCTTCGGCATCAAATACTGGTGCCTCGGCAACGAAGTCGACGGCGAGGGATGGATCATTGGTTACAAGAACGCCGAGGACTACGTGAAGTTTGCCCGCGTCGTCTCCCGCGCCATGAAACGCAGCTCGCCCGGCACCGAGCTCAGCTTCGTCGCCAATGGTTCGTCCAACTACCAGGACACCCTCGCCTGGATCGATTGGAACTGGACCGTTATCAAGGGCACGCACGACATCGCCGACTTCATCTCGCTCCACCGCTACTGGGACAATTCCGACGACTACTACACCTTCATCGGCGAGCGTGCCGTCGATCTGCAGGAGAAAATCGACATCACCGTCGGCCAGATCAAAGCGGTCTCCACCACCGTCAAAGAACCGCCCTTGTATATCTCGTTCGACGAGTGGGCCCCGCCCTTCCGCGGCGGCCATTGGTCGACGCTCGCGCTGGCGCAATTCTTCAACGCATTCATCCGCAATGCCGACTACATCAAGATGGCCAACTACACCTTGCTCACGTCCATCCTCGCCCGTGATCCCGAGACCGACGCCACCTACAAGACGCCCACTTTCTACGCCTTCAAAGCCTACTCCACCCGCAACCACGGCGACGCCCTCCGCACCAGCGTGGTCTGCGATACGTTTGGCGTGGACGACTACTACACCGCGATTCCTTACCTCGACGTGACCTCCGTCCACAACCGCAAGTCCGGCGAGGTGTTCATCAACGTCGTCAACCGCCACCAAGACGAGGCCATCGCCACCGCCATCCGCAGCGTCGTCGGCACCTTTGCTCCCACGGCCCGCGTCAGCTCGATCACCACCGACGACACCGATAACCGTCCCTACACTTACGCTGATCGCGACACCTACCGTCCCACCGCAACGGAAATTCCCACGGACAACGATACGATCACCTACCGTTTTCCGGCCCACTCCTTCACCCAGATCATCGTCAAAGTGGACCGCGACTAGATCGCGTCGATGCACGTCCTTACCGGCGGTCACCCCGGGAATCACGATCCCTTCATTGCCTGACGCCTGATTTCCCCCCGTCTCATGCAAGCGCTTTCTCTGCTCGAACCCGGCATCCTTCGCACCGTCACCGTGCCCGACACCCTCGCTCCCGGCCCGGGTGAAGTCTTGATCCGCGTTCATCGCGTCGGCGTCTGTGGCACTGACCTCCATGCCTTTAAGGGTCACCAACCTTTTTTTAACTATCCCCGCATTCTCGGCCACGAGCTCGGAGTGGAGGTTCTCACGATTGGTGCTGACGTGACCAACGTCGCTCCCGGCGATCGTTGTGCGGTCGAACCTTATTTAAACTGCGGACGTTGTATCGCCTGCCGATGCGGCAAGCCCAACTGTTGCACCGATCTGAACGTGCTCGGGGTTCACATCGACGGCGGCCACCGCGAACAGCTGGTGGTGCCTGCGGCTAAACTCCATCCATCGCGCACGCTATCCTTCGATCAGCTCGCCCTCGTCGAAACCCTCGGCATCGGAGCTCACGCCGTCGAACGCGCCGCGCTCGTTCCCGGTGAATCCGTCGCCGTGATTGGCACCGGTCCCATCGGCCTCTCCGTCATCCAATTTGCCCTCGCCGCCGAGGCTCGCGTCATCGCCCTCGACATCAATGCCCCCCGCCTCGCTTTCTGTCGCGAGCGGCTCGGTCTGGTCGCGGACGATCTCATCCACACCCCCGGCATCACCGATGTCGCTGCTCGCCTCGCCGCGCTCACCGACGGTGACATGCCCACCGCGGTATTCGACGCCACTGGCAATCCCGCTTCCATGGCCGCGGCATTCAGCTACCCCGCTCATGGCGGCCGTCTCATATTCGTGGGTCTGTTTCGGGGCGACGTCTCGTTCCATGACCCTGATTTCCATCGCCGCGAACTCACCCTGATGAGCAGCCGCAACGCCCGTCCCGACGACTTTCGTCGCATCCTCAAATTAATCGAGTCCGGCCGCATCGACACCACCCCCTGGATCACTCACCGAGCTCATCTCACCGCGGTGCCCGATCACTTCCCCACCTGGGCCGATCCCGCCACCGGCGTGCTCAAAGCAATGATCTCCCTCTAACGCCTTTCCGCATGAAACTCCGCCTCCCTGCGCTTCTACTATTCCTGCCGCTGCCGTTCACCCTGCCCGCAGCTGAATCCCTCACCCTGCACTACGATCGTCCCGCCACCGAGTGGGTGGAAGCGCTCCCCGTGGGCAATGGCCGCCTCGGTGCCATGGTCTTCGGCGGCATCCACCAGGAGCGCCTGCAACTCAACGAGGACACGCTCTGGGGCGGCGGCCCCTACGACCCGGCCAACCCCGAGGCGTTGGCCACCCTGCCCGAGGTGCGCGCCCTCCTTGCCGCTGGTGACCAAACCGCCGCCCAGGATTTGGTGAACGCCAAAATGATGGCCCGCCCCCGCAGCCAGATGCCCTATCAGACCGTCGGCGATCTCATGCTGACGTTTTCCGGTGCCGACACCGTTTCCCACTACCGGCGCGAGCTCAACCTCGACACCGCCGTTGCCACCACCTCTTACACCACGGGCACGGGTCCGTGGGCCATGAGCTACACCCGCGAGGTCTTCGCCAGCCCGGTCGATCAAGTGATTGTCGTGCGCTTAACCGCTCGTCGCGGCGACCGTCCGGCTCAGCTCAACTTCACGATCGGTCTGCAAAGCCCGCAACACGCGACGAGCCGGACCGTTGGTGCCGATACCCTCGTCTTGCAGGGGCGCAACGGCGGCTCCGCCGGTATCGCAGGAGCGCTCACTTTCCAGGCGCAGGCCAAGGTCACGATCGAGGGCGGCGACCTGCGCGCCGATGGCCAACAACTCCACATCAGCGGCGCTCACACGGCCACCATCCTCATCGCCGCCGCCACCAGTTTCCGCCACTACGACGACGTGAGCGGCGACCCGGTCGCCGCCAATGACGCCACGCTCGTCGCCGCGTCAGGCAAATCCTACGACGACTTGCTGGCGGCTCATACCGCCGAGCATCAACGGCTCTTCCGCCGCGTCACCCTCGATCTCGGCCGCACGCCCGCCGCCGACCGGCCGACCGACGAGCGCGTGCGCCGTTTTGCCGACGGCAACGATCCCGCCCTCGCTGCGCTCTACTTTCAATACGGCCGCTACTTGCTCATCAGCAGCTCCCGGCCCGGCTCGCAACCCGCCAACCTACAGGGCATTTGGAACGATAGTCTCAACCCACCCTGGCAGAGCAAATACACTCTCAACATCAACGCCGAGATGAACTACTGGCCGGCCGAAATCACCAACCTCGCCGAGTTGAGCGAGCCGTTTTTTGACATGATCAGGGACCTCAGCGAAACCGGCTCCAAGATGGCGCAGGACACCTACGGAGCGTCCGGCTGGGTGGTCCATCACAACACCGACATCTGGCGCGCCACCGGTCCGATCGACGGCGCCCAATGGGGCATGTGGCCCACCGGCGGCGCTTGGCTGTGCCAACACCTGTGGGAACATTACCAATTCTCCGGCGACCGCGACTTCCTCGCCCAAGCCTACCCGATCATGAAAGAGGCGGCGCAATTTTTTCTCGATACATTGGTCACCGAACCAACCCACGACTGGCTCGTCACCAGTCCGTCCGTCTCCCCCGAAAATCCGCACCATGACGGTGTTGCGATCGTGGCCGGACCGACGATGGACGCCCAACTCTTGCGCGACTTGTTCACCGCTTGCATCGAGTCCGCCGGCATCCTCGGTGAGGATGCGCATTTTAGCGCGCGACTCGCCGCCGCCCGCGCTCGCCTCGCCCCGTCGCAGATCGGTGCCCAAGGTCAGTTGCAGGAATGGCTGGAAGATTGGGACGCCGCTGCCCCCGAGCCGCACCATCGCCACGTTTCGCATCTCTACGGTCTCTTCCCCAGCGACCAGATCGACGTGATCACCACGCCCGCGCTCGCCGCCGCTGCCCGCCGCTCGCTTGAATTGCGCGGCGACGATGCCACCGGCTGGGCCATCGGCTGGCGCCTCAACCTCTGGGCACGCCTGCACGAACCCGAGCACGCCATGGGCATCCTCAAACTCCTGCTCCGCCCCGAGCGCACGTATCCAAATCTCTTTGACGCTCACCCGCCGTTCCAAATCGACGGCAACTTCGGCGGCACCGCCGGCATCGCCGAGATGCTCCTGCAATCCCACGGCGGTCGCATCCAGCTCCTGCCGGCTCTGCCGGCCGCCTGGCCCACCGGTAGCGTCAGCGGACTGCGCGCCCGCGGCGGCCTGACCGTCGACCTCACGTGGCGTGACGGCCAACTCACCACCGCATGGTTCACCGCCAACCAAGACGGTCTTTTCCCCATCCGCACCGCCGACGGCCACGTCACCGAGGTCACCCTGCGGGCCGGTGAACGCACCGCCTTCAAACCCGGCCAACCGTAACCTCCCAAGCCCCGCCGAACTCACTCCGTCGCCTCTTCGGCCTCATCCTGATATGGGGAGTGGGTTTCTTCAGCGGACGCTGCCACCTCCCCGCTGGATTTACAACGTTCTACGGCGCCACCGCTCGGATGTCGTCATCACCACAACCAGCGATCAAGGCGAGGCAGGGCATGGCGCAAGTTAATCGAACGCACCCTACCAGGCACAGGTCTGGTCAGCCTCGGATTGCGGGAGCCCAATGGGGACTTCGCCGGAGTCTGGCAGAACCACGCCCGATTGGGCGGCTTGGCCGTGGAACTCTTAGCGGCCAAATTACAACGGAACGAAATGGGGAGTCACCACGCCTCCGACGCCCACTTGGTGGAAGGCACTTGGGTCGACGGAACTTCCCTTGCTCAACGCAAAGGCCGTAACGCTCCCAAATAAACCGTCGAAGTCATCTCCATGCGGCGGAGCGCGGGCAACCGCGGCCGGGTTGGAGGATTCCTTTTGCAACGATGACGTCGCGCTCGACTTGCAAATTGCGCGGCGCGACCAAGGGCAAACCGGTCTTTCACGTGACCGTCCACGGCTCAGGGCTGGAATTTCGCGCCTCGTCGCAATATTTAAGGCATTGGATATCTGTTTTTTACCCACGCGACGATCGAATCGAAATCACAAAGCCAACCAAAACTGGCGCGCCAAAAGCTGAGTTACGGCAATGCAAATGGCCGCTTCCCCATCATCGCTTAATAAACCCCTCACTCTCACCGTCCGAGTGGGATGCAGGCTCAACCTTTCCGCACCGGCACCAGCATCCATCCTGTTGGATATCAGACCCGAGGGTTCGAGCGATGCGGTGTTGCGAGAGGACACGCTCTGCACTCGTCCTGAGATCAATCCCGAAAAGGTGGCGCGAACGGACGGCCTCGACCTGCTGCGCTTTACCTTGCCCGTGGGTGAAACACAGGTGAGTCACGATGCGATTTTCGAAGTGCCCTTCCGACTCGATCACGACGGAGCGACCGATTTGCCGGCGATCGCACCGGAAGCCTTGCCCGGCGATGTCATCGATTACGTGCGACCCAGCCGGTTCTGTGAATCAGATCGCTTGGCTGATTTCGCCTGGCGCCAGTTCGGCAACGTGCCCACGGGCTGGGAACAGGTCAAAACGGTATGCACGTGGGTGCACGAGCACGTCGAATACCGGTTCGGAGCCGGGCGCAGCGATCTCACGGCCTGCAACATTTTTGAACAACGCTATGGCGTTTGCCGGGACTTCGCCCACCTCACCATTGCCTTGTGCCGCGCATTGAATGTGCCCGCGCGCTATGCGTCCGGACACCTGCCGGACATCGGCTACGACGATCCCGGCAGCCCGATGGACTTCCACGCCTACACCGAGGTATATTTGGGCGGACGCTGGGTGCCGGTCGATGCCCGCTACAACGTGTCTCGATTCGGTCGCGTGCGGGTGTGCCATGGACTCGATGCCGGCGACTGCGCGTTTCTCACCAGTTTCGGGACAGTGAATCTAAACCAGTTTCAAGTTTGGGCCTACCAAATCGAAAACGGGACCGGCTCGACCAAAACCCCCGTCGACCTGACCCAGCGGCTTGATGGCCAAACAAAGGTATTTCACCGCTTGGCCGACCGACCGCCCGTCCCCACCCCACGCGACACCCCCGCGAATCACGTCGCCGCGTAGCAACGCCCCCACCTCTCGTTCGGCGAGCACACCACGACATCGAACTCGCCGACGTCCCGGTTCACGCCCCGCGCTCGTTTGATCGAATTGAGTTTCCCCATCGAGGGAGTGAAACCAGTGGTGACGCCCTCTAGCCCGGGTGCTGAAGGCAACCCCGTCGCGCCGTAGCCGGTGGGGCGTAACGCTCCCACCTAACGGTCAATGATCTGACACCGTGCCATCGTCCGGCCTTTGCCCGATCTTGCGTAAGCGTTCCTGCTGCAGGTTCTGTCCGCAGAACGCATTCGCCCCGCCCGTATCTGTTCCCGATTGCATTACGAATCCGTCATCACGGATTCATGGCCTCCTCCGGGACTTACCATACCTCGTTTTATCTATTGTTAACCACGAATGACTTCGCCCACCCGCTACGCATCACATCCCTGATTGGCTCTATTTGAGGCCTGCTGAAAGCGGAACGGTAGTAGAGCTCATTCGTGTTCATTCGTGGTTAAAAACAAACCTGACTTTCCGTCCCCACTATGAAGAAACTCCTGCTCGCGCTCCTCGTCGCATCGACCGCCTTCGCCGCCGAACCACCCGCGCCCGTCGCCACCCAATCCGGTCTCGTGCAAGGCGCGACTGAAACCGATCTTACGGTCTACCGTGGCATCCCTTTCGCCGCTCCGCCCGTGGGCGACCTGCGCTGGCAGCCTCCCCAACCCGTCGCGCCCTGGACCGGGGTGAAGCAGACCACCGACTACGGACCCGATCCCTATCAGGGCGACGGCTCCGGTCATGTCAGCGAGGACTGCCTCTACCTTAACATTTGGTCTCCCGCCAAATCACCCGACGAAAAAATCCCCGTGCTGGTATGGATTTACGGCGGCGGCTTCTCTTTCGGCGGTAACGCCAATCCCACCCACAACGGCGAGTTTCTCGCCCGCAAAGGCGTGGTGCTCGTCACCGTGAATTACCGGGTCGGCCCCCTCGGTTTTCTCGCCCACCCCGAGCTCAGTGCTGAGTCACCCCACGGCGTTTCCGGCAACTACGGCCTGCTCGACCAGATCGCCGGGCTGAAGTGGATTCAGGACAACATCGCGGCCTTTGGCGGTGATCCTGACAAAGTCACGATCTTCGGTGAATCCGCGGGCGGCATCGCCGTGAGCATGCTCTGCGCCTCGCCGCTCGCCGAGGGTCTTTTTCGCGGCGCGATTTCCCAGAGCGGCGGTTCCTTTGGGCCGACCCGTGAAACCACCTACCCCGGCGAAAACATGCGCACCCTCGCCGACGCCGAAACGGCCGGCGTCGCCTTCGCCTCGCGCGCCGGAGTCGACTCCATTACCGCCTTCCGCGCCCTCTCGCCCGACCAGCTCCCCGGCGGTTTTGGCAGCGGTGCCGCCTGGCCGATCGTCGACGGCTGGGTCATTCCCGATGACCAATACACACTTTACGAAGCCGATCGCTACAACGACGTGGACATCCTCGTCGGCTACAACTCCGACGAAGGTCTCAGCTTCTCCCGCGAAAAAACGCCCGCCGAATACGAAGCCAATGTGCGCACCCGCTACGGACCCTGGGCTGATCGCCTCCTCGCCGCGTATCCAGCCGGTGAGCACAGTGTGCCCAGGTCGGCCCGCGACCTTATGCGCGATGCCGCCTTTGGGTGGCAGACTTGGGCCTGGGCTCGCCTGCAAGCCGAGACCGGCGACGCCCACGTTTTCCTCTATTATTTCGACCAACACCCCGCCCGTCCCGCCACCGGACCGCAGGCCGACCATGGCATGCCGCACGGTGTCGACGTGCCCTACGTTTTCCAAACGCTCAACCCCGACGACAAGAATTTAACCATCGGCGACCGGGCCATCTCGGACACCGTTTCGACCTACTGGACCAACTTCGCCAAGCGCGGCGATCCCAACGGTCCCGGCGTGCCTGCGTGGCCGGAGTTCACTCCCGACGATCAACGCGCCATGCACTTCCACGACACCGCGACTGTCGGTCCGGTGGCCAGCGAAGCCGCCCTCGAAGTCCTCGATCAATACTTCGCCTGGCGCCGCACCCCGGAAGGTGCCGCGTGGGCAAAGTAAACCACCGCATTCAAACCCCTCACGGCTTGGTGTCGCCACCGAAGGCACACGAAAAACAGAAAACGAGGTCCGGCGGCGGTATACGGCTCACCCGCCCCTTTTCGTATTCCGCTTTGGTTTTGATGAAGGAGGCTAACGCCGGGACGCGACCTCTTTTGCCAGGACCAATCGCCGATAGCCGCCGCAACTGCGATAATACAGGACGAAGCCCAGATAGATCACCGCCAAGGTCACGGGAATGACCGAGTCCGCCTTGAGGGTTTTGCGGTCACCGGCGAGGTCCGATTCGATCAGGGCAATCTGATCATTCGTCGGCTCTTCCGCCGCCTTCGCTTCTGCCAGGGCGCGACCATCGATTGCCGCCACCGGCTCGAAGAACAACCAACCGCTTTTCTCCTGCGCTTGGCTCTCGGCGTAGACTTGTGGCGCGCGCTCGACCAGCGCTTCACTGGCAAACCGGTCCTTGGCGTAGCCCAGTCCCGGTAGACCGATGAGTCCGCCCGACATCATGCCGAGGCCTCCCATGATGCTCATGGCGATGGCTCCCGTGCGCGGGAAACGATCACCGCAGATGGCGAGCATCGTCGGCCAGAAAAACGTCTTGCCCACACCATAAATAAGCAGCGCCACCACCGCCCCTCCGAACGAGGTGATGCCACTGGTGAGATTCAGTCCGATGAATGCAAAGATCGCGCAGACACAGAGCAAACTGACCGGTGACAGCCGCAGATTTTTTTCAATCCACCCCGCGCAGAATCGCAGCAGGAACATGGTGAGCGAGGTGATCACGAACAGGACTTTGCCTTGCTCGGAGCTCAGGATGTTACCCGTGATATTCTGAATCCAACCGTCGGTCCCTAATTCCACCGCGCCCACCAGAATGTGCGTGCCGAAGAGAACGAACAATACCACTGAACCCACGGCAAAACTGGTGATTTTACCGATCACACCGACGATCACAATACCGCCCACAAACAGCAGCCAGGTGGGAATAGATGGAAAGGTGGCACTGAAGAACAACGCGAGCATAGCCGCCACCACCACGCCGCCAAGCAACCCGACATCCTTGAACATCTCTCCCAGTCCCAGCCCGCTTTCGGCCGCTTCTGATTTGGGAAATTTTTGACCAAGGAACATTGCGCCGTAGATGACCGTGGGCAGCAGGAACATCACGAGTTGCAACTTCCAGGAGACGCCCATGCGATCGTCGAGCAACCAACCCAAGGCCCCGCCCAACACCAGACCGAGAGGCCAGGAAGCGTGCAGAATGTTGAGATAGTGCGTGCGGTTCTCCGGGAACAGTCGCGCGACCAGCGGATTGGCCACCGCCTCCAGCGCCCCATTGGCGAGAGCAAAGATGAACGTGCCCCAAAACAGATATTTGTAGGCCGTCGCCATACCCATCTCGGGCGCCGCCGTGAGTGTCACAATCGCCGAAAGCGCATGCAGCACAAATGATACGACAATGAGTTTGCCGTAGCCCAACTTGTCGACGACCAGACCACCGGCAAAAATCCCGAAGCAAAATCCAGTGAGCCCGGCCCCACTGATCACACCGAGTTGCGTGGCGGAGAAACCGAATTCGGCCCCCCAGTTGTCGAGAATACCGCCGCGAACGGCGAAGCCGACACCCGTGGCAAGAATGGCCGTGAAGCCGGCCCAGAGCAAACGTTGGGGGTTAATGGGATTTTCCGACATGGGGTAACGGGAGTTGAGGACGTGAGGAACGAAAACCGCTGCGAGCCGAAGCCCGCGCTAGTTCTTCGTGTTAAGGGTTTGGATATACGCCGCGAGATCGCGCATGGCTTGCTCGTTAGGCACGGTCTTGGCCATGGCCGCCATCTGCTGGCCGGTCACATCGCGCGGATCTGCTCCTCGCACGCCATCATGGAACAACTTCAAATGGTGCATGAGATACCAGTCCTGCTTCCCCGTGAGTTTCGGGGCGCTGAGTTCCCGATTGCCCGCGCCGTCGGCACCGTGACAAGCGGCGCAAGTCGCATACAGGGCCTGCCCGGCAGCGGCATTGCCGGTCACGGTCGGCTCAGGCATGACCGGATCGAGCGACGACAGATAGAACGCGAGGCTGGAGATGACGAACTCCGCCCGGGGATGCGTATCGAGGAATTCCAAGGCGCTGCGCATGGCGATGCCGTTGGCGTTTTTGAAGTGGGTGCCACGCAAGCCGTGCCGGAATTTTTGCAGCTGCGTCTGCACATACCAATTCTCCATGCCGCGCAGGGACGGCGCGCCGACGCTGGGGTCGCCGCGTGCTTCGGAGCCGTGGCAAGCCACGCAGTTTTGCAAGTAAACGCGTTCACCCAGTCCACCCCAATTACGATCGCTGATGACCGGGGTGAAGGTGTTTTCCTTCAGGAATGCGGCGTAGGCGACTTCATCGATGTTACCATAGTTGAGGTCGAGTCCGCCGGCCCGCAGCCTCAGGCGCATCTGGGCGTCGCCATCGAGTCGATTGACAAGTTGCTGCACCAGCGCCGTGTCGGCGGGTGTCGGCTCGTGGAGCTTCGTCTTCCAGGCATCGAGCAAGGCGAGACTGATGGGTTCAAGCGAGGAAGCCGGTAGGTTTTTCCAATCGCCGAGCGCGGCGGCGTAGTCACCCTCCACCAACGCGAATTGACGTTTGGCCACCAGATAGTCCGGAGCTTCTTCCACTTTGGCAAAGAGAGCAAAGACGCTCTGCTCAGCCGGGGTCGGATTGGTCAGCAACTCCGCAAAGTAAGGCGCTTCATTATCGAGCACGGCATGGGCGAAGGCACGCGCCAACCAAGGGTCGGACGGCAGCGACGTGCGGCGCGCAAACAACATGCGGGCATTGTCTTCCGACGGAGGCAGCAAGCCGAGCGCCAGCAGGGATTTGAGGCGGGTCTTCGCGTCGGGGTCGTCGAGGAGCGAAGCCGCGCGTTGAAGGTTCGCCTCACCGCCAGCTTCGGTCAGCGCCATGACCGCGTTCTTGCGCACAGATGCCGCCGGATGCGACAATGCCCGTTCGACCGCGCGCTCGCCCGCGGCGGTCATAACATTGAAGGCCCCGAGACCGTGCAGTGACCAGAGCGCATGGATTACACGCGGGCTGATACCAATGGCGTCAACCGAACGATCCGTTTCGACGATTTCCCGCAACCGCGGGATGGCGTCGCGGCGCTGTTCGCGCACCAGTTTGCGCTGAGCGGTCATGCGCCAGAACATATTGTCGTTGGAGAGTGCCGCGATAAGGTCGGCAGTCGAAGCGGCGGAAAGGTCGAGCTGTCGCGACGGCTGGGCCGCTTTAGCGACGAGTCGATAAATGCGACCGTGTTGACGATCGCGCAGCGGGTTCTCGTGCGCATTACCCGCGCCCATGCGACCTTCAAAGCCAGCCGATTGCTCGGAGGGACGAGGATTGTGCTGGATGATGAAGTTATACCAATCCGCAATCCACAGCGCACCGTCGGGACCGACTTCGGCGAAAACGGGCGAGAACCACTCGTCCGTCGAAGCGACGACGGAACCGCGGTTTTGGCCGACGTAGGTCGAACCTTCCTCCTTGAGAAAGAACTCGCCCAACAAGTGGCCGGTCGGACCGCCGATAAAAGCGCCCTTGTTCCAAAAACGCTCGGGGAACGCACGCGCGGTGTAGAGATTGAAGCCCGCGCCGGCGGTGTAGCGACCGTGCCAGTCGACCTGCAAAAATTTGTCAGTGGCGGCAAAGAACTGGGTGAAGTCGTCGATCTTCGACGCGAGCTGCG
The DNA here is from genome assembly GCF_029023725.1 of Synoicihabitans lomoniglobus. Classification (GTDB taxonomy): domain Bacteria; phylum Verrucomicrobiota; class Verrucomicrobiia; order Opitutales; family Opitutaceae; genus Actomonas; species Actomonas lomonigloba. The sequence continues at coordinate 3,144,305 of NZ_CP119075.1, forward strand.
GCGGCAGGGCGTCGTGCCGGTCGTAGGTGAAAGCGCGCCAGAGCGGCGCGTGCCAGGCCGGGGCTCCGTTGGCGGTCGAGCCGAAGATTTCGAAGTCTTCGCTCATGCCGAGTCCCCACGTGTTGTTGCTGAACATACCCACCGGTTCGACGACGCCGCTGCTCGGATCCATGCGGAAGACACCTTGGCCGAACTCACCTTGGGTCGATTTTTTGGCATCGGAGTAACCCACCGCGCCCCAGATTTTATTGTCAAAACCGTAGCGCAGATTGGACGGCCCGGCGTGGGTGTCTTCGACGCCCCAGTCCTGGTTGATTGCGTAGCGCACGTCGGCGCGATCGTCGCCGTCGCTGTCCTTCAGGAAGAGAAACTGCGGAGCCTGCGCGACAATCCATCCCCCGTCGATTGGCGTCAGACTGGTGGGGATGTTCAAACCGTCGGCGAAGACCGTCGATTTGTCCGCCTGACCATCACCATCGGTGTCTTCGAGAATGAGAATGCGGTCGTCGCCTTGTTGGTTTGTATCCACTTCGTTGGGATAATCGATCGTCTCAGCCACGAAGAGCCGACCACGCTCGTCCCAGGCCAGGGCGATCGGATTGACGACCATGGGTTCGGCGGCAAAGAGCTGCAGCTCGAACCCGCGCTCAGCCAAGGTGAGTTGTTGGGACTCTTCCGGCGTGAACGGTTTCGCCAACTCGGGCGCGGGGTCCTGCTTGCGGTAATTGGGTATCGTGTCCGCCGGTTGGTAGCGGGCGGAAGGCAGCGACTTCACCAACGCCAGATTGGCGGCGGCTTTCGCGTCACCCGCCGCCCAACGGATACCGCGAATGAGCAGGTCGTGGAACGCGGCCTGCCCCCACGTTTGCATGTCGTGACCGTAAGCGGTGTAGAACACGCGACCTTGGCCGTGCGTGCGCGTCCACGTCCAAGGCTCCGCTTCGCGCGTCATCAGCACGGTGCGATTCGCCTCATTGTGGTCGGCGTGCACGTAGGTTTCGTCGGTCGTCTCGAATTCGGGGAAGCCATCCATGATCGGATGATGCTCCTGCCCCGGCACAATGGCGGCGGTGAATGCCTCCATCCCGTGACTCTTAAAGCGCGCCCCCACGAGATCGACGTAGAGTTGCGAATGGCCGAAGCACGCGCTCGCCGAGTGCACCGGCACGAAACCACCACCGTCGGCCACGAAGTCGAGCAGGACCTTCTCCTGTTCGGGGCTCATCGTCCGGAAGTTGGCGTAAATCATCAATACGTCAGTCTGCGCCAGATCCGCCGCATTGAGCACCGCCGGATCCTCCACATAACGCATGCGGATTTTTTGCGCGCCCAACGAGCGATTGAAAACCGGCGCAAAAACGTGCGAGAGGTGATACCCCTTCCCTTCTCGTTGGCCGTGCCCGAGAAAGAGCAGGTCGATCACACCATCGTCGGCGGTGGCGGCGGCGGCGGCACGAGTGGCCGACGGGAGCAGGAACACGCTTATCGCGAGAACGAGCACGCCGGCGAAGAGCTTTCGGAAGGGGGTCGAGTTCATGAATCAGATCCAGGGAAAATGTCGAAAGGTGTCGGCGGGCCATCAGGCGGTCAAAGTGAAGTCGGGCATGCGTTTCGGCACGCCCCCTTCCATCGCCGATTCGTGCGCGAGGATACCGACACAACTGATGTTGGCCGATTCAACCGCATTCGGGTAAGGGTTGGATTTGTCGAGCACGGCCTTGATGAAGTTGTCCACCAAGTGCGGGTGCGAACCACCGTGACCTGCGCCCTGCGTGAAGGACAGGTGTTGGTGCTCGTCGGCGTCATACACGCCACGTCCGGTGAAGTGCTGAATCTCCGGCGGCAGCAACTTCGCGTAGTCGGGCACTTCCACGCGCTCGGGGATCTCCGGCTCGGGTTTGCCGAGCGTGTGAATCACGGGTCTCTCCCCTTCGATGAGCGGCCACTCGTAGGACTTCTTAGAGCCAAAAACATCAAAACTCTCGCGATACTGGCGCGCCGTTTCGAAGAGCGACCGGTAGATGCGCGCGGCGACGTCGGAGTCCTTCATCTGAAGGTGGCAGGACTCGACCGCGAACGGCGAACCGTAGACCCTGGCCTGTGATTCGGCGATACGACCGGAGCCCACGCACGTGACCTGCGCGGCCAGCTTGCGCTCGAGCCCCAGCACCGGCCCGACGCAGTGCGTGGCGTAGTGCATGGGCGGCAATCCGTCCCAATAACCCGGCCAGCCCGCCATGTCCTGTTGGTGACTCGCCTGTAGGAACTGCACGCGGCCGAGCTCACCCTTGTCGTAAAGCTCCTTCACGAACAGAAACTCGCGGCTGTAGACCACGGTCTCCATCATCATGTAAATCAGCCCGGTCTCCTTGGTCAGCTCAACGATGCGACGGCAGTCCTCCACCGTCGTCGCCATCGGCACCGTGCAGGCCACGTGTTTGCCGGCCTCCAGCGCCTTGATCGATTGCGGGCCGTGATCGGGGATCGGCGTATTGATGTGCACCACGTCGACCGCGGGGTCGGCCAGCACGTCGTCGTAGGACGTGTAACGCTTGGTGACGCCAAACTTGTCCGCAATTTCGTTGAGCTTCTGCTCATTGCGTTGGCAGACCGCATACAGGGTGGCGCGCGGGTGAGCCTGGTAGATGGGAATAAATTCGGCGCCGAAGCCGAGTCCGATGATGGCAACATTCATAGTGAGTATTCGTTATTTGGATTCATCGCCCGCGCCGACAAGGTCGCCCGCGTGCCATTGTTTGAGAAAATGAAGACCTCGCTCCGCGAAGGCGTCCTGTGACTCCGCGAACGGACGCCAAATACACACGGCATCGGCCAAACTGGAGCCGTCGGGCGAGAAACTTTCGATCGAGATGCGACCGTCGTAACCGATCCGGCGCAGGCCCTCGCGCAGACCCGCCCAATCACTGTTACCCTCGCCCGGCACGCCACGATGACTATCCGAGACCTGCAGGTGAAACAGCCGGTCGCCCGCCGTAGCCAGCGCACGACACCAATCGACCTCTTCGATGTTCATGTGGAAACTGTCGAGCGAGATGCCGACAACATCGCTGCCGATATCGTCGATCAGACGCTTCGCATCCTCCGCCGTGTTGATCATGTCGGTCTCGAAACGATTGATCGGCTCCAACGCCAAATGCACGCCGTGATCGGCTGCGATACCGGCCACCCGTCGGAGGTTGGTTGCGGAGCGATCCCACTCCTCCTGCCGTTCCGACGCCGTCGGCAGATGCGCCTTGCCCACCGGGGCGTAAAGCGGACCCGCCACCAAGGGGCAACCCCAGTCCCGCGCCAGAGCAAAGCAGTCGGTCAGGTAGGAAACCGCCATTTGAACCTTCCTCGGATCAGCGCTGGATAGGTCACGATCCCCCGCTACGGCCGCGCAAACCACGGCCTGCAGACCGGTTTCGCGCAAGGCGTCCCGGATGGCATCGCCGTCGACTGCGGCCGGATCTTCCACCGGAATTTCCACAAAATCGAAGCCGAAGGCCGCGATTTTTCTGAGCAGGGACACGTCGCGACCGTTGAACGAGGAATTCCATAGCCACGTGCTGACGCCGAATTGCATGGTTCGGTAAATAGAGAGAAGAGTTGGGGTGAAACGGGGTTTATCTCGCGGGCGCGCCACGTGTCATCCACCCGGCGAAAAGCGAGAGTGCCAATCTACCCGAAATCAATCCGGGCGGCTTGCATCGACTGGGTTAATAATTGTATTTTTTCGCCACAATGACCCCAGCCAATTGGTTCGACCAACTCGACCCCGCTCGTTCCATCAACCAGCTCTTTGAACATATTCCGAATCTGATGTATTTCGTGAAGGATCGGGAGTCGCGCATTGTTACCGGTAACATCGAATTTGCCCATCACTGCGGGGTGCGGACACCGGAAGCGTTGTGGGGTCGCACCGACGAAGAGCTGTTCCCTGCCTACATGACGCGAAAATTTCTCGCCGACGATCGCACCGTCTTCGCTCGCGGTGAACCGTTGCTCAATCTCATCGAGTTATTCCCTTCACGCGAGCGGCTGCCCGAGTGGTTCATTACCCAGAAATTGCCTCTCTTCGATCGCGCCGGAGAAGTCTGCGGGCTCTGCGGCACGGTGCAAAGCTACGAGGATCTGCTCAATAGCTCGCAAGATCCCGTGCTGGAATTGGTGCAACGCATCCGCGACAACTACGCCCAGACGTTTTCCATCCCCGACCTTGCGCACAGTATCGGACTCTCGCAACGCCAACTCGAACGGCGCTTCCAAGCCACGTTCCGCATGAGCCCCCGCCAGTTCATCGTTCGTCTGCGGGTGCTCATCGCCAGCGACCAGCTACGCCACGGCGATGCCCCGATCACCGACGTCGCCCATGCGTGCGGTTTTTATGACCACAGCAGTTTCATCCGGCATTTCCGCACGGTGTTCGAAACCAGCCCTTTGGCCTACCGGAAACGCTTCCAGGGCCAGGCCGCCCCCTGAGCCCTCCACGTCGGACAGATCCCGCTTCCCGCCCATTGAAATAGGCTTCACGCAATCCGTGCCTGCCCTTTTCGCCGCGTCTACTAAATTTGGCTGAATACGACACCGTCGAACTTGCTTCGGCGAGAAAGCATCCCGCCGAAGCCCCTGATCCGCGCCATCTTTCCCACGCCTTGCTGTGGTGAGATTCGGTATACTATACCCCTAGCTATACCAACACTCTGGCCCTTGAACAGCTGACACACACGAAAGGGCCACAACAGGATAACCTTCCCGCATTCCAGCACCGCCATGAAACCGGCTCCCCCCTTTTCCATTCGCCTAAAACTCCTCCTCGCCGGCCTGATCGCCACAGTCGCGACCACCGCAGTCCGCGCCCAATCCTGGACCGCCGATAACGGCAACGGCACCTACACTAATCCGCTCTTTTACGACGAGTTTTCCGATCCCGATCTGATCCGGGTGGGCGATGATTTTTACCTCGCCGGCACCACCATGCACAGCATGCCCGGCCTGGTGGTGCTGCACTCCCGCGATCTCGTGAACTGGTCCTTTCTCAGCTATGCGTTCGACCGCCTCGAGATGGGGCCCGAATTTCATCTCGACGACGGCAAGGAGATCTATGGCCAGGGCATCTGGGCACCGTGTATTCGCTACCACGACGGAAAATTTTACCTGTTCTCCAATATCAACGGCAAAGGTCTGCAGGTCTTCAGCGCCACCAACCCCGCCGGGCCTTGGGAGCATCGCAACTTCGAGGGTCAGATCTACGACCTCTCCGTGCTCTTCGACGACGATGGCCGTATCTACGCCGTGCATGGCTACGACGAGGTCATCATCACCGAACTGAAGCCCGACCTGAGCGGCGTCATCGCGGGCAGTGACCGCGTCGTCATCCCCCGCGGCAACGCCATGGGTGAGGGCCATCACTTCTACAAGATCGATGGCAAGTATTTCATCATCAGCGCCAACTACGCCCCGACGGGCCGCATGCAGGCCGCTCGCGCCGACACGGTTTACGGGCCCTACGAAACGGTCGTGATCGCCGGCAAGGAAACCTTGGGCACCACGCGCGCCGCCGGAGTCCAAAGTATCGGTATCGGCCGCCCCATCCCCGAGCCCGGTTTTGCGTTCGAGATCAACGACCACGACGACAATTTCCTCGCCGCTGTGCCGATGCACCAAGGCGGCATCGTGCAATTGCCCAACGGCGATTGGTGGGGGTTCTCGATGTTGGATTTCCATTCCGTCGGCCGCACCACCGCGCTTTCGCCAGTTACCTGGCAGGACGGCTGGCCCTTTTTTGGTCTGTCCGGGAATCTCGGCCGCAGCCCGCGCACATGGTTCAAACCCGATTTGCCCTCGATCGCACCGCATGCGCCTTACCAGCGCAGCACGACGTTCGACGGCGACACCCTGCCTCGGGTCTGGCAATGGAACCATAACCCGGTCGACGCTAAGTGGTCCCTGACCGAGCAACCCGGTTCGCTCCGCCTGCACACCCTTCCGGCCACCCAATTCCTGTGGGCCCGGAACTCGCTCACGCAACGCGCCATCGGCCCGACGTCCGTCGTCACCGCTGAGCTTGATGGTTCCGGCCTCCAACCCGGCGACACGGCCGGACTCGCCTTGCTCAACATCCCCTTTGCCTCGCTCGGCTTGGTGCGCAACGACGAGCAGTTTCTCCTGCGCTGGTATGACCAGTTTTCCCACGAGACCATCGAACAACCAATCGCTTCGCCCCACGTGTTCCTTCGCGCCTCCGGCGACTACGATCGTGACTTCGCTCAATTGAGCTACAGCACCGACGGCACCACCTTCACCGATATTGGTGGCCCGGTGCGGCTGCCCTATCAATTGAAGACGTTTCAGGGCACGCGCCATGCGCTCTTCGCTTTCAATACCGTCGGCCAAGAGGGTGGCTACGCCGATTTCGCGTCGTTCGCCGTCGACGAGCCGCTCGCGGATCGTTCGCGCAACATTCCACTGGGGCAGGTCGTCACTTTCACGAACCTGGGCAACGACACCGTGGTTTGGGCCAACCCTCACGGCATGTTGCACTCCGCCGCGTCCGACTCCGGGCGCGCACGGAGCGCTCAGGCCCGGTTTCGCGTCCACGATCGGGGTAAAGGCCGCGTCGCGCTCGAAGCCATGGACGGCAGCGGTTTCCTCACCGTCATGGGGGCCGGACTTTCCGCCGACATTCGGCCGCGTCCGCAGGAATCAGCAGACAGTCTCTTTCTTTGGCAGGACATGTTGCGCGACCGGCAGTTCATGCTGCTTTCGCTCAAAACCAACCGGTTCGTCGGCATCGACCCCACCACGGGCGAACCCTACGGCGCCGACTGGCCGGGAGCCCGCCCCGACCGCCGCGACGGCACCGTGCTGACGTGGCACCCGGTCGCCTCCGATTGATCCTCCCGCTACCCCACCGGTTCCTCCACGAGAATCGCGACTGCTGCTTTTTACTCCCTGATCCACCTCGACCCCATCATGCCTTCCCGCCTTTCCCTCGCCCTTGCTCTCGTGTTGAGCACGAGCCTCCCCGCACAGGAGGTTTCGAGCCCCGATGGCCGCCTGTCCGTGACGCTCGACCTGAGTCCCGGCGGCGCGCTTTCCTACCGCGTCACGCTCGAGGATACCCTGGTGATCGAGCCGTCGCCGCTCGGACTGGAATCGACGCTCGGCAGCTTCTCGTCCGGACTCACCGTCGGCGAAACTGCGACCGCTGTCATCGACGAACACTACACCTTGCCCAACGGCAAAGTGCGCAACGTTCATTATCAGGCCCACGAACTCACGGCGACTTTTGCCAATCGCGACGGCAACCTCATCGACGTCGTTTTCCGCGTCAGCAATACGGACGTCGCCTTTGCCTACCGCTTACCGAGCGGTGAAATCCCGCGCGTCACGATCGAGCGCGAATCGACCGGCTTTGACCTGCCCGACGATGCCACCGCTTTCGTCACGTGGCAGGCGCCTCCCGAAACCGGTTGGATGCAGACCAAACCGAGCTACGAAGAAGGTTATCTGATCGATGTGCCCGTCGGCACCGACTCTCCCACCGAACTCGGTTTCACCTACCCCGCGCTCTTTCGACTCGGGGATCAAGGTTGGGTCCTCATTTCCGAAACCGGCGTATCCAGCAACTATGTCGGCACCCGCCTCGCCGACCCCACCACCGACGGGCTCTACCGGGTCGCCTTCCCGCAATCGGGCGAGAACGGCGGCATCGGCGATGCCACCGCTTCCGCCTCACTTCCTCTACTCACGCCATGGCGCACCATCACCGTCGGCCGCACGCTCGCCACCATTGTTGAAACCACCGTCGCCACCGACGTGGTTACGCCCCAATACGAACCCTCCATCGCCTACCAGGGCGGCCGCGCCACCTGGTCGTGGTTGCTCTGGCAGGATGCCAGTATGAACGAGACGGACCAGCGCACCTTCATCGATCTGGCCGCTGAGATGAATTACGAATACGTGCTCATTGACGCACTCTGGGACACCAACCTGGGCCGGGAGAAATTGGCCGAACTCGTTGCCTACGCGCAGTCAAAACACGTCAACGTGTTGTTGTGGTATAACTCCAATGGAGCCTGGAACAACGCTCCACAAGGACCGCGCAACCGCATGAACTCGGCCCCCGCCCGACAGGCCGAAATGGCCTGGCTCCAATCCATCGGCATCAAGGGACTCAAGGTCGATTTCTTCGGCGGGGACAAGCAGGCCACCATGAAGCTCTACGAAGACATCCTCACCGACGGAAATGCCTACGGCCTCCACTTCAATTTTCACGGTGCCACGCTACCGCGAGGCTGGGAGCGCATGTATCCCAATCATATGACCAGCGAAGCCGCTACCGCTTCCGAGAACCTCGTTTTCTCCCAGGGATTTTGCGACGGGGAAGCCCAACGCAGCACCATCTTCCCATTCGTGCGCAACCCTGTCGCCGCGTTCGACTACGGCCCGATGGTGCTCAATCGGCGGCTCTCCCGCGACCAAGCCAGCGGCACGACCCGCCGCACGACCGACGCATTTCAACTCGCGACCACCGTGCTCTTCCAGTCGCCCGTCCAACACTTTGGACTCACGCCCAACAACCTCGAAGAGCAACCCGCCTTCGTCATCGATTTCCTCAAAACCGTGCCGACAAGGTGGGACGAAACCCGCTTCATCGCCGGCTATCCCGGCAAACTGGCGGTGCTCGCCCGCCGCCACGAAAAGCAATGGTATGTGGCCGCCACCAACGGTGAAGATGAGGCTCGAACCGTCTCACTCTCCGCGCCCTTCCTCGCTGGCCAAACCCTCACCCTCATTCACGACCAGAGCGACGGCTCGGCGGCATGCGACCAGATCACCATCGCAACCGACGGCACCTTCGACCTCGCACTCGCCCCGCGTGGAGGTGCCGTGCTGAGCCCTTGAGCCCCGCCGTTCCCGTCACCCGTTTCACCTTTCTCCCTTCCACTCACCCTATGGCCACCATGCTAAGAAAAACCGTCCTTGCCCTCTCGACCGCCTTGATGACCGTCGGCCTCGCCGCCACTGAACCGGTCACTTTCGAATCATTTGCCTACACCGGCAACGACGAGATATTCACCCCTCCGCTCCAGCCCGGCGAGTATCGTAATCCCATTCTGGCCGGTTACTACCCCGACCCCAGCATCTGCCGTGTCGGCGACGATTACTACCTCATCAATTCGTCGTTTTCCCACTTCCCCGGCATTCCGATCTTTCACAGCACCGATCTGGTCAACTGGACCCAGCTCGGCCACGCCATCGATCGCCCCGACCAACTGCCCTACGACGGGCTGGGCCTTTCCCGCGGAATTTTCGCTCCCGCCATCAGCTATCACGACGGGCTGTTCTACATCGTCTGCACTTTCATCGACGCCGGCGGCAACTTTGTGATCACCGCGGAAGATCCCGCCGGTCCGTGGTCCGATCCCGTTTGGCTCAATTTTGATGGCATCGACCCTTCGATCTTCTTCGACGATTCCACCGGTCGCGCCTGGCTCGTCAACAACGGCGCTCCACCCGACAATGAACCGCTCTACGACGGTCACCGCGCGATCTGGGTGCAGGAGTGGGACATCGTCAACCGCCAGCTCGTCGGACCGCGCAAGATCATCATCAACGGCGGCGTCGACCTCACCGCCCAACCCGTCTGGATCGAAGGTCCGCACATCTACAAACGCGGCGACTGGTATTACCTCAACTGCGCCGAAGGCGGCACCTCGGTGAATCACTCGCAGGTAATTTTCCGCAGTCGCCAGCCGGACGGTCCCTACACGCCGTTTACCGAACACCCGACCCTCTCTCAACGCGATCTGCCCGCCGACCGTGATCATCCCGTCACCTGCACCGGTCACGCCGATTTCACCATCGGTCCCGATGGCAACTGGTGGACGGTCTTCCTCGGCTGCACGCCGTATTCTGAAGGTCACTACAACACCGGCCGCCAAACCTTTCTCCTGCCGGTCACGTGGGAGAATGACTGGCCCATCATTCTCGAACCCGGCCTCGCCGTGCCGTTTGTCGGCCAGAGCCCGAACGGCGTCACCCAGCGCGAGGACGCGGCCCTGCCTTTGACCGGCAACTTTACCTGGACCGACGACTTCGACGGCGAGGAACTTAACCCCGCCTGGATCTTCATGCGCGCTCCGCAGACCACGTGGTGGTCGGTGAATGAAGGTGCGCTGCACCTCACGCCTCGGGCGGACGCGTTGCGCGGGAAACACAACCCGACCTTCGTCGGCCGTCGCCTCCAACACAACCGGTTCGCCACCGAGACGACCTTGCAACTGCCTGCCGCGAGCAACGTCCGCACCGGCCTTTCCGCGTATCATAACGAAACGCGCCAATACAATTTCGGTGTGTATCGCACTGAGTCCGGCTACAAAATCTACGTCGAAGCCCAACGCGGCCCCGCCGACGCCGCTCAGTTCACGCTCGCCAGCCTCGCCGCCCCTCCCGGCACCGCCATCACGCTGCGCCTCACCGGCGAAGACACCCGCTACATCTTCGACTACTCCACCGACCACGGCGCGAGTTGGACTCAAGTCGGCGGCACGTTCGACGCCCGCAATCTCAGCGTCGACACGTCCTACGATTTCATCGGCGTGTTGATAGGGCTCTTTGCGACTCAATCCTGAAATCGTTGCCTGCCATCCGGCCGGGAACACCTAGCTGAGGAGCGGAGACTCGGCTTGGGATCCTACCCAGTAAAGCCCTTCGAACCTCGACGTTCGAAGGGTTTTTTGGCGCTGGTCGGTGGGGCTGATCATGACTCGAACCGTTCGATCGCCCGCTCTGATTTGGACGCACTTTCGAGGTGGCTGCCAGCGTTGGTGATCGCCCCTCTTGGTTTCCGCATCGATCTCTTTTTGGCGCATTCGCTCGGGACCGAAGTGGTTCCGCCGATGTCGGCGTTGACCGGCACTGTCACCGCACGGTGCGGCACTCTACAATCCGAGTAACATCACCGTCGCATCCAACGACCGAATACGCACGCTTTGCATCGGTATTGGTTGGTCCGCTTGGATCAACTGAATGAGGGGGCGGTATGGTAACCGCCCCCTCTATTTTTGTCGCCGTGAAGCGATGTGCGAATTTCACGGTAGATCAAATTCGAGCGCGTTGGTCGTCTCGGGTTCTCAGGTATCCCGCTAAAAAAAAAAGGCCCCGGGCCGAAGCCCGGGACCGATAACACCTCCTACGGTGGAGAACGCCTAGAACCTGAACGTGTTGGTGAGTGTCCAGCTCTGGTGCGGACCAATACGATACGTTGCGGGCGTGCCGTCGGGCTGCACCGTCACCGGAATCAGGTTGTTGCCCTGACCCACGTTGCGAACATTGAGCTGCACCCGCCAATCGATCTTTTCGCTGAGGCGTCGGCTATAGCCGACCCAGAGATCGAGATTCGTCTCGGCTGATGCACGATACGGATTATCGAGATCAAAGTTCGCCTTGGTCGGCGTAACAGGATTGGGAATCGGCGGGTAGCCGATGATCACGTCGTCCTGCCAACGCAGCGCCATACCGACGTTGACGCCCTTGAGCATGCCTTCGTCGAAGTCGTAGTTGGAAATGGCATTGAAGCGCCACTCACGCAGTTCTGGCACGTTGGTGCCTTCCTGCAACTTACGGGCGGCCCATTCGGCACCGATGTTGGTGTTCCATTGGAAGAGCGAACGTTCGTTACCGGCCCCACCCCACCAGATCCGAAGGTCACCGACACCACCGTCGGCGCCGTCGTTGAGGGCGGTCTCGTAGTTCTCGATGAAGTCGACCAGGTTTTCACCTCCAATGTTCTTGCGGACAGCCGTCGTCTTGGAGGCGTTAAACGTCAGCCGCCAGTTGCGGGTCGGCTGAGCATTGAACTCGATTTCGTAACCCTTGGAAATCGCATCCTCGGGAACCGTGAAACCGGCCGGAGTCGACGACGTAATGCCGTCGTTCTGCCAGTCGACCAGGTCGATGCCCCAGGCTTCATAGAAGCGAGGATCGACGGAGGCTTGATACGCTCGCCAGGCAGCGATGACGTTTTGCTCGCGGACGCGGGCCGCGGCTTCGTCTTCACCGTTTTGTCCGGCACCGTAATTGTAGCGCCCGTTGTCATCCGCATCATCGGCACCTTGCGTGTCGATGGTATCGCCGGAGAGATTGAACTCGTAGCGATTCACCCAGTTACCGGACCACACTTGGGAGGCACCGATGAACCACGCGCCATTGAGGCCGGAGGAGGAATTGCGGAGCACTTCGGTCTCATACTTGTTCACCTTGAGGGAGAAGCGCCCGTCCTTGGATTCCAAGAGGACCCCCACATCGGTCGTGGTGCCGGCCGGCGCGGCCAGAGCCTCACCATAGACATCAACACGTTGGGCTGCTGGCTGGAAGTTCTCCGACTCGTTGTAGAATACGGTCGTGAGGAACGGCAAACGCTCGGTCAAACCCTTGATGATGGGGAGTTGGTCCAAGTGAGCCACGATGGAGTAGCTGGTGGACTCCACTTCGAGTTCATTGAAGCTCGATAAATCGAGTTTGTAGCTGCTCGGGCTCAGATCGAGACGGTTGTCTCGAGCGTGACCGGGAGGCAAACCGGCGACATCGACCGAATAGTCCCATGACTTGGCGATATCTTTACGCCACCCCCAGGTGCCGACGACGGCATTGTCCCAGAAGTGAGCCTGCCAGACAAAGGCTTGCGATTCGGTCTCGGCCTTGGAGAGACGGGCGAACGTGGTGTTCGTGTCCCGATTCGCGCCGTTGTTGTCTTCGGAGTCGAGGATGCTCACCGGCATGTAACGCCACCCCACATAGTTGGCCGGGTTCTCCGATTGGGTGCTGTAACGCTGGCCGGTCTCGTCGACGTCGGGGGTCGAAGGATCATCGACATCATTGAAGGGCGACTGGTCCGGGTAGTATTGATCGATCCACGGTGCATCGAAGGCAACATCGGGGGAATTCCAGGTCGCGTCGAAAACGCGGATGGCGTAATCAGAAGGCATGTCGACCTTGGTCGTGATCCGCGGAATGTTCGCGCCGGAAGCCGTCGAACGCCCCAACAACGAGTCACCGAGGTAGATCACCGAATGCGGGTTGAGCTCCGCCGTGTTGAACTTCGCATTCGCGAAGTCGTCACCGAGGAAATCAATGTATTCTGGATTGATGTTGTAGCGGATCCAGGAGCGATTATCGGAGTCGAATCCTTCTTCAGCCAGCAGGCCGGTGAAGGTGTGTTTGCCGAGCAGGCGCTTGAACGTCGAAGGGTTGTCCGAACGAGCGAAGTCGTGCGTAAAGAACCCGGTGGCCCGGAAGCCATCGCGCTCAGTCGCCGTGGAGTTATTGCCAGCGTCACCGCGACCACCGACGAAAACCCGACCGAGATTCGGATTCGGCGTGCCATCGGCGTAAGGTTCGTTTTGACCATCGACCGCCGCACCCGCGACACCCGCCGGCGTGCCGTCGGAGTAAACCGACATCAGATCGACGAAGATGCCTTGATTACCACCGGCCAGCAGCGACAGCTGACCGTTGTCATAGCTCTCCTGGTTGACCACGAGTTCGAAGCCGAACTTGTCATTCATGAAAGTCTGCGCGAGCGAGACGTTGAAGGCATTAAAGTTCTGCCATTCCTCCTTGTTCGGTCCATCGACCAAATTGTTGTAGAAATCAAAGACCGAGGCGTCGGTAAGGGAGAAGTCCTTGTAAACACCGAACTGGGCGTAGGGGAGACCGGCTTTCACCGAGTAATCCGCATAGCCATTGACCCCCACCATACGGTGGAAGCCCAAGCTGAAGCTGTCATCAATCGAACCGTCGGGGGCCCGACCACCCTCACCGGAATTGGCTCGGACTTCGGACTGCTGACCCAGAGCGGGATCGACGCTGCCGTTGCCATCGAAGTAAACGAAAGGGCTGCCGAATGCTCCACCAAAACCACCGACCCAAGGATTGAAGGCCGGGTTGGGTTGGCCGGCGTTCGGACCGCCGTTGATCGCGGGGCGTTGCTGACCGTGGTTGGGACGACCCGTGTTGTCGTCCTGCACCTGCCACGCATTGAACGTTTCCTTGTTCAGGTAGTTATACGTGCGGGGTTCACCGTTCTGCAGACCTTGGTAGGTGCCGGTATTAAACCACGGCGTGACGTAATCCAAGGGAGGCAGCGTGCGCGGACGGTTCGATTTGATGGAGCCGTCCTCAAAGTTCGCTTTGATGATCGTGCGAGCTGAACCGCGCTTAAGGAACTCCGGCTCAAAACGCACGGCGGCGAAGATACGCTCGGAATCCTGGAAGGCGGGATCCTGCTGATAGCGGGTGTCGTCCTTGACAGCGGACACACGCACGGCGAGTTGGTCCTCGAGCAGCACGCGGTTGAAATCAACCGAGGCGCGGGCGGAACCGTAACTGCCGACGCGGAAGGCAACTTCATTCGAGTTCTTGAACGAAGCCTGCTTGGTGCCGGAGTTGATGATACCGGCCGGGGAACCTTGACCGAACAAAATGGAGTTCGGGCCCCGTTGGAGATCGACGCGGTCAACCGAGTAGCCATCCCAAGGGATGTTGGTGGCGAAGTAATCGCGGGTATTGTCGGCCGCGGCGAGACCACGAACACGGGTGTTCTGGTTCGGGTTGGTGAAACGAGCGGACTCGTCCAGCCGGGCACCATCGCCGAAGCCGGCGAAGTTACCGCCGAGGTTACCCACTTCCGTGCCGGTGGTGTATTGCAGCAGGGACTCATTGTCCGTGGCCGCAATGTCATCGAGGAATTGTTTGGTGACTACGGTAACAGCGTTACCGATGTCGCGGAGCTCAGTATTGAGACGATTGCCGGCGAGGGTGGTGGCGGCTGTGTAGCCTTGCTCCTCCTCGGCTGCTACCTCAAACGGAGACAAAACGATGACATCTTCGTCATCGATCTCAGAGGACCCAGTGGTTGTCTGGGCCCACGAAGAACTGGCCAGTGTGAAGGCCGCCACCGCCGCCATAGAGAATCTGGGCAGAGGGGTTTTCTTTATTTTATGCATGGTGTTGGGTTGGTATTTCTTGCGAAAAGAACACTCCCGGTGAGAACACTTGCAGCCACGACGACACCACGGACGACGAGCAAGCCGACGGCCCGCGAAATGAGGTCATACTGAAGCATTCGGTGTAGGGGAACATCCGCTCTTGTTGGGGTAAGAGCCGGGGCTGAAAATTCACGCGCCTCATCAAATTGCACCTCCCTAATCACTCTGATTTGAGAGTGCAGCCCCTGATGCAAAGGAACTACCACTCTGGTCTTAGCCTAATTATGGCTATTGGATAATTGTCTGATTACCCACCGCACGAACGCTGACCGTGTGCCCCCACGCTCCCTCTGCTTTCGCCGCCATCTCGAGGTGGCGGATGCCTTCACCACGCCACGACCATCCCGCTTGCCCAGCTTGTCGGTCCCTGACGGGCCGGATTCCGGGCTGCGATCCGCGCCCGCACCGCACTACCCTTCCTTGTAAAACGCAGTCATGGCATCGAAGAAACGCGTCACCATGGCCGATGTCGCCCGCGAAGCCGGCGTCCATCATACGACCGTGTCTCTGGCACTTCGACAGCATCCGAGTCTCCCGGCCGAAACCCAAAAACGTATCCAGATTCTGGCCGCACAAATGGGTTATCGAGTCGATCCGGCCCTGCGAGCCCTCAACCCTTACCGCCATCATTCCAGCCCCCCGGTGCAGACCCCTCGCATCGCGTTTGTCACCTCCGGTGCCACTCGCTTCGGCTGGCGTCATGTGCCCGCGCACAAACAATTTTACCGAGGGGCCGCCTCCCGCGCCAAGGAGTTGGGGTATCACTTGGTCCATCTCTGGCTCGATGCCCCGGAATTCGATCCCGCCGAACTGTCCAACTCTCTTTCTTCCAACGGCGTGCAGGGACTCTTGCTCAGCTCGCACGATTCACCCAACCATCGCGCACTCAGCATAGATTGGAGTCGATTGTGCGCCGTTCAAATCGAACATCTACCTGGTATCGATTCCATCGGCCGGGTCACCAATGACCAGCCCGCCGCCATTGAGACGGCGGTGCGAAAAGCACTGCAGGCTGGCTACCACCGCGTGGGCCTCGTCCTGCCCCAATGGTGGAATCATCTCGTCGACTCCGCCTGGACCATAGGTTTCCTGGCCGCCCAACAAAAAATCCCCCCGGAGAACCGCGTCCCCCCCTTGCTCTACTCCGCGACATCCGAGGCACCCGGTCCTCAAGTTCCTCCCGTGCCGACGTCGCTTCTCGCCAAATGGCTGTCCCAGTATCGGGTGGATGCGGTCATGTCCCACGCTCCCGCCGTCGAACCAGCACTGGAAATCCTGAACTTAAAAGTCCCGCAGGATATTGCCCTGGCGGACGTGTTTCTCCGCGACGAAGACCGTGACCGAATCGCAGGTGTTCGCCAGAACTGTGAGCACGTCGGTGCGCTCTCCGTCGACCGACTTCACCAACAATTACTCGATCCTTCCGGTTCACCGGCAGTCTCCGCCGTTCGCACATTGGTGGAAGGCACCTGGATTGATGGAAATTCCTTGCCACCGTCACAAGCTGGAGGCCCGTGATCTTACGATGATACTATAACTCTGGTCGTAGTTTCTCCTTCGCCAATGTCCTATTGCGGGTCGCCGGTGGGGAAACCTTTGATAGAGCCTCGTTCAGGCTTTCTCCCCGGGCAGATAGCCCCCGCCCCGAACTCGGTTTACCCCTCGTCGCCAGCCCCAACTTGCGTCGGACCATGTCTCGCACCTCCCCTCCCGCCAACTCATCTGCGTCGCTGGAAAGCGCGGAATCTAGATCATCCTTGTTGCACCGACCGACCGGACGGCGCGTCACCCAAAAGGATATCGCCAAGATTGCGGGAGTTCACAACACCACGGTCTCATTGGCCCTGAGGCACGATGCCTCCATTCCCGCCGCCACACGCGAACGCATCACCCGCGTGGCCGCGCAATTGGGCTATCGCCCCGATCCTGCGATCAGTGCCTTGGTTTCCTATCGCCGCACCTTGGGCCACAGTCGCCGCAAACGTTCCATTGCCTACGTTACCTGTGGTCACACTGCAACCGCCTGGCGAGACTCGCCGGATCAGGTCAGCTACTTCGAAGGTGCTCGGCAGGAGGCGAAAGAGCGGGACTACGAACTGGAGCATTTTTGGTTGGATGAACCCAACATGAGCCCAAAACGCCTCGCGGGGATCCTATTCCATCGCGGCATCAACGGGATGGTGCTGGCCCCCGGCTCCCACCATTTGAATCAGAACTTGGATTTCGGATCGCGAGTTCCGCATGTGGTGGTCCTCGGGTTGAATCACGTCGGCACGGACCTAAACTACGTCTCCAGCGATCGAATCGGAAATGTCCGCAAATCCGTGCGGGAGTCATTTCGCGCCGGCTACCAAAACCCGGCTCTGGTGTTATCCCCCGACACAAACGGCGAAACAAACCACGCCATGTGGGTCGGGTTCTTGGCCGAACAAGGCTACCAGCGGGATGACCCTCGCTCCCCGGTGTTTTACCCCGGCCAGGCGGATAACATGACTTCTCGCTCCCACGTCACGCCCGAGGCGGACGGAATCCAACGGAAACTTGTCGCGTGGTTGCACGAGATCCAACCGGACGTGATCATCGGATCATGCACCTTTGTGGGTGACCTGCTGGAGGGCACCGGCATCGAGATTCCACGACATTTTGCCCTGGTTGATCCACACTTGGACCACCACCACCACGATGTTGCAGGCATCCGCCGTCATCCTTTCCGCGCCGGCGAAGTTGCGATCGAAATGCTCCATTCCCAGTTGCATGAAAATCGGTGCCCCACCACCACATCGCACACCACCACCCTGATTGAAGGAACGTGGATTCCCGGCGCCACATTACCGCGAAAACGAAACCGGCACCGAGTTGCCCCATCCCCGACAACTCAAACAAAAACCCCTCGGCGGACCCCGACTGGAAAACCCATCGAGAAATCAGTCAATCGGGCGTCCGACGTGGCCCCACCAGCTTGATGGCAGCCGCCACGACCGACCAAAGCCGGTCCGTCATCTGACTCACCCTCATCAGCCGTGCGCCGCCCTCGCACCCGCCTTACAGTTGCCATCGCGGCAGCATTACTTGCCGTCGCCATCATCGGTGGGCTCCGCTGGTGCACGAAAGCGACGAGCCCGGTGACAATTGCCCACTCAATGCCTGCGCACATGCCCCCGCTTGACTACGACCCGATTCCCATCGGCGCACCAGCGACAAGTTTTGAGCGTCCCATGGTCACCCACCTGCAGGTCGCCGATCTTGATCAGGACGGGTTGCCCGATATTGTCTATGCCGAAGCATCCACTCACACCGTGCGTTGGATTCGACAGGCGCCACACGGCAAATTCACCGAGGTGGTTCTCGCTGATTCCATCCTCGGTCCGGTGCACGTCTGGGTCGGCGACATCAACGCCGACGGTTTCCGGGACGTCGCGGTCGCGAGCATGGGGCAGATCTTTCCCACCAACGATCGCATCGGGGCCGTGGTGGTGTTGGAAAACCTCAACAATCGCGACTTCCGTCGTCGAACCCTGCTTGATCAAACCGCGCGCGTTACCGATGTTCGGGGGGCCAATCTCTCCGGTCACTCTGATGGACGACTTGATCTCGTCGTCGCCCAGTTCGGCTACGCGCAGGGAGAAACGCGCTGGATGAAAAACGAAGGCGACTGGCACTTCACCGATCACATTGTCAATCGACTCTCCGGTGCAGTTCATGCCCCGGTCGCGGATTTCGATGGTGATCGTCGACTCGATTTTGCCACGTTGATTTCACAGGAGTGGGAGGAGGTTCACTTGTTTCGCAACCTCGGCCAAAATCAGTATTTGGAAACCATCGTCTGGGGCTCGACCAACGAAGACTACGGTAGCAGTGGTCTCGAAGTGGCGGACGTGAATCGCGACGGCCGCCCTGATCTGATCTATACGAACGGCGACGGCTTTGACTACCCGATACCCGGAGGCCGCCCTTGGCACGGCATCCAATGGCTCGAGAATCAAGGCGACGGACGCTTCGCCTTCCGGCGCGTCGGCGAAATGACGGGCGCTTACAGCCCTCGCGCCGCCGACCTCGACAGCGACGGCGACATGGACTTGATCGCCGTCAGCTGTTTCGCCGATTGGTCGTCTCCCCGAGCCGTCTCGATGATGGCATGGATCAACGAGGGCAACGAACGTTTTCACCCCGTGGTGCTCGCCCACTCCCCCACTCATCTGGTGACTGCCGATGTCGGTGATCTCGACGGTGACGGCGTGCCCGAAATCGTGACCGGTGGCATGTATGCGTTCCCGCCGTTTCCCGCGCCCCACAATGTAACGCTATGGCGACGACGTTGAAACACAGGGCGACTCTCACGGTCATTTTGGCCGTCGCACTGCTGGGTGGCATCGGTATGTGGACCGCCCGGCATCGGCTATCGCCCCGCCCTCCGGACGCCCTTCCACCCGTGCCCGAGATGTCCGACTTCCCGGCGGAACTTGCGGAACGCGTCCGCGCCGCCCAACGCGCCGGTGCCACCGCCGAGCTGGGACGTCTGTATCATATTAATGGATTCAATCATGCCGCCGCGACGTGTTGGAAAATTCTCCAGGCCAACGAGCCGCTCGAAGCTCGCTGGCCCTACTACCACGCCGACACTCTCGACGCGCTCGGCGACCAGGAAGCCATGACCTCGCTGGTGGTTCGCGCCCTCAAACTCGACCCCGCTTACGCGCCCGCCTGGCTTAAGCTCGGCAACATCCGATTCAAACAAGGACGTTTCGACGAGGCTGCCGCGGCGTATCAACAACGTCTTTTGCTTCTCCCGGGCGACCCCTACGCCCGCGTCGGACTCGCCCGGATCAGCGCGCAATCAGGCGACACCGCCACGGCCCGCCACCGCTTGGAATCCCTGGTGGTCGACGCGCCCACCTTCGCGCCCGCGCGCAATCTCTATGCGGAAGCCCTCGCTGCCGCCGGAGAGTCCAGCGCCGCCGCCCGCGAACGTTTGCGAGGCAGCCAGTCTCCTCGGTTTCGCGACGCGGACGATCCTTGGTTGGACGGTCTCATCACCGATTGTTACGACTACGACAAACTCTGTGTGCACGGCATGATGGATACCCTCACCCATCACGGCGATCGGGGGTTGGCCCTGTTTCACCGTGCCCGCCGCCTACGCCCTCACCAACTCACCGCCTACGAACTCATCGGCAACGTGCACCTGGACCAAGGCCACTCTGACAAGGCGATTGAAATCTACGAAGCGGGCCTCCGTCAGGCACCGCCCGATGCCGCGATTTCCGCGACCTATTTTGTCAGCCTCTCACGCGCTTACCTACACGCCGCCCGGACCGCGCAGGCCGTGCAAACCGCCCGCCGAGGTTTGACTCGATTGGGCGATACCGCCGCGCTTCACCGCGCCCTCGGCAACGCCCTGCGCGCGAACCACGAACCCGTCGCCGCGGTTGCTGCGCTGCAGGCTGCGGTCGACCATGATCCCGTCAACGCCGCCATCACCTACGACCTGGCTCGGGCGCATATCGATCTGGGCCAACTGGAGGACGCCGTCGCGGCATTGCATAGTTCTCACCAGGCGAACCCGCAATACCCCGCCACTCTGGCCCTGCTCGGGCGCGTCGAAGCCGATTCCGGTCGATGGGAAAACGCCCTTCGCTACCTTCGTCC
This sequence comes from Synoicihabitans lomoniglobus, assembly GCF_029023725.1. Classification (GTDB taxonomy): domain Bacteria; phylum Verrucomicrobiota; class Verrucomicrobiia; order Opitutales; family Opitutaceae; genus Actomonas; species Actomonas lomonigloba. The sequence goes on from NZ_CP119075.1 coordinate 3,165,007, forward strand.
TCTCTTCGATGGTCAGCCGGATTTACCTGCTGCCCGCGAACAACTGAGCTTCGTCTACCTCCAAGCCGGGTTGACCTCGGAACAAGCAGGAAATCTCGATACCGCGGAATCCCACTACCGCCACGGTATCGCCGTTGCTCCGAATCAACCCGCACCGTTGGCCCAACTCGGCATCTTACTGCTGCGCCAAAACCGCGGAGCGGAAGCGGTGCCTCCCTTGGAAAACTTTCACCGCCTCGCAAGCGACGACGCTCGAAGCCACCTACTTTTAGGCCAGGCCTACGCCGCAACCGACAACAAAGTTCAAGCTCTCAAAGTTTTGGCCACAGGTGCCGAACAGGCTGAAATATCCGGCGATACGCGCACCGCTCGTCGCTGTCGAGAGATCGCCGCCCGCTTGAAATAGAGGGGTAGATTCGACGGTTCAGTTACGTTGCCACACACACCGAACGGAGCGAGTTTTCACCCGCGCTTAGGGGAGAGCAAAGCACGATCTGATTGCCAAACTCGCAATCCGCCGAAGAAATTATTCCCGCGCGCCCACCGCCAGCACGATCGAGCCCAATCGCTCCTCGTTTTCCACGCGACGGTGCGCCTCCGGGGCTTCCACCAATGGAAACACCCGGTCCACGATCGGTCGAATCGACCCCGCTTCGATCATGATTTTGAGCACCCGTAATTCGTCCGGCGATTCACTCGCGAAGCCAAAAAACGCTCGGCGTTGGGAAAACCAACGTGTCCCGATCGATCGCACCATGTCGGACACCCGCGGGTTACCCATGGCATAGCGTCCTTCGGGCTTGAGCACACCGATGCTCCGCTTGAAAGAACCGCCCGCGACCATGGAAAACACCACGTCGTAACGCTCCTCCGTTTTCCAAAACTCCTGTTGGGTATAGTCGATAAACACGTCCGCTCCGGCTTGGCGCACCACCTCGGCCTTGGCCGCTTTATCGACCGCGGTCACTTTGGCTCCGATTACTTTGGCAATTTGAATCGCGAAGAGACCGATACTCCCGCCCGCACCAATGATAAGAATACTTTCGTCGGCCATCAGCTCCACTTTGGTGAGAAAGTGCAACGCATTGAGCGCGCCCAACGGCACCGCGGCTGCCTCCGCAAAACTCAGATTTTTCGGCTTCTGCTCGATCGTGTAACGCTCGGGTAAACACAGCATTTCTCCGTAGGCGCCCAACCGCAGCTGCGAGCAGCCAAACACCGCTTCCCCCACTTTGAAACGAGACGTGGTCGCGGACGTGGCGACGACTTCGCCCGCAAAATACGAACCGAGAATCTGCCGTCGCGGTCGGCGGATCCCGAACGCGATGCGCAGCGGCAACCAGAACCACGCCACCGGAAAGCGAAAACTCCGCATTTCACAGTCCGCTTTCGTCACTTCCACCGCGTGCACGCGAATAGTCACTTCGCCCGCTTTGGGCTGCGGAGGCTCCACTTCGGCCGCAACCAAAACACTGGGCGGGCCATATTGCTGATAAATAACGGCTTTCATGGGATGAACCGGCTTAAACTAGGAGTAGTTTCCGCCTCACCTCCAGCGTTTCTCCACAAAATCGCGCGACTCCTCCCCCCGCTCAACATCGCATTAGCACGATGAGCAGCAGACTGAAGGCGAGCACCGCGAAAACCGTGCGAATCCCGTTCCACCGCACCCAGCGTGGTTCGAACGCCTGCCGCGCTTCTCGTAGCGCCGGCTCCGCCAGAACCGCGAGATCCCGCTGCTGCAGCGCGTTGTTCAACGGCACATTCACCGTCGCCGTCGGCCCTTGCACCCCGAGCAAATAGACGACCGCCGCCCCCACCAATAACATCCGATCGATGCCCTCCAAGCGCACGACCCCCCACCACACCGCCACCGCGAGCGCCAAAACACTGCCGACCCACACGAGCATGAAGACCGGTTGATTCTGCTGGATCACCCGATCCACGCTTTTAAACGCCTGGAGAAAATCGTGATCACCCAGAGTCCTGATCCCCGGCATCACCACCACGGCAAAGGCAAACAGGAAGCCCGCGACCAGGCCGCACCCTAGCGTGGCCAGACCGAGCATTATACGTAACATTTCCATGGATACACCTTTCAATAAACCGCCGTCCCGGCCTCGGGAATCCACCCGTAGGGCGGACCGAGAATTAGCGAAGCCTCCGCGGTCCGCTCGGTCCGCCGGGTCTCAGCGGCAGCGGGCGGACTGACTTCGTCGGCGTCGGGGCAGGCCGAGGTTTGAGTCAGAAAAAACGTCCCCATTCCGATCGCAATCAAGAGCATGCTGGAGTGGACCAACCGGTGACATGCTGAGGGCCGCTTCATGCGGCCGTTCTCCAGCATCCGGTGCCCGCCACCTCCCGCGCATAGGCGGAAAACTCCCGGGGCGGGCGTCCCAACGCGCGTTGCACACCATCGGCGAGATAGGCGTTGCGACCGTCGAGCACCGTCGAAAGCAGATAATCGAGTATCCAGACGACGTCCGCCGGAGCCCCCGATTTTTTCACCTCGGCCATAAAGGCGTCATGGGGAATCTGCTCGAACGCGATTTCCCGGCCGGTGACAGCCGACAGCTCCGCGGCAATGTCCGCAAAGGTCATGAGCCGCGGCCCTGTTACTTCGTAAATCTCGCCGTCGTGCCCCGGCTCCGTCAGCGCCGCCACCGCGACGTCCGCGATGTCGTCGACGTCGATGAAGGGCTCCGGGGTATCGCCCGCCGGCAACGTGATTCGCCCCGCGCGCACCATGTCGACAAACGCGCCTTCGGAAAAGTTTTGGTTGAACCAACTCGCCCGAACCACCGTCCAGCGCAGCCCGCTGTTTTGCACGATATTTTCGCAGGCCTGCGCCTCGGCTTCACCGCGACCGGACAGCAACACCACACGCGCGACCCCATGCTTTCTCGCCTGATCCACCAACGCTTGAATCGCGTCGGTCGCTCCCGGCACCGCGAGGTCCGGAGCGTAGGAAATGTATATCGCTTTCACGTCGCGGAGACAGGCGTCCCAACTTTGGCGGTTGTTCCAATCAAACGACGGGCTGGCTGCTCGCGAACCGAGCCGCATCGGCACGCCCCGGGCTTGCAGTTTGGCGGCGACGCGACGACCGGTCTTGCCGGTGCCGCCGAGAATGAGGGTGAGTTCCGACGTGAAGGCGGAAGCGTTTTGATCAGTATTCATGATGGATTCCTCGTAAGGGTTGAATGGAAAGCCTCTTTATACTGAACGGGGCCCTGGATTTCTTGACGCGTCACGCCATCCTGTTGACCGCGCGCGCCAAAACGCCCCCGGGGCCCCCTCGGAGCGGATCAATCCGTAAAACGAATCCGGTAGGACCGCGGCGTCTGCCCCGCCCAGCGCTTGAACGCCCGGGAAAACGCGCTCTGTTCCGAAAACCCCGTCATGAACGCAACCTCCGCCAGCGAATAGTCCGTTTGCGCCAGCAAGCGCTCCGCCAACTGCCGCCGCGACTCATCCACCAATGCGTTATAAGAGTGACCACTTTGCCGCAGCCGACGTTGCAGCGTGCGCCCACTCATGCCCAACCGCTGCGCCACGTGGTTGATCACTGGAATGCCTCCGCTCAACGCACGCGCGATCTGATCACGCACCCGCCGGTCCCATGTCTCCTCGTCCGCCAACTGGGAAACTTCCACCGCCAGGTGAGATTCAAAGAACCGGGAAATCCCGGCGTCGCCCAATACATTCGGGGTCGACAACGACGCAGCGGAAACCAACAGCGCATCGTATTCCGCCCCGAAATGCACCGGACAACCGAAATAGATTTCATGGTCGGCCACCGTCGCGGGGGCCGCATGTTGGAAAAAGACGGCGCGCGGATTGAACGGTGCGGACGCCACCTCCCGGCTGATCGAAACGATACTCGCCAGCGTGGCTTCATTGGACAGCCGCATGCCCAGGTGCCGTTCGCCGGCTCGATTGAGCCGCATGAGTGCGCCGCCCTCCGTCGATTCCAATTGATAAGTCGAAACGCTGGTGAGCACGCGGGCGTAGCGCTCCGCCCGGCCAAACGATTCCCGCAAATTCGTGGCCGATTTCCACGCCAACCCGAACGCACCGTAATCGTCGCATCGCATCGCCGCCCCCGCCCGCAAGGGCAACGTGGTGCCAGCCGTATCGTCACGCACCAGTTGCCGCAGAAACGCATAATAGTCCGTATCCGCGACCATCAGTTTGGGATCGGGCGGTGCATCGGGATCGATCCCTACGCCACGCAGCACCGCCCGCGGATCGAAGTCCCCCGAGGCCACGCCGAGCACCTTGCGGACGAACAACGAGGTTATTTTCCCCATGACTCCGTTTCACTGTGTGTGGTGCATTTCAACCTATCCCGACTCAATCTCCACCACCGAAAACTTCCAGCCGATATCCCCCCACGCGGCCAGATCGGCCTTTCCGGATTCAAATTTCCAACACCAACGGACAATGGTCCGACACCTCGGGATCACTAACCACCTGGAAATCCACCACCTGTTCCGGCGCATTGACCAACAGGTAATCGGCGAAGCGATCGGGTTTGGAGTAGAGCGAATTCCGGGTTCCGCCGGTGGTCCGCGTGGTAACGAGTTCCGTGAGACCCGCCTCGCCGAGAATTTCCAGTGTTTCACTGTCCGGTCGCACATTGAAATCCCCCCCCCGCCACCACGAGGTCGTCAGGCTGCGCCACGTGGCGCACGATCGCCAAAAATCTCCGCGCCTGCGCCGCCCGCTCCGGTGTGTCCATCTTTCCCCGCAGATCACGCAGGCCGTGCATGTGCGCGACCACGACCGCCCGCCCCTGCTCGTGGTCAAACACCCGCACCGCGTGCGCGCTACGCGACCGGGGATGCTCGCCGTAACCATCAGGTGAATACACTTTGTGCACGAACCCCTGATGCTGCGCCACCACGGGGAAAGCGTGACGCACAAACGTGGCCAGCCCCCATTGCGACGGCACCGCCCGCTCCCCTTCCCACAGGACTCCCTGAGCCGCCGGGCAAAATGTAGCGACGTGATCCGGCAACGCGTGCGCGATTTCCCGAAAAAGATTCGCCCGCTGCGGCAGCACGTGTTCCCCGTCGCGATACGTGAGGACCTCCCGATCCGTGGACGGCGTGTGCACGACTTCCTGCAGACACAACACATCCGGCGCGCTGTGATTCAGATAAGACCGCAGTTCGGCAAAGCGCGCTCCTCCCCAGGCATTCAGGCATGTAATTTTCATCGCCACGGCTTTCGTGTTATCACGATCACGAGGCTCGTCCAACTCAACCGCACCGGACCGCAATCGATCTTCCTCCGGTCTCCCCTTGGTCAATCAGGATGAAGCACGGCGACGCTCGCCTCCCCCGGTTTTTTTCGCCATCAAACGTCGGTCGTTCGCGACCGTCCGCTTCACTCCACCCCATCCCATTCTACCTATGCGACTCTCGATGATCGTCAATCCGTTCACCGACCGAAATCTCGCCCTGGCCGCCCAAGTGGGTGTGACCGACGTGGTGATTCACTACCCCGGGCTCGATCTCGCCGCACTCAAGGCCATGCAAACGCGCATCGAATCCTTCGGCCTGCGCCTGACACATGTGGAGCGTAAAATCCCGCACCTCAAATTCGTGCACGACTTGCCAGGTCGGGATCGGCAAATCGAAGATTTCAAGACCCTCATTCGCAACATGGCCGAGTGCGGCATGGAGGTGCTGTCCTACAACTGGATGCCCGACGAGGACTGGCAGCGCACCACCTGCGATTCCCCCGAACGAGGCGGCTCCAAATCCACCGCCTTTCGCCTCGCCGACATCGACCACAACATCACCGATGCCGACGGCCTGCCTCCCGCCGCGACGCCCGCCCTCCAACTCTGGGACAACTTGGAATATTTTCTCAACGCCGTCGTGCCCGTTGCCGAAGACGCCAACATCAAGCTCGCCATCCACCCCGACGATCCCCCGCTCGCCGAGCTGCGCGGCCAACCTCGCATCATCATTTCCAACGCAGCCTTTCAGCGCGTCGTCGGCTTGGTCCCCAGTCCGGTCAATGGCGTCTGCTACTGCGTAGGATCCTACGCTCCCGCCGGCATCGATCTCATCGGTGGCATCCGTCGGCTCGCCGACAAAATCTTCTTCTTCCACGCGCGCAACGTGCGCGGCCGAGCGGACGATTTTCAGGAAACGTGGCCCGACAACGGCGACATCCCGATGCCTGCGATCATCCGCACGCTGCACGAGATTGGCTACACCGGCACGATTCGTCCCGACCACGCGCCTTCCATGGCCGGTGAACCCAACGACACCCCCGGCTACGAGATGCAGGGCCGCCTCTTCGCGGCCGGATACCTGCGCGGCCTGATCCAGGCCACGGCCTCTCATTGATCGATCCACTCGGGCCCCCTTCCCGTTTTCGAACCCAACGCTAGCCCACCCCGTCCGCTCATGTCGTAGGGTCTGTTGCCGGTATCGGCAATTTCGTCTCGTCGTGGCAGATCGGTGCCTGGCCACCGCTACTGATTGCGCCACCTCTCCCGGTGCCATGCGCCGCATGGATCGCGACCGAGGGCGATCTAGCCGTCCGGTTCGTCCATACGGACGTTCGACCCGTTCGGTTCGGACGACCGGAGCGCGTTTCCCAGGCGATAGTGGAGGAGATATGACCCGAATACTCATCCTGATCATCCTCTTGGTTTCTTCGCCCGCGGCCTTGTTGCTGCGAGCTGACATTTCGTCGCCCGAAGTGCGACATTCCTCCGCCGACCAGTCCGCGCCCTCCGCCTCCATTGCCGAGCTCGAATGGATGGTCGGCGCATGGGAAGGGCCCCTGGGCTCGGATGGGCAGGAGCACATCGTGCAACGTCCAGTCGGCGGCCAACTCCCGGGGTTCGTGCGAGGCTGGACCGCTGACGGCGCGATTACATTTTATGAAATCAGCGCCTTCGCCGAAGCGGACGGATCGCTCGAATATCGGGTAAAACACTTCAGCGCCGACCTCGCTGGCTGGGAACCGCAAACCGAATTCGTGCGCCATCGGCTCGTCGCCCGCGAAGGCAACGCGTGGTTCTTTGACGGCATCACCTTTGTGCGCACCGGCCCGGAAACGCACACCGTGTATTTCGAAATTCCCGCCGGCGAACGGGCCGGTGAAATCATCACCGTGAATCAAACACGTCGACGCCCCCTCCTCGCCGCAGCCGCCGACGGTGCCGCTACCACCGGTGAAGTGGTCGCATTTGATTTCGTTTCAAAGGTGCTCGCCGACAACCGCATCGGGCTGAAGCCGGAGCGCACCGGTCGCGTCTACCTGCCGCCGTCCTATGCCTCCTCTCCCACGCGGCGCTATCCCGTCGTCTACTTCTGCCACAACACCTTCTGGAGCCCGGCGCAGGCCGTGGCCGACGGCAACCTGCAAGGCTTGATGGAACGCGCCTTCACCGCCGGCACCGTCGACGAATTTATCCTCGTGATTGCCGACTACACCGGACCGACCACCGGCAGCCTCTATGAGAATTCACCGACCAGCGGACGGTGGCTGGACTACACCATCGAGGAAGTCGTGCCCCGCATCGACGAAACCTACCGGACGCTGCGCCACCGGGACAGTCGGGCTGTGATCGGGGATTTTTGGGGTGGTCGCGGTGCGCTGGTGCTCGCGATGCATTTCCCGGAAACGTTTGGCTCCCTCTACGCCATGCATCCTGTGGCCACCGGCAGTGGCAACCTGCCCATGGATCGGCTTGATATCAACTGGCCCGCGATTCACGCCGCCACCTCATGGAATGAGCTCGGCGACAGCGGCCGTGACCGCATCTTCACCGCCATCAGCCAGGCATTTTTACCGAATGCCAACCGTCCGCCGTTCTATTGCGATTTCCCCATCGAAATCGCCGCCGATGGCTCCACCGCACCGAACCCTCACCACACCCGTTTGATGTTAAAACGCTTTCTGGTGGACGGGCTCCTCGACGACCACGCCGACGCCCTGCGATCGCTGCGCGGAGTCGCGATGGACTGGGGCCGTTTTGATCCGACCCAGGCCCATGTCATCGCCAATCGCCGGTTCAGCCGCATACTTTCCAGCCAAGGCATTCCCCACGAAGCCGAAGAATACGCCGGCGGCATCTGGGACAAGACCTGGAGCCCCGACGGCCGTTTCATCACCCGTGTGCTCCCCCTCCTCGGCCAGCACCTGGTCTCAGCGGAGGAGCCATAACACGACGCTGAGCACCACCGAAATAAACGGGGCTGACCCTAAATCTCAAACCCCACGTTAAAAGGGTCAGCAACGGTCTTTCATGCGAGGGTGAACCCACGCCAAATTCATTCGTATGAATTCCTTCCGATTCGCGCCGGAGGCCCCGTCCTAATCAAGATGAATGCGCCGCCTGTTGCGCTGGCGACGTCTTCCGCGTCGATTCCACCGCCCCAACCCCTACCCTATGATTCCTCGCTTGATCCTCGCTTTTCTTGTCACGGCTTCGGCGTCGATCGCCGCGGAACCCACCGCTCCCCGCGCCCCGCGCAAACCGGTCGTCTGGAACAATCCCGACAAGGTGAAGAGCGACCTCGTCACCCATCACGAACTCGTCAGCGCCTCCATGGACCGCGTCGTTGGCTACACCCTTTACCTGCCCCCGGGCTACGCCGAGGACGGAAACACCACGCGCTATCCGGTCGTCTACTTCCTGCACGGCGCCGGGGGTAATGAGAGCGCCGACGGACCCGCGTTTGCCGGTTACATTCATCGCCAATCTGCCAAATACAATTTCCCTCCAGTCATCTGCGTTTTCCCCAACGGCGGCATGAGCGCGTATCGAAATCACCCCGACACTGGCATCAACGTCGAGACCATGATCATCGACGAGTTGTTGCCCCACATCGACGCCACTTATCGCACCTTGCCGCAACGCGAGTCCCGCGGTCTCGCCGGCTATTCCATGGGCGGCGGTGGGGCCGTGCATCTCGCGCTTAAACACTCCGACCTCTTCAGCGTGGCCGCGTCCTGGGCAGGATCACAGGTCAACTTTCGCACCAAGGAGCTCTACGACGACATCACGATCGACATGCTTCGCGCCCAGGAACCGACCATCCGGTTGTTGATGATCACAGGCTACGACGATCAAGCGACCTACGATGCTCACGGTCCTTTCACCGCCCTACTTGATGCAGCCAAGTATCCCTACACCCTGCGCAAACTGCGCGGGGTGAATCACAACCTCGGCCTCTACTACGTCCACACCGCCCGCGACTTGGTAACGTTTCTCCTCCAAGATATCGCTACCGCCGTCGTCGAATAACGACGCCCTCGTGGCGCCGACCTCGCCACTCCTGCCGCCTTACCGCTGCCGTATGGATAAACGCACCGCCCTCAAGACATTGAGCACGTCGAGTCTGGCCATGGCTTGCCGCGGCCTCGCGGGAACGGGCGTAGTCGGCCTGTTGGCCGCTGAGAGCCGCTCCATTTGATTTATGCTTCCCTTACCCCATTCCCGACCAGTGAGCCTCACGGGTGTGATCTCCCTGTTTTTAACCTGTTCGCTCAGCGCCGCGACTTTCTGGGTCTCGCCCGACGGAGACGACATGGCGGCGGGCACGCGCGACCATCCCTGGGCCACGCCCCAACACGCGGTCACCGCCGTGATGGCGGGAGACACCGTTTACTTTCGACATGGCACCTACGCGTTGGACGGTCCGATCCTGCCCCGTGTGTCGGGCACCGCCGAAGCGCCTATCACACTCGCCGGGTATCCCGGAGAATCCGCCATCTTCGATGGGTCAGGTTTTCACCACGCCGATGAGACCTACAAGAAAGGACTGCTTCATCTCGAAGGCGTGGTCCACTACGCCCTGAAAAATCTCCACGTGCGCAACAGCTGGCACGGCTTCGGAATCAAGGTCTCTGGCCATGCTTCGCATATCGACATCCTCGAGTGCACGTCTGCCGAAACCTTCGGACCGGGCATCGGTTTCTGGAATTCTGAATTCATCCGCGTGATGTATTGCGAAGTCACCGGGGCCAATACCAACCGTCGGCGGGTCTATGGTGATCCCACCACCCAAGCCGCCCATGAAGGCATCAGTAGCGGCGGATCCCGCCATTTCGAAATCGCATACAACCACGTGCACCACTGCGACAAGGAGGGTATCGACGTTAAGGAAGCGAGCGCCCACGGCACGGTGCATCACAACTACGTGCACCACCTGCCCCGCCAGGGCCTGTATGCTGACGCGTGGTTCGGCCTGTTGGAAAACGTCACCTTTCACCACAATGTCGTGCACGATTGTGAGTGGGGCGTGGCGATTAACACCGAGGGCGTGGGGGCTGACCTGCGAGGCGTGGCCGTTCATCACAACCTGCTCCACGACAATCGCGGCTCCGGCATTCACTCTGGGTTGTGGGGAGTCAACGGACCACGCAGCGATCTGCTCATCGCGCACAATACCCTCTACGCCAACGGCAGTGCGGGGCAATATTCCGGTCCCACCGGAAACATCGACATCCGTTCACCGCAGAGCCAGCGAGTCCGTGTTTTCAACAATCTTTGCGTCGCCGGCGGCACGTTTGAACTCGGGGCGTTCGCCGATGCCGCTACACCCGCAGGTGCCGCGCTGCTCGCCGCACGAGAAGTGAGTTTTTCCCACAATTTCATCGGGCAGTTCGTTCCCATTTCTGCCACCGATGTCGCTGGTATCACTCCCCGACAACGGGAACGCTATCACCGCGCCTATGCGCTGGCCGGCGACAATCCCGTGTTTGGGCACGCCGAGTTACAGGATCCCGACCGCGGCAACTTCTGGCTCGGCGCCACGTCAGCCGCGCGTCGCGCGGGTTTGATCGACCCGGAGTTTCACGGCCTCGGCCAAACAGAACCTCCCGATCTGGGGGCCTTTGACTTCGGTCAGGACTTGATCCCATTACCTGCACCCGCCATCGAACACATCCTCGATGACGTCTGGCGCGTGGTTCACCGCACGCAACCAGGACGCGCCACCATCCGCCAGCGCTCAGACGACCAAGGCGAGACCTGGACTTCCGCAGCCGTTCCAGCCGTCGGCCAAGGCATTCCCGATATCCACTACTTTCGCCACTCGGATAACGCCCCGTTCCCCCAGTTCCGCTACACCGTGGTAACGGATCCCGCTGAAAGGGTCAGGTTTAAACATTTGTAGTTTTAAGCAGTCGATAGACTGAATCGTCGATCTCTCCACGCTTCATTCGACCCACATACGTGCTGACCGCTTCCGGTCGGCCCATGCTCAATGAGTCGCCCAACCACCGATTGTCGGCTTGCTCTCGTTCCTTCAAAAATCGCGCGATCGCAACTTTCCAACCCGCACTCTTGGGGTCGTTGCGCACGTTCTCCTCATTCTTCCGCAATGCATTCAGGCAACGTGCCCGCATATCCTGTTGCCGCTGATTCCGAACTTCCCTGGCCCCGACGATGCCCCATGCCCGCGGGGAATCCGGCACATCGGGGGACTCAAGTAACGCCGCTTTAAAACGGTCAGTCCCCAGCGCCCATCCTTTGCTCATGTTAGTATAGGCTTTGGATTTTCCAGCGGGGCCGACGGCGACCTGCCATGTTAAATAGTCGAGGTAACACCGTCGACCCGTCGGCGTGTCCGCCAACTCACCCGCCTCCACCAACGCCGTTTCCAATACCATGAACTCGCGCCGCCGAGTGGGGCGCTGCAAATACCAATAGCTACCGAACCTCAACCCCTCGAGCCCTTCAACGGTGCAAACACCGGCACGCACCGGATTGAGATGGATATAGTCGCATACCTGCCCCAACGCACCAGCTCGCTCGACCACCAAAGCCTTGTAGCGCCCCTGAAAGACGTGGCCGTGTTCGCTTCGCAGTTTGTTGAACCGATTGGCAAACGTCGCCTGCAGCCACTGCATGCCGGTAACGAGGTTTCCCTCCGGGGTTTCAAGGGCGAGATGGTAATGATTCCGCATCACAACAAACGCATGAAGCCGCCAACGGTAGGTTTCACACGCCTCAAACAAGCACGCCTCGAAAGCCAGCTTCGCCCCCTCTGTGCGAAAAATGTTGGTCCGGTAGTTCCCCCGGTTGATCACATGATAACACGCGCCGGGAAATTCGAGTCGGTGTTTTCGAGGCATTGTCCGGATATCAAACTCAATACCTGCCTAAATTACAATTGTTTAAACCTGACCCTTTTTGCGCCCTCAGCAGCCGAGTAGGCATTCCGTGGTGCTGAGCCAGCATCAACCACTCCCATTCGTTCTTCGGCTCCGATCTGAGATGAGCTATCGCTCTTCTCTTAAAATCGGCAAACATCGTCTTCTCAATACTAGTGAGTGGTAAAGCGCCCTCCTTCCACTCACGTGCGACACCGGGGATTAAGTCGTATTCGGGCCGGGAAACACCGCGATAGAGGAATGAAAGCGGTTGCTCCGCGTGCGCCAGAAATTCGGCGAGCGTCTTTGTTAGAAAGTCCGCTATAGGTGCCATGGTTAGCCTAACGACTCAGCTCAGAGGCGGCGACTTGTCGCCGTTCTCTGAAGCGGCTGGTTCTGCTCTGTTTTTTCGTCCTTTGGAATCAGTCGAGGTAAGAGCAGATGTGATCCGCTGAAAAGAACTGTTCCAGCGATTAAAACAAAGGTGGGGATTGCAAAGGGGCGTTCGTCCAGATTCTGCATCAAGATCAATAGGCTCATCCAGGCAACGAAGCACAGAATCGTAACCGAAAGTCGTATCGCTCTCCGGCTCTGAAGAACGGAGGTCACACAACTGAGTAATGAAACAATGACGAACATCCAAAAACCTACGATGAAAGGCAATTGGCCGAACCATGTCGGCGGAAACCGACCGAGATGCCTAGCAATGGTAAGAGCTAGCCACCAGAGAACGTAAAACAACACGATTTGCCCGGCACTGACAGCACAAGCTAGTAGAACGCGTCGACCTCTCACTTGCAGAACGTCAGAGCTCAGCCGCGACTGCCAGCGGAGCTGGCGGTCGTTGGCTGCGGCGGTTTGATGAACGAAGCCGCTGCGCGGCGCAGTGAGGAGTGAGGGGTATGACGTTCGGGACGCACGGCGGTTGACGATGTATTTTGGTCCGCCAATCGCAAGACTGGCGGTGCTATGTCCAAAAACAAATCCACCCGTAAAGGTCGCGACTTCCGTCGTGACGTCACCGAACAGTATCAATCGTTAGTGCGCTTCGATGAGATGCTCAAGCTGCGAAGCATGGCCTTCTCCACCCGCTCGGAGTATGTGCGCTACGTGCGCAAACTCGCGCAGCACGTGAAGCGCGATCCGGCCGAGTTGAACGAGGCGCAGCTTCGCGCCTACCTGCTGCACCTCAAGGAGGCGCACCACTACAGCGGCAGCACGATGCGCACCGCCGTGTGCGCCATGCGCAACTTCTACGGCAAGTTACTGGGCCACCCGTGGAAGCTGTTCGACCTGGTGCGCTCGCCCGATCGCAAAACCTTGCCCGCGGTGCTCACCCGCGCCGAGGTGGCGCGGTTGTTCGCGGCGATCACCGAACCTCGGTTTCGCACCATCCTGCGACTCATCTATGCGTGCGGGTTGCGTATCCGTGAAGCAACGACACTAGAGGTGACCGATATCAAGCGTGAGCCGTGCCGACTGCATCTGCACCACACGAAGGGGCAAAAGGAGCGCTACGTGCCGCTGCCCGAATCGATGCTCGAGGAGTTGCGCGCCTACTGGCGCACGCACCGGCATCCGAAGTGGGTGTTCCCTGGCACCGGTCGGGGCTGGCGCGAGGGGCCCGGTGCGCGCGAGCGCCTGGCTCTCGCGTCCGAACCGATGGGCGTGGGTTCGATCCAAAACTGCCTGCGGTTGGTCGTGCCGGTGGCCAAACTGCCCAAGGGCACCCACCCGCACACGCTGCGTCATTCGTATGCGACGCACCTGCTCGAAGAGGGCGTGAGCATCCGCTTGATTGCGCAGTTCATGGGCCACTCCTCCATTGAAACGACCGCCATTTACACGCATCTGACCGCCGTCAATGAAGCCGCCGCTCGCGCGGCGGTGAGTCGTTTGCTCGACGGCATTTAGTTAAATCCGTGTCGGCCTTGGCCGAGTGGCTCGGGGCGCAAGCCCCGGGCTACGCGTGCACGCATGCCATCAGCCCGGCGCAGCGCCGGGCGTTGGCGGCGATCGCGCGGTGTCGGACGCCCGAGATGGGCGGCCGCGTGTATCGCTGTGCCCACTGCACAAAGCACGACTTCGCCTACCATAGCTGCCATCACCGCTCGTGTCCGCGGTGCGGCGGGGCCCGCACGGCGGCATGGACGCAGCGCCAGCGGGACCGCTTGCTGCCGGTGCCATATTTTATGGTGACCTTCACACTGCCCGCACCGCTGCGCGCGATCTTCGCGGCGGAGCCGAAGGTGATGATCGACCTGCTCTTTGGCGAGTCGGCCCGCGCGCTGCAAACGATCGCATCGTTGCCCAAACACCTCGGAGCCGATCTCGGCATGACCGGCGTGTTGCACACGTGGGGACGCCAAATGCAGTTGCATCCGCACGTGCACTTCATCGTGCCGGGCGGTGGTTTGGCTGAAGATGGAACCGCATGGCGCCATACCCGCAAACCCGAGTGGCTCGTGCCGTCTGCGCCGGTCGCGGCGCGCTTCCGCCAAGGCATGGCGGCGGCGCTACGCGTTGCGTTGCCTGGAAGGCACGCGCAAGTGCCCGACTCGTGCTGGCGGCAACCGTGGGTGGTCGACATCCAGCACGTCGGCTCGGGCGAAGCGGCGATCAAATACCTCGCTCGCTACGTGCAGCGCACCGCCATCAGCGATGAACGTATCCGAACCATGGATGCGAAGACGGTTCGCTTTGGCTACCGCGACAGTGCGAGTGGTGAGCACAAGGAATGCACGTTGGATGCGGCTGAGTTCATGCGGCGATACTTGCAGCACGTCTTGCCGACCGGAGTCCACCGCGTGCGCCACTTCGGCTGGGAGCACCCGGCCGCGTGGCGACGCCGACGGGTGGTCGAGACCTTGCTCGCCGTGGAGATCGTTGTGCGCCCGAAGCAGGCTGAGGTGGACCCCGAAAATTGGACATGCGGGAAGATTAAATTCAAAAGGAGTCCAACATGTCGAAAAAACGACGTTCATTCAGTGCCGAGTTCAAGGCGAAGGTGGGGCTGGAAGCCCTCAAAGGAATCGAGCCGATCCATGTGATCGCGCAGCGCTACGAAGTGCATCCCGTGCAAGTGAGCCAGTGGAAGAAGGAGGTAACGCAGAAGCTGCCGGAAGTCTTCGCGAAGCCCTCGGTGCGGGTGCGGGATGAGATTGAACGCGATCGCAAGGAGAAGGATCTCTACGCGGAGATTGGCCAACTGAAGATGGAGCTCGATTGGCTCAAAAAAAAAGTTGGCCCGCTTGGGGACTGAGGAGCGCCGCCGCATGATCGAGACCGAACATCCAAAGTTGAGCGTGGCCCGACAGTGCAAGCTGATGGAGCTGCCTCGCTCGACTTTTTACCACCACCCGAAGCCACCGCCGGAAGCGGATCTGGCGCTGATGCGTGTGATCGACGAGACCTACCTCGCGTTCCCTTTCTTCGGCAGCCGTCAGATGACCCGGTGGCTGCAACGCGAGGGGTATGAGGTGAACCGCAAGCGCGTGCGACGGCTGATGCGATTGATGGGACTGACGGCGATTTACCGCCGGCCGAGCCTGTCAAAGAAGGCCGCCGCCCATCCGATCTATCCGTATCTGCTGCGCGGCATGACGGTCGAACGATCCAACCGGGTGTGGGCGACCGACATCACCTACATCCCAGTGAGAGGTGGGTTCGTTTACCTGTGCGCGGTGATCGACTGGCACAGCCGGATGGTGCTCGCGTGGGAACTGTCGAACACGCTGGACGCGTCGTTTTGTGTGCGGACGGTGGCGCGGGCGATGGCGAGCTACGGCACGCCGGAGATCTTCAACACCGACCAAGGCTGCCAGTTTACCAGCGCAGAGTTTACCCATCCGCTGCTGGCGGCCGGCGTGCGCCTGTCGATGGACGGCAAGGGCCGCTGCCTGGACAACGTCTTCATCGAGCGTCTATGGCGCAGCGTGAAATACGAAGAGGTCTACCTGCGCCGCTACGAGACGATGGTCGAGGCCCACGCGCACCTCGATGCCTACTTCCGGTTCTACAACGACCGACCCCCGCACTCCGCTCACGGAAGCCAAACCCCAGCCGAAGTCTACCACGCTAACACTCCCTCCGTCGCAGCCGCCTGACGGCGGCAATCAGAGCGGGGAGGAAGCTGAGCTTCCTCCCCTGCACCCCTCCATTTACTTTTATCCTTGGTCAGCAAACCCAGAAACCATAACTAAAAATCCGCCCGGCCTGTCCAACCGATGGGGTCCACTTCACATCGGATGAAGATCATCGCGGGTGCCCGGGATCCCCCAACCCCACAAACCACTCCCATGAAACGGGCGGTGGATGGCTTCGCCCTCCACCGCTGGTCCCCGCCAGGGTTCCTGCTAAATAACGAGTTTTATCACTTGATACTACCTAAGGAAGATCGATTTGTTAGGTCCTGTTCTGTTCATCGTAAAGTGCCTGCATGTAAGCGGTGGGGTCGTCGATGGAAGGGAAACCCTCACAGCGCACCTGGCCAGAAATCGAATCGACATAAATCGGTGTGCTCTCGTGTCCTCCACGGCCTACCCAAGTCGGAATCATCCAATCACGTCCTTCCTTCACGGGAAGCGCAATGTCACTGCACACGCCCTGCGTTTCGGAAAGGTAGAGCCGCGCCATCACCCACGCTTCGAATTGGTCTATCCCGTCCGAAACTACGACCAGCTTCTCGACCTCTTCCTCTTCAACGACCCCCTTCAGGCGATACGCAAACTCCCAATACTGCTTTTCGTCTGGGGTCTCCGCATTCGCGATGTGATCACGATACTCGGAGTGGAACGGCGCTTCAGGCGCGCAACCAGTTCCGACAAGCGAAAGTGCTAAAACTGGAATTAGTGTTTTCACCTAACGCCAAAGTGTGATCGGGCCTGAGATGGTGAGACACGGTCGTCTCTTATTTGGTGGGTTATGGGTTTAGTTGCGGGTTAGGCAATCGGGTTGTGCATTGCCCCCCATGGGGGGCAAAATTTTTGCCTCCGCCTGCATCGGGCTCAGGTAGCCCAGAGAGGCGTGTTTGCGGTATCGGTTGTAGAAGACTTCGATGTAATTGAAGACGTTGGCGCGGACTTGGGCTTCGTTGGCAAAGACGTGGTCGCGCACGGCGGCAGTTTTGTAGCGACCAAAGAAGGACTCCATCGCGGCATTGTCGTAGCAGTTGCCCTTGGCGCTCATGCTCGGGTGCATTTTCAGCTTGGCCAGCAGGCGTTGGTAGCGATCCGCGGCGTAGGTGCTGCCCCGGTCGCTGTGATGCACGATGCCGGCGCGGACTTTGCCGCGGGTTTGCACGGCGTTTTCCAACGCGGTGCAGACCAGGGCGGTGTCGTTGCGATCGGAGACGCTCCAGCCGACGATGCGTCGGGTGCATAGATCCATCACCGTCGCCAGATAACACCAGCTCTCGTCCGTGCGCAGATAGGTGGTGTCGGCCACCCAGATCTGATCGCGATGCTCCGGTTTCCCCAACTGCTTGAGTAAGTTGGGATGGTAGCCAAACAGATGCTCGCTGTCGGTGCCCATCGGCTTGAACCGGGCATGGGAGCGGCCGACCAACTCCAACTCGTGCATCAGGCGCAGGGTGCGATCACGGCCACAGTCCACGCCCTGCTCACGCAGATGTTGGTGGACCGGCCGGTAACCGTAGGGGCCGCAAGCCCGACGCACGACTTGCTCGATCACTGGCTTGATCGCTTCGTCCTGCTCTCGGCGGACCGAGGGTCTGGCCTCGATCCAGCGGTAGTATCCGCTGCGCGAGACGCCGAGCGCTTCGCCCATCTCGGCCACGTCATACCTGTGCTGATGTTTTCGCATGAACACGAAGCGGCTCACTCGTCCTTGGCGAAGTAGCTCACCGTTTTTTTTAGGATCTCATTGATCCGCTTTTCTTTCGCCAGTTGCTTGCGCAGCTGGTCGACCTCGGCGGCCAGCTGGGTCGGGCTCGACTTCGCGTGCGGCGGACTCGCCGCATCCATCTCGGCCAGTTGCTCGCGTTTCCAGCGGTATAGCAGACTCGGGTTCACATCCAACTTCCGGGAGACCTCCGGGGCACTCAGCCCGTCCATGATCATCAGCCTGGCGGCTTCGCGCTTAAACTCGGCGCTGTGTCGGTTTCGTTTCACTTTGGGTTTCTCTTTCTAAGAGATTCCCGTGTCCATTTTTCTCAGGCCCGATCAGTGTGGCGCGGCGCGATAGCGGCGTTGCCACCACTGTCTTGTTCGATCATTGGTGTTTAGTCCAATGAAGTTTCCGTGAGCGCTGATTTTCTCTCTTCGTCCATGATTTCAGCAGACTCGATCAATCCATGGTCTTCAGATTCTCGCAAAGCTTTCAATGGGTATCCGATTAATTCCCGAACACCTGTGCGAATTTCTTCTTCAGGGACACCTACCTCCCTAAGAATAGCGATCTTGTCTCGAAGGTTTTTTATCTGAAGCTCTTCAATTTTCAGATTATTTTCTCTTTCTTCCTGTCCTTCTCTATATTTTTTATCTTTCCTCCTTTCGTGGCTGTCTTTAATCCATTCTCTGATTTGCTGCAGTGGATTTAAACTTCCTAAAAACTCCCAGAACCCTGGAGATGAAAATGAAGCTGCGGTTAATTCAAGAGGCGCAGCCTCTTCAAGGGCTTCTGCAACCGATTTCTTGAAGTCAAAGTTATTACTGGCTTTCTCGCCGAAAATTGACCGTAGCAATCGTTCCTCTGGGGCGAGTTCCTCTGGAGCGTTTTTCGCCTTACCGACAACTCTTTCTAGAACATACAAACCAATATACAGATCGTTAATCGAATTGAGTAAGTTTGTGACGGCTGGAACCGAACCAGTTTTTTCTGCGAGGATACGTAGCTTTCTCATAATTTGTTATCGAACGTTATATAGTCACAATAAATTGTGACCTAATGGGGGCAAAAGCACAATAAATTGGACATTGGCTAGGATTTTTTGTTTTCTTCGCGCCATTATGGCGCATCCAAAGAATGGTGATGGGAGGCCCAAAGGGGAGCGTCGGGAGCCTGAGGCGAGTCCTTGGGTTCGCCGATTGGTCGAGGCACAGGCAGTTCATTTGACTGCGAAACAACTGGGGTGGTGGTCGTTTCATTTGGAAAGCTTTCTGCGATACTGTCGCAATCGTGGTGATCAGGTCGAGGCGCGAGTGCTCGCCCGCGATTTTTTCGATGCTTTGTCAGTTGAACAGTTTGGCGAAGGGACTGCGTATCGGGTGGATCAAACCAAACAGGCGCTGACGGTGTTTATTCGCGGCATCGAAAACTGGCATTGGGAAAGGTCCGATGCTGGGGCGTGGATACCGCGTTTTCGCATCAAGCCGCCGGTGGATCACGACGCCTCGACCATGGATGGTGCGACGGGGGCAGCGTCGACCTCAGGCGTTTCACCTGCAGCCGGATCGACGGGACCAGCGGTTTCGGTTTCCCGGCAAAACTGGCAGAACGCCCTGAGCACGGCACTCCGGGTGCGCCACTATGCCCTGCGGACGGAAAACACGTATGGAAAGAAAATGGGGTCAGGCCTTGGGGCTTGGGGTTCGTCGGTGGCGGGTTCCTGCGCCTCGGCGAGGCGCAGGCGGAGGAGCAGTTGTTCCTTGGCGCCTGGCGCGAGTTGGTCGGATGCAGAAAAGGGATCGGGCCTTACGCGACAGCCCGTCACGGGTTGACCCGTCACGACCGGCTTGGTGATCGCGTGGGGGCGCGCCGTCGTTGGTTCGGGAGAATTGCTAGCAATTCCGTCCGATTCGTTTCGGAGGGATGGCGCGGGTTCAGCCGCAAGTAAGGTGGCCAAAGATGGAATCATTCCGCAGGCAATGAAATCTGAAGGAGAGGGTAGTCACTCGCGGCGGTGGCCAGACCAGCGGAGCAGGTGTCGTGACGACAGCGAGTTACACGCGATAGCGCGAGCTCGGAATTGGGCGAGGCGATCAAACAGCAGCAGTCGCGTGCGAACGCTCTGCCCTGCCCTGCGTTACTCCAGCCTGCGACCAGCGACGGTGACTTCACCCATAGGTCCACCATCCTCAATGCGACGACCCGAAGTCGGCCGAGCGGGGCTGCTGGTGGTTACCATCCGAATCAATGGGTGCCCGAGCGAAGTTCCGTTTGTCCCGCGACTCGGTGTTCGATTTCGATGCGGTCGAGTTCCATCGGCCCCGCCCATTTGAGCCGAATGCGGCGCGGTCCTGTTTCACCGCTCACTGGAGTAAGGGTCGCTTCGTAGCGCAGCAAAATACGGGTTTCTCTGGCCAATTGCTTCACCTTGGCCATCACACGTAGTCGCTCGGCCTTCCCGATGCGGAGAGCGATCGGAGCGAACTCACCCTGCGGCGCGGCGACACTCAAATGCGGCTCCAAGATATCACCATCGTGAAACGCCCAGATACGCACCGCGGTCGCATCACCCGGGAACTCATACTCGATCTCTGCGCCGGCCTCTCCTTTGGCGCGGTAGAGGTATTCGCCGTAAAGTCCGTTGTGGTCATTGCGCAGTTCCAGACCGTCGGAGTGAGCGCGACAGGTTTCCAAATCGGCGAATTCGTCCACCACGACTTGGGTGCGAAAACACACAGGACCCATTGCAGTCGAAGGCCGGGAGACGCCGGCGGTGTTTCGCGCTGAGATGCGATAATAATAGTCCCGTTGCGGCACGGCAGTGCGATCATGCCACAGCGGACGATACGCGACATTCGCGTCGGAGACATCCGTTGCAACGGTGACCCACGGACCCGTGGCCGACTCCGCGCGGGCGATGTCGTAGCCGGTGGCTCCCGCTGCGCCGCGCCAGGAAAACAGCGGCAAGTCTTCGACCGGCAACCACTGCGGCGCATCGGGCACGAGCACGGCAGGGGGTTCCGCGCCTGCCATGCGAAAGGCGTAGTCGCGCAGCGTCCAGAGCATCTTCTTTTCGTTGTAGGCGGAACCGCTGGCGTTACCCGCCCAGTGGAATGAAGACAAATTGTCGCGGGTGAAGATCTGGTGCCAGTAATACCCGCCAAAGCGGTGGTGCTGCGTCATGCTCCAGTTCAAGTGGCCGGCGGTGCCGTTTGCCAACGCTTCCTCGTAGAAGAGGCGCGTCGCCACGTCATCGCTCGTGCCGCCGTATTCGCCGATGATGAAGGGGCGCTGGCCTTTCGAGCGCGCGCGATCCCCGCGACATTGCTTGACCCAATCACCGCCGTAGTAGTGCCGGGTGACGATATCCAAATCCTCGGGAGGATGCTCGGGAATACGGCTGTCGTTGCCCGCCATGACCAAGTGGTTCGGATCGATCGACTTGATAAACGTCGCCATCTCAGCCTCCCACGCGAGCGGGGCGCGTCGCAGTTCGTTGCCGAACTCCCATGCCAGAATGGCTTTGTCGTCGCGGTAGAACTGGCCGGTCACGGTGTTGCGACGATTGATGACGTAGGCGATCGTCGCTTGATAATCGGCCTTCAATTGCGGGTCGGTGAAGAACGCCTGACGTTCCTTCCCGCGCCAATCGGCATAGGTGCCGATACCGCCGAGGTAGTCGCCGGCCTCCGCCGTGAAAGGGAAGATGACACGAACACCGTAGCGATTGGCCAAGGCCAGCAACCGATCGATCGTCTTAAACGCCTCCTCGTTGAACTTGCCCGGGCCTTGCACATACGCCCAGTCCATCCACTCGTCCTTCGGTCCGCGCATCGGCAGGTTCCACAGCCGGAGCACGCGCGCGCCCATTTGATTAAGCGTTTTGAACCCGTCCTCCTGTTCCCACGCCGTGGGCAGAATCAATCGCTCGGGGATGCGCAAGGTGTAGTCATAGGGCACGGTCATGCCCGGCATATTGACGCCGCCAAAACGAAACTCGGCCGCGCCCTGCATCAGCCGGTCTCCGTCGCGCGTGATGAAGTGCTCAAAAACACTGGGTCCGGATTCAGCCGGGAGCACGCGGGGAACGAAGGCGACCAGCGCCATCAGTAGGAAACAGTTTCGAGGCAGTCGCAGGGAAATCATGGTCAGTCTAATCGGTAAATTACTGCGGTTGCAGGTGGTGAAAGAGATGGCGCGGGAACAGCCCCGCTCACGGCCTCGATTCAGTATCCGGCCGGACGCCGTCCGGGGTTGAGGCGCGTGCCGTGTTCGCGATGCCAGTGGTCCGGCGTGATGTCGTCGTAAAATTGGTCGTCGGTATCGCGGATCCACTGATCCAGCGCGGCGCGCACTCGGTGGAGCGCGGCCGCGTGAGCGGGGTCGGCAATGAGGTCGTGAAGCGAGTGCGGATCGGCGAGGTTGTCGTAAAGTTCCTCCGTGGCGCGCGGGGCGATAAACGCATCGCGCATGGCGGGCGACAGCTCGCCGGCGCGCTCCAGACGTTGCATCGCGCGAAACGTCGGGCTGCCGACGGCATCGGCGGGCGGCGTGGCGGGAAGGTCCGGTCGACTGTTGCGAATGTAGGTGTAGCGCGAGTCACTCACGGAGCGTTCGCGAGCCTGGTAATCGTGCCAGTTGTGCTCGGCGAAAGCGTAGTCCCGCACGTGGGCCGAGGCGTCGTGGAGCGTCGCGGCGAAACTGGTGCCTTGAAAGGAACTTTCCGGAGCCAGTCCCGCGAGATCGACCAAGGTCGGAGCGATATCAATCACACTCACGAGCTGAGACGTGCGGGCGCCGACGCGTCTCAACCCGGCGGGCCAGCACACGATGAACGGCGTGCGAATCCCGGAATCGAGCAACCGGGTTTTGGCGCGAGGAAACGGTCGCCCGTTGTCCGAGATGACGATGATGAACGTGTTGTCCAACACGCCCTGAGCTTCGAGTTCCGCGCAGGCGAGGCCCACGTAGTGATCGAACCGACTGATCTCATCGTAGTAGAGCGCGAGGTCGGCGCGGACTTCCGGCGTGTCCGGCAGATATGGCGGGACGATCACGGCTGCGGGGCGGTGAGGCTGCGGTATCGTGTTGGGCTCGTAGCCCCGATGGGGGTCGTAGGACGCGAGCCAGAAAAAGAACGGGCGATCGCGCGGACGATCCTGCAACGCCTCGACCCAGTTCTCGGCGCCGCTCGGACCCGATTTTTCCCAGACGCGATCAAACTGGACTTTAGCGGCTTCGCCCAGATGCCATTTGCCGACGGCGGCGGTGTAGTAACCGGCGTGGCGTAGAAAAGTGGATACGAGCACCTGATCGGCCGGGAGCGGCTGGTGCAGCTCGGGCGCACCGGTGTTGTGGGGGTATCGACCGGTGAGGATCGAGCAACGGCTGGGACTGCAGGAGCTGGTGGTCAGCAGTGCGCGATCAAAGACGAGTCCGTCGGCGGCGAGCCGATCCATGGTCGGCGTTTTCACGCTGGGATTGCCGTAGGGGCCGGAGTCGTCCCACCCAAGATCATCGGCCACGAATACTATGACGTTGGGCGGCGGAGCGGAGATCGCGAAGATCGCCAGACCGCAAAGTCCGCCCACGAATCCGACGGCCCGGAGAATGAGGTGAGATCCCATCACGGGTGTTGGCCGGGAGGACCGTAACCGGCCGCCGCATCATCGATCACAAACACCCAGTCGGGGCTGCCCTGCCCGGCCTGGATGCGCCACTCCCACGGGCGCTTCATCGAGCCGGGGTTATCCATCTCTCCGGCCAGCCAGGATTCCCCGGTGCGTGGATCAAACCACCAGCAGCGCAAACGGTCGCCGGCCATGACTGCCGTATTCACCGTGAGGTTACGCATAATGGGATGATAGACCATGATCCAGGTGGCATCATTTTTGCCCGGCGTCCCGTCGCGGGTGGCCTGCAAGTGATCACTGTCGATGCCGACGTCGTCGATCAGGCTCTGATCGGGCAGGCGGGTGAGAAAAGGGCGCGATTCCATTAAAGCGCGCAGGTGCTGCAATTGACCGGAGCCGGGCGCGGCCATGGCCTCGCGCCATGAGAGGGCGGCCCCCAGGATCGGCTTCGTCTCGCCGGGGCGATGCATTTGCCAAATGGAATTGTGCCCGTAGGTGTGGCCGAAAGATCCGGCAAACACCGACCAGTAGGCGGCCTTGCGCACATCGTAATCGGTGAACGGCGGGTTCGCTTCCGTGAAGGCGACTGGCAGGCCTTCGTAGTTCGGTTCGCCGTCGAGCGTGGGCTTGATCGGACTCCGAGCGTGATCTCGCGCCACCATCTCCCAATTGCGCTGATTGTAACGCGCATGACCCGACTGGATCATATTAAAATCCAACCACGCCGCATCGTGCCAGTAGGTGGCCGACGTGCGCCCCCCGTTGACGTGATAGGTCATCAAACCGGCCGGATCGCCCTCGTTCAGGCCCGCCACCATCGCCTCCCAGGTTTCCTCGTAGTCGGTAGGCACGCGATCGCCGCCCAACACCCAAATAATGTTACCCGCCGGGCCGTAACGTTCGCCCAAAAACCGACCGTAGACGCGGGCGTTTTCCACCGTGAACACATGCATATTGTCGAACAGCGGGTGTTTCCGATCCTCCACATGCGCGCCCCACGTGGGCAGCAACGCGAGATAGATGCCACGCGCCGACGCCTCCCGCACGACATGATCGACCAGCGCGAAATACGCCTCGTTGGGCCGGGTGGGATCGAGGTCGTGGAACGGCAACTCCCCTTCCCGGTTCGCCACGGTGAGACCGTCCGCTTCGGCGAGTAGCACGGCTTGCACGACATTGAAACGCTTGCCCGCCCGGTCGTCGAGGTAGTCGGCGATTTCAGCGCGATCGAGACGGTGAAAGAGTTCCCACGCCGTGTCCCCGAGCCAGAAAAAGGAATCACCCGCGGCGGTCGTCAAATAGCGACCATTGTCGCTGACCTGGAGTCGGGGCAATGCGGGGGCGGCCATGAGTGAAACGGACATTAGCAGCAGGTAGCCCCGGAGCAGTCCGCGGTTAAGGTTGCAGAATCGCATAGGGTTTGAGGCGGACGGAGAGTTCGGCGATGACAGACGCGTAGGCGGGATCGGACGCCAGGTTGGTGATCTCGTCGGGATCGTTGGCGTGGTCGTAAAGTTCGAGTCCCGCTGCGCCGGCCATCCACTCCGTGTAACGCCAACGGCGATCGCGCAGCGAAAAGCCCTGCGCCTCGGGACCATGAAACACGATCGTCACGGCGGGTTTGTCCCAACTCGCGGTCGGGGTTTCCAACAACGGTCGCAGGCTGAGCCCGTCGAGCCCGTCCGGCACGCCGTGGCCGGTGTAATCGGCCAGCGTTGGATAGAGGTCGAGCAACTCCACCGGTTGCGTCACTACGGCACCGCGTTGGTCGATGCCCGCCCCCGCGATAATGAGCGGAGCGCGCACCGACCGTTCGAAGTTTTTGCGCTTATACCAGAGGCCCTTCTCGCCGAGAAAATACCCGTGATCCGACCACAGCACGATGATCGTATTATCCATCAGGTCGCGCCCCTCCAACGCGTCGAGGATCTTGCCGACCTGTGCATCCACAAACGAAATACACGCGTAGTAGGCTTGCTTGCACTTGCGGGCCTCCTCCCACGTGACGCCATCCAAATAATACGGCCAATGCGGGGTGTCGCGCTGCACCGCCATCGCGGGAACGTCGTCCAAATCGCGGCGGGCCGTCTCCCAATCCGGCATGGTGATTTCCTCCAGCGGATACAGGTCGAAATACCGCTGCGGCGCGACGTAGGGACAGTGCGGATTGAAAAATCCCGCGGCGACGAAGAACGGTTCGTTTTGGTGGGCATCGATCATTGCGACCGCCTGTTTCGCGACCATGCCGTCAGTGTGTTCCTCATCGGCGCTGACGGGGTCCCACCACGCCATGGAAATACCGAGGCCGTTCTTGCGGCCGGTGCTGCCGCCCGGATAGCGAATGATGTTTTCCTCCTGCGTGCGATCGATGCCGGCGGGGTTGAAGCGTTCCATCCAACTCGCGGCGTCATCGTGTCCGTCGGTGCCGATGTCCGACGGGTTGCCATAGTGAAATATCTTGCCCACCCGACCGACGTAGTAATCCCGCTGCCGATAAAACTGTCCCAGCGTCACCACGTCGGGAACCTTCTCTCGCAGGTCATCCTTGAGCCGCACGAAACCGGTGGTCGTCGGCCGCAGACCACTCATGACGCTGGCGCGGCTCGGTCCGCAAAGGGGTTGCTGACAATAAGCGCGATCGAAGCGCACGCCCATGGCGGCGAGTCGGTCGATGTGAGGCGTCTTCACCTGCGGTGAGCCGTAGCAACCGATATCGGTGTTGAGGTCGTCGATGGAAATAAAAACGACGTTGGGCGGAGCGGCGATGCCAGCGATGGCAACACCCAGCAGTCCGAGCCATGAAGTTCGGGGAATCATTTTAACAGCGGGGCCATGATCTCGCGCCAGATGGCGTAGCCGGCGGCATTCATGTGGAGCTGATCATCGCGGTAGAGATCACGGGAGGGCAGCCCGTCTTCGCCGAGCATGGGCGTCCACACGTCGACGTAGGTGTGTCCCTCGCGTTCGCAATAGTGCCGGGCCATGGCGTTGAAGCGCACGTAGTCGGCCTGGACCGGCCAGCGATGGGGATTGGGCGCGGCACCGATGAGTGCGATCTGGGTGTCGGGCAAGGCCGCCCTGATCATGCCGCACAACGCGTCGAAATCGGCCATCACGCTTTCCGGCGATTCACCGGCATTCACGTCGTTGGTGCCCGAGTAGATGATGATCTGACGCGGATTGCCGGCCGCGATCACTTCGTCGAAAAACCCAATGAGGTCCGAGACCTGAGACCCCCCGAAACCTCGATTGTAGACCGGATGGTTCGGAAAATCCTGCGCCAATGATTCCCACAGGCGGATACTGGAACTGCCGACGAAGAGGATGCCATTCTCCGGCACGGGATGGGCCGCCTCGCGTTCTACGATTTGTTTGATTTCACGATTCCACCGGGGCTTGCGGCGCGGCTCGACCCACTCCGGATCCCAGTCGGCCACTGCGGTCGTGATGGAACGGGCCGGAAGTTGCAGGCGCACCATTTGTTGCACGGGTTCGACGTCGACCAGCGCGTGATCCAACTGCGCCGTGGTTTGCCAAGCCTGCCAAGTGGTGGGATGCGCGGACCGGCCCCAATTCAACAGCACCTCGCGTGGCGCTTCGCCGGTATTGATCAGAATGCTCACCAATTCGCCCCGCCGATCGTGGACGTAGGAACTGACCAACAAATCATCAGCGGACGGATCGACCATGCCCACCCGGGTGGCTCCCGGGCGAATATGCCGCCAAAACTGCATTGCCGCGTAGGTCTTCTTGGTCGGCTGTCGATCAAGCATGAACGCGTGCGTGGGATGCCGACCGTCTCCTGTAAGTTGCCAGCCGGTGAACAGGCTCACGTTGGCCCGGGCGAGAGCGACGTGCAGGCGCGAGGCGAGGCCGCCCTCCATCACATCCGGCCACTCGTGACCGCCCGACGCACCTTCGGTAATCCAATAAGGTCGACCAAAATGCGCGACCAAGCGCTCGTAGGCGACCATGTTGAGGCGGGTATCGGCATTCACGCCATCGCTGTAGCCGTGAGTGGCAAACGCATCGAAATAGGGGGCCACCGCCGGGGCCATCAACGCATCCACATAGGGACGATGCCGGTCCTCGTCGGCGTAGGTCGCGAGCGTCATGTCCTCCGGCCCGAAAAACAACGGCTGGCGCACCCGTTCCCGCGCAAACATCTCGCCGGTCACCCGCACCAATCGCGCGTATTCAGTGGGATCATACATGGTCGAGCCGTAGGGCTCGGTGAACACGAGCTCGTTCTGCAGACTGAGCGCGTAGAACGGAGTGCCTTGCGCCTCCATGTAACGGGCATACTCCACGATCCATTTGGCAAAGTGTTCGTAGCGATCGGCACGCAGCCGGTTGTCATGATCGAAGTCGCGATCGGGATCGAACAGGTAGCCGGCGGCGGTGCCGTCGACCTTGCCGCTCACTTTCATCCACCCCGGGGGACTCCAGACCGCCCCGATGACCCGGACCTCCGGATTGGCCGCGGTGATCAAGCGGGCCCAGCCAACGTTCACCCCGCCGCGTCCATCGGCGTGCGTCCAATTGAAATTCTCGTGGGAAATCTCCCGCCAATCGGCCACTGCCTCGGGCATCACATCGCCCTTGAGCTGCAGGCGAAAGATGCTCAGTCCGAGCTCATTGACGGCATAGTCGGCGAACGCGGGATCACGAAAGTAATCATGATGGCGGGCGATCCAACCCGTGATGGAGGTGCCGAATCCCTCGATGGTCTGGAAACGGCGTTCGGGCTGAACCGTGACCAGCACGGGATCGGACGCGGCATGGAGCGCCCCCGCGGCCAGCCAGCCGCACAACCAGACCGAAAGGCGAGAGAATCGAGAAATATTCAACATCATGAGAGGGGTTCCGCGCACTACTTGCCCACCACGCCGTGCAGGTGATCGAGCACCCCTTCGAGCACATTGCGGTAGCGACCGTCGGGCCATTGCCCGGACTCAAACGCATAGTCCGCAATGGCTGATTTCACGGGCGCCGGCACCGCGGACAAACCGTCGATCACGGCGAGGGCGGCGGCGGAGACAAAGCCGTCGTGGCGTCGGGGATCGCCGTGGGCGAGGAGCAACGCCATGCCCCGCTCCCGATCCTCGCCATGGCCAAAGTTCACGAGCGCGTCGGCCGCCACGATACGCACGAACGGAGACGGGTCGTCCAACGCCATGCGCAGCGCCGGCAAACCCGCCGCCTCCTGCATGCGTAGTCCGAGGGCGGCCCAATAGCGCACCGCGCTGTCTTCATCGTGCAACCCCGCGCGCAGCGCCGAGAGCGACTCCGGAGCGGGCAAGGACGCCAACTCGGCCATGGCGAACACGCGGGCAAAGGGATAGACGCCGGGTTGACGGGCAAAGTCGTAAGGCGATTCGCCGGGGGCGCGAGTGAAGAGTTCCCCCTCCGGCAAGAAGCCCACGTCGAGGATCTCGCGGGCGTGAGCCTGTTGGGCCGCGCGCAACCGGGCCTTGATGGCCTGATGGGCCGGCGAATCGGCGAGGTTGTTCACCTCGTCGGGATCGTTCCGCAAATCATAGAGCTCTTCGGGCGCGCGCGGCAGCCAGAAGGCGGCTTGCGTGGCGTTGAGTTCATCGGCGTCAAACATGGCCCGCCACACCGCGGTGGTCGGAGTCTTCATCTGGTAGTCGATATACTGCCCGGCGGGGAGATAAGGCAGGTAGTTGCGCAGGTAAACGTAACGTCCGTCGGTGATGGAGCGCACGAGGTCGTTGCGTTCATCCATCCGGCCGCGGAAACCATACAAATAATCCGCCGCGGGACCGATGTATTTACCGAGAAACGCGGTGCCTTGCATCGACGCGGGTGGTTTGACCCCGGCGAGACTGAGCACGGTGGGCGCGAGATCGATGAAGCCGACAAGTCGGTCCGACATGCCGCCGGGCACGTAGTCCTCGGGTCGGAGAGCTTGGAACTTCTCCGGCACGTAGACGACCATCGGCACCTGTTGTCCGGAATTACCCGGCCAGCGTTTGCTGCGCGGCATGCCCGATCCATGATCGCCGTAGTAGAATACGAGGGTATCCTCGGTGAGTCCGGCCTCGGCCAGCGCCTGCAGATGCTCGCCCGCAATGGCATCGGCTTGGCTGACCACGTCGTAATATTGGGCCCAATCACGCCGCACCTCGGGGGTGTCGGGATGGTAGGACGGCACCTTCACCGCCGCCGGGTCATGAATGGGCGTGTGGGGCCGCCGCCGGATACCGCTCTCGTGGGAGCGCGTGGCATTGAAGACGGCAAAAAACGGCTGACCCGCGGTCCGATTGCGCCAGTGGGCCTGCGGCGAGGAATCACTCCAGCCCTTGCCCGAGGCGGGCGCGGCCAGATTGTAGTCCTCCTTGCTGTTGTTGCTCGTGTAGTAACCGGCGGCCTGAAGCAGATCGGGATACATGTGCTGACCGTTTGGATACGGCAGCAGACTGCGCATGTGCTCCGAGCCGGTGGACGGCGGGTAAAGGCCGGAAATGATGGTGGTGCGGGCCGGCGCGCATACCGGCGCGTTGGACCACGCCATGCGATAGGTCAGGCCCTTGGCCGCGAGCGCGTCGACATGGGGCGTGGTGGCGAACTCATCGCCGTAGCAGCCCATGTGAGGACCATGATCCTCACTGGTGATCCAGAGGATGTTGGGACGAGGAGAAGACGATGATTGGGCCGGCATGGACGAAGCAACCGCGACGACGGCTGCGACGCCCAAAGCCCGGAGGAACGAAAGGGGCATCAGCGATTAAGGGGTAAGGGTGAAAGGCGCCCCGAAAGGAGCTGGAACGGAACAGCAGCGAAACGGTGTTTCATCGCCCGCCGGCAGCCGCAAGGGGATGAAGTGTCATCTTGTTGAAAACGAAACCGGAGGCGAGTGCTCATCGTCGAACGGGGTGGAATGGGCATCGACCGAGATGCAAAAATGGCAACCGGTGCGGAGACACAGTGCTGGGATAACGAGGTAACGGCGACGGGCATCGGTTCGAGCGAGAAGGAACCGATTTCACCGGCTCGCTCCAAACTTCGCAACGAAGACCATTCTCCATCCCGTTGAACCGGGTCCGCGTTCGGCAATTCAGCAGGATGAGTTAGCGGTTGCGTTGCATCCTCGGGGCGCGCTCGACACCCTTGCGCTCCGTTCCACTCCCTACCCCTTGCCATGTTGCATCTTCCCTGCTTCCGCCACCTCAGAGCTTTTCTGGTTTGTTCGTTCTCCTGCCTCCTCATTGCGACTACGGCAAAAGCCGAAACCGAGATCAGACTCCTCACCATCGGCAACAGTTTCGCGGAAAACGTGACGGAGTTTCTACCTCAACTCGCGGCTGCCCATGGGGTGAAACTCACGATCAGCCGAGCCAATCTGGGTGGCACCGGACTCAACCGCCACACCCGGCATCTCAAGATTGCGCAAACCGATCCTTCCGATCCCGAGGGGCGCCCGTATCGGAACCGCAGTCTGCCTGATCAACCCAAGCGCAGTCTGATTGAAATCCTCGAACCCGACACGTGGGACTACATCACGATCCAGCAGTTCAGCGGCGACAGTTACAAACCCGAGTCCTACGAACCTTACGCAGGTGAACTCATCGCAGCCATCCGCCAGTATGCGCCGTCGGCCGAAATCCTGGTGCTGCAAACGTGGGCCTACCGCACCGATCATCCGTGGTTTCTGGACCCCGCGCAACAGCGCCAACACGCGGCCGGAGAAACCCTCCTCACACAGGCCGTCATGTATGCCAGCATCGTCGACGCCTACGATCAAATCGCGACGCGCTACGGTCTGCGCCAACTACCCGTCGGCGATGCGTTTCACCTCGCCCGCCAACTGCCGGAGTGGAGTTACACCTTTCCCGATCCCCACTTCGACTATGATCACCCCATCAAGGGCCAACGCCCCGATCAGCCAGGAAGTTTGATCGCAGGTTGGTATTGGGGCACCAATCGCGAGACCGGCGCCGACGAATTTCGACTCGACGCCAAACACGCCAATACCGCCGGGCGCTACCTGGGGGCCCACGTTCTGCTCGAGGTCATGAGCGATCGCGCGGGGAACGCCCCCCTCTGGTGGCCTGAATCGTTGACCGCCGCGCAAGCGGCCTCGCTCCAACGGGTCGCCCATGCCGCGGTCACGGCGCGTGAGACCCCTTGAACCGATCACGCGCGGTGCCCATCTCGACGCCATGGCGGTCGGCATGGTAAGCGCATGGTTGCGGTCAGGCATCGGGACGTAAGTCGGCTTTCGCCACCCGGAGCGAGTTCATCGAGATTGATCGTTTGGTCCGTGGTGAAAACAGGTGTTCGCCGCGGCGGAAATCCCACGCACCACGCGCGGCATTGAACACCCGAAATCGGAACAATGATCGGACCCGCGTCTACTCAGAAACTGAGGGTCGCCGTCAAACTGTAGCGACGCGGCACCGGTAGTTGCACGGTGTAGACGACGCCGTGGTAGAGCAGACCGAGGTCCTGATAAGTCTGCAACTGGGCGGCGGTGGGTTCGCCCCCGGCGACCGGTTGCGGGTCCTGCAGATCGAACAGGTTGTCGATATTGAGCTGGAGCTTCAGCCGCCGGTTGTAGTCGAGCTTGCGACTGTAGGAGATCATGGCGTTGGCCATAAGGTGGTCCGGCGAGTAGACCGCCGCCCCATCCGTTTGACTGCGGTAGGCGATGAGAGATTCGCCCCGATACTGCAGACCGAACCCGACCGCGAAGCCCGGCAACACCGCATCATCGTCGAAGGCGTAGCGACCAAAGAAATTGGCCGTGCGCTGACGATCCGCGAACGGCGCACTGCCCTCCGGGGCGGTGATCACGGCCATGAGCTGGTCCAGCGCGGCAAGGGAACTGCCGATGGTCGAGCCGGCGGGCAAGGTGGTGGTTGCGACCGGAGTGCCGGCGTTCGCCGACCACTGGGCACGGTTGTCATCCAGGTAGCGCTGAGCCCAGGGGAAAAGGTTGTCGACGGTGGTGTCGGCGTCCTTGGCGTTAAAGGTCAGCGTGATCTGCCGGGTCGGGTTGGCGGTGAGCTCGAATTCGTAACCCTCGCTCTTGAGGTTGCGGGTGTCGCGGCCGCCCAGATCCACCGGCGTGCCCAGGGCGTCCCAGATCCCCTCGGACCAGGTGAAGAAGTTGCCGTCGATCGAACTGCCCTGATTGGTGTCGGCCGTTTCATACCAACCCAACGAAGCGCTCAGTTTGCCGTCGAAGAACCGCAGTTTGACGCCCATGTCCTCGCCTTCGCCCGAGCGATTGCCGATCGACGTGAGGTTGCCGATCGGGCCAATGACCTCGGCCACTCCGTTGTCCTGAAAGTTGTTCGCCCGATTGTAGTAGAGCGACAGCAGGTTGGGCACGACATGCACGACCACG
The DNA here is from genome assembly GCF_029023725.1 of Synoicihabitans lomoniglobus. Classification (GTDB taxonomy): domain Bacteria; phylum Verrucomicrobiota; class Verrucomicrobiia; order Opitutales; family Opitutaceae; genus Actomonas; species Actomonas lomonigloba. Next base: position 3,197,998 of record NZ_CP119075.1, read on the forward strand.
CCGCGCGTGAAGGTATCGCCCGTCAGGTCACGCAATTTGCCGTTGCGGGTGAAGCCGCGGTAAGCGCCGGTGTTGGCCTCGATGTTCGGCGTGGAGTCGAACAAATCCTGATCGTCGGTGCGCCAGCCAAACAGGCCGACGACACGGTCTTCCCAGAAGTAGTTCTGCATCGCGAACATGGTGGTGAGCGTCTCGTTGCGCGACCAGGTCCAGTTGGAGTTTTCCAGCGAGGCTTGCACGAAGCGGCCGGGCTGGTGGGCCAGTGGCTGCACGCCGACACTCTCCAACGCCCCGAACGGATCATGGAGTCCGCGATCGGTGGGATTGGCGGCGAAAGGATCGTAGTAGTTGCCCCAGCGGATGGCGTTGACGTTGTTGAAGTAGTTCGGGTTGGCGCGGGTCTCGTGGATGTTCACGTAGCGGGAATTCTTGGCCGTGCGTTCGGAACCGACCTCGGTGATCAAGGCCGCGAGACGATGATGTCCCAGCACGCGAGCGAGCAGACTCTCGCGATCGAGCATCGCTCGAAAATCGAGATGGTAGGCGGCGGTGGCGCGGAGTTCTTCGCGGTAGTTGGACGACCAAGCGTGACTGTTGTTACCAAAGCCGCCGTTGGTGATCATGACCGGCGAGCCGAAATTAGGATTCTGCTGCATGCCGGTCTGCACGCCGTGGGCATCAAAAACCGGCAGGTAGGCATTCACGTCGTAGCGGAGCCGGAAGGACCCGAAGTTCATCGGTGCGACCACGGGGCGCTCTTCGTATTCGGTGGCATAGGCGAGTTCGAACGACAGGTCCTCGTTGATCTTCTGCTCAAGATAAATGCCGCCGGCGCGGGAGTCGGAACTGCTGCGCGCCCCGGCACCGAAGATGTTGGAGGTGCGGGGAACGACCGAATAGTCGAGCACGTTGGGCGGCGTGTTCAGCCCCGGGATGTTGGGCGTCGCACCGTTGGACCAACGAAAGTTCTGCGCGCCGGTTTGGTTGACGAACTGACCGGCCCAGAGCCCGTCCTCCATGAACACGATGCCACTGGTGATGGCGGAGCCCGTGCCGGAAGCGGTGCCGCCCCACGTGGTGGCGGTGTTGACGCCGGGACGGCCCGCGGTTTCCCAACCGATGACGCCATCGAACGGCGTCCACGGCCGGGCGCGGTTTTCCTCAATGTCCATCACCTCGCCTTCGATGCGAATGGTGGTCTTTTCAAACGGACGCCACGTGCCCGCCAGCGCGGCGCCTTTTTTCTGTTGAAACTCAAAGTCGCGATAACCTTCCGAGTCCTGCCACAGCAGGTTGGCGCGGATCGCGAGACTGTCGGTCAGGCTGCGGTTGATATCGATCGAGGCCCGATGATCGGAGTAGCTCCCGACGCGCATCTGCACCGTGGTCAGGTTGCCGCCCAGGCGAGCGAACTTGGTCGACGAGTTGATGATGCCGGCCGGTGAGCCGATGCCGAACAACACCGAATTGGGGCCGCGCGAAAAATCGAGCCGCTCGGTATTGTAGAAGTCGATGTTGAGGTTCGTGCTCATGTAGTTGCGCGAACGCCCCGCGCCGGTGATGCCGCGCATGCGGGTCTGGTAGTTGTTCGACACGATGCCGTTTCCCGTCACGTCGTATTCGGTCACGGTATTGAGGGCGTATTCGAGGGCGGCGTTGACGGAGGTCGCGCCGATGTCATCGAGGAATTCCTTGGTGAACACCGAGATGGGCGCGGCGATATCCTTGAGGTCGGTTTTGAGCCGACTCCCGGCGAGGGAACTGGTCGCGGCGTAGCCGACATCATCGTCGGACGTGACCACGAATTCGGAGAGTTCCACTACCGCGGAATTATCAGTCTCGGACGAAACGGAGGCGGACTGAGCCACCAACGAAAGTTGCGCGATAACCGCCAGACAGGGGGATACAATCCACCACTGAGGACGCCGCGCGGGCGATTTGAGGGTCATGGGGTGAGGGGGGTGAAGGTCAGCGCTTTGAAGCGAAAATAATCGCGTTCCTCTGCGCTACCTTGAGCCCGTATCGGGAGTTTTGAATCCGCCAACGGCATCCGTTTTCATCTTGTTGAAAACGGCCAAAACTCCACGCCCCACCGGCAAATCGAGCGCGCTTGAATCACCGTGCCTTGGGGTAATTTCGGAAATACGAGGACGCCGCTGTCTCGTATTCCCCCCCCCTGACAGGAGTCAGGCCTTGGCGGGCGGCATGGTCAGCGGGTAATCGCGTCCGGGCATCGGGGCGTAGGATGGTTTCCGCCAGCCCGGGGCGAGTTCATCGAGATTTACCGACTGGCCCGTGGCAAAGCAGGTATTGGCCGCGGCGCCGACCAATACGGACGCCGCCCCGCCCCGCTCATCGGAGGCGCGCATCAGCGGATCGGTCGGGGCCGAGGGTAAAAACAGTTCGTCGAGCATGACCCGGTCGCCCCCGCCATGGCCGCCCTTGCCGGTGCGCGGCGTGAGGTCGGTGGCCGCGCCACGCAGGGGAATCAACCGCGTGGTCGTGCCGCCCTGCGCCACCCCACCCTGCACGCCGCCGTCGCCATTGACGTAAACGGTCTCCACGATCTTGTGCTCGATGCGGCCCTTGGTGCCGTTGAACGCGATGTGGTAACCTTCCCAGGAATTGAAGGCGTTGAGCGAGTAACTGAGCGTGACCTGGTTGTCGTAGCGCACGATGACGTTCATCGTATCTTCAATGTCGATGCGCGGATTAAACACGCATTGATCGCGGAAGTAGCCGTCGTGGTGTTCCTGATCGAGATAGAGCGATTTAAGATTGGCATTGGCCGCCAGATCCATGTGGAAGGTGCACTTCGACGCCTCCGGGCACGTGTGACAGCGTTCGTGGTGAGACTCGAGACCGAGTCGTTTGGCCATGGCCGGCGTGTAGAATTCGCGCTTGCCCATGGCGGTCACTTCGACGGGGTTGGCCCCGAGCCACCAGTTGACGAGGTCGAAGTGGTGGGTGGCTTTGTGCACCATGAGTCCCCCGGAGTTTTTCTTCTCGCCGTGCCACCGGCGGAAATAATCCGCGCCGTGATGGGTGTTGAGCAGCCAGTTGAAATCGACCGACAGCAGGTCGCCGATTTCGCCGGCCATCAGCATTTCCTTCACCTGGGTGCGGGACGGCGAGTAGCGGTAGTTGAAACACACCCGCACCTTGCGCCCCGTGCGCTCCACCGCTTCCTGAATTCGCTGCACCTTCGCGGCGGTCGTCGTCATGGGTTTCTCGGTGATCACGTCGCAGCCCGCCTCCATCGCCCGGATGATATACTCGTCGTGCGTCGCGTCCATCGTGGTCACGATGACGAACTGCACGCGGTTTTCGCGGATCATACGTTCAAAATCGGCGGGCGCGTAACCGGTCGGAGCCTTCGCCCCGTAGCCGGCGGATTTGCTGCGGGCCAACTCGAGACGGCCGGGATTGATGTCGCACAATCCAACCAACGCGGCGTGATCACGGTAATCCTCTTGGATGGCGCGTTGATACATATTGGAGCGCGAACCCGTGCCCACCAGGGCGTAACGGCGACGGCCGTCCCCGGCCTGCGCAAAGACGTGGGGGGCGAGAGCCAAACCAGCTCCGGCAACGGCGGCGGACTTTACAAAGGCACGGCGATTCGGTCGTGATTCACCGCAGGAATTCGAGGCAACAGTAGACATGGGGTATGGGGAGTATGGTGGGGTTGAGGGTAAACCCTATCTGTAGGGACCATGCGGTGGAATCGCTAGACGAAAAAGCGGCCATTCTCCCCAAGAGAATGGCCGCCGTGCCCCACGGTTAGACCGATGGTTCGGACTAAAAGCTGAAGGTATTGGTCAGGAAAAACTCCCGCGGACGACGGTAGTTGACCGTGCCCCCCTCCTGATCACCCAACGCGCCCACGGTTTCCGTCATGTCGTTCTGAAACAGGTTGGATATGTTGAGCTGCACTTTGTAGCGAACGCGGTCATCGAAGAGCTTGGTCGCATAGCCCAACTTGAGCGTGCCGCTGGTGTATTCGTTTCCATAGTAGATGATCGGCGGTGCATCAACCGTGGCGCCGGCACTGTAGTCGATGAGGGGGGCGTCGCGATACTGCATCCCCGCGCCCACGGAGAACCCATTGAGCAGACCTTCGGTGAAGCTGTAATTGGCAAACAAATTGGCCCGATACTCGCGTTGGCGCAGCGGCGAAATACCGTCGCGCCACCAGAAGGTATTGGCGGAATAGATACGATCGAGACGGGTGCGAATATTGTTCAGTTCACTGTCGCCGAGCGCATTGCCCTCGAAGTCGAGACCCGAGTTGTAGGCCTGTTCGTAACGCGGCAGATTCTCATCCATCCAATCCCGGAAGAACTTGCCGTGATTGCTGATCTTCACCGTGCCACGGGAGACGTTGAACGAGACGCGCAGGTTCTTGGTGGGATTGGAGGTCAAATCCAGTTCCCAGCCATGGCCGGAGGAATCCTGACGGTCCTGGAATCCGCCTTGATTGCGGCCGGGTTCCAACGTGTTCCAGATGCTGCGAACCCCGCCAACAAACCAGCCGTGCATGTAGTGCAAGCCGCCGGCATCCGCGGTTTCGTAGTAGGCGATGGAGCCGTTTAACTTGTTCTCGAACAGGCGAAATTTCAGTCCTCCGTCCCAACTCTCGCCCGCCCGGGGGCCGAGGGGATCGTAGTTCACGTCCCGGCCGCCTTGCGTGTTGAAATTCTCCGAACTGTTGTAGAACCCAAACAGGCTCTGAGTCAGTCCGGCGACGATGCCATAGGAGGACGTGCGTTCGTCGGCCAGTTCCGCGAAATCGGACCAACCGGTGGAATTCAGGGTCTCCTCGTAGGCACCGACGCGCTCGGATTGCAGCGAGTTCTGATCGAGCGTGTCATTGCGCAAACCAAGAGTGATGTTGATCCGGTCGTCCCAGAATTTGGATACACTGGAAAGCTGCCAGTAGTTTTGTTCGGTCTGGTTGCCGTTCAGTGATTCGTCGCGAAAGTCGAACACGAGCGGATTGTTGGTCGGCAGCGGTGGGATTCCCGTGTTGGCACGACCGTCCCCGTAAGCGAGATACTTGCGGCGAATGACGGAGGTGTTCGATATCAACTCCCGTTCATTTTCGCTCAACCCCTGGTATTCGGAGTCGCGGCGGGATACCACCGCGGCCACCCGGTGACTGCCGAAGACATCTCCAAAATCCATCGCATACGAAGCGGAAGCCCGAAAGTCTTCCACCGTGCGTTCGCTGGACGACTCCGTGATCGTGCCTTCGACGTAGTAATAGCCGAGATTCGGATTCGCCGAACCGTCGGGCAATTGCGCGTTGGCATCGAGGTAGAGATTTTCGTTACGCGAGCGCCGGTAGTTGCGATCTTCACTTTGACGATTGAAGGCCAATTCGAAGAAAAGGTTCTCTCCCACCCGCTGTTCCAAAAAGACCGATACATTGTCGGCATCGATGTTGTTATAATCATCGGGACCAAACATATTGAGGGCCTTCGGCCGGATATCGACCGGCGTGCTGCCGCCGCCACCGCCAGACTGGTGCGACCCCGCCCAATTCATGAAGGTGCCCGTGCCGGCATCAAACGTCCATCGGTCGACGGAGGTGCTGACTTGAAAAATCCCCGTCGCCTCCGCCGGGGTCGCCGCGCCATACGTCTGCACCGGGACGCCGTTCCAGTTGCTGTATTTGTCCAACTGCGGAAAAGTCCGACCGATCACGCGATCGTAGGACATCTGCTCTCCATCGAGGCGCAACGTGGTCGAACTGGTGAGTTTGAACGTGGCGGCGAGGTGCACGCCTTTGCGGGTGCGACCGGCATTGTTGATCCAGTCGCCGCGATCATCCCACACGGCATTGACGCGCACCGCAGCCCGTTCGTTGAGCGTTTGGGCCACATCGATCGTGGCGCGATAGGCGTCGTTGCTGCCGACCATCAGGCTGATCGACTGGATGTCGGTGCCGATGCGGGCGCGCTTGGTGCCCACATTGACGATACCGCCGACACCGCCGGTGCCAAACAGGATGTTGTTGGGGCCCCGGGCGAGATCGAGGCGGTCGACGTTGTAGCTGTCCGAGGCGACACTCCAACGGAAGTAGTTGCGGGCTTGGGAGCCGGCCAGACCGCGAATGAACACGGCGTTGTCACTCGAGACATTGGCCTCGAAATTCGCCGATTCGGACTCCTGCAGCAACGGCGTGGTGTTCACCCCCCAGTCGAGTGCCTGCATGACGTCGGTGGCATTGATGTCGTCGAGAAACTCGCGCGTCATCACCGAGATCGGCGCCGGACTGGTGAGCAAGGGTTGATTGAGGCGGCTGCCGGCCAACGTATTGGCGGCGGTGTATCCGGAATCATCGGACGCATCGACGGTGAAGGGGGACAGCTCGATGACTTCAGAATTATCAATCGAGGACGTCGTGGTGGTTTGGGCCACCGCGGGAAGGGCAATCGCCGTCATCACGGCGGGAACAAGCATCCGCCAATAGCGGCGACTCAGGCACAGAATTGAGTTCATTGATGGGGTGTGGGTTAGGGGGTAGCAGAGTCGCGGAACACATTGATCCGGGACGGCTTTTTGCTACGAACCAACCCCGGCACCGCCAATGACCGACCACCTAATCCTGTTTAGGGACGGGGGTTAATTGTCCCCGGTTCCGCGCCTTGGCGTCGCGCGGTCAGCTCCGCTCCGGCAACGTCTCCCCTTCATGCCACACGGGTTCGAGCAACAGTTTGCGCTGCAGCGCGGGCACCCCCCATTCGTTCTCATGGATCGCCGCCACCAAGGCGTCGACCCCCGTGGAGCCGATGTCATTCACATGGCGCACGACCCCGGAAGCATTGACCGATTGATCGGCCAGGACCGCCAGCGATGCGAACGCGATATCCTCGGGCACTCGGCGACCCGATTGCTGGATCCAGTCCATCACGCGGGAGACAAATCCGATCACGACATCGGGGTTGTGGCGGTCCAGCCAGCGGAGAAATCCATCCCGATCCATGATGTCGGTCGTGAGCAAGGGAATCCGCTTTCGCGCGGGTATAAACTCCCGTTAAAAATCGATCGAGGCGCCGTAGCGGGTGGAGTCGTCCACCGCCCGCGGCGTGTGGGAAAGTATCGCGCCGCCGATGCGTTGATAACCGCGACGGTTCGTTTCGTGCCACGCCATGCGAGTGGCCGCAAACATGTCGGGTGCGACAATGTGAAAAGGCGTCGCCACCCAACCCAGATCAAGGCAAATCACGGTGAAGTTCGACAAGGGAAGATCCAGAATGCCCGGACCGTCGGTGTGGGCGAACTGCGGCACGAGCAGGCCGCGAATACCCCGGTTATGCAACACGCGGCTCAACGCCTTCATCGAAGGATAGTCGCCGATGTCGAACTCGTGCAACACGTAGCCCCGCGCCTCCGCCCGGGCCCGGGCCGCCGGCATGAAGCGACGGTGCATGAATGCGTTGTCCATCCGACTGTCGACGAGGTAGGCGAACGCCGCCCCGCTCCCCGTTTCGTGACCGGCCCAGCGTTGCCGCGCCAGCGTGGCCAGCGCGGGGTCGGGACGGTAACCCATCTCCAGCCCCATCGCCCGCACGCGTTGGCGGGTGGCCAGCGCGATGCCGGGATTGTCGCGCAGAGCCAGCGAAACCGTCGACTTGTGCATGCCGAGTCGGTCGGCGATGTCTTGCTGGGTAACACGGCGGTTCATGGAAAGCAGCTGAAGGATGGGACTTTATCCGACATAAGGCGTAGGTCGATACACGTCTGGCAGCGAAAACAACAAAGCAGACCACCCTCACGGATGATCTGCTGCGCGCCGACCGAATCGGTCGAAACCTTTGCCGTTTTAGAACGAAAACTTTGCGCTGATGGAGTAGCTGCGCGGTGTCAGGTAGTAGTAGAACGGCTCCAACTCGGTGGTGAGTTCGTTGTAACGGGAGGCCAGAATCTGCTCGTCATCGTTGTCCAACAGGTTGTCGACGTTGAGCTGCAAACGCACCGGAATGTCGCGGAACGTGAACTCATAGGAGGCCAAAAGGTTGAACACCATGTAGGCACCACCCTTGAAGATCTCGGCCTGCGGGTTCGTCAACGTGGCCGGGTTGACGCCCATGATTTGGTCGCCGCGATAATTGGCGCCGCCGCCGATCGTCAAACCGTCCAGGAGACCTTCGTCGAAGGAGTAAGCGGTGAACAGATTGGCGTTGATCGGACGCACATTGGTCTCGGGCACGCCTTCGCCGGCGCGGACGAATGCGAGCAAGCGATCCAATCCATCCTGCAGGTCGCCGACGGTGTTGTTACCGAGGAAACCGGGAGAGCGGCCGGTGTCGTAGCTCAAACCACGCGCCGCCGTCCACTCCGCCCGATGCTTCTCCAGGTAGAGGCCCAGACGGCCGCCCAGGCTCGATACCGTGTTGTCGGATTTACTGACGTTGAGCGAGACGCGCCAGTTGTCGGTGGGGTTGGCGGTCAGCTCGAATTCAAATCCCTGGGACGCCTGACCACGGGTGTCGCTGCCACCGACGCGATGTCCGCTGGGATTGTCCGTATCGGCCGTGATGGTGTTTGGACCGCCGTTGGCGATCGTCGTCCAAATGGCATTGATGTAACTGGTCACGTTGCCATCGAAACCGGTGGCCGCGTTGCTTTGTTCGACGTCGAAATAACCGAGGGAGGCGTAGATCTTGCCTTCCAGCAGATTGAACTTCAGGCCGTAATCGAAGCCGACACCCTTGAGGGCACCGATTTCCAATTGGGAACGGAGGTCGGCGTCTTCGAAGTATTGCGCACCGCCCTGCGTCTGGAAGTTGGTGGACTTGTTGGCGTAGACACTGAGCCAGTCCACCATCGGCAGATGGTAAACGGCACCGATGGAGTAAGTGTCACCCTCTTCGTCCTGCGGGGTGCCGGCCGGACCGAAATCCATGGCCTCACCATTGTCGTCCGACAGACGATTGCTGGAGTTGACGATGCTGACCTTGTCCCGGCGACCGCCGATGGTGGTCACCAGGCTGTTTTCGAAGAACCGGCTTTGGAAGGCGACCGCCAGGGAATCGATGGTCGTTTCCGACCAGCTCATGTTGCTGCGATACCAACCGTGCTCAAACGAACCGAGCTCCGGCGCGCCCCACAGCACACTATTGGGCAGCGGATTCTTGTAGGGATCGTGGATGCCTCGCTGAGCGAGATTGGGCGCGAAGTAGTCGATGTGGGCGTCGCGGCCGCCGAAGTTGTTGCCACTGTTGTAGTTTCTGTCCGGACGATTGAGGGAAACATTGGTTTCATTGAAGTTCTGGTTTTCCCCGTAAGTCGTGGAGGACTGGCCGAACGCCATGATCATGTGATCACCCGCGGCTCCCAGGTCGAGATGGTAACTGGCGCTCAAACGCAGGTCGTCCTGCTTCTCCTCGCGGAGCGCGTAATTGGCGTTGTAGGAAAAAATCGGCGTGCCGACCAAGGGATTCACGACCGTCTGACCGAAGTTAAGTTGGCCATTGCCTTGCCCGGTATCGGGGCCGCCCTCGGTGGCGTTGTAGCTGCCATCGGTGGTGAAGGTCGGCAACTCGCTGGTCACATCGAGCTTGTAGGACAAGCCGCTGAAACCGCCGATCGTGTTGCGCCGCCGATACACCTCGGTGGTTGAAGCGGCGAAGTTGAGGTTGAGGTTTTCCCCCACCTTCTGGTCGATGGAAACACTCGCCGTGCCGTAATCCGTATCCTCGGTCGCACCCGGTCCCATGGGGTTGGCGGTGCGCGGCGCGAGACTTTCGTCCACAAACGCGGGCGTGTTGTAGCCGGGCAGATTGTTGTGAAAGGAAACGCGGTAATAACGACGACCTTCGTTGCGTTGACCCACTTGGATCCACTTGCCCGCCAGCGGTCCGGTTTCCATGAAGACCGTCGGGTTGCCGAGATGGGCGGTGCGACGTTCGAAGGTGAAACCGGCGGGGATGGAGGGACTCAGACCGTTGTTGGGATTGCTCGCTCCACCACTGCGGGTCTGGGCATAGTTGGAATCATCGGGCAACCAGGGGGACTCCGCCGTGCCGAAGGGAATGTAGTAGCTGCCTTGTCCTTCCCAGGTCGAAATCTGGTCCACCAGATTCCAGGATCGCACGCGGTTTTGCAGCATGCTGCCGAACTCGGTCTTCACCTTGATCTTGGTGTTCTCGAATGGCTGGTAAGTCAGCGCAAATGCTCCGCGGTTGCCATCGTTCTGGGCGAAATCCTTCCAGCCGCCCATCTTCTGGTAAACGCCGTTCACCCGCAGCGCGAGTTTGTCATCCAGCAGGGACCGGTTGATGTCGATCGTCGCCCGGCGTTCGTTCCAGCTGCCATACTTCATCATCACATCGGTGAAGTCCCGGTTGGGAATGGCCGACTTGAACGTGGTATTAACGAGACCACCGGGACCGCCCACGCCGAACACGAGGGAATTGGGACCGCGGGCCACTTCCACCCGCTCCACATTGAAGGTATCGGAAGCGAGCCGCGTGGGAAAGTAGTCGCGGGTGACCGTCGCCCGACGATAGCCGCGTATTTGAATATTGAATTCATTATCGCGAATGCCGTTACCGGTGGTGGCGCCCACGTCGGCGCTGCCGCCCCCGATGTCATTGCCGGAATTCACGCCATACTCGATGGCATCGTTGATGTCGTTGGCGCCGATGTCGTTGAGGAATTCGGTCGTCATCACGGAGATGGCGGCGGGGGTGTCCAACAGGGAGGTCGCAAGACGACTGCCGGCCAGGGTTCCCGTGGCGATGTAGCCCTTGTCTTCCTGGGCGTTCACTTCGAAAGGGGTGAGTTCGACGACGTCTTCACGGTCGCTCGGTAGGGAGGAACTGCTGGTCTGCGCCAGCAGTGAACCGGGTAGGCACAAAGCAAATACAACGCTTCGGGCACCCGGCTTTTTGAGCCAATAGGTGTTCATTTTACTTGGGGTGTTATGTAGGGTGATGGGGTCAGGCCCGTCTAATGCAGGGCAAGGGCTTAACCTTGACCAATGTGGTGGTGAAAAATTCCCACCTGCTCAATTGGTTCACCTTTCATCCAGATGAAAAACTGACGACTACGGCCAAGGTCACCGCGGTGGGCCCGCGCCGCGCTACACCTGCTTTGAAGGCAACGACGTGCCCTCATACCAAATCGGTTCGAGCGACAATTTTCGCTGCAAGGTCGGGATGCCCCATTCATGCTCATGCATGGCCGCAATCAGCGCATCCACCCCGGTGATTCCGATGTTGTCCACCTGCCGCAGCACCCCGGAAACTTCCGGCGTTTGATCGGGAAACACCGAGAGCGACGCCACTGCGACATCCTCGGGCACGCGTCGCCCGGTTTCTAGAATCCAGTCATACACCCGCGAAATGAACGCGATCACGACTTCGGGTTCATGGCGCTCGAACCATTTCATAAAACCCGCGCGATCCGCGTGATCGGTGGTGAGCAAAGGTATCCGATCCTTCTTGGGAATAAACTCATGTTGCGAGGCGGCCGAGGCCCCGTAACGCGCGGCGTCGTCCACCGCCTGCGGGGTGTGCGAAAGAATGGCGCCCCCGATCCGTTTGTAGCCCCGGTTCACCACTTCGCGCCAAACCCGCCGGGTGTTTTCAAACATGTCCGGCGCCACGATGTGAAACGGCACGGACACCCATCCCAGATCGAGACAAACCACGGTGAAATTCGCCGCCGGCATTTCAAACAGACTGGGGCCGTTGGTATGCGCGAACTGCGGCACCAGCAGACCGCGGATGCCGCGATGATTGAGCACGCGACTGGCCGCCTTCATCGACGAATACTCCGCCAGATCAAATTCGTGCAGGAGATAGCCGCGCCCTTCCGCCCGCGCCCGCGCCGGGTCCAGGAACCGTCGATGTTGGTCGGCGTTGGCCATGCGGCTGTCGATCAAGTAAGCCAGCGCCGCTCCGCTGCCCGTTTCGTGTCCCGCCCAACGCTGCCGCGCCAGATTGGAGAGTGCGGGATCGGGACGGTAACCCAGTTTGTCGGCCATGCCCTGCACCCGCTCAAGCGTGGCCTTGGCGATCCCGGGGTTGTTGCGCAGCGCCAATGACACGGTGGACTTATCCAGCCCTAGTTCTTTCGCAATGTCCTGCTGGGTAACGCGGCGCTTCACAGAAGTGGCGTTGAAGCGGCCCCGTTGCCCAAAGTCAAACTCCGGCCCGCCCAACCGGCATTCCCCGGTCTAAAATATCCCGAACCCGCCAGCCACCAGCCCCACGTATTTTCTCAATTTTCTCCGACTTCGCGCCGACCAACCAGGGCCATTACCTCGCTCCCTTCTCTGTTTACAGGGCGATTTACCGTCACGGTGAATTTTCTCAAAACCAATTCGCGTCATCTCATGGTTTTTGGCATCCCCAACGCGCTAGACTCGCCCCTCCCCTCTTTTCCTTACCCCACCCCTCATGTCCGCATCTCTTCGACTGGTCGCCGGTCCTCTCCTCGCTTGTCTCGTTTCCTCCGCCGTGGCCACCGGCACGGCCCCGGTTCCGCTTTTCGACGGGCACAGCTTGACCGGATGGACCGGCAACCCCGCTATCTGGACCGTCGAGGCCGGCGCGATCACCGCCGAAATTCCCGCCGGCGAGCGCCTGGCCGCCAACGAATTTCTCTACGCCGAAACCGAAGTTGGCGATTTCGAGCTCTCGCTCCAGTTTCGCATCAGTGGCGCCCCATCCGCCAACTCCGGCATTCAATACCGCGCGCAACGCGGGGCCGACGGCCACGCCGCAGGCTACCAGGCCGATCTTGATGACGGCGCCACCTGGCTGGGCCGCATTTACGACGAGCATGGCCGCGCCCTGCTCGTCGAGCGCGGCACCCGCGTCTCCCTCGCGCCCGACGGTCGCCGCTGGGTGGATACGTTCGCCGAACTCGGCACCTACGCCGATCTCTACCGCCCCGGCGAATGGAACACCTACCGCATCACCGCCCGCGCCTCGCACGTCGAGGTCTGGATCAACGGACGACTCTGCGCCGCCCTCGATGATCACCAGATCGGCGAAGCAGATCTTTCCGGCTTGCTGGCCTTTCAGATGCACAGCGGTCCCGGTCCGGCCAAGGTGCAGTTTCGCGACATCATGCTCGTTGATCTCGGCCGCACGGCTACGCCTCCCACGCCCAAAACGGTCGCGGCCACCGACGCCGTGACGGCCGCCATCACGCCCACCGCCGACGACGGCCGGGTCCTCAATCTGGACTTTGAGGCGGGCGACCTGAGCGACTGGACCGCCACCGGTGATGCCTGGGAGCGGCAACCCAACGGCGTGCGGCCGGCCAACACGGCGACCCGACGCGCCGACGAAGGCGAAGTCATGCCCACGGGGCGATTCGCGATCAGTCCGCCCTGGCGCAACCCCAGCGTGGGCAGCGGCAGCCTCACCTCGGTGCCGTTCACCGTGCGCCACCGTTGGGCGAGTTACATCGTCGGCGGAGACCCCGATATCAACCGCAACCGCGTCGAACTCCTGCTGGCCGAGAACGGGGCCATTCTTCATTCCGCCGCCGCTGGCACGCCCGGGGGCGTGCACCGCGTGGTGGTTGATCTGGCGAGCGTGCTTAATCAACGGATACAGATTCGCCTCGTCGATTCCGCCCGCGGCCCGGGTGGTCATCTCACCTTCGACGCCTTCGGATTTCACGACCGCGATCCGTCCACCGTCGATGCCGGCGCCGCTCGCGAAGCGCGGTTGCACGAGAGCCCGGTCCTGTGGCACCTGCAGCCCAACCCCGCGCCGGCCACCGCCGTCGCCAACGTCGACGCGCAGCAAGTGGTGCGCGACATGAAACTGCAGCCCGGTTTCGCCGCCGAGCTCATCGCGGCCGAACCCGATGTGCACCAACCCATTGCCTTCGCCATCGGTCCGCGGGGTCGGCTGTGGGTGGCCGAGGCTTATTCCTACCCGAGCAAACGTGCCCCCGGCGAGGGTCGCGACCGCATTACGATTTTTGAGGACACCAACGGCGATGGTGCCTTCGATTCGCGCAAGGTGTTTGCCGAGGGCCTCAATTTGGTCAGCGGCCTGGAAGTCGGATTCGGCGGCGTCTGGGTCGGGGCTGCGCCAGAGCTGTTGTTCATCCCTGATCGCGACGGCGACGATCGTCCCGACTGCCCGCCCGAGGTATTGCTCGACGGCTGGGGATACCAGGACACGCACGAAACGCTCAATAGTTTCACGTGGGGCCCGGACGGCTGGCTCTACGGCCTGCAAGGAGTCTTCACCCAGTCCCATGTCGGCAAACCCGGCACGCCCGACGCGGATCGCATGACGCTGCGGGCCGGCGTCTGGCGCTACCACCCGGTGCGGCACGAGTTCGAAATGTTCGCCCACGGCGGTAGCAACCAGTGGGGCATCGACTTCAATGCCGTGGGCGACTTGTTCATCACCCATTGCCGCAGCTTCTGGGGCGGCGGCGGCACGACTTACGTTATTCGCAACGGCCACTATTGGAACCAGGCCAACGCGAACTACGCCGACTTCATCTCCAACCGTGCACCCGACTTTGCGCCCGACTTGCGCAACTACCTGCCGTCCTCCGCCCGCTACGACAGCGGCGAGGGCGGTGCGGGCAAACCCGGCACCGCCGCGGTCTACGGCGGACATTCCCACGTCGGCACCATGATCTATCTCGGGGACAACTGGCCCGAGATTTACCGGGACCATCTCTTCACGCACAACCTCCACGGTCACCAACTCAACCAACAGCACAACGTCCCCGACGGCTCCGGCTACGAAACGCTTCACGCCGGTTTCGATCTGATGTTTGCGCCCGACACCACGTTCATGGCGGTGGACCTGCAATACGGTCCCGATGGCGGCGTCTACGTAATCGACTGGTGCGACCACCAACATTGCCACTCGCCCCGCGAGGATATCTGGGAACGCCACAACGGCCGCATCTATCGTATGACTTGGTCGGATACATGGCAACCCGCGCCGGTCGACCTCGGCGCCATGTCCGACCTGGAACTCGCCGGGTTACACACGCATCGCAACGCGTGGTTCACCCGCACCGCTCGTCGGTTGCTGCAGGAGCGCGCCGCCGCCCGCCCCCTCGATGCGGCCGCCCTGCAAAAGCTGCGCGATCAGGCCACCGGCGAAGGCAACGCGGAGTCTCATCTCCGTGCCTGGTTCACGCTGCACGCCACCGCCAATCTGACCGCCCGTGATTTGCAGACCATGGTGGCCGACGATTCCGCCCATGTGCGCGCCCGCGCCGTGGCGTTCGCCACCGAACGTGCCTCCGCCCCCCTCCTCACCCGCACCGAGCTGCATGCCCTCGCCACCGAAGATCCGTCACCCGTGGTGCGCCTCGCGATCGCGTCGGCGCTGCCGACGTTATCCGCCGACGATTCGTGGGCAATCGGTCGCCAACTCGCGAGCCACGCCACGGATGCCGCCGACCGATTCCTCCCCCGCATGCTATGGTTCGGCCTCGCGCCGCAGGTGGAGTCGGATCTCCCCCGGGCCATCGATCTCGCCGCCACCACCGCCCTGCCCACGCTCACCGATTCCATTCAATGGTTCGCCGCCCGCACTCCGGCGGGTCGTGAAGCCTTGATCCAACAACTCCGGCACGCCACGCCGGCCGCCGCCGCTCGCGGTGTGCAAATTCTCGCCTTCGCCCTGCGCAGTGACACGGCCCTGCCCATGCCGGACGGCTGGGCCGAGCTCGTCGACACCCTCGCTGCCTCCGGCGTCGAGGCCCCCGAAACCCGCGAGCTGTCCGCCCTGTTCGGCGACCGCGCCGTGCTCGCCGCGGCGCGCCGCACGCTGGCGGACCAGGCCGCCGATCTGGACTCCCGCCGGGCGGCGCTGCATCTCCTCACCCGCGCCGACGATCAAGCGGCGCGACCGGTCTACATCTCGTTGCTGAACGACCCCGATTTTCGTCGCGACGCCGTGGAGCGTCTCGCTCGTTTTGGCGACCCCGCCGCCGCCCCCGCGATGATGCATGACTTCGATCAACTCGATGACGGCGACCGGGCCGCCGTGTTGGCCACCTTGACCGGTCGCCCCACCTATGCCCTCGCTCTGCTCCAAGCCATCGCGGCTGGCGAGTTCGATCGCGGTCATCTCACCGCGCTGCATCTGCGACATCTGCGCAATCTGCAAAACGACGAGGTGGACGCCCTCTCCGCCCACATCTGGGTGGCCAACGGCAGCGCCACACCTGATGCCGCCGCGACCATGGCTCGTCTCCGCGAGACTTACGAAGAGGCGCCGTTGTGGGCCTTCAACGAACGCCACGGGCAACAGCTGTTCACCCAACTTTGCGCCACCTGCCACCTCATCAACGGCGAAGGCGGTCACCTCGGCCCCGACCTCACCAGCTCCTGGCGCAATGGCGTCGACTATTTCCTCGAAAGTGTGGTCGATCCCAACGGCGTCGTCGGGGCCGACTTCCAACTCAACCTCATCACCAAAAAAGACGGCGCAGTCATTTCCGGCATGATCGAGCGCGAGACCGCCAACACCCTCGTCGTGCGCACCATGACCGAGACGGTCAACGTCCCCCTCGGCGAGGTGGAGTCTCGTCAAGTTCTGCCCCAGTCGCTCATGCCGCCGGGTCTCTTCGAATCGTTGCCGGAGAAGGAATACATCGAACTGATGAAGTTTCTCCTCAGTCGCAAATAACGCCCGGGTCGGGATTGTCATCATGCCCGCGCGCTCATCCCTTGCTTCCTCGCGATGACCGTCCGGACGTTTTGTTTTTGGACTCATCTCGGGCTCGGTCTGGCGACGGGAACCGTGGGCGCTTTGATGGCCGGCACCGCGATCGTCATGGCCCTCGCCGACTCCTATGTTGATTGGCGTGATCGCGAGGCGCGCGTGGTCACCGCCATCGCAAACACGACCCCGCGCGACCTCGAAACCCTCGCCGCGGGCGTGCGCGATGCGCATCCCGATGCTGCGATCACCCGCGTGGGGATCGAGCGCTCTCCGCGTCGCGCCATCGCGTTTTTCCATGGTGATCAAAAACTCACCTACGCCAACCCCTACACGGGCGAACTCACCGCCAGCGACGCGGTGCCACTGCGTCGTCGCCTGCACAAGGACGTCGAGCAATGGCACCGCTTCCTCGGCTTGAACGGATCGAAACGCGAGACCGGCCAGGCCGTCGCAAGTTGGATGAACGTAGCGTTGGTTCCCCTGTTGCTTTCCGGCCTCGTAATCTGGTGCCCGCGCCGTATCCGCTGGCGCACGGTGCGCGGGAGTGCCACCGCGATCAATCCACGGTCGGGTCGGAGTTGGCACTCCACACTCGGTTTTTGGAGTTCCGGACTCTTGTTGATCATGGTCGTCACGGCGATGACCCACTCGTTTCCCGGCGTGCGCGAACTGGCCTACCGTATCAATGGCGGGGCGACCGGACCCGCCGGACCTCACGATCAAATATGGGCGCCGAAACTGCCTCCCGTGCCGAGGGCGCCCGGGGCCGCCGCGCTCTCTCTCGACGCTCTGCGTGACATCGCAGATCGCGATCATCCGCACTGGGCCCGGCTCGACCTATTTCCGTCCCCGTCCACTACCGCGAACGACCATTGGCCGCCCGCTCGGTTGTTAATCGCGGGCAGCGGATCGGGTCCGTCGTTTTTCCCCCTGGTGCAGCAGATCGACCCCTTCACCGGCGAAACCCTGCACGTGCATGACTGGGCCAATCTCAGCGGTGGCACCCGATTGTTGGCCTGGGCGCGATGGTTGCACAAAGGCGAAGCTTTCGGACGCCCGGGACAGTGGATCGCCGCCGTCGCGTGCCTGATCATGCTCGTCCTCATCGCCACCGGGTGGTGGCTCGCCCTACGTCGATTCCTCCCCCGAACCCAAATTTGAAACGATGGCCTGCCAACAGGATGAACCCCGGCGGCATCGGCAAACGCCCTCTGCTTCCCGCATGAACCCGCTCAGCATGAACGTGCTCATCTATGACGGCCCCTGGCGCATGCGTCTCACCGCTTTGCCATCGCCCCGGCCCGCCGCCGACGAAGTGCTGCTCCGTGCCCTCGCGGTCGGTATCTGCGGGAGCGACGTTCACGGCTTCACCGGCGAGAGCGGTCGCCGTCAACCCGGCATGGTGATGGGACACGAGGCCGTCGGCGAAGTTGTCGAGCTCGGCACCGGCGTCGACACCCTCGCCGTCGGTGACCACGTCGCGGTGTTCAACATCGTCGGCTGCGGACACTGCCATCATTGCACCGCTGCGCAGGAGCAACGTTGCCCCGACAAACGCGTCCTGGGCGTCAATGCCGGTCAATGGGGTGCCATGGCCGAGCAGTTCACGTTTCCCGCGTCCGGGCTTTTCAAAATCGCACCGTCTCTCGACCCGGCCATCGGTCTGCTCACCGAACCCATCGCGGTCGCCGAACACGCCATTTCCCATCTTTCCCTCCGGCCCGACGATGTCATCGCGATCGTGGGAGCGGGCACCATCGGCATCGGTCTCGCCATCGCTCTGCGCGCCCACGGGGTGAAGACGTGCTTCGCCCTGGATCGCATTCCCGCCAAACTTGATCTCATCGCGGATTTCGGCGCCACGCCCATTAACATCGAAATGGAAAACGCCCATGCGGTGATTCGCGCCGCCACCCGTGGTCGCGGCGCGGACGGCGTCATCGAAGCGGTCGGCGCCTCGGCCACCGTGCGGACCGCCTACGACCTGTGCGCCCCCGGCGGCACTGTTGTGCTCATTGGCAACCTCGCCCGGGAATTCACGCTCCCACTACAAGGGGTGACCAGCAACGAAACCACGATCCGCGGCTCCTACGGTTTCACCAGACGCGACTTCGCCGCCGCCGTCGATTTGGTGGGCGATCCACTACTCCCGCTCGACCGGCTGATCTCCGGCTCCTGCAGCCTGGCCGAAACTCCGGACATCATGACGCGCATGGGTCGCGGCGAACTTAATCCGATCAAGATGGTCATCCGGCCATGAGCGTATCCATTCCTCCCTTACCCTCGGCCACCGACTTCCGCGGACGCGTGGCCGTCGTCACCGGCGGCACCAACGGTCTTGGTCGCCACCTCGCCCAGACGCTCATCGACCTCGGCGCCCACGTTTTCTTCTGCGGACGGCAACGCGACACCGGCGCAGCGCTCGCCGCCGACTGGGGCGAGCACGCGCACTTCGTTGCCTGCGATCTCGCCGACGCCGCCGCCACGCGCGCGTTCATCGCCGGGGCCGGCGCTTGGTGCGGTTCCATCGATTATTTGGTCAACAACGCCGCCATCGATCCCGTCGTTTCATTCGAGGCATCCACCCTCGCGGACTTCGACCGCATCATCGCGATCAATCTGCGGGCCGGTTTTGTCGCCACGCAAGCCGCGCTGCCCTTTCTGCGCGCGGGCCGCGGCAAAGCCATCGTCAATCTCGGCACGACCAACTGGATGCTGGGGCAACCGAATTACACGATGTATGCCGCCGCCAAGTCCGGACTCGTGGGGTTTACCCGTTCGCTCGCGCACGACGTCGGCGCGGACGCCATTCGAGTCAACCTCGTCTCCCCCGGCTGGATCATGACCGAGCGCCAACTCGCCGAAAAAGTCACGCCCGTCGAACAAGCCCAACTTCGCTCGCAGTCCGCGCTCGGCCAACTCCTCACCGCCCAACACGTCACCCCCGCCACGTTGTTTTTACTATCCACCGCCGCCGCCGGTATCACCGGCCAAAACCTCGTGGTCGACGGTGGCAAACACCTGCACTAACGCACCCTCCAACGGGATGAATCACGACAACATCGGCAATCCCCCGGGGCGTTTCAATCTGGCAAGTCCCCGCCTCACTCCCTCTCCCTTGATGCCCTCACTCTCGCCCCGACGCTGGGTTCAGATTGTCCCCTTCGTTCGTTTTTGGCTGCTGTTGGTCACCTTCGGCAGCGCCAAGTTATCGGCCGACTCCACCGCTCCGGGCCTCTATTTCAACGCAGCCGAGTTGGTCGCCCTGCGCGAGAAGCTGACGCAGCCTCCCTTTGACGAACGCTTCCAACGCCTGCTCGCGATCGCGGAACAGTTTCTCGACGCCCCGTTGCCGTCGTTGACGGAACCGACGCGCTATCGCCCGCGCGACAGTCTCGGTATCACCCTCAACTGTTCGTTTGCCTATGCGATCACGGGCGATCGCCGTTTCGCCGACCGCGCTCGGCGGGAGGTCACTGCCTTGATGGAGCGCGACACGTGGATCACCGCCGGAGACTACAACAAGGCCGCCGATCTCTCGACGTCCGAGTGCAGCGTGGCCGCCGCGATTTGCTACGATTGGTGCTATGACACCTTCACGCCCGACGAGCGCGCCGCTTATGTGGAGCGCGCCCTCACGCTGGGCACGCGCGAGTATCTCGCGAGTATCGAGGAACACGACGACTGGTGGGTGAATAACCCGGTCACCAATTGGAGCGGCGTGTGCCACGGCGGCGGTGGTTTGCTCGCCCTCGCACTCTACGACGAATCAGCCGAAGCCCGTCGCGCCTACGCCTACGCCCGTCGGCAAGTGCCACGATTTTTGCGCGATGTGGTCGGCGTCGATGGCGGCGGCCATGAGGGTGTGATGTATACGCGCTACGGCATCGAGTTCGCTTTCTTTTTCGCCACCGCCGCCCACCACCGTTTTCCGGGCTCCGACCTCGACCGACTTTTCACGAACTTGAGCAATCGCCTCCCCGGCTACTGGGACGCCGCCATGCAGGCGCCCGACGACCGCTTCGCCAACTTCAACAACATGAACGAGACCACCTATCACGGGCTCTATGCGCGGGATCACGCCAACGCGGAAGGTGGCCCGAGTTCCACCCTCAGCGCCTTGTTCGAGCGCATGGCCGCCGAACACGGTTCCGCGGGGACCGGCCGCGATTCGTCGGTCGATGCGCTGCTACTCTGGGGCGCCGACCACGGTGGCGGCGCGTTCTACACCAAGGGTCCCTCCCCGTTCTGGTATCTCTGGCGTCGCGCGGTGCCACCCGCCGCATCGCGTCCTCCCCTGCCCGACGCGATGTTGTTTCGCACCGCCGGCCACACGATCTGGCAAACCCCCGACACCTGGCTCGTCTACAACGGCGGCTGGACCTCCGACCGCAGTCATCGCAACCACGACCTGGGCACGTTCATCTACGTGCACGATCGCGAACGATTTGTCGTCGATCCCGGCTATCGCAAGAGCGACACCGCCGAGCATTCCACCATCACCATTGACGAGCAAAACCAACCCGCCGACGTGCGGGGCCGTTACCTCGCCTGGACCCGAACCGAAGATTTCAAGTATCTGCTCAGCGACCTCACGACCTGCTACGGGCCGGACCTGCGCAAATTCCATCGTCACCTGCTGATGTTTAACGATGGCACGCTCGTGATCGTCGATGACCTCAGTTCCAACGGTCGACCGCACTACGATTGGCGGCTCCAAACCCGATTCACTCCCACCATCGACGGCAACACGATCACCTTACCCGGCGAACATTCCATGCTGCATGTCGTCAGTGCCGTGCCCTCCGCCGCTGATATTTCCATCGGCGAAAACTCCCTCAATTTCATTTCGATCAAACCGTCCGCGATCAGCCCCGGCGACACCCTCTTCGTGACCGTGCTGCAACCCGGCGCACCTGATTCCGCGCCGCCCACCGTTACCACTCATTCCACCGCCGATACCACGCGCATCTCCATCGCCAAACATCGCCAATCGACCACGGTTGATTTCGCCCGATCTTCCTCCCTGGTGCTCACCCACGTGAACCACCATGCGGTCGCCCCCCCGATCGCACCGACCGAACGCACTTTCACCCGCCTGACGGCGCCACTCGACGCCACTCCCAAACCACGCTAGCCCTCCCCTGCCCCGCCATGCTCTTGCCCCGCCGGTTCGTCCTCCTCCTGCTCTGCTTTCTGTATCCATTTTACGGTTTCGCCCAGGACGGCTTCCCCGTCGCCGCCGGTTCCGGACTCCTCCCCGAGGATGCCGCTGCCGCCATGACCATGCCGGAAGGTTTCCAGGCCAAGCTCTTCGCCGGTGAACCCGACGTGCATCAACCAATCGCCTTCACCATTGACGAACGGGGCCGTCTCTGGGTCGTCGAAAACTATTCCTACCCCGACTGGTCGCCCTACGGTCGTGATCGCATTCTCATCCTCGAGGACACCGACGGCGACGGCTCGTTCGACGAGAGCACCGTCTTTTTCGACCAGCTCAACTTTGCCACCGCCATCGCCGTCGGCCACGGCGGCGTGTGGGTCGGCACCGCCCCCTACTTGATCTTCATTCCCGACAAGAACCGCGACGATATTCCCGATGGTCCGCCGCAAGTCGTGCTCGACGGCTGGGGGCACCAGGACACCCACGAAACGCTCAACAGTTTTGTCTGGGGACCCGATGGCTGGCTTTACGGCAACCAAGGCATCTTCACCCATTCCAACGTCGGCGCCCCCGGTGCCCGCGACGACGAACGCACTCCGCTCAACGCGTGCGTGTGGCGCTACCACCCGACCAAAAAGATCTTCGAGGTCTTCGCCGAAGGCATCAGCAATCAGTGGGGCCTCGACTTCAACGACACCGGCGACGCCTTCGTCACTGCCTGCGTCATTCCTCACCTCTATCACGTGATCCAAGCGGGCCACTACCAGCGTCAAGCGGGCCAGCACTTCAATCCCTACACCTACGGCGACCTGCAAAACATCGGCGACCATCTTCACTACGACAACGGCGTCAGCTGGGTGGATTCCCGCTTTGGCGCGGGTGGCACCGACGCCGCCGGCGGCGGTCACGCGCACGCGGGCACGCTCATCTACCTCGGCGACAATTTTCCCGCCGAATACCGCGGTTCGCTGCTTACTCACAACATCCTCGGCAACCGCATCAATCGCGACACGCTCGCCCCCGTCGGCTCCGGTTACATCGGCTCGCACGCGCCCGATTTCATGAAAGCCAATGACGGTTGGTTCCGCGGTCTGCGGCTCGAAACCGGTCCCGACGGATCGCTCTTCAACAGCGATTGGTATGACCCGCGCGCCTGCCACCAACAGCGACCGCACGACCGCACCAACGGCCGCATTTACAAGATTTCCTACGGCACCCCCGACCCCGTCCTGGTCGACCTCGCCGCCCTCAGCTCCGCCGAGCTCGTTGCGCTCCAACTTCACCCCAACGAGTGGCACGTGCGCCGGGCTCGCTTGATCCTCCAAGAACGCGGCCCCGATCCCGCCGTCCATGACGCACTGCGGGAGATCATCCGCACCAACCCGGATGTCACCCGCCAACTCCGCGCCCTGTGGACCCTGCATGTCACGCGCGGTCTCAACAGCACCCTCGCCCTCGAGCTGCTGCGTTCCCCCGCCGCCTACGTGCGCGGCTGGACCGTTCAACTCATGACCGAGGATCGCAATCCCGCTCCCCGGGTGCGCGCCGCGTTCGTCGAGCTCGCCACGAACGACGCCTCGCCCATCGTGCGCCGATTCCTGGCCTCCGCCGCCCAACGCATCGCTCCGGCCGATCGCTGGGACATCGTGGCAGCATTACTCACGCACGGCGAGGATGCCGACGACGCAAACCTGCCGCTGCTGTATTGGTATGCCGCCGAGCCTCTGGTGGCGCTCGATCCCACCCGGGCCATGGCCCTCGCCACCGCCAGTCCGCTGGCATCCTTGCGCCCATTCTTTCTGCGTCGCCAAGCCGAAGCTGCCGCGACCGCCAGCGCCGCAGGTCAAGCCGACGACTCCTCCGGCCTGGCCAACCTCGTGCAAACCCTCGGTGCCACGGACGACACCACGTGGCAACATGAGGTCCTGTCCAGTCTGCTCGCCGCCACCGCCGGTCGCACGGACCTGGACGCGCCAGAAGGTTGGGCAGACACCTATCGCAAGCTCAACACCAGTCCCGACCTCGATCTCATTGCCCAGGCCGACACGCTCGCCGCCCGCTTCGGTGACAAAGGCATTTACTGGGCCAAACGTCGCGTCGCCGGAGATGCCTTTGCTCCGCTGCCCGCACGCCAGGCTGCACTCGAAATCGTGCTCCAGCGCCGCAACTTCCAGATGGCGCCATTCTACCAGGAACTGCTCACGGAGCCCGGCCTGCGCCTCCAAGCCCTGCGCGGACTCGCCCCCTACGAGGTGCCGGGCACGCCCGAGGCCATTTTCGCGGCCTACCCGACCTTCGAACCCGACGAAAAACGTCTCGCACTTTCCATTCTCGCCCAACGGGAAACCTACGCCCGCGCGCTTTCCACCGCCATCGCCTCCGGCACGATCCCGGCCAGCGATCTCGATGCCGGTCTCGTCCGCCAGCTCCGCCTGCGCAACGACTCCGAGATCGATCAGGTGCTAACCACCCATTGGGGAGTCATGCAGGAGTCGTCCGAATACGCCCAAGCGGAAATCGATCGCTGGAAAACCATCCTTACCCCCCAACGTATCGACTCCGCCGATACTGCCAATGGTTACCGCATCTTCGCCGAAACCTGCGCCTCCTGCCATGTGCTCTTCGATGAGGGCGCCGACTTGGGACCCGAACTCACCGGTTCCAATCGCAAGGACATTGACTACCTGCTCGCCAACATCGTCGACCCCAACGGCACCATCGGTCGCGACTACCTGCTCACCATCGTCGAAACCCACGACGGCCGTTCGGCCGCGGGCATCGTCAAACGCGAAACCCCCACCGGCGTGACACTTGCCAACGCTGCCGAGACCGTGACCTTCGCCCGTGCCGATATCAAAGCGGTCAATCGCCTCGAAGTTTCACTCATGCCCCCCGGCCTGCTCGAAGGTCTCGCCGAGCCCGAAGTCGTCGATCTGGTCGCCTACCTCAACGCCCTCGGTCCGGGCGCTCAGCCGTAAACCCGCCGGGCCATGAACTTCACCGCTTCCAGCCGCGCTTGTCGGGCCACCATGGGGCTGCTGACCGCTGTTCCCGCGATGGCGGAAAGTCAGCCCACCCCCGTCACCGTGACCAGCCAACCTCAGTTCCAGCTCTTTGTGGGCACCGAACTCTTGGTGGATCTGGCGGGTGATCCGGCCCCCGTGGAGAGTTTTGGTCGCGACGTGTTCGTTGCGCGCACCGCCGACGGCCCCCGACGCCTGCCGGTGGAAACCCTCGATCAGGTCCGGGTTAAATCGCGGGTTCGACTCACCGAACGATTGGCCACGGTGACCGACCTTCGAGGTAAACCCACCATCGCGCGCGCCACCCGATCGAGCGATACGTCCGGGCAGTTGTCCCGCATGGTCATGTCGAATCTCCAACAGCAGCAGCAAAGTGGGCAAGACTTGGCCATCATGGCGGCGGAGGACCAAAATTCCGCCTTGGCGGAGATGTCCGAATCCTATCAATCGCGCCCTTTCGACACCCAGATGCCCGACCTGACCACATCGGACGGGAGCGTCCGTGTCACTGAAGCGTCCCCCATCGCGATCTGGCAGCGGGACGACTGGGACAGGCGTCCGCCGACCGATCGCGAGGTGGATGCATACGGTAACGCCCTCGAGGTATCGTGTGAAATCTCCACTTCCCGGCCCGTGGATTCCCCCTGGGGCGCCTGGATCTGTCTCGTGCGTGATCCCCAACGCAACGTGCGCGAGCTTCAGGTCCTGCGCCTGCATCGCCTGCCGTCACTCGGACCGGCACCACGCCGCATCTCCCAACAGCTCCGAGGCTTCCCCCCCGGGTTCGAACTCCAAGAAGTTCGACTCGCACTCTACGACGAAGTTGGGGAGTGGGCCACTTCCGTCAGCCCCCGGCGCTACGCCATCACGGCACCACAGGCCCGGGAGTATCTTATAACCGAATACACGACGGACCACCGCCGGGCCACCACCCCGCCCGTCCCCATGCGGGACCTCGCCTCACTATGGCGCGAGCTAACCACGTCCGGACTGTCGCCGCAGCAGAAATTCAGGGTCGAGATTGACGCGACCGGCATCGCCGGAGCCGTGGAACTCGTCGACCCCACCCCCACCGCCGACGTCGAGGCCTACCAGACCTACCTGCAACACGTCATCTTCTACCCCGCCCTCAGCCAGGGCTCACCCGTCGCCGGAATATTCCGCGGCACGCTACCGGACCTGCGCTGATCCCCCCCCTAACGCCTCCTCCTCCATCCTTCTTATGCCTACCTCCTCCCGCCTCCGCCTCCTCCTCGCGGCCGTCCTGATCGCGACCGCCGTGCATGCCGCCGTCACCCCTGCGCCCCCGTTCGCGGACGGTGCCGTGTTGCAACGCGACAAACCCATTGCCGTCTGGGGCACGGCCGATCCCACCGAATCCGTGACGGTAAGTTTCCACGATCACACCGTCAGCACCACGGCCGCTGCCGACGGCCGTTGGTCGGTCACGCTGCCGGCTCTCCCCGCGGACAGTCGCAACGCCACGCTGACCATTGCCGGCACCAATGAGATTACGGTGGCGGACGTGGTGGTGGGCGATGTCTGGCTCCTCTCCGGTCAATCCAATATGGAATGGCCGCTGAAACGTGCGAACGATGCGGACAACGAAATCGCGGCCGCAAACCATCCGCTGATCCGACACCTCAAAGTGCAGCACCGGCTGGCGGCCGAACCCCGCATCGCCGTGGACAACACCGGCTGGGTCACCGCCACCGCCGCGACCGCCGGAGAGTTCTCCGCCATCGGCTATTTCTTCGCCCGCGAGGTGCAGGCCGAGATCGGAGTTCCCATCGGTTTGCTCAACATTTCCTGGGGCGGCTCGCCGATCGAGCGCTGGACCAGTGCCGAAGCCATCGCGACTCAGCCCGACCCGTCACTTTATCGGACCCGGTTCGAAGCCGAGGTCGCGAGCTACCCGGAGCGCCTCGCCCATTGGGAGCACGTCAACGGGGCCTACGAAGCTGATCGCGCCGTCGCCGAGGCGGCCGGCGAGCAAGCCCTCGCCGCGTTCGACCAGACCACACGTCGTCCGTGGAAACCCGGCAATCCCGCGCATCACCACGGCCGCCCCTCCAGTATGTTCAACGCCATGATGACTCCGTTCGTGCCCTACGGCATCCGTGGCATGCTCTGGTATCAGGGCGAAGCCAACGCCAACCGCCACGGAGAATACCGGGATCTGTTCACCGCTATGATCACTGACTGGCGCGCGAAATTCGGCCAGGGCGATCTGCCCTTTTATTGGGTGCAGCTGACAAACTTCCACCAGCCTGCGCGATGGGAATGGGACGGACGCGAGTGGGGCTTTCTGCGGGAAGCTCAAACGCAATCCCTCGCGCTCCCCAATACGGCCCAGGCCGTGATCGTCGATATCGGCAACAACTTCGACATTCACCCGCGCAACAAACAGGATGTCGGCGCCCGCCTCGCCGCCATCGCGCTCACTCGCATCCACGGCATACCCCGTGAAACCTCCGGGCCGACATTCGCCGGAGTCACCCGCGATGGTCCTCGCCTGCGCGTCGGTTTCGACCACGTCGCCGGCGGACTCGTCGCTCGCGACGGTGCGGTCCGGGAGTTGGAAATCGCCGGAGCCGACGGCGTGTTTCACCCCGCTCGCGGCGACGTGGTGGGTAGTGTGCTCATCGTGTCCTCGCCGCAGGTGCCCGAGCCGGTCGACGTGCGCTACGCCTTCACCAACGGCCTGGAGGTCAATCTGTTTGGCGCCAACGGTCTGCCCGTCGCTCCCTTCCGCAGCGACGATCGATAAGAACCGACACCACACAAATCGGCTCGGCGCGCCCAGCAGCATGGGCCGTCGAGCCGGATGCAGCGCGCACGCTTTATCACGCATAACAACGGGATGAATTTTTTCCCGTTTGAGCCTGCCCGTCACCTGATGGGATGAAGTGCGGCGGAACTTCAACTCTGATTCAGTTCCGT
The DNA here is from genome assembly GCF_029023725.1 of Synoicihabitans lomoniglobus. Lineage (GTDB taxonomy): Bacteria > Verrucomicrobiota > Verrucomicrobiia > Opitutales > Opitutaceae > Actomonas > Actomonas lomonigloba. The sequence goes on from NZ_CP119075.1 coordinate 3,225,813, forward strand.
CAAACCCCATGCCTGTCGCCCTGTCCTCCTCACCCGCCGTCGCCGTCGACGCGTTTCCTCCTTTGCACGCCCGTTTCGTTTGGTCGGATCAAACCTGCAACGAAGACCTCACGGTTCACTTGTTTCGCCGCACGTTCGAGGTCGCCGATCTCCCCGCTTCGCGTCGCATCATTGTCACGGCGGACAGTCGCTACGTTCTGTGGCTGAATGGAGAACGCCTCGGCCGCGGTCCGCTGAAGGGCACGCTCGAACACTATCACGCCGAGGTCTACGAACTCGCCGGACGCCTGCGCGCCGGGCGCAATGTGCTGGCCGCCGAGGTGCGATGGTTCGGTCGTTCCTGTCCTCGCAGCGAAGTGCACAGCTCACTGCCGGGGTGGTTCGTGCAGGGACTGGAGGACGACGAACTTGATACACCGGGCGCGTGGCGCGTCTGCTCGGACGATTCCGTCACCCCCGGCTGGGATGATCCCTATTCCGACGCCCAAAATTGGTTGGGCCCGCTCGACAAAGTCGATCTGTCACGGCGTCCGCGCGGTTGGGCCGGTCTGGAATTCGACGATCACAACTGGACGGCGGGGCAAGCGGTGGGCGGATCGTTGGCCCCCAATCCGTGGGCGGAATCCCACACCCATCAACTTCAACCGTGCGACATCCCCCTGCTTTCCGAACAGCGGCGGCTCCTGCCCGATGCCTGGATTGATCGGCAACCCGCAACCTTGCCCTGGACGGTTCCGGCGGGCGAAGCCGGTGAACTTTGGCTGGGCGCGGGCGCCTTGACCACCGGGTATCCGGTCTTCGAATTTGCCGGCGGCGCCGGGCGCGAGGTGCGGGTGGTTTATGCGGAGGCGCTCGGTCATTGGGAGGAGCGACGCGGACGGAAGGTCTGGGTCAAACGCGGTCGTCGCGATGACGTCGCCCACCTGTATCCGCACGGCAATCGCGACGTGATCTGCCTGTCCGGCGAGGGCGATGTGTTTGAACCGTTTCACTGGCGCACGTTTTGGTTTATCAAAATTGAGATTCCGGTCGGCGACGCCGCCGTGACGCTGCGCACCGCCCATCATCGGTTCACCACCTTTCCGCAATCGTTCACCGCCCGCTTCACCTGCGCCGAACCCGATATCGCTCAGTTGTGGGACATCAGCCTGCGCACCCTGCAACTGTGCGCGCACGAGACCTACGAAGACTGTCCCTACTTCGAGCAGCTCAACTACACCGGCGACACGCGCCTGCAGGCGTTGTGCAGCCGGTATCTCGCCAACGACACCCGACTCGGCCGCCGTTGCCTGCGCTTGTTTCGCGAATCCCTCGGTGCCGATGGTCTGACCGGAAGCCGCATCCCGGCGCGGGGTCGGCAGGTCATCCCGGCGTTCTCACTGCATTGGATTCTCATGTTGCGGGATCATTGGGAGTGGGTTGGCGAGGACGACCGGGAATTCGTGCGCGGCTCGTTGGCATCCGTCGATGCCATCCTCCTGAATTTCCGGGACCGTTTGCTCGACAATGGCTTCGTCGGTCGGCGACGCGGCTGGGATTGGACGGACTGGGCGGAGCGGCGGCATCACTGGCACCACGGCGTGTCTCCCGCCGTCGCGGCCGGCACCGGATCGACCTATCTTACCGCGCTTTATGTTCTCGCGCTCGACGCGGCCGCCGAGCTCCACCTCGCGACCGGCATCACCGCGGAAAGCGTGCGTTGGATCGCCCTGAGTCGCGAGTTGCGCGCTACTCTGGCCACAACGTGGGACGAGCAGCACGGCTATTTCATCGAGGGGCCGGGCCGGGAATCCGATCCCTTTTCGCAACAGACACAGACGTTTGTCATTCTCGCGGGTGGGGCCAGCGACTCCCAGCTCGCTCGCATCGGCGCGCGGCTGGTCGACGATGACACCCTGGTGCGGGCGTCGTTGGTGCATCGCTACTACGTCGCCCAAGCGCTGGCCCGACTCGGCCGCTACGACCGTTTCTTCCCCGCTTTACTCGAACCCTGGCGGGAGATGCGCGCGAACGGTCTCACGACCTGGCAGGAGCATGCCGACCCCTCCCGCAGCGATTGCCACGCGTGGTCGAGTTGGATCGTGATCGCGTTCTTCGCCAACGTGCTCGGGGTGCAACCGGCGGCTCCCGGCTGGACGGCCATTCGTATCGAGCCGCAGTTAGACGCCACGGACCACGCCGAAGGTGAAATTAACACACCCGTCGGCGGGGTTCAGGTCGCGTGGCGGGTCACCGGCCCCAATCAAGTCGCACTCACCATCGAAGCCCCGGCCGATGTGCCGGTCTTGGTGAAGTTGCCCGGCCAAGCCGAAAAATCGTTCGCCACCGGCGGCTCCATCCATCTCACCGCCCACCGTCAGGCCAGCTGAACTTCCATGTCCACCATCCCCGCTTCTCTGCAACTCTGGTCCGTGCGCGACGCGGTCAAAGCGGACTTCGCTGCGACCGTGCAAGCCGTGGCCGACATCGGCTACGCCGGCGTCGAAACAGCCGGCTACGGCAACCTCGACGCGACGGCTGCCGCCACCGCTATCACCGCCGCCGGGCTCAAGTGCTCCGGTATGCACGTCGCCCTCGCGCGGCTGCGTCACGAGGCAGACGAGGTCCTGATCGAAGCCAAAGCGTTGGGCACGTCCCACGTGATCTGCCCCTTCTTTCCGCGTGAACTCACGACCTCGGCCGCCGCCTTCGTCGCTCTCGGCGAGGAACTCGACCGCATCGGCGCCTACTTCCGCGCCCACGGCGTTGCCTTGCACTACCACAATCACGAACACGAGATCGCCCGCTTCGACGGCCGCCTCGGTTTTGACTGGCTCCTCGATGCGGCTCGCCCCGCCAATCTGGGCTGCGAGCCCGACGTCTACTGGCTGACCGTCGGCGGCAAGGATCCGGCGGCGTTTCTCCGCGAGCAAGGACGCCGCGCTAAACTCATCCACCTGCGCGACAAAACCGAGATCGGCACCGGCGCCGTGGACTTCGAATCCGTATTCGCCGCAGCCGATGCCGTCGGCGCCGTCGAGTGGTATGTGGTCGAAGTCGGCGAGCCCAGCATCGAGCCGCTGGCGGCCGTGCGGCAGTCTTGGGAAAAGCTCCGCTCGTGGGGCCGCGTTTAAGCCAATCAAACCCGCTTCATGTCCTCATCCTCTCTCAACATCGCCGTGATCGGTGCCGGTGCCATCGGCCTCAATCATCTCGAAAATTTCCAACAACATCCCGACGCCCGCATTGTCGCGTTGGCCGAAACCTCGCCCGAGCGCGGTCGCGAGGCCGCCGACAAATTCGGGGTGCCCGAGCTGGTGACCGACTACTCAACGCTGCTCGAACGCGACGATATTGATGTATTCTCGATCGCGTTGCCCAACTTCCTGCACGCGCCCGTGACGCTCGCCGCCCTGCGCGCCGGGAAGCACGTCATGCTCGACAAACCCATGGCGACCAACGCGGCCGAAGCCACCGAACTCGCCGCCGAGGCGGAGCGTCAGGGCAAGGTCCTCATGGTCGGCCAGAACAACCGCTTTACCCCCGAGGTGCAGACCGCCAAGCAGCTCATCGCTGACGGCGTGCTCGGCGAGGTCTACCACGCCAAGACCGCATGGACGCGCCGCGCCGGGATTCCGAAAATTGGCTCGTGGTTTACCCAACGAAAATTCGCCGGCGGCGGGTGCTGCTACGACATCGGCGTGCACGCGCTCGACCGCTGCCTCTATCTCATGGGCGAGTTCGACGCCGTTTCGGTGACTGGCCAAACCTACGCCAAGTTCGGTCCGCGCGGTCTCGGTCAGGGCAACTGGGGCAAGAGCGAAGCCGATCCCCACGCGACCTTCGACGTCGATGATCTCGCCGTCGCCTTCATCAAACTGCGCAGCGGTCGCACCGTGCTGCTCGAAGCGTCGTGGGCCGCTCACCAACCCGATCCCGACTTCAACGGCACCCAGCTTTTCGGCACCGAAGCCGGCGTGCAGTTCCCGCCCCTGCGCCTCTTTCGCCACGGCGAACACGGCTATCGAACCGAGCTCGTCGATAGCACCACACCGCTCGCCGACCCCAACCGCATGGTGCACTTCGTCGACGTCGTGCTGGGTCGCGCCGAACCCTACGTCAAAGTCGCCGAGTCCGTCGCCGTGCAGCGGATACTCGACGCCATTTATCAATCCACCGCCAGCGGCCGTGAGGTGCGACTGGACGAAACGCCCGTCACGCCATCTTGAAACGAATCCTGTTCGCTCTATCGCTTTTGACGGCGGCTCTCACGGCCGCCGCTGACGACTGGGTGTCGCTCTTCAACGGCGAGGACCTGTCGGGCTGGCGGGTGCACGGCGGCGGCGCGACTTTCGTCGTCGAAGACGGCGCGATCGTGGGCCGCAACGGTCCCGACCATAACACGTTTCTGTGCACCGATCGGGACTACGCGGACTTCGAGTTGGAGTTCGAAGTGAAGCTGATTTCACCGCTCAATTCCGGAGTGCAAATCCGCTCCACATTTCGTCCCGAAGAACGGGACGGCCGCATGGTCGAGCGCGTCTATGGACCGCAGATCGAAATCGAGGGATCGCCCGGTGAATCAGGCTACATCTTCGGGGAACGCGCCGGCGGTTGGTTGACGCCGGCGGACAAATTGATTCCGCATGACCTCTTCAAAGCCGGTGAATGGAACCACTACCGCATCGTCGCCCAGGGACCGCGGATCCAGACTTGGATCAACGGCGCGTCGGTGAGCGACCTGACGCATCCGCTGATTTTCGCGCATCACGCCACTGGGTTTATCGGCCTGCAAGTGCACCAGATCGAAGCGGAGCCCGCCACCCGCAAGGTCGCTTGGCGTCACATCCGCGTCCGCGAAGTCTCCGGCAAACCCATCCAACCCTGATATGTCGATGAAACGAATAATTCGAATGCTCGGACTGGCGACCGTGATCATGTCGGTGCCAACCGCGTTTGCAGAAACGCGTCCGCCCAATTTGGTGGTCATTCTCGCCGACGACCTCGGCTACGGCGATCTCGGTTGCTACGGCAATACGGCGCACGCCACGCCCAATCTCGATCGGCTCGCCGCCGAGGGCGCGCGCTTTACCGATTTTTACGTAACGTCATCGGTCTGCACGCCCGCCCGCGTGGCCTTGCTGACCGGGCGGCATCCCGTGCGCGTGGGCTTCAGCACGCTGCTCTGGCCCACCACCGAAGGCGGCCTGCCCGCGACCGAACACACCTTGCCCGAGCTGCTCAAACCACACGGTTACGCCACCGCCCTGGCCGGCAAATGGCACCTCGGACACAGCGCGCCGGAGCATCTGCCGCTGGCCCACGGATTCGATTCCTTCTATGGCATGCCCTACCCCAACGACATGGGTCCCGGGCACCCCGCGGAGGCCTCGCACGGAGGCGATTGGCCGCCGATGCCCATGATGCGGGGGAACGTCATCGTCGAGGCCCCGGTCGATGTGAATCTGCTCACCCAGCAATACACCGCCGAAGCCGTCCGTTTCATTGCCGCCCATCATCACGAGCCGTTTTTCCTATTTTTGAGTCACGCCATGCCGCACTCCATTGTCGGCGCGTCGCCGGACTTTCGCGGCAAATCGCAAAACGGTCTCTACGGCGACGCGGTGCAGGAGCTCGACTGGAGCACCGGCGAGATCCTGCGCGCGTTGCGCACGTTTGGGTTGGACGAAAATACGCTCATTGTTTTCAGCTCCGACAACGGCGCCATGCTGCGCGCCGCTTACGATGATAAACCCGACATGTTGCCGGTGATGTTTCCCGACCGCACCATGGGCACCAACGGCGGCTTGCGTGGCGGCAAACAATCCACCTTCGAGGGCGGCATCCGCGTGCCCACCATTTTTCGCTGGCCCGGCGTGATTCCCGCCCACCAAACCGTCACCACCCCCGCCGGGATCGCCGACGTATTGCCCACGTTCCTGGACTACGCCGGTTTCGCGCCGCCAGCCGACCGAACCTACGACGGCGAGTCCCTGCGTGCCGTGCTGTCCGGAACCAGCTCGCGCCCCGCCCGCGAATTTCCTTTCGGCCGCAACGGTCTGACGGCTCTGCGGGTGGGAGACTGGAAACTCGTGCTGCCGACACAACCGTGGTTCACGCCCGTCGACGGCGAAGGTCCCATGTTGTTCAACTTGCGCGATGACCCGGGTGAAACCACCAACCTCGCCGCTGCGCACCCGCAACAGCTCGCAAAACTGCGGGATCGCCTCGCCGCCCTTGCCACGGCATTCGCGGCGGACCCGATTTCGCGCTGAACCACCATGCGTGAAGAATTGATTCCCTCCACCGATCTGCGCCCCCGAGGGGTCGGCCTGGGCACCGCCGATCTCGGCGTGCGGCAGGATGAACCATCCGCTCATCGGCTCCTCGACCGGTTCGTGGCACTCGGCGGCAACCTGCTCGACACGGCTCGCGTTTACTCCGACTGGATTCCGGGAGAATCGGGACGCAGCGAACGCATCATCGGCGACTGGATCCGGCAGCGCGGTCACCACGATGATGTGATCGTGAGCACGAAAGGAGGTCACCCACGTCTCGACCGGATGGATACCCTCCGACTCGACGAACCTTCCCTCTGCGCCGATGTGGACCTCAGCCTGCACGCCTTGCGGGTCGACGCCATTGATTTGTTTTTCCTGCATCGCGATGCGCCGGATCAACCCGTCGAGCCGTTCATCGATGTCCTCAATCGACTGTGCGATACCGGCAAAATACGCTGGTTCGGCGCGTCCAACTGGACGGCGGCCCGCATCGCGGCGGCCAACACCTACGCCGCCGCCTCCGGCCAGCGCGGATTCGTCGCCTCCCAATCCCTGTGGAACCTCGGCAGCGGCACCATGCATCGTCCCCCCGACCCCACGCTGGTGGTCGTCGACCACGCCGAAGCCCGCGCCCTCCGGCCGCTCCGCATCGCCCATCTGCCCTACTCCGGCCAAGCCGGCGGTTATTTTTCCAAACTCGTCGAATCCGACGACTCGGGCACTCCGACCGCGACCCTCAATCCGCTCTACGACACGCCGGCCAATCGAGCGCTGGCGGAGCCGGTGCGCGACCTCGCCCAACGACACGCGTGCAGGGTCAACGCCGTCGTGCTGGCCTACCTTTCGCACCAAGCGTCCACCGTCGTGCCCGTGGTCGGCTGCAGTCGACCCGAGCAGCTTGAAAGCACCTGGGATGACTTGAATGTCCCCCTGTCGCCCGCGGAACTGGCGACCCTGCAGGTTTCAACCGGATGAGGCGAAACAACCGTTGAGTCAGCGGTCGTAAAGTGATTGTTTGGACCCTCGCTTTTAGCGCTCTCCCTTCACCCCCCAACCCAATCCCCGAATAACGTGCAGCACGATCCTTCGAACCTGTTCACCCGACGCAGCTTTCTCCAAAAAACGACCCTGGCCTCGGCCGCGTCGCTCGCGTTTCCCGCCATCCTGCGGTCGCAATCGGGAGGAGCCTCGCCCAACGAGAAACTGAATATCGCGATCGTCGGGGCCGGGGGCCGTGGTCGCAACGCCGTGCAGGCGCTGACCAACGAAAATTTCGTCGCGTTTTGCGACGTCGACGACGCCCGCGCCGCCGCTTCGTATGAAGAGTATCCCGACGTGCCGACGTTCCGCGACTACCGCGAGATGTTCGCCACGCTCGGCGACAAGATCGACGGCGTCGTGATATCCACGCCCGATCACATGCACTTCCCGATCGCGATGACCGCGATCGCACTCGGCAAGCACGTCTACGTCGAAAAACCGCTCACGCATACCGTCGAGGAAGCCCGCCTCATCGCCGCCGCCGCGCGCAAACACGGTGTCATCACCCAGATGGGTAATCAGGGCCACAGCAACGAAGGCACCCGTCTCCTCAAGGAATGGATCGCCGCCGGGGTGCTCGGTGAGGTGAAGGAAGTCCACAGCTGGACCAACCGTCCCATTTGGCCGCAGGGCCTGCCGATGCCCGACCACAGCAAAGCCATCCCCGTGGTGCCCGACACCCTTGATTGGGATCTCTGGCAGGGCGTCGCGCCGGAACGGGCCTACGACCCAACCTATGTGCCCTTCGCCTGGCGCGGCTGGTGGGACTACGGGTGCGGCGCGTTTGGAGACATGGCCTGCCACATCATGGATGCCGCCTACTGGGGACTCGAACTCACCGCCCCCACCGCCGTGGAAGCGTTCTCCGCCAAAAACAGCGAAGTGAGCTGCCCGGTAAGCTCGGTGGTTAAGTTCGATTTCGCCGCGCGCGGGTCCATGCCCGGAGTGAAATGGACGTGGTATGACGGCGGCCTCACCCCGACGCTGCCGCCCGAATGGGAACTTGGCCGCCAGCTGCCGCGCGATGGCAGCGGCAGCATGGTTATTGGCTCCGAATGCAGCGTGCTCACCAACACATACAACGCCAGTGTGCGCGTCTTCCCCGAAACCCGGATGCGCGAGATCGCGCCCAATCTTCCGCCCAAAACGCTGCCGCGCGTGGCCACCAGCAATCACCACGAGGCGTGGGCCATCGCCATCCGCGCAGGCCAGCAGCCCGCCGCGAACTTCGACTACGCCGGGCCGTTCTCGGAAACCGTGCTGCTCGGCAACGTGGCGATCCGCGCCGGTCGCCGCATCGAGTGGGATGCCAAAAACATGAAGATCCCCAACCTGCCGTCGGCCGAGAAATACCTCACCAAGGACTACCGCCCCGGCTTCATGCCGTCGGCCTGATCTCCGCCCCGCTCGCGCGCGTATCTTTAAATCAACTACACCGGAAGCATCTGCAACCCGCGCCAGATGCTTCCGGGACCGGGGCAGCACTGTCACGACATGTCGGCGCCTCTTCCCTCCCCTCCCCGACGTTCCGTCGGTGCACTGCTGACCCGCCGAACCGGCTTCGCTATCCTGGTCATTTCGCTGACCGTGCCGTGGTTGACGCTGGCCTGGTTGGTCCGGAACGAACGGACGGTTTCCTCTCCGGCATCGCGCCCGGCCGTCGCCCCCACCGCCCCTGCCGTGCCGCCGGAGCAGCAGGACGGTCGCGAGGGAAATGTCCACGTCACCAGCGGTCGCTGGGGTCGGTTGGAGTCCACCCGGGTGGTCATCGAGCCACCCGACGAGGCCATCGCCTTCGAGGTCGCCGTCTATGACTATACCTCGTGGTTCTTTCCCGGATACACCGAGGCCACCCTCGACGAGCTGTTCGTCCGGGCGGACCTCTCCCCGACGGAGACCGCCTACTTTCGGGACGCCTCCCATTGGGTCATCGAACCAACCCTGATCCGTCTCGATGTGTCCAAGGCCATCATCGTGGGGCTGCGTCCCGCGACCCGTCGTCTGCTCTACGCGGCGCTGGCGGTTTTTCCGGAAAACCTCGCGCAACATTCCCCCGCCAGTTTCCGGGCCGATTCCAGCGAAGCGTGGTTCGCCGCCAGTGGGCTCACCGCGCACACGCTGAGCGTGGTGCGCCCCTTGCTCTATCGCCGCGGCGATTCGCTGCTGTTCTCCGACTTCCTCCTTATCCTTTCGGACATCAAAACTCCGGAGCAGCGTGAGTTGCTGGCGCGAACGCTGGGACGCTCCCAATCTCAGATGGTCAAACTCCGGCTCCGACCGGAGACCGATATCGATGCGGTGGTCGCATACTGGTCAACGCTGCAGCATCGACGAAATTTCGAACCGATGCTGCGGTCGCTCTTGCGCCAGTCTCCCGATGCCACGGTCGATATTCTCCACCTGCTGCCACCCACCGCCCGCAGTTTACTCTACACCTACGCGCCTCCCCCCGAATCGGAAAACGAACTGCAGCGCGACTGCCACTGGACCTCGCTAAACTTCAATCTCCACGAGTTCGATGAGCGCTATCGGGATGTCGCATTGTCCTTTCAAGCCTATCGCACCGAGTATGCCACCGTCACCACCGAGCCCGCTCTCGGCGACATCTACCTGTTCGTGACCGTGGACAACATGGTGGTCCACTCCTGCGTGCATCTGGCCGGCGATTTGGTGTTCACCAAAAACGGATCATGGGAAGGCTCGCCGTGGGTGATCATGCTGCTCTCCGACGTCATGGCCCTCTACCCGGCCGACAACCCGCTCACGCTTCGACGCATTCGACGCCGAATCTGAGTAATGTGCGCCCTCGAAACTCAGCGCCGTGCTTTTCCGTAGCAATATCACGTGGCGCCCAACTAGCGTGTAAGCCGACTTCGACATGAAAAGCTGCTGCTCACCATCACGCGGAGAGTCAAACGGCGCGGTTCCCCCGGCCCCTCCGCCACCCACCGCGAACACCGCGACCAAACCGTCCGGGCGGGACCGCATGAAGCTCATCAAAGGCGGCTCCTTTGCCATGGGCAATGACCGCGACTATGGCTTTGCCGCCGACGGCGAGGAGCCGGTTCACGACGTGACGCTGGCCGACTTTTATCTGGATGCCACCACCGTCACCAATCGGGAGTTCAACGACTTCGTCAACGCCACCGGCTACCGCACCGAGTCGGAACATTTTGGCTGGTCGTTCGTTTTCGAGGGTCTGCTGACCGCCAAGCAACTCTCGACTCAACCCCGCCGCGCGGTCGGCACCGAATGGTGGTGCGCCTTACCGGGGGCCACGTGGCGCCATCCCGAAGGTCCGGGCAGCAATATCAAAAAGCGCTGGGAACACCCCGTCGTGCATGTCACCTGGAACGATGCCGCCGCTTTCGCCGCCTGGGCCGGGAAACGACTCCCCACTGAGGCTGAGTGGGAATACGCCGCCCGCGGAGGACAGCCCACCGGCAATCGTTTCCCTTGGGGCGACGAACTGGAGCCCGGCGGCAAACACCGCATGAACGTCTGGCAGGGGCTATTCCCCACCCAGAACACCGAGGCCGACGGACACTACGGCACCGCCCCCGCCCCATCGTATCGAGCCAACGGTTACGGACTCTATCAGGTCACCGGCAACGTGTGGGAGTGGTGCGCCGATTGGTTCGACGCCGATTACTACGCGCGGTCCCCCATCGCCAATCCTCCCGGGCCGACCTCGGGCGACCGCCGCGTCATGCGAGGAGGAAGCTTCCTGTGCCACGCCTCCTACTGCAATCGCTACCGGGTCGACGCCCGCAGCAGCAACACGCCGGACAGCGCAGCCTCAAATATCGGTTTCCGCTGCGCCGCCACGCCCTGAGACCGGTCCGGGAAATGGACCGCGTCCCGAGAAAACCAACGTGGTGTAACCGGGCTCAGAATCGCGGACTCAGGACTCACGCGCCCGCAGGATCCACTTGCGCAGGCTTTGCAGCGCCTGGCCGTGAATCTGGCAAATGCGGGACTCGGTGAGGCCAAAAACCTCGGCGATCTCGGCCAGTCGCATGTTTTCAAAGTAATACATGGCGAGCACTTTCTTCGGCGTTTCCGGCATTTCGCTGATCCGCTCCACCAGCATCGCCTTCAATTCCTGCTGCTCCATGGAATCGCCCACGTGCTCGCAATTGTCGTCGGCGATCAGCTCGTGCAACGAACCACTGGTGCCCTCGGCGTCGCCCACCGGTTGGTCGATCGGCACGATCGTGATCGGACGCACCTCCGCCTGCCAGCGGGCCAGTTCCTGCGGCTCCAGACCCAAGTGCTTGCTCAACTCCGCGTCGGTCGCCACCCGGCCGAAACGTTGCTCCAGTTCACCCACCGCATCCCGGATTTGGCGGGACTTCGCCCGAGCGCGGCGCGGGCACCAATCCAGACGGCGCAGTTCATCGAGCACCGCCCCGCGAATGCGCAGCGTGGCGTAAGCACCAAAGGTATTGTCTTGCGCGGAGTCGAAACGCCGCACGGCCGCGATCAATCCGGTCACGCCCACGCTGTGAAGATCGTCGGCCTCCACATGAGCCGGCAGTCGCAATTTGATCCGATTCACCACGGCTCTGACCAAGGGAAGGTGGCGCTCCAGCAGAACGACCTCGTCCGGGTTCAGTTCTTGAGAGGAGGCCTCGACCGTATTCCGAGTGGACGAACGGCCGGATGAGGTGGGAGTAAGCAGGTTTGATTTCATGAAACGGTGGTCAGGTTAAGCTACGGTTGCGTAGACCCACTGCGTCGCAGCCCCGTGGCGCAGGGGCATGCTGGCGCGGTCTTCGAAAGTATTCCGAATGCTCGCAGGGTGCGCATCGCGTCCGATCAACATGATCGAGCGCATGAAGAGTCCGGACGCACTGTAGGTCGGAACTACGGGCGACTTGACGGTCGCATCACGCGGCTCGGTCGCGGATTTCGATGGGCACAATGGAAGCATGACCGCCCTAAATGCAGTCCACGTGCCATGAATTTTCACCTTCTCCTTAGTTACTGGAGATAAGGCGTTTATTAATGTTTATTTTTCTCCTCCCCAGAAAACGCCCTGAGTCTGGTCGCGGCAACGACCCAAATCGGCAATAATTGCCTACCCGGTAAAATCGGGTAAATTCCCGATTCTATGCTAATCATTCCAGCCGGTCAGTCGCGGCGGGGAATCTGCGTAACCGACGTCCGGCCTTTGGCGATGCGGGCCGGAGCCAAGTATCCACTGAACGCCAAGGTGGGCATCACCAACGCGCGTTTGCCCAGCAGGGTGCCGGGCTGCAATACGGCGTTGCAGCCCACTTCGGCTTCATCGCCGAGAATCGCGCCGAACTTGCGCAAGCCGGTGTCGACCACTCCTTCCGGCAACCGCAGCGAAATGGGCTGCTGATCGAGCCGAAGATTCGAGAGCACCACGCCGGCGCCGAGATGAGCTTTGTTGCCGAGGATGGAATCTCCCACGTAATTGAAATGAGGCACCTGCACATCGTCCATCAGCAGGCAGTTCTTGAATTCACAACTGTTCCCGAGCACGCACCGCTCGCCGACGATTACGTTGCCCCGGACAAACGCCCCCGGCCTGATTTCCGTGCCCGCCCCGATCCAGGCCGGCCCGATCAAGGTCGCGGTCGGCGGAAGCTTCACCGTCGGATCGATCCATACTTCACCTTCGACGCTGACGCCCGGAGGCAGGGCGAGCTCGCTGGTGTTCCCCCGCAGATCCGCCAGGGCCTGCTTGATTTTCGGCAACCACGCCCACGCGCTGGCATCGGCCGGAAAATACGCGGCAAAGGTCTGGAGGGAGGCCGGCAGGGCATAGAATTCGGCGGCGTGCATGAGCGCAGTGGATAGGTTTTTACGGCCGCTGCCAACCGCACCTTCCGTCTGTTTTCACGAAATCCTTGGCTCCGCGCCGCCCCGCGACATCGTCGGCTCCACCCCACCCCATGCCTCCTTCGCTGCAGAGCCTCCGCGCGCAATTCCCCCCCGACCGCATCTCGACCGCAGCGGCCCTGCTGGCCGTCCACGACGCGGATGCGCAAACGTCCTACCGCTGTCGCGCCCGGGCCATTGTGCTCCCCCACACGATTGATGAAGTGGTGAGCATCGTGCAGTGGTGCCACGCCGAGGGCGTGCCCTTCGTGGTCCGCGGCAGCGGCACGGGCTTGTGCGCCGGCGCGACGCCGGTGCCGGACGGGGTGGTCATCGTTACCACCAAACTCGATCGCATCATCACGGTCGACCCATCGCGCCGACTGGCCCTCATCGAATCCGGCGTGGTGAACCTCGACATCACCCGCGCCGCCGCCCCGCACCAGCTGCACTACGCCCCCGATCCTTCGAGCCAGCCAATCTGCACCATCGGCGGCAATGTGGGCTTCAATGCCGGTGGCGCCCACTGCCTCAAACACGGCATGACTTCCAACCACGTGCTCGGCCTCACCGCCGTGCTCGCCACCGGCGAACGTGTGACGTGGGGCAGCGCCAGTCGCGAATCGATCGGCCCCGATTGGACGGGATTGTTCGTCGGCAACGAGGGTCTGTTTGGCATCGCCCTTGAGGTCACCGTCAACCTCATGCCCGTCGCCGAGACCCGCTACACCGTGCTGGCGGGTTTCGCTTCAACCGCCGCCGCCGGCGATGCGGTTTCCGCCGTGATTGGAGCCGGCATGATTCCCGTCGCCATGGAGCTCATGGACGAGCTCACGATCGAAGCCGTGCGTCCCGTCGTCCCCCTCAATTATCCGCCCGACTGTCGGGCAATCCTCGTCATCGAGCTCGAGGGACCCGCCCCCATCGTCGCCGCTCAGCGCCCCACCTTGGAGGCGTTGCTCACCGCGCAACACGCCACCGGATTGGTCGTCGCCTACAACGACGCCGAACGCGCCGCCATCTGGCACGTGCGCAAGAGCGCCTACAGTGCCTTCGGCCGCCTCGCGCCGAGCAACATGGTGCAGGATTGCGTCGTGCCGCGGCGACACCTCGGCGCCGCTCTTCGCCGCATCAACGAGATTACCACGGCCGCCAACATCCGCTGCGCCAATGTCTGCCACGCCGGCGACGGCAACATCCACCCGAACCTGCTCCACGACGCGGCCGAACCCGGCGCCGTTGAAGCGGTCGAACACGCCTCCGGTGAAATCCTCCAAGCCTGTATCGCGCTCGGGGGTTCCATCACCGGCGAGCATGGCGTGGGAATCGAAAAGAAATCCTATCTGCCGCAGATGTATGGCGCTGCAGAGATGGATCTGTTCCGCCGCATCCACGCCGCCTTCGACCCGGCCGGTATTGCCAACCCCGGCAAAACGCTCGAGTCGGCTCCGACGCTTCCGACGTCTCCATCGGACGCGAATCCAGGGCCGGTCCCACCCAGTCAATCATTGCTTTCCGCGCCGACCACCATCGATGAATTGGTCGCGGTCGTCCGCACCCACGTCGGTCCGCTCCTGCCGGTCGGGCGGCGCACCAAACCCGCCTTGTCCGACCACGCCGCCATGCTCCTGCCCATGGATCGGCTTCGCGGCATCACGGACTACGCCCCCGAGGAATTCGTGCTCACCGCGCTGGCTGGCACGCCGCTGGCCGACATCGCCGCCGAACTTGCTCAACACGGCCAGGGCCTGCCCTTCGACCCGCCCTTTGTCGCGGCCGGGGCGACCTTGGGCGGCGCGGTGGCCAGTGGACTCAACGGCCCGCGGCGTTTCGCCCACGGCGGCGTGCGCGACGCGGTGCTGGGCATGACCTTGGTCGATGGTCGCGGACTGCGCCTCGTCGTGGGGGCCCGCGTGGTGAAAAACGTGGCCGGTTTCGATCTGCCTAAATTCATGGCGGGCAGTCTCGGTCGCTTCGGCGTGCTGGCGGAAATTACCATCAAAGTAGCCCCCCGACCCGCGGCCGAACGGACCTTGGTCATTGATTGTGACGATGCGGGTGAACTGGTGACGATGCTCGGCCAATTGGCCCGCTCGCCGACGGAACCCCATGCCATCGACGCGCGTCCCTTGGAAAACCGGATTTACCTCCGTTTGGCCGGACCGACTGAAGCCCTCGAAGCCTTGTCCGAATCGATTTCTCAAACCGCGTCCGGGGCTCGCCCGATCTCCGACGCCAGCGCCAGCGCATGGTGGAGCGATGTGCTCGGATTCGGCTGGGCCCACGCGGACGGCACATGGTTGAAGGTGCCCACTCATCTCGCCAATCTGCCGCGGCTCATCGCGCTGCTATCGGAGTCACCCGCTGCGCGCCTGCATGTCAGTGCCGCCGGTGATCTGAGCTACGTCTCGCTGCCGCCCCACGACACCGCGACCCGCGAGGCGATGCGTCAGCGTGGGTTCGACTCGTTGCTCTTGCGCGGAGCCGGTGCGGTCTGGCACCGCACCACCCCCACCGCCGCCATCGAACCCCGCATCAAAGCCGTGCTCGACCCCTTCAACCGGTTTCCGACCGATCTGCTCTGAGCCATGCAACATCGCCTCAACGCCCAAACGATCGGCCCCAACGGACCTGCCATGGTCGCCGCCGTGGATGCATGCGTGCATTGCGGGTTTTGTCTGCCCGCCTGCCCCACGTATCACGAAACCCACGACGAAACGGCCTCCCCCCGCGGCCGGATCGTGCTCATGAAGGAAGTCCTCGAAGGCACGCTGACTTGGGATGACGCCCAGCCGCATCTCGACCAATGCCTGGGCTGTCTCGCGTGCGAGCCGGCCTGCCCCAGCGGCGTCTCCTATCGCGACTTGATCAGTCCGTATCGCGCCCTCGCCGCTCCGCAGGTTCGACTCGGTTTCACCGCCCGCGTGCGCCGGGCGTTGGCCGCGTTCACCGTGCCGTATCCGCGGCGGCTGCGTCTGGCACTGCGGGCCGCTCGCCTCACCAAACCGTTGCACCGCTGGATTCCGGCCGCATTCCGCCCTTTGCTCGACCTGGCCCCCGCGGCACTGCCTCGTCGCCAAACCTTGCAAGCACTCTACCCCGCTCGCGGTAAACGTCGCGCCCGCGTCGCCCTGCTCGCCGGCTGTGCCCAGCAGGTGCTCGATCCCGACATCAATGCGGCCACCATCGAAGTGCTCACGCGCAATGGCGTCGAAGTCTCCGTGCCTCGCGCCCAGGGTTGTTGTGGCGGGCTCGCCTGGCACACCGGTGATCGAGCCACCGCGCAACATCTCGCGCGCGCCAACCTCGCCGCATTCCCCACCGACCTCGACGCCGTGCTGACCAACGCGGCGGGCTGCGGTTCGGCCCTCCACGAATATTCCATGATACTCGCCGGCACGCCCCACGAAGCCGCCGCCCGCCAACTCGCGGCTCTCACGATCGACGTAAGCGTGTTTCTCACCCGCCTCGGCCTGCGCGAGCCACCGACCGGTTTCCAGCCGACTCGCCGCATTGCCATGCAGGACGCCTGTCACCTCGCCAACGCCCAGGGAGTCCGAGCCGAGCCCCGGCAACTTCTGGCCCAAATCCCCGGCCTCGAACTCATTGAGCCCGCCGATGGACACATCTGTTGCGGCAGCGCGGGCACCTACAACATTGATCAACCCGCCATGGCGGCCCGACTCGGACGCCAGAAAGCCGAGGCCATGCTGGCCACGGGAGCCGACCAAGTCGCCTCGGGCAACATCGGCTGCCAAACCCAGATCCGCCACCACCTCGCCCGGCTGAACGCGGCACTGCCCGTGCGTCACCCCATGCAAATCCTCCGCGACGCCTACGCCCCGGAAACGCAAAACGGCCGATCGTGAAGATCGGCCGTTAAGAAAATGGAGCGGGCGAAGAGACTCGAACGAATTTGCTCACATCTGCATCAATTTGCTGTTCAATTACGTTACGGAATTAGTGACTCCTCCAACGCACATGGAAACACACCCGAAGAAAATAGCGCAAAAATCGGGGAGAAAAGAGCCGACTACCTACGCCAAGTCGCGGCGTATAATGCCTCCATTCCCGCGACCTCCGAGGCCGACGCTGTAGAGGTTCAGGAAATCGTATGGTCGTGGTTAAACCTATCCTCTGACGTCAAAGCGGCGATTCTCGCAATTGTCCGAAATTCGAAGACACAAAACTTGGATACGGCAATTCCGAATCCTTCGACAGGGAAGGGTTGTGGAATTTCAAATAAAGTCATCTCTCTACAATCGGAGACTCCATTATGAAGCCTTGTAACGAAGTTCTTCGCGCGTCGAGACCGCCCCGGTATCGGCGCGCGGGAGATATTCCCGCAGTCCCCATAGCGATTGAAATCGAAAAAAGTCGCGATTACTCTCACCTATAATCGGTCTTCATCGGGAAAATCTACTCGGGAACAAAGCTTGGGAGTGAGCTCCTTCCGGCGAACATCATTAAAATAGATAGCCTGCATTGGGCAGCGGCCGCGAAGATTTTGGCAAGCTGACGGTGGCGCTTGATCGGGCCTGAGATGGTGAGACACGGTCGTCTCTTATTTGGTGGGTTATGGGTTTAGTTGCGGGTTAGGCAATCGGGTTGTGCATTGCCCCCCATGGGGGGCAAGATTTTTGCCTCCGCCTGCATCGGGCTCAGGTAGCCCAGAGAGGCGTGTTTGCGGAATCGGTTGTAGAAGACTTCGATGTAGTTGAAGACGTTGGCGCGGACTTGGGCTTCGTTGGCAAAGACGTGGTCGCGCACTGCGGCCGTTTTGTAGCGACCAAAGAAGGACTCCATCGCGGCATTGTCGTAGCAGTTGCCCTTGGCGCTCATGCTCGGGTGCATTTTCAGCTTGGCCAGCAGGCGTTGGTAGCGATCCGCGGCGTAGGTGCTGCCCCGGTCGCTGTGATGCACGATGCCGGCGCGGACTTCGCCGCGGGTTTGCACGGCGTTTTCCAACGCGGTGCAGACCAGGGCGGTGTCGTTGCGATCGGAGACGCTCCAGCCGACGATGCGTCGGGTGCATAGATCCATCACCGTCGCCAGATAACACCAGCTCTCGTCCGTGCGCAGATAGGTGGTGTCGGCCACCCAGATCTGATCGCGATGCTCCGGTTTCCCCAACTGCTTGAGTAAGTTGGGATGGTAGCCAAACAGA
Source organism: Synoicihabitans lomoniglobus (assembly GCF_029023725.1). Taxonomy (GTDB): domain Bacteria; phylum Verrucomicrobiota; class Verrucomicrobiia; order Opitutales; family Opitutaceae; genus Actomonas; species Actomonas lomonigloba. Next base: position 3,244,134 of record NZ_CP119075.1, read on the forward strand.
TGCTCGCTGTCGGTGCCCATCGGCTTGAACCGGGCATGGGAGCGGCCGACCAACTCCAACTCGTGCATCAGGCGCAGGGTGCGATCACGGCCACAGTCCACGCCCTGCTCACGCAGATGTTGGTGGACCGGCCGGTAACCGTAGGGGCCGCAAGCCCGACGCACGACTTGCTCGATCACTGGCTTGATCGCTTCGTCCTGCTCTCGGCGGACCGAGGGTCTGGCCTCGATCCAGCGGTAGTATCCGCTGCGCGAGACGCCGAGCGCTTCGCCCATCTCGGCCACGTCATACCTGTGCTGATGTTTTCGCATGAACACGAAGCGGCTCACTCGTCCTTGGCGAAGTAGCTCACCGTTTTTTTTAGGATCTCATTGATCCGCTTTTCTTTCGCCAGTTGCTTGCGCAGCTGGTCGATCTCGGCGGCCAACTGGGTCGGGCTCGACTTCGCGTGCGGCGGACTCGCCGCATCCATCTCGGCCAGTTGCTCGCGTTTCCAGCGGTAAAGCAGACTCGGGTTCACATCCAACTTCCGGGAGACCTCCGGGGCACTCAGCCCGTCCATGATCATCAGCCTGGCGGCTTCGCGCTTAAACTCGGCGCTGTGTCGGTTTCGTTTCACTTTAGGTTTCTCTTTCTAAGAGATTCCCGTGTCCATTTTTCTCAGGCCCGATCAGCTTGCAACAGCAGGAGGCCAAAGCGACATGAAAAGGCCTACGGCGATGGCGGCTCTTAGCGCCTCTTCAAGCATTTCTTCGAATAAGGGCATCAGAACCTGTTGTCGATCGCCATGGAATGCGGTTTTCACGATGCGTCGCACCTGCCACGCTACTTCAGGAAGCGCACCGGCATAATCTCAGAAAACTACCGACGACGCGTTATGAACGGGCCCCAGGGCGTAGGACCAGTGTAGCTTGCCCTACCCAGAGGAACCTCGCCAAAGAGCCATCCACTAGCGCCCGATCTAGCTGCAACCAAGACAGCCCCTCTTCGCCTCATCAGCTCCGTTCGTGTCACCGGCACCGATGCCGAAAAAGCCAACTTGCCGCTCAATCGTTCATCCAAATCAAGGACCCTGAATTCCTTCAGACCATCTTCAAAACTTCTGAAGGTGATCTCCGTCGAGTCGCCCCAAAATGCGTTTGCTTCTCTCCTCGACGATCCGAAGAGAACTCCAAACTTATAGAGCAGCACGAAGTGCTAAAAAACACTGGCATCCTCTACGAACCGCCACCGAGAGCTATTGCCCAAGTTGCGCGTATGAGCGACCGCACGGTGGCATGGATATATAAGGCGTTGGCAGGTCTAACGCAGTGACTGCGATAGCTGGTTGCGTCACCGCCATCAGCCCATCGCTCGCGTCCGGGGCAATCCCAGCCAGACAACATCAATCTGGAAACACACATCGCGAGCATCCGTTCGGCGGTTCAAATCCTGTTCGAAACGCGGCCCCCTTTCGCCCGGCGACAGCCATCCTGCTCTGGCCAGAATTGGATGGCCAATTCGATCAGAAGCGGACGCTCAGATCTGCGGATGAATACTACGGTTCCTGCAGATAGCCATTACCGTTGATTGTGAGCTGATCGGCGACGACTTTGCCGTGGATCGCGCTATTGCCATTGATCGTCACCGTGCCATTTGGCGCTACGACGGAACCATGCAGCATGACACCCCCGTTTAGCGTCAAACCGCCGGAATGGATATTCACCGTCAGCCAATCCGCCTGATCGATGTGGCCCACATTCCCGTTGAGACTCACCCCGTTCGCCAACGTGAGCACGACCGAGCCGACGAGTTGGATCGCACTGTTTCCATTAAGCGTGAGATTCTGCAACCCGTAGACGGCAGGCTCCGTCGACCCGGCAATGCCGAGCACAAAACCACTATTACCATTGGCTGTGAGCCGATCATAGTTACCCGGCGGCACGGCTCTTACTCCGGCGTTGCCGTTGAGGGTGAGACTCCGGACCACAGTCCAATCAGGCACGTTTTGTCCGGTGGTGTTGAGGGTGATATTTGCCGTGCCGGTCGGAGCAGGTGGAGCGAACACCACCGGCAGATCAACCGGATCGATCTGCGTGACAATGTAGCGGGTAACCGCGTTGCCGTTCAGCGTGATTTTGTGCCCCGTCGGGTCGGACGCTCCCGGTCCCGCCTGCGTGCCGACATAGAGCGCGTTGCCTTGCACCAGAACCTCAGGAGTGCCGGGCATCAACAGATCGCCACTAATCGAGGCGCCCCCATTCAAGGTGACACTCTGCGCCGAGGTGACCTGCACCGAACCGTCGATATCGCCGTTCAGCGTCGGCCCGCGACGGATCAGCGCTCCCGTCGATATTTTGAGCACCCCGCTCGCCGAGCCCGTGTAATTCGGGTCGTCAATCACCGCCACGACCTCGTAGGACCCGGGGAACCGCGGGGCGTCAATCTCTCCGGCGTAGCCCACGATGACGGGCAAACCGTCGGGAACGACATCCACCCCGATTTCACGCGGCGTGCCATCGTAGGACTGGCCCAGACCATGCAGCGTAACCGTCGCAGGGGCCGCCGTGATCGTGAGCGTGCCTGCGGCCGAACCCACGTAGTTGGCATCCATCACTGTCGCCACCACCGCGTAACTACCGGCATGGCTGGGTGATGTTGGGTTCCCTGCGTAGACGACACCCACCGATAACCCCGCGGGCGAGGTCGTAACCGTGGCGGATTTCGAGGTCCCGTCATAGACGAAGCTTAAGTCAGAGAGCGCGACGGCGGCAGTCCCGGGCGATACATTGAGTGTCATCTCCCGGGTTTGCACCCCTGACAAATCGGCGACCCGCAGCACGAAACTCGCGATCCCGGCCATCATCGGTTGGCCCGAGATCATGCCATCAGATCCCAACACCAGACCGACAGGCAGTGCTCCCGATGCCAAATCAAACGCCTGGTCACCCGCGCCACCGACCGTCTCGATCTGTGCGGTGTAGGTTTCGCCAACGGTTCCGGCCCCGAGAGATTCCGTCACGATAGCCAGCGAGCTTTCAGTCTCACCTCCACCACCAGCACCAGCACCGCCCGCCAGATTGACCGCGCCGTTGAGGACAAAGTCATAGTCGCCGATCACGTTGCCCCCGTTGCGTAGCGAGAAGCCGCCCATGTCACCATCCGCATCATAAACATACACCCGGAAGGTGACAGCCGACTCGACATTGGCGAAACCGGGCAGATCGAAGCTCAGCGTCGTGCTGTCCCCGAAACCGGTCAGGCTGGCGAGGTTGCTCGCATAGTTGTCGACACTCGACCGCACAAAGATACCAGCGGTGCCATCGTTATCGTAGACCCGCATCCGGAATTGCAGCGTGTCCGTCGCATCGAGCGTGAAGCCATAGCCGTCGGCCGGGTCCAATGTGAACTCGACGTAAGCATCTGAAGCCGCCGTATCGTTTATCGGATCTGCCGACCCCGGGTAGGCGCGGAACCGGTAGAATCCGGCCTGGGCATTCGTCCCGGCCGCAACCCAACCCGGCCCTGCGGACAGAACCACGGTCGCCAAGTTGGCCGCCGTCGCACTGCCGGCGACATCAGTCGTCGCCAGCGGGTGCGGGGCAAAATCCCACGTCTCCGTCGGGGTCGAACTGAAGCCCGCGAAACTGTCCATGTCATAGCCGACCAGCACCCCACCAGGAGCTGGGGGCGCCACCGTGACACTTGTGGTGGCGGTGAAACCTCCGTCGGTGGTGGTAACCGTGATCGTCGCTCCACCGGTCGTCACCGCCGTAACCACCCCACTCGTATCCACCGTCGCAATAGCCGGATCGCTGCTGCTCCAAACCACACTGGAATCACTGGCGTTGGCCGGAGCCACCGTCGCAACCAGTTGCTGGGTTTGGCCGGCTGCCAATGCCACGCTACCCGGAGCCACACTCACCCCACTCACGGGCACGGTCGCCGCGTTGACCGAGCCGTTGATGACAAAGTCATAGTCGCCGATCACGTTGCCCCCGTTGCGCAGCGAGAAGCCGCCCATGTCACCATCCGCATCGTAAACATACACCCGGAAGGTGACGGCCGACTCGACATTGGCGAAACCGGGCAGATCGAAGCTCAACGTCGTGCTGTCCCCGAAACCGGTCAGGCTGGCGAGGTTGCTCGCGTAGTTGTCGACGCTGGAGCGCACGAAAAAGCCAGCCGTGCCATCGTTATCGTAGACCCGCATCCGGAATTGCAGTGTATCCGTCGCATCAAGCGTGAAGGCATAGCCCGCGGCCGGGTCCAATGTGAACTCGAAGTAGGCATCTGAAGCCACTGTATCGCTCGTCGGATCAGCCGAACCCGGGTAGGCGCGGAACCGGTAGAATCCGGCCTGGGAATTCGTCCCGGCCGCAACCCAACCCGGCCCCGCGGATAGAACCACGGTCGTCAGGTTGGACGCCGTCGCGCTACCGGCAACATCAGTCGTCGCCAGCGGGTGCGGAGCGTAGTCCCACGTCTCTGCCGGGGTCGAGCTGAAGCCCGCGAAGCTGTCCATGTCATAGCCGACCAGCACCCCACCGGAAACAGGCGGTGCCACCGTGACACTTGTGGTGGCGGTGAAACCACCATCGGTCGTCGTCACAGTGATGGTGGCGGCTCCGTCCATCACCGCAGTCACCACCCCACTCGTATCCACCGTGGCGATAGCCGGATCACTGCTGCTCCAAACCACACTGGGATCACTGGCATTGGCCGGAGCCACCGTGGCAACCAGTTGCTGGGTTTGGCCGGCTGCCAATCCCACGCTGGCCGGAGCCAAGCTCACCCCACTCACGGGCACGGTTGCCACCGCCATCGTGCCATTGAGCACGAGGTCGAGATCCTCGACAATGTTGCCATTGTTTCGAATGCCAAAACCGTCGATGACACCATCCGCATCATAAACATAGATCCGGAACGTAACCGACTGGTTGATACCCACAAATCCCGGCAGATCGAAACTCACCACGCCGCCATCACCGAAGCCGGTCAGGGACGCCAGATTGGTGGCGTAGTTGTCGAGACTGGAGCGCACGAAGAGACCGGCCGAGCCGTCGCTGTCGTAGACTCGCTTGTTGAATTGCAGCGTATTCGTGGGTGCGAGAGTGAAACTGTAGCCCGCCGCCGGGTTGATGGTAAACTCGACGTAAGCATCCGACGCGGCTTGATCGTCGCTCGGATCCGGCGAACCCGGATAGAAGGGGAAACGATAGAATCCCGCCTGAGAACTGGTTCCCGCCGCGACCCAGCCCGGACCTGACGACAATACGACGGTGGCCAGGTGGGCATGACTGAAGCTGCCCGCCACATCGGTCGTCGCGAGCGGGAAGGGCGCAAAGTCCCACGTCGCGGTCGGACTGCTGCTGAAGCCGGGAAAATTGTTCAGGTCGAAACCAAACAACACCCCGGCCGGGCCGGTCGGAGCGGCCGTCGCTGCCACCACCGCGCTCGCTGTGAACCCGCCATCGTTGGTGGTTGCCGTGATGGTCGCGGTGCCCGTCGCGACCGCCGTGACGAAGCCGTTGGCATCGACGGTGGCGACCGTCGGCGCACTGGTGCTCCAAGTCACCGTTGGGTCGGTGGCGTTGGCGGGCGACACCGTCGCAAACAACTGCTGCACCTGGCCGACCGGGAAGGATAGACTCGTCGGCGAAACACTCACACCCGTCACCGCACCGCCAGGGGCGGACGATACCGTGACCGTGGTATTGGCCGTAAAACCACCGTCGCTGGTGGTGACCGTGATGGTCGCACTGCCATCCGCCACACCGGTCACCAGACCACTGGGGCTCACCGTGGCCACGCCAGGAGCACTGGAGGTCCAAACCACCGCCTGATTGGTGGCATTGAGCGGCGAAAGAGTCGCGGTGAGCGCCTGCGTGCCGCCTGCCTCGAGAGCCAGCGTCGCGGGCGCCAGGCTCACTCCGGTCACGGCCACACTCCCCGGAGCCCCGGAGTAGTTATAGGGCGCCGCGACGATGCCTTTGTTAAAGCCCGCGCGGATGTAATTGTCGTAAGCATACGCCGTAAGATTGAATGGCATCTCGTGCACGGGCCGGTTGCTGGCGGCGGCGATAAAGCCGGCCCAGTCGGTCAACCCGAGTGAAGCGCCAAAGCTGTCGGCGTTGCGGGTCGGCTCAAGCCAGCCCGGATCAACGGACGGTTCGTCGTCGCGCGTCCAGTTCCAAGCGATGTTACCGGTGCCGAGTTCGTTAGCCGTCATCGCGTTGAAGGGGCGCATGTTGACGCCGCGGGTATCGCGGATGTTGGCGACAATATTGTCGTCGATCGTAGGCACGGTGTTGAGCAGCACCCGCCAAATGCCCCAGATCGCCCCCGTCTGCGGGCTGCTGCTGTCGTCCGGAATCTGCGGACGCCCGTCCGTAACGACATTATCCGCTACATAGGTGGGGCCGTCGTAAAACGCCGGCAGGGACGAGTAGCCGACGTTCATCGAAATGGCATTGCCCACAAAGGCATTCATCGTCGCATAACCGCCCGAGCGCAGCTGCAAGCCATGGGCGGCCCCGTAGGATAGGATATTGCCGCGCACAATGATTTCGCCGTCGTTGTGCACCGACATGTAGATGTTGTGGTTGTATTGGTTGGCCCCGGCTCCAGCGACCACCTCGCTCCAGCCATTGTGATGAAAGAGGTTTTCCTCCAGACGCACATCAACGACGCCTCGCACGAACATACCCTGGATCCGGTTATCCACTTCGGTGGTGCCATGCGCCCATGTATTCATCACGATGTTACGACGAATATGGACGTTGTGCAGGAAGTAGACCGAGGTCTGTCCCTGGGGTATGAGCCAGCAGTAACGCAGGCGACAATCCTCGACCAGCAGGTTGTAGGCGTCGTTGTTCCCGGCATTGAACGAGAAGCCGAGGTCGCAACTGGTATTGGTGAAGTCCGGGGAATCGGGATCGCTGATCGAGCGGTAAAGATCGAGCCCGACGAACGCCAGGTGGTTACGTGCCTCGCCATTCCAGTAGATAAGTTCCTGGGTCAATTTAATCACCGGCCGCGCCCCGGTCTCGCCGTAATAGGTCATGACCATCGGTTCATTCACCCCGCGACCATTTTTCCAGCGACCGAGATTGGGCTGAGGAAAAGTGTCGCCCCGCTTTAACAGCATCCAGTCGGGGAATCCGTCGCGGATCAATGCGTTGGCCGCGTCGATCGTCGCCTTGGGCGTGGACGGGGAAAGCCCATCGAAGTTGTTGTCCCCTTCGGAACTGCTCACGTAGACCATCCGCGAATCGGGGCTCGGAGTGAGGATCGTCCAGCCATCGGCATCGACGGATCCAATACCCGGCACCACCGTCGAGGTCACCGTAACGGTGCAGGTGGCAGTCAGGCCGCCGTCATCCGTCGTCACGGTGATGACCGTGGATCCGGCCCCGACACCTGTGACCACGCCATTGCCATCAACTGCCGCCACGGCCGGGTTGGCCGAGGTCCAGACCACGCCCGGAACGGTCGGGTTCACCGGCGTGAGGGTGGCCTCGAGCAAAAGCGTTTCGTTGATGCCCAGACTCGCGCTGGTCGGCGCGACGCTGACGGCGGTGACGTCGATATTCGCCACCGTCACCGTGCAGGTCGCCTGAAAGCCGCCGTCATTCGCGGTCACGGTCACGATGGTCGTGCCCTCCGTGATCGCACGCACCGTGCCATTACTGTCCACGGTGGCCACCGCGGGATTGCTGGAGCTCCACTGAACGGTGGGATTGCTTGCATCGGTGGGCGTGACGCTGGCGGTGAGCACATCCAGTCCGCCCTCCTCCATCGTCAGCGAGGACCGCGAAATCACGACCCCGGTCACGGCGATGCCCGCGTTGGCATCATAGGTGTAAGGCGGAGTCACCGCGCCCTTGTCGAATCCCGCCCGCACGTAGTTATTGTAGGCATACGCGGTGAGATCGAAGGGCATCTGATGCACGGGACGATTGGTCACCGCCTGCATAAAACCGGCCCAATTGTTCATGCCGAGCGATGCGGCGTAGCTGTCACCATTCCGGGTCGGATCGAGCCAGCCCGGATCGGCCGCAGGTTCGTCGTCACGGGTCCAGTTCCAGGCAATGTTGCCCGTGCCCAGCTCATTGGCCGTCATGGCGTTGAAAGGCCGCATGTTGACGCCGCGGGTGTCGCCGATGTTGGCCACGATATTGTCGTTCACCGTCGGCACGTTGTTGAGCTCGACGCGCCAAATTCCCCAGATGGCTCCGGTCTGCGGGTTGCTGGTATCGTCCGGGATCTGGGGGCGCCCGTCGGTCACGACATTATCGGCCACCAGGGTTGGCCCAAAATAGAAGGCCGGCGGCGAGGGATACCCAATGTTCATCGAGATGGCGTTGCCGACGAAGGCGTTCATGGTCGCATAACCACCCGAGCGCAGTTGCAGGCCGTGGGCCGCCCCATAGGACAGGATGTTGCCGCGCACCACGATGTCGCCGTCGTTGTGCACCGACATGTAGATGTTGTGATTGAATTGGTTGGCCCCGGCTCCGGCGATCACCTCACTCCAGCCATTGTGGTGAAAAACGTTCTCCTCCAGATAGACATCGACCACGCCACGCACAAACATGCCTTGCACCCGGGTGTCCGTCTCGGTGGTGCCGTGCGCCCACATGTTCATCACGATATTACGCCGGATATAGACGTTGTGCAGGAAGTTCGTGTCCCGCTGGCCTTCCGGCAGCGGTGCGCAGTAGCGCATGCGGCAATCCTCGACGAGGAGGTTGTAGGCATTATTGGCCCCCGCGATAAAGATCAGCGCATTTCCACACTCGGCATTTGTGAAGTCAGGCGACCCGGGATCGCTGATCGAGCGATACAGATCGAGGCCGACAAAGGCCTGGTGGTTGCGAGCCTGCCCGTTCCAATTCACAAAAGCACCGGTGAGCTTGATCACCGGACGCGGACCGGAATCCCCATAATAGGTCAAGACCATCGGCTCTTCGGCACTGCGACCATTCTTCCAGCGACCGAGATTGGGTTGCGCGAAGGTATCGCCTCGTTTGAGCAGTATCCAATCGGGATACCCGTCGCGGATCAACGCATCGGCGGCATCGATGGTGGCCAAGGCCGACGCCTCGGAAAGGCCGTCGTTGTCATCATCGCCTCCTGAGCTGCTGACATAGATTTGGCGGGAATCTCCGCTCGGGGTCAGGACCGTCCAACCGGCGGAATCGATGGTGCCGATGCCTCCGAAAAGGTGGATGGTGAGCGATAGGAAGATCGCGATCGCGATACCGACTTTGCAAAGCGGATTTACAGTTTTGGTCATGGCAACAGAGCACAGGGGACGCCGATTCGGGATGTGCTTTCACGGATTTCCAAGCGATCCGGAAAGATCGGAAACAAGTCGGCAGGGTAATTCGACAGAGGGGAAACGCGGAGCAAATGCCGCGGGGGTTTAACAGATACAACCTTGCCGCGATCACGCCGGGGGAACAATCCGGCGGAAATTAATCTTGATTAATATCCGCGCCCCGTGCCGACAAATTCGCCCCCCGCATGGACTCCGGTAACACGCGGTGTTCACCGCTGTCCTGAGCTCTGCTCAATGATCGCCTCCGACTGATTCTTTCGCGATCAAACCATCCGGAAAATCCGCCGCTTGCCGGCCGCCACGATCGCCGTCGCGGTAGTTGCGCAGGCGACGCGCCGGGGTTGGATGCAGCGGGATTTCCGTTCCACCCAGATCGTCCATCATCTTGAAGAGCCGGGTCTCCATTTCGTAGGCCAGTTTCGAATACTCCGGCTCGTAACGCAGGTTGTGCAGCTCTGCCGGATCGCTCTGCAAATCAAATAATTCATCCGCATCCCAAATCCCGTGATAGGTGATCAGCTTGTAGCGATCCCCCCGTAACGCGAAGGTCGTCGGCGTCTGCGGGAATGCCCGCTCCCAATAGTAGACGTAGAGAAATTGCTCGCGCCAATCAGTCGGCTGCCCTTCCAGCAAGGGCACGACACTGCGCCCGTCGAAATGCGGCGGCGCGTTCAAGCCCATCACCTCCATAATGGTCGGCGCAATGTCGATATTGGCGACCACCTCATCGATCACCGCGCCCCCCGGAAACATAGCCGGGCAACGCATGAGCAAGGGCACCCGGATCGAGGCCTCATAGGCCACCCGCTTGTCGATGAGTCCGTGTTCGCCAAACATGAAACCATTGTCGCCCATATATATCACCAGGGTCTCGTCGGCGATCCCCATGCGCTCCAACTGCGCCATCACCCGACCGATGCTGTCATCCACCCCGCACAGCGTTTCACCATAGGCTTTGTAGAGGTCGTCCAGATCGGTCTCGGTATGATACGGAAAGTCGATGCCGTGCCAGCTGTTACGCTGATCGCGCAGCCAGCGAGGCTGGTTTTGGTTCCAGTCCCCGTGGGGCGATGCCAGCGCCGGGCGGGTCCACTGGCGGTCGGCAAATCGACCCAGATCCCGCGGGGCCGGGGTAAATCCGGCGTGCACCGCTTTGTGCGAGAGGTAGAGGAAAAATGGTTTTTCCTCCGGCTTTTGCTGCTCCAGCCAGTCCACCGCATAGTCGGTCAACTCATCGGTAATGTAGCCCTTCTGTGGCACACGCTGGCCATCGACGTTCAGGGTGTAGTCCGGCGTCGGCGGATAATAGACCCCCTGCCCGGGAAAACTCACCCAATGATCGTAGCCCCGCTGCGGCTCGTCGCCATCCGAGCCCATGTGCCACTTGCCGAGGAAGGCGGTCGCGTAGCCAGCCTGCTGCAGATACTGGGCAAAAAACGGGATGCTCGGATCCATCGGCGTGCCATTGTCGGCCACCCGATGGCGAAAGGTGTAGAGCCCCGTCATGATGGAAGCGCGACTCGGCGAGCACAGCGAAGTAGTCACCATGGCGTTGGGGAAGTAGGCCCCTTCGTGAGCGAGCCGATCCATATTGGGCGTTTCCGCCAGCGGATGGCCCAGAAAACTCATCGCGTCGTAACGATGATCATCCGAGAGAATGAACACTACGTTGCGCGGTTTCGCCCTTTGTATCTGGTTTATAATCACTTCCTGGGGAATCGGAGCTGTAGTCGCCGAGCTGATACTTCCCGCCCAGGCCGCCAGCAGGCCCATCGCCACAGTAAATTTGATTTTCATGAAAATAAATAAAGGCGTCTCAGGGGGCAGCTTGGGTTGACAAGCTCTCGGCCATGTCTTCGGCCAGATGGAAGTTCTGCGCGGGCAGGTTCGAATATTCCGGGCGTTGCCGCCACGTCTCCAGATAGGGCTGATAACGGGCATCGTCCGACCATGGATGTGACTCCGGCTCGGTCGGATCGACCCTACCTGCCGGGTAATCCTGGCCCGCGACACTGCGGTCGACCGACGCACTCCAGGCCTCATAGTCCCGCCCCATCCGACCGAGCCGCTCCGGTTCGACCGCAGCCAGATTACGCGACTCCGTCGGATCATTCGTCAGGTCGTAGAGTTTGAAACCACCGGTTCCCTCCCCGGACACGACCAACTTGTAGTCGTTGTCGATCCAGGCGCCGCCGTCTTCGAAGCGAAACGGGATCGGCTTAACCCGCGGGACATCCCTGCCCGCGAATAGCGGGGCCAAATTCGCTCCGTCCACCGGGTCCAGCATTGCATCGGAAGGTAAACCGACGATCGCGGCCAACGTCGGGAAGATATCCATCGTGGAAGCCGGGTAGGATGATACCCGTGGCACAATCGCCGCCGGCCATTCGATTACCCCCGGCACGCGGATGCCTCCCTCCCAAAGCTCGCTCTTGTGCCCGCGCAATCCGCCCACCGTATCCGGAATCATGCCCGGCAATCCTCCGTTGTCGCTGCAATACCAGACCAGGGTATTCTCCGCGACGCCGAGGTCTCGCAGTCCTTTGCGCAGGTGCCCAAGAGCGCGGTCAAACGCCACCAGTTCCCCGTAGTGGTGCTGGCTCCTAAAATTCAGATCAGCGAGATCTCGCCGGTCCGCGTCGCTCGCCACCCATGGACCATGCGGCGAGCCGTCCCACACCACGGCGAAAAACGGTCGAGAGTCATGCACCGCACCTCGGATAAACTTCAACGCTTCATCCACCACGATCGTCGATGAATCCCCTCGGAACGCCTCGACCGCCCCATTGCGCCCCATCAGCGGATTGAGGTCGAAGAAGTTGGTCACCGACAGCCACTGCTCGAAACCAAACTTCCCGGGATGGTGCGTATCATCGGCCAGAATCGGGGCTCCCGGGCCGCGCAGGCCATCGAGGTGCCACTTGCCGAAATGCGCGGTTGCGTAACCCTCCGCCTGCAACGCACTGGCCAGACTCTTCTCCTGCCGACGCAAGGCGTGACCGTGCGTGGGAACGCCCGTGCGGTCGTTGCTGCGGCCCGTCAGGACGGTGGCACGGGTCGGTGAACACACCGGTGCCCCCGCGTAAAACCGATCAAAGCGCAGCCCGTTCGCGGCCATCCGGTCCAATTCCGGCGTCCTCAGCACCGGGTGCTGATAATAACCGGTTTCGCCCCAGCCTTGGTCGTCGGTCATGACCAGCACGATATTGGGCCGCGTTCGCGCGGGCGCGACCTTCGTCGGCTGTTTCACCTGTTCCAGCACGGCCCGATGGGCCGCCCCGCGCAGCGAGTCGGCTTGCCCGGCCGTTAACTCCGGCGGACGCCAGGCATCGTCGCCAACGCGTTGCCCCACCAGAGTCTCGTAAAATACGCAGGCCCCCAGATATTGGCCCGCCACATTGGCGTGCTTCGCATCGAGGGCAAACTCACGCTGCCCGGTTTTCGTATCCGTCCGCCAATGCCAGCCTCCGATCAAACTCCCGGTTTGGTCAGGCCGCTGTTCAGGAGGCGGATGCGCGTAGTCGAAAGTGGGATCAGGGTGCACGAAGTGCCACTCCGGCATGGCGCGGGCGATCTGGAACGCGTCGCCCACGGGCACCGTCAGCAAGCCGTAACGCGTCGCCAATGCCCCGTAGGCCGCCTTCAGGTCGGCGTGCATCGCGGTTTGGGAAAATGGCCCCGCACTGCGCAGCTGATCGCGACTGCGGGCCACCAAAACCGCCTCATAAGGCGAAAGTGAACTCGATGGCGAAGGCAGATATATCGGGTGATCGGACCGGTAGGCCCACGTCTCATGCACCACGATCCGCGCATCGGGGGCATGAGCCCGGACCACCGCGATGAGCTCGGCGGATGCGGGTTCATAAGTTTCCGGCTTAAAGCTGTCCCCGCTGAATTGTTGCAAGGTGACAAAGTCCCAGTGATCACGCTCCAACATCTCCACCAGACTGTAGTGGCGACGGTTCGGATCATCCCGCTCCCAGTAGGGTTTGCCTTCCGGGTCTGATGGATCTCGCAACGCGATGCGCAAATACCGGGCGTGACGCTCCAAGTCCGAACCGCCGATATTGGCCTTGGTCACCACGATCTCCACTCCCTGACTTTGCCCCAAGTCCGGCAGAAAGTGCGTCGCGTTCACCGCAAAACTGCTGCCGATCGTCAGAATTTTGATCGGGTCACGTCCTACACCATTCCCGTGAAGCGGCCCCCACCCGAATACCACCATCACCCAAACAAGGCACCCCCAACCCCATGGCCTGGTCCCCCGATGCCAACAACCGCCCGGCGAAACGAAATCTAATGGATGTGACATAGACAAAACAGTCGTGGACAGATCAGGATTAACTTGAGGGGATCAGGAGATAACCGGATGAGACGCCGCCGCCGCGTGATCGCACAGGCGTCGCCGCAAGGTATGGAGCACGATGGAAAAATCTGAATCCGGTGCGAGATTCCTCAGCTCTTCGGGATCAGCCTGCAAATCGTAAAGCTCTTCGAAACCGTCCTCAAAACGAATCAGCTTCCAGTGATCGGTGCGAATACTCGTGCAGTGATCCCCGGGTAAATTGTAGTCGGCCGTCCGTTTCAGCGGATGTTCGCCCAAGGTGCGCTGCCCTTCCGCCCAAGCCGCGCGGAACGCGGCAGCATCAGCATAGGGGTTGGCATAGCCGGGCGGGCACGCGACGCCAAACACCTCCGTTTTATGCGCCGTGATTTCCCCTCGAAGCAAAGGCACGAGTGAGCGCCCCTGCATCCAGTGATCGATCGGCAATCCGGCAAACTCGAGTAAAGTAGGCGCAAGATCAACATGCTCGGTGAGCACAGCGACCTCGCGACCAGAAGCCCTGGATTGGGGTAAACGCACCAGCAACGGCACATGGAGCAAAGCGTCCAGCAGAACCAAGTCCTTCTTACACATTCCGTATTGAAAGCCAAAATCACCGTGGTCCGATGTGAAAAGCACCACCGTATTGGCGGCATCCGGGCGAGCGTCCAAGGCCGCCAGAATATGGCCGACCTGCTCATCGACAAAACTCACCATCGACGCATAGACCGCGAGGTAGCGTTGCTTCTCGGCGCGGGTCGCACGATCCGCACCTTGGATGGATCGCTTAATCCGAAAACGGCGGTGTTTGCCGGCCACCGGATCATCGCCAACGTCGGGAGGATGGATGGCGGACTCATCGTAGAGTGATTGAAACCGGCGCGGGGCCAGATGGGGCACGTGCGGATCGAAAAACGAGGCCACATGAAAGAAGGGCCGCTCCACCGTCGCCTCCTGCAGGAACCGCACCGACTCCGCACCAATCACCCCGGTCGTTGTCAGCTCGTCGGGCAAATCATGAAAAATCCCGGAAGCGTGGCATCCGCGCGAACTCAACCAACCTTTTGATTGATCCACGAGCGCCTGCCACTCGCGGTAGCGGGCATGCGCTGGATCCGGGGCCCCACTGTGCCAATGATCGAAGGTGGGACGACCATCTGCCGGAAACAGGTGATCCTTGCCCGCGTAACCAAGTTGATAACCCTCCTCCTGCAGCCGGGTGAAAATCGAAAGGCGATCAGGGGCCACCTTGAGGTGATTTTCCCCCACCCCGGTTCGCTCGGGATATTGCCCCGTGAACATCACCGCTCGTGAAGGTCCGCAAACCGGACACTGACTGAAATGGGCCCGCAGGTCGACACTCTGACCAGCCAGCCGATCGAGATTGGGTGTTACCGCCAATCCCCCGTGAACCGAGAGTGCATCGAAACGCTGCTGGTCGGTCACGATGACCAATAGGTTGGGCGAACGAGAAGAGACTGAAGACATCATGACGTATAAATTAGTGAGCCGACCTGCCGCACGGCACCATGCGAGCGCTCAGGCCTTGCCCGCCTGTCCCCGCGCCTTGCCCGAAAGACGGGCCAGCACGGAAACAAACGGGACCAAGCAGATGAAGGACGACTCAGAACTTGAAGGTATTTGACAACCTCCAGCTCCGGCCTTCCTGGATACGATACTGGGCGACCGTGCCATCAGGATTCGCGAAGACAGGCAGCAGCTCGTTTTCCCCGAAGGCGTTGAAGACGTTTAGCTGGATTGTCCAATCGATCTTCTGATTGATCTTTCGACCGTATCTCAACCACACATCAAATCGAGTGTTGGACCCACGTTTGAAAGGATTCGCCAAATCAGTCTCCACGAATCCGAAATCGTCAAACTGCTTGGGGTAGCCAATACTCGCACCACTTTCCCAACGCACCGCGCTACCGAATCCAAAGCCCTTCAGCCGACCTTCGTCGAAGTTGTAGTTGGCGAGCGCATTGGCACGCCATTCCGCAATCTCGCCATTGCTGTTTCCGTTTTGCTGTACGACCGTCGAATAATCGGCCCATACATTCTCCAACCACCACTCGGAGAGAGAGGTATTCAGATCATCCCGAATCCTAAGGCTTCCCGCAGCAGTAGGCGTCGTGCCGTCGAAGAGCGCATCTTGAATATAATTGTAGAGCTGGTTATAGACGGAGCCCGGGACGTTATCGATCACCGCTGTCGTTTTTGAAGCGTTGATCGCCAGACGCAGATGGCTGGTCGGGTTGGCTACAAACTCAATCTCGTAGCCTTCCGAATACGTATCGCCTGTTGTCACCACGCCCGATGGAGTTGTGAATCGCACATCTTCATCGTTGCTCGGTCCCCAAGACCCAAACTCCTGCCACAGGTCGACAAACTTCGGGAAGGCCGCGTCGAAGTCGCTTTCAAACTTCAGCCACGCCGGAGCCGCGACGGTTTCGACATAGTTCAGGTCCCAATTGACTGTCGAGGGATCCGGCACGTTATCACGCAACACCCCAGTCCGCGCATCCGACGCCGATCCAGCGCCGCGACCGAAGAACTGCGCGAAGCGGAAATTGTTCGGGATGGAAGATCCGGAGACGTTGAGCACTGACGTTTCGTATTTCTGTACCCTCAGGCTGTAACGGTTGTCCTTGGTCGATATCAAAACACCGTATTCCTCGGTCGAGCCCTGCGGAGCAGGAAGCACATTGCCGTTAGGATCGAGGCGACCAGCCGTCGGATCAAAGTTCTCTCCCTTATTGTAGGATAGAGAAACATCGACCGGCAAACGGTTGAGAACCGGCACCCGATTCAGGTGCAAGACCAAGCTGTGATTACGCGAGGTGACGCTGACTTCCTCTCGGTTCCCGTTGGCGAGGTTGTAGACGTCCGGGCTCACATCGTCTCCTTGGTCGTCCCGCGAAGGCGCGTCGCGCCGGATCGATACGCTGTCGTCCTCACGGTAGCCAAAGGTTCCGACCACCGCGCCATTAAATAAGTAACCCTGCCATGACAGCACCCGGGATTCGACTTCGTTGTAGCGAAGCGAAGCGCTGTTGGTGGCCAAGTCGAAGTCCGCCTGGTTACCGCTCAAGGCTTGATGAACCGTAAAATTGCCCGTTTCCCAACCGGCGTAGTTGGCTGGATTGGCGGCTTCTTCCCAACGCTGCCCGGCGGGATTGACCCATGCGGTAGCCGGGTTAACCGAGGAGGCTGCAGTCCATTGCGTATTGAAATACTGGAGTGGAATCGTACCGCCGGTGGGTAGCGCATCGAGCGAAAGGTTAGTGAAATTGGCCCCACTCAAGCTCGTCCGTCCGCGCAGGTCGTCGCTAATGTAATAGCGGACGGTTACCCGGTTGTTGTTATTGAAGCGTCGCGTCGGGTCGATCCAACCCAGTTGATTGAGAAGGTCATCACCATAAACCACGCGAGAGAACGAGCGGCGGTCCTCTAGGGTCGTGTCGCGTGAGACGACACCATTGAACACGTGACGGCCCAAGAACTTCTGTAGCCAAGTCTCCCCTCCGTTTTCCCGGAAATCGTGATCGAAGTAAGCCGATGCCCGCAAGCCTTCGAGCTCGTAGGTATTGAAACGGTTACCACCGGAGGCCGATTCCTGAACGTAAGCCCTACCCACATTAGGATTGGGCTGCCCGTCGATGGTGAATTCATTCACGTCCACGAATATTCGACTGTTGAAATTCATCAGCGTCTTCTGCCCGATCTCGTTGTTCTCCTTAAAATAGGAAACCTCGTAGCCCAGCTTGTTGTGGAGGAACGTATTGGCCACTGAGATACGGAATTGATCAAACTCGTTCCACTCCTGCTTGTTGGGACCGTCGAGCAGTTTGTTATAGAAATCGAATACCGACGGGTCAGTCATCGACACGGGCACAAAGTAGGCGGAAAATGGATGACCATCCGCCTGGGCCTGATCGCCGACGGTGCCGGGAATTGCATCCAGGTAACCCACGCCAAAGATGCGACGAGCGGCGTTCGGGTTGCCCGTATAGATTGAGCCGTCGGCGAGCGTGGATCCGTAGGAACTGACACGACCCACCCGCCAAATTGGATCACCCGTGCCGGAGTAGGTCAGACGTCCGCCGTTGCCATCAAACGATGTCACCACGCCATCGGGAAAGGAGCGACTGATATTGTCCAGGTAGCTCACAGTCTGTCCATCGATGAAAAGCTGACTGCCGGGAATCACGCCGTTCGAGTAGCCATTGAAGTTGGAACCGTCGGGCAACTGGATTGGCCGAATGACCTGCGGGGAGATGAAGGAGGAGAACTGGTCAACCGGCGGAGCATTACGCGGACGGTTGCTGGTGGATTCTCCGGTCTCGAAGTCAGTGGAAATTTCAAAAGAGATCCCATTTTTGTTCAGGAACGCGGGCTTGTATTTTCCCGCGACAAAGATCCGATCCTCGTCATCGAAGGCCGGGTCCTGCTGAAATTTCTTGCGATCCACAAGACCCGCTACTCGGAACGCCAATTCGTCTTTTCGCACGACCTGGTTGTAGTTGAAATTCGCCCGCACACTGCCCTCGCCGTCGACCGAGAGCTGCACCTCGCCGCGGGTGCGACGAAGTTCGGCGGCGTCGACCGTGGCGTTGACCACGCCCCCGGGGCTACCCAGACCGAACAAAATGCTGTTGGGGCCGCGCAGCAAATCGATGCGACCCACGTTGTAACCATCCCACGCCACCGTAGTGCGAAAGTAGTTACGCGTGTTGTCCGCACTGACGAGACCGCGCACCCGGGTCGACGTAGACGGATTGAAGAACTGGGTCGTCTCGTCAACATTACCGAACGAGCTATTGCTCGCTCCCAGAAAGTTCCCACGCGATCCGGTCACCTCGAAGTTGGTCGCATAGGCCAGCGCCTCCTGTGCATCATTCGCGCCGATGTCACTGAGAAATTCCTTGGTTAGCACACTGACCGAGGTGCCAATATCTTTGAGTTCAGTGCGAAGGCGTGTGCCAGCCAGAGTGCTGGTGGCCATGTAGCCCTGCTCGACTGTGCCGTCGACGTTGAACGGATTCAGTACAAAAACTTCTTCATCGATAACGGCGGATGGGGTTGCCTGAGGCGCAGCCTGGGCTGTCGCTCGTTGGGTGCAAAATACCGTCAGCCCGACGGCGATGAGAGAAAGCCCAAACTTTCTTGAGCAAAGGGATGGAAGCATAGGTATATGGGGTTGAGCCAAGGGTAGTAGCTAGCGGAAGACCAGACAGGCACCGCCTTCGACCATCACGCATAGGTGTCTAATCCCATCCCGACAATTTAACCAAAATACATCCTGATTAACTTCAGGGGCTTACCAACTAAATGCGTTCACCCTTTAGTCCCAGCTTGGGCACGGGTTTTCACCGGTAGCGACGTGCCCTCATACCACTGGGGCGCGATCAATACACGTCGTTGAACCGCAGGCGGGCCCCATTCGTTTTCCAACATCGCGGCAATCAAAGAATCCACTCCTGTCGCACTTACTTCGGCCTCATGCCGCACGCAACCGCTCATATTTGGACACTCCTCAGGAATTGCCACGATACCTGCTACCGCAATGTCTTGAGGGATGCGCCAACCACCCTCAATCAGCCAATCGTAAACTCTCGGAACCATCGCCAGCAAAACTTCCGGTCGATAGCGACGCACCCACTCCAGGAATGCATCCTTATCCTGAGGTCCAGCAGTGAGTAAGGGAACGCGCTGACGTGTCGTCAGCGACGCCAATTGCATTGCCAGACAAGAACCGATTCGCTCCGCGTCATCCAAGGCTTCGGGGGAATGCCTGAACACCGCCCCACCGATACGACGATACCCGCGTTCCCAAATCATACGCCAAACATAGCGCGTCACTTCAAACATATCCGACGCCACCGCATGAAAAGGCACCGGCGTGTAACCTGCACCTAGGCAAACCACGGTGAAATGCTCCACCGGCATCTCTTTGATCGCCGGACCATCAGACGGCGGTAGTTGCGGCATCAATACACCCCGAATACCGCGAGCCCGCAATACCCGCATGGCGCTTCCGATTTCGTTATACGGCGCGAGGTCGAACGCCAACAAACCATAACCCCGTTGTTCGGCTCGTTTTCGTGCGGCATCCAAGAATCGCCGCTGCAGCGGCATCGTTGCGTAACGGCTGTCGACGATGTAAGCCAACACCGACCCGCTGCCCGTTTCATGTCCTGCCCACCGTTGCCGCGCTAGGGTCGCCAGGGCCGGATCGGGCCGGTAACCCATCTGCTCCGCAAGTTCGGCCACGCGCTTACGAGTCGCTACCGCGATCCGGGGATCGCTCCGGAGAGCCAAGGAAACCGTCGACTTGTTGATGCCCAAACTTTGAGCAATGTCCTGATGAGTCACCCGACGTGATCCCGGACCATTTGTAACAACGGGGCCGGCGTCTGGGCCAAGAGGAGAACTCGACTTGCGTTTATTCATCAGGATGCAACGCGCCTAAGTTGATAGAGACAGCCGTTAACGGTCAACCTCGAGAGCGATTCATCCTGATGTAATTTACCCCACAACGCACATGAAATCCGTCACGTTCTCACCCTCTTTCCCAGAGCCGATCGTCACACGGCCTTAAGCCCAGTCGCGAGGCCACAGAGCTGACCTTCTATCGTGTGATAAATTCACGACATAGCGGTTGACCCTAACATGACGAATTCGTGAACCAGTCCCGGCGCTGCAATCATCCCCATGAAATTCCCCCTGTTACTTCGGCTTGTCGGCACATTGCTCAATGCTTCGCTCCTGGCCGCCACGGAGCCTGCGGCCAATGAGGATTCACCGCGCCCACAACCCAACATCCTCTGGATTACCAGCGAGGATCACGGCATTGAGATGGGGTGCTACGGCGATGCCTTCGCCACCACCCCACATGTCGATCAACTCGCGACCCAGGGACTTACTTACCGCTTCGCCTGGTCCAACGCCCCCGTCTGCGCCGCCGCCCGCACTACTTTGATCACGGGCGTTTATCCGACGTCCACGGGGAGCGAACACATGCGCAGCCGCGTGCCATTTCCCGCCGGGATCGAGATGTATCCCCAACTGCTACGTAAAGCTGGCTACTACTGCACCAATAACGCCAAGGAGGATTACAATCTCAACCAGCCAGGCCGGGTCTGGGACATTTCATCCCCCCAGGCCCATTGGCGTGATCGACCCGCAAACCAGCCTTTTTTCGCCATCTTCAATTCCACGGTCAGCCACGAACACGCGATCCGCACGCGTCCTCATAGCCTCGTGCACGATCCCGCTCAGGTGCGCGTCCCGGCCTACCATCCCGATACGCCGGAGGTCCGCCATGATTGGGCCCAGTATTACGACTCGGTCTCGGAGGCCGACACCATCGCCGGAGATCGCCTCGCTGAGCTCGCCGCGGCCGGGCTCACCGACGACACCATCGTATTCTACTACGGGGACCATGGTTCCGGCATGCCTCGGTCCAAACGCTGGCCGGGTAACTCCGGACTGCGCGTGCCTCTTGTGGTCTACATTCCGCAAAAATTCCGCGACCTGCGCCCTCCGGAATACACCCCCGGCGGCATGTCGGATCGCTTGGTGAGCTTCGTCGATTTCGCGCCTACCCTGCTCAGCCTCGCCGGGGTTAAGCCGCCCGCCTGGATGCAAGGCCACGCCTTTCTCGGGCGGTATGACACCCCGCCCCAACCTTTCTTGTTCGGGTTCCGCGGTCGCATGGACGAACGCTACGACCTGGTGCGCACAGTCACCGACGGCCGTTTCGTTTACCTGCGCAACTACCTGCCCTTCCGACCGGCTGGCCAACACATCGCCTACCAGTTTCGCACCGACACCACCCGAATCTGGTGGCAGCTGCACGAGGCCCACGCACTCTCCCCGGAGCAGGATGCCTTTTGGCATCCCCGGGCACCCGAGGAGCTCTACGACCTGCAGACCGATCCCGACGAAGTCCACAACCTCGCCGACTCGCGCGAGTATCAGGAAATCAAAGCCCGCCTCCGCACCGCGCAGCAGGCGCAGGCCCGCGCCACCCTCGATGTAGGATTCCTGCCCGAAGGGGAACTGCACCACCGCGAACCCGGCGTATCGCCCTACGCCTTTGCCCGCGACCCCGGCGTTTATCCCTTCGAGCGCATCTTCGCCACCGCTGAGCTCGCTTCCCTGCTCGACCCCGCCGCGATCCCCGAACTAGTGCAAAGACTGAGCGACACCGATAATACCGTGCGCTACTGGGCCGTGCTCGGCCTGCTGATGCGTAAGTCCGCCGGGGGACCAACCGGCCGCGACGCCCTGCGTGTCGCCCTCCATGATTCCTCGCCCGACGTGCGCATCGCGGCGGCCGAGACGCTCGCCCTCTACGGATCCCCTGCGGATCGGACGATGACACTCGATCTGCTGGCCCAGGCCGCCGATCCGACGCAATCGGACGCCCTCATCCCGATGGCCGCCCTCAATGCCATCGACGATCTGGGGCCTATCGCGCTCCCCATTCGCCCCATCCTCGCCGCCTACGCCGCGCATTCCGAACAACTGCCTCCGGACCGTTACCTTGGTTATTTGCAGAACCTGCTCGCGCGCTACCAACCACCGGCGGCCAGCGATCTTCAATGATCTCGTGCTCACCTGGTCTCCCCCCATGCTCTATCGCCCTCTTGCTGGCCTCGAAGCGGTTTCCGCGCTTTGCCTCGGTGCCGGACCCTTTGGTTCCCAGCTTCCCGCCGCCCGCGCCTACGATCTGCTGGACGCCTTCGTGAACGTCGGGGGCAACTTCATCGACACCGCCCACATCTATGGCGCCTGGGCACCGCAGGGCGAAAACGGCGGCTGCGGCAACAGCGAGGTGACCGTCGGCCGTTGGCTACGCCAGAACGGCCACCGGGATCGGATGATTGTCGCCACCAAGGGAGGACATCCCGACTTCGCCACGGGTGAGACCCGCCTTACCCGCGAAGGACTGCGAAGGTTTCGCGCATGCGCCAACTGGTCGAGCATGATGTGTCGAAACCGTGTTACATGCCAACCGTGTGGGGCTTCGGCTAGTCGGTGCTAAAGAAGCCCACATGGTCAGGTGGTGACGTAAGCTGGGCCATAGGGCCGTTAGTCTGGAAGTCGCTGACTCTGACGCCTTAGGACACGAAAAAGCGCCTAGTGACATCACTAGACGCTTTAAGAAAATGGAGCGGGCGAAGAGACTCGAACTCTCGACAGCCACCTTGGCAAGGTGGTGCTCTACCAACTGAGCTACGCCCGCTTGAGGGAAGGCAGACAAGAATGAGCCGGGCTGCCTCCGTCAATAGGTTTTTTGGTGATAATTTCGGATCACTCGATGACCTCCAAATCAAATACCTGTTGATTACGAGCCGATCGCGGCAACGGCACCAGTCCGCTCGCCTCCAACGCCGCCGAAATTTCATCGCCATACCAGTGGCGCAACCAGGGTAATAGCGTCGGCGCGCGCTCACGCAAAAAAACCAAACGCAGCGCGACCCGCAGCGGATAATCCCCGGCGTGGAGGTTCTCCGGCGAGGGGCCAAACGCGACTTCCCCGGGTTCGGGGGCCACGAGCAGAGCCTTAAATTCTTCCTGACCCGGGCCCAACCAAGGCACAAAGGCCAGACCACCGTCGTCCGCCCGCACGGCCGCCAAGGCACCGGCGGTGCGATCGAACCGCCGCACCTCGGCCCGGACGGGTTGGTCATGCAGCACAAAGTGCTCGATCAGCGTTTGCGCGAATCCGTCGGCCGACGTCGTGACAACCGGCACAATCGGCACCGCCGCCGCGGGACCGGCATCGCCCAGGTCTCCCCACCGCATGGTCGCCGCATGACCGCCCGTGCCCAAAAGCTGTGCGATCATGGTAAAATCGATTTGCTCGACCTTCAGGCTGCGTGGGGCCACCACCACGGCCGTGGCGTAGCCGGCCGGCACCGCCACGTAGGCTTCCGGCAACGGGTCGGCTCCGGGATCGTCCACGAGCACCGCGATATCGAGGTTGCCCGCCAACAGCATGTCCCGGCCGGGTCGGCTCCCGGCAAAATCGACGCGCACGGTCAGAGCATCAGCCGTGGCGCGGGATTCGATCGCGGTCACCACCGATGGCCCCAACAGATCCGATCCCCCCCAATGCATCGTCTCCGCGCCCAGAGCCGCCACCGCCATCGTGGCGCCCACCCCTCTCAGCCCGCGTAAGGTGCGAACGCGCAGATTACGGCAAATTTTCATGTAAAACAGGGGCTAACGGCCCGGTTCATCGAGGTCGATTCGTTCAGGGCCTCCGTCCGCAGTTTTGTCGACCGCCGGGCGGGATGAACGGGATTTAGCGCGACGGCGGTTACTCTCACCGTAGTAGGCGTAATTGTGCGCGTAATAGCCGTAATCTTCGCCGCTGTCGGCCGGCACTTGATTCAATATGGCTCCAAACAAGGTCGTGTGCGCACTGGCCAGGGTCTGCTGCGCGCGAATCGTCATGGCCTGCGGATTGCGCCGGTGCTGGATCAGCAGCAAAGCGCCATCCATGGTGGTCGAGAGCACGGAGGCATCGCTCACGCCGATGATGGGGGGCGAATCGAACAGGATGCGATCGTAGCGGCCGCGCGTTTCCGTGATGAGCTCCTGCAGGCGGCGCGTGTGCAACATGCCCAAAGTGAAGTCGGTGACGCCGCCGCTGCCGATCACGTCCAACTCCGGGGCGGCGCCCACCTGAATCACGTCGTCGAGACTGGCGTCGCCTTTGAGATAGTCCGCCAGGCCCGGCTCGCGTTTCCATCCACCCAGGCGGTGTTGGGTGGGCCGCCGGAGATCGGCATCGACCAGCAGGACCTTTTGACCGCTGCGCGCCATCACCAGTGCCAGTCGGTGCACGGTGGTCGATTTGCCCTCGCCCGGTCCGGCCGAGACAATCGACAGGGCGATGGAATCCGCCTGGGGCAAGGCAAGGTTGAGGTTGGTCTGCAGCACGCGAAACGGCTCGGTCGCCACCATGTCGTCGGGATCGAAAGCGGCGGCATCGGCCAACCACGGGATCACACCCACGACCGGCACTTGCAGCCGGGTTTCGATATCGGCCACGTTGCGAAAACTGGTGTCGAAATATTCAATCGCCACCGCGACGCCGATGCCCAGCAGCAGCCCGACGGTCAGGGCCAGCACGAGATTCACCGTCCAGCTCGGTTTGCTCGCCCGCCGGGCGGGACGGGCTTCACCGAGGAGTTCGATCGTGCGCTTAGGCACTTGGAAATCGATCTCCCGTTGGCGCAACGTGAGTTTGAGCGTGGTCAGCAATCGCGTGCTGTCCTCGAGGTCCTGGGCCGCCTCCTCGAACGGACGCACCCGGTCGCGCGCCGACAGGATTTGTTCGACCTTGGCGGCGCTGAGTTGGCGTTCGAGTTCCGCCACCCGGGAGGAGGCTTCCTGGTAGGCGATTTCGAGGGCTTTTTCGTAACCCCGCAATTGGCCGTCGAGTTGCTCGCGAATCTTGAGCCGGTTTTCCACCGCGGCGACGAGATCGGGGTGAGCGCTGCCGAGGCGGGCCCGCAGGCGGGTCTCGGTTTGGTCGGTGACGAGATACGCCTGCAACAAGTCCTGAATGTTCGCGTCGGAGATGAGCTCCGAGTTCACCAGATTGACGCGTTCCTCGAAGGGGATGTCGCGGAACCGCTCCCACCGGGTCTTGCGCCCGATGGCGTCGACGCGCAGCGCGATGAGCGAGTTCTGCATCTGGCGCAGGGTCTCGATCTCCATGTCGGAGTAGCGGGCGTTCAGGTCGACTCCGGCGAGGTTGAGGTCGTTGCGCAACTGCTCGACGCGGTCACGTTGGGCGGTGACTTCGCGTTCCTGGATTTCCAGCTCGTTGCGCAGCTTGCTCAAGCCTTCGCGTTGTTCAGAGGTGGCGAAGGCGATGCGATCCTCGGAGTAAACGCGGGCAATTTCGTTGGCGATGTCGGCGGCCAACTGCGGGCGCTGCGCATACACGTTGATGTCGATGAACGAGGAATTGCGCGGCGATTCCAGCTGCAGCATCTCGTTGACCAAATACCCCAGCGTGATGTCGATCGGCAGCGCTTCCGGGCTGTCCAGCATGAGACCGATCTCGCGATTGAGATCAAGGTGTTCAATGACCGGATACAGGATCTTGGGGGACTGCATGATCTTGAACTGATCCTGCAGGAAATACGGATCGTAGGCGGCGCTGCCCTGATTCTGAAAGAGCTTCACTGCGCCGTCGGGCTTCTCCACCCGCACCTGCGCGGTGGAAAGATACCACTTGGGCAACAGCATCGTCACCACCGCCGCCGTGGCCAAAACGATCAGCGTCAACCCCGCCACCATGGCTTTGCGTTGACGCAGGATGCGCAGGAAATCCGCGAGTGTAGTGTGATCCTGACGGGAGAGAGGCGCAGCCATCAACTTACAGCAGACGAGCGGGAGATCGTGGCGGCAAGGCCGGAGTCGCCTTCATATCCGGCAGAAAAATCCGGATTAGAAGGAATACCGGACATCGACGCCGATGCGCTCGCGCTCGAGGCCCCGGTTCGGATCATCCGATTCGGTGAGATCGTAATCGTAGGTGCCGGACACCGTCCAATGGCGCTGCGGTTGGTAGGTCAGAGCGAGGCCGGCCCGTTGGGTGGTCTCGTCCCGGTCCGGCGAAATGCCCGTGCGACCATTCAGGGTGGAGGGTTCGACGTTGTAGAACACCGAACCGAAAATCTGAGCGGTCATCGCATGCTGGAGGTTCACGAAGAAACGGTTCACCTGCACGTCCGTGTAGATGTCGACGTTGGAACTCTCCTCGACGGCATGGATGTATCCGGCGGCGACGAAGCTCTTTTCGCCATACTGGTAACGACCGGTGATCTCGGCGTAGGGTGCGTCGTCATCGGGGGCCCCCCACCGGAAACGCTGTTCCAGACCGACGCGGGCACTCAGGGAAACTTGTTCGCTCGGCGCATAATCGAGGCCCGCGAGATAATACAGGGAGACCTTGTCCTTCCGATTGCCTCCCGTGTCATAGCCCACGTTGAGGTAACGGAACTCGCCGAGAACTTTCGTCGCTTCGGAAACCTCATAGTCGGCGGACGCCCCGGCCAACAACTCGGCGCGGTTCAATTGCGACGCCAAGGTGGGCAGATCAAAATCGTAGATGCTCGACCGCACTTTCAAGGTGTAGCCGACGCGCTGGGTGAGTTTGCTCAGGAACGTGCCGTCGAGCTGGTTGCTGCGAAACGATTGATCGGTGTTGAGCGGAATGCCCGCGAGAAGCGATTCCGGGTTCTCCGCGATCATGTAGACGTTGTTAAAATCGATCGTCGTGCTCTGGCTGAAAGCGTGAGCGAGCCGCACATTGAAGGTGTGGCTGATCAACTCCTGATTCTGCGGACGATCCTCCACGTGATCGTAGGAAAGGTGGTAACCCGCGGTCAGGAACGTCTGGTCGGTGAGCGATGAATTGAAACTCAGCGACGGGGCCAGCCGATACACCATGCTGGAAATCTCCCCGGTGGCTCCGCCGAAGATGTTGGAATCATGGTAAACACCTCCGCCCAAACGGACGATAAATGCCTGCCCCAAATCCTCCTCCGGGATCGGCGCATACACCGCCGACAACGACGTCGACAGCAAGGCGGCAAGGATCAGGGCAATGGGGCGCTTCATCATCAGCAGGTTATGCGTAGTCAGGTAGAGGAATGCCCCCGTCAGGTGCAAATCATTTTCCCCTGGGTCTCACCCACGCGGGATCGAGCAACAATTGAAAGTTCTGCGCCAATGATCGCGACTCCCGCAACGGGAAGTCCCGCGGCAATCGCCCGGAGATCAATCCCGTGTAAACCTTACCCCATTCGCCGAACCGGGTCGTGCTCACTTCGCCGCCCAACAACTCCGAGAAAAACGGGCGGTCGAGCGTCTCGGGCGTGAGCACCAGAGCCAAAAGATGTTGGTCCACATTGACCGCATAAAAATCCCGCAAGGTGTGCGGCTGCGCCCACACCCGTTGCCCCGAATACCAAGCCGCCCCCGCCGGCACGTCCGCCATCCAACCCGCCACCGGATCGCCGCGGCGAGTCACCTCGTGACCCAGGTTGATGAAAAACGACGGGTAGTAAGGCGGATAACTGAAATGAATGCGGCGCGGCTCCGCCAAGTCATGCATCAGCGGCAGGGCCTGCACCGCCAACAACCCGCACGCCGCCCAGCGCGGGGCGCGTTTCAATACGTCACTACTCGCCACCAACACCATGAAAAACCCCGCCCCAAACAGGATGATCAACGGTGCTGCGATGGCCGTGGACCCACGCTCCCCTTCCCCCGAGTTCAGCATGCCCTGGGCGACCACCATGACCCCCAACGCCAAGGCGAACACCGTGCGCAGGCGATTCGAGCTCTTCCGTCGAAAACGATAAATCCAGCCCGTGACAAAAAACGCCGTCAGCACCAAGCCGCCATCGGACCACAACCGATCGCGCAGGGTGTGCTGCACGGCCGCCAGGGTTTTACTCCCGACTTTGTTCAGATTGATCGCGGGGGATTCGGCCGACAGCGTCGTGCGCCACACCGCCGGATCGGCCGTCGGATCGCCGCTGCGCAACGCCACATCCTGCGCCGCCAGCGCCACGGGCGAGCCAGTGAGTTCGATGTTTCGCCACACCCACGGCAACGCCACCAGCACCGCCAAACCCAGCGCGATTCCCGCCGCCGCCGGCACCCGCCGCCACCACGCATGGCCCGCCACCACCAGCACGAGCAGGCCCAGCGGGTAGTCGGTTAAAAACAGGAGTCCCGCCATCAGACCGGCAACGCCCCACGCCGCCAGCGCTCGGCGCCGTCGATCGTCGTCCATCGCTTGATCCGCCGCTGCCAAACCTTGAAACAGTCCCAGCAACAACACCATCGCGAGCGCGGTGCCGTCGACCGCCACCACGTGCGCCCACACCGGCGTGGAAATCAACAGAGCCAACCCCGCCACCGTGCCGACCGTGGCGTCAAACAACCGCGTGCCGAGGCGCCACGTCTGCACCGCCGCGATCCACAACAGCACGACATTGATGACCAGCAGCAGGTAATCCGCGCCAAAACCATCCGGCGGATTCGGCGCGTCAGCGAACAGCCCCGCGCGCATCGACTCGGGCAGCACCGCCATGGCCGCTCCCAGGACGAGGGCGTAACCGGGAGCCTGATACAATTCCGGCAGCCGGCGGTCGGTCTCGAACAGGCGGCCGTGTCGCTCCATCACCGCATGCGCCTGCGGATAATTGATCGAGGTCGTAAAACCCGCGCCGGTGGCTAGAGATCGCCCGAGATCGGCTTGGCGCAACGTCTCTTCCGTGCGCGGACCGTGAAACTGCTTGAAGGCCACGGTGAACGACAGCGCGAGCAGGCCGAGCACCACCACCACGCCTTTGAGCGCGGCGGTCCCCCGTCCCTGCTCCAACCAGTGAATCCAGTTCTGCACGCTCATCCGGTGGCGATTGCGCTGGGTAACGGAGCGCTCAATCGGTGACGTCCAGTTCGGGCCACAGGGCGAGTTTGCGATGCAGCGTGCGCCGACTGATGCCCATCATCTTGGCCGCTTTGGTGCGGTTGCCGCGGGACTTGATCAACGCTTCGCGCAGGAGCCGTTTTTCGTTTTCCTCCACCGACAGCGACGACGCCAGCGGGGCGGATCCGGTGGCAGCGGCGCTCGTATCGCCCGTCGACACACTTTCGCCCATGCCCCCGTGGTCGGCGCGAAACCGGGGATCGATGTCATACTCGGTCAACTTGCCCCCGCGGTGCAGCACGACGGCGTTTTCGCAGAAATTGCGCAGCTCGCGAATGTTACCCGGCCAGCGATACGAACTCAGGGTGGCCAGGGCACCGGGCTCCACGCTCGGCACTGGCAGCCCGTTTTCTTCCGCAAAATATTTCAGGTAGTGGGCCAGCAACGTCGAGATGTCGCTCACGCGCTCCCGCAACGGCGGCATGCGAATGCCCACCACGTTGAGACGAAAATAGAGGTCCTCGCGAAACTTGCCCTCGCGCACCATCGCCGCGAGGTCGCGGTTGGTCGCCGCCACCAGCCGCACATCGAGATCGATCGGCTTGGAGCCACCCACCCGCTCGATTGATTTGGTCTCCAAGAACCGCAACAGCTTCACCTGCGTCGAGGCCGAGATTTCACCGATTTCGTCGAGAAACAACGTGCCGCCATCGGCCGCTTCGAAGCGACCGACCCGACGCTCCATCGCGCCGGTGAACGCCCCGCGTTCGTGGCCGAAGATTTCGCTCTCCAGCAGATTCTCCGACAGCGAGGCGCAGTGCACCGCGACAAACGCGGCCCGGGCCCGCGGACTGGATTGGTGAATGGCCTGCGCGATGAGTTCCTTGCCGGTGCCGGATTCCCCTTCGACCAGAATCGTGGCCTTGGACGGCGCCACCAGCTTAACGCGGTCGATGACCTCCAGCAGCTTCGGCGAATCCCCCACGATGCCTTTGAAGTTGAACTTCTCGTCCAGACGCTCGTGCAACTGCTTCACCTCGACTTCAAGGGTGCGGCTTTTCAGCGCCCGATTGATCAAGATTTCCAACCGCTCGATATTGACCGGCTTGGTGAGAAAATCGACCGCGCCGCGCCGCATCGCTTCCACCGCCGTATCGATGCTCCCGTAAGCCGTCATCATCAGCACCGCCGGGCGATTGGGCAGCGTGAGCGCCTTGTCGATGACCTTGAGACCACTTTTGCCCGGCATCCGAAGATCCGTCACGATCACATCGTAGGTCTCCGCCGCCATGAGATTGAACGCTTCATCGGCGCTGGCCGCGATCGACACATCGAAGTTGTCCTCCAAAGCCTGTTGCAACCCCTCCCGGGTATGCCGCTCGTCATCCACCAGTAAAACCGTCGGAACCATGCCCAATCTGACGCCAAGCGTCGGCCTGCGGTCAAGCCTAGGTGCGACGAATTGACTCGCCCCTCGCCGCCCGCCATGGAACTGGGCGTCGCGTTGGGAGTCTCATGGAAAGCCCCTTGTTCTCGTCCGCCGAGCTCGTCTCACCATAGTTTCATCCCTCCCTGATCAACTTGTGACTTTATCCGTTTCACCGCGACTTCGCCTCCTCCTGCTGCTGGCACCTTTGCTCACAGTGTGGTCGGGTTGCGTCACGAACCACTCGAACCGGGAGCTGACGGCGGAGCGAAATCCGCTCAGTTACGCCATCATTCTTTATTTGGGCGGAGGGACCGAATTAACGGAGGAAGAACGCACCTACGCGCTGTCATTCGCTCGCGACACCCTGTTGGCGAGTGGGTTGGTCAGCCCCTATGATCGGCTCATCGACGATCCGGAACGCGCCGAATTGCTATTTCGCGCCCGTCTCGAAAACGGCCAATTGGTGGAAGTCGCCGGCGTGCCTTCGGTCACCAACCAAACCACGGTCGTGCTGACGGAGCTGCGACGAACCAACGATCGTATCTGGTGGGATACCTCCTACCCCTACGGTCCGCCCACCTACTATTCGGGCATTCACTCCGGCTTCCCCATCCCCGGCCCCGGCTGGGGACATCCGCGACGGCCACGGGATTACTACGACAACCATGATCGCAATCGCGGTGATCGCGACCGTGGGGACCGCGACCGCAGGGACCGTGACCGCCGTGATCGGGATGACCGTAGGGCCGATCCTCCGCGCCATGGGGGCGACCGCAGTGGCGGTCGCGATAACGTCTCCACGCCCTCGGTCAGTCCTCCCCGGAATCGCACTCCCACGCGCCCGACGTTCACCCCGACGCAGCCCGATCGCACCCGCGACGAGCGGCCCGACCCTCGCTCCGACCGCGGCGTGATCGACCGCGCGCCGTCCCGCCCTCGTCAGCTCAACTGACGCGGCGGTCGCTCACGAACCGAGCATGCGCACACGGCGGTCTTTGCGGGGGAATTCCAGCGTCACGACCGTGCCGACCTTGGCCTTGCTTTCCACGCCGACTTGGCCGCCGTGTTCGCGCATGATGCGCTGCACGATCATGAGACCGAGCCCGCTCCCGCCGGGTTTGGTGGTATGGTAGGGTTCGAAGAGGCGCAACAGGTCCTCCTGTTTGATGCCCACTCCGGTGTCTCCAAACAGCAGATACACCGATTCGTCGTCCGACCGCGCCTTCAGCCGCAAGTGGCCGCCGGGCTCCATCGCCTCCATGGCATTCTTGATGACGTTGAAAAACACCTGCTTGAGTTGATTGCGGTCCGCCATGATCACGGGCAGCTCGCCGGAGGCTTCCACCTCCACCTCGATCTTGCGGTCGGCCAACTCGTTTTGCTGAAAGTGCAGAACCTCGTCCAGCACCTCCAGCAGATGAATCTCGGTCAAATCGGGCGCGCGCGGCCGGAGGGCTTCGAGGAAGTTGTTGATGATGCCATCAAGACGCCGGACCTCGTCGCGGCAGATCCCGATCGAGTCGCTCAGTGAGTCCACCGCCGCGGCGGGCGCGGCGAGTTTCTTCAGCTTTCGATCGATCAACTGCAGGTGGATATTGAGCGAGTTGAGGGGATTGCCCAGTTCATGGGCGACACCGGCCGCCAACAGCAAAACCGACGAAGTGCGCTCATCCTCGATGCGTTGCTCCGTGGATTCCTTTTCGCGCGAGACGTCCGACAGAATGACGGCGTAGCGGGGTTGTTCCTCCCGGCCCTCGCCGCGAAACGGCACCATGTAGAGCCGCACCGTGCGGGGCTCCGGATAAGTGAGCACGAACTCGCGGGCCACCACCGGCATGGCCCCATCCTGCAACGACGCCCCCAGCGTCGGCCGCAATCCCGGCACCAGGCGCCACAGGGTCTGGCCCGGCAGTTCGTCGTTGCCCAAACCAATCAGCCGATGCGCGGAATCATTGGCATACTCGATCTCGCCGTCCGGGGTGATGACCAGCACGCCCTCCTGCAACGCATTAAAAATGTCCTCGAACAGCCCGCGCTCCCGCGCCAAACGCTGCACAAGGTTGGTGAGATTCACGGTGTCGAGCGTGTCGAGTCGACCGAGCACGCGATCGAGAGAGCTGTGCTTTTTGGGAGGCATGGAAACAAAAACGAGTGCCTACGGTGCGGGGTTTTCGCCTGCGCGCAAACGCACAATCAGCTCCCGCCACATCCGTGGCGACACCACTTGTTCGACGAGCCACGCCACCGGCATCGTGAACGCCACGACCCCGACGCACATCAAACCGAACATCACCCCCGACGACGCGCCCACCGGCAGCCCCGCCACCACCAGCACTTCCACGACATCAATCATGGCAAAGTGCACCAGGTAAGCGCCGTAGCTGAGCTGACCCAACCCGACCAAGGCCCGCCCCGGCCAGCCCCCCACCGCGAGATCCGCGACAGCCCACACCGCTAGGGCCGAGGCTGCCCCAATCCAGATCACCCGTTGCCACTCTCCGTCCGGACCGACATCGCGAAACGCAAACAACAACGCCGCCATCCCCGCGCCCATCCCGCGCTGCCTCCACGTCAACGTCCGTCCTTCCGCGCGCCGACTGAGAAACCAGACGATCACGCCGCCCAGAAACGTCGGCATGTAGCCGCCGGCCCAATAACCGCTCGCAGCGTCGCTCCCCCCCACTGCACTGGAGACCAGCCACGCGCGCAATGTCTCTCCTCCACCGCAAACGATGCCCACCGCGACGGTCCAGGCCAGGACGGCCGTTTTGATGCTACGGAGCCAGGGCAACAGGGCCGCAAACAAGAGTGCATAAGTCGCTTCCGCACTGATCGACCAGCCTCCAGGCACGAGCAGATTTTCCCAGCCAAGCTGCCAGCCGTTGAACAGGAGTAGATTCCCGATCACCCCGCCGAAATCGTCGATCTGCGCCGCGGAAAACGAATTCTGCGGATACACCCAGCCATAAAACCAAATCCCCGCCGCATAGAGCGGCCACAGCCGCACCCCGCGTCGCCACAGAAACTCTCGTCGACTCACGGTGTCACCGCGTCGGCGGCGGCGTTCCACCGCCTCGCACAGGACGAATCCGCTGATGGCGAAAAACAGATCCACGCCGTATTGGCCGATGGCAAAAAACTGCATCCAGGCCCACCCGATCGACGGCACCGCCAGCGAGCAGTGCATCGTGACGACACCCAGCACGGCGACCCCGCGCAACGCATCAATCGAGGCGAGTCGGCCCGCGTCGCTCATGAAGTGGAGTCCGGCCCGTCCGCGCTGAAAAAATCCTCCTGCGCCGGGTCGATCCTCTGGGCCATGAGTTTGCGCAGAAAGGTGGCCCGGTGGTAGCGGCAACGCCCGACGCGCAGAATGGCTTCGCGATGCTCCTCGGTGCCATAACCTTTGTGGCCCGCAAAGCCGTAGTCGGGGAACTCCCGGTCCAGGCGCTCCATTTCCCGATCCCGCGAGACCTTTGCGATGATCGACGCCATCGCGATGCACAGCGATCGCGCATCGCCGTGCACGACTCCAATATGCGGATACGGGAAATGCTTCAGCCGCAACCCATCGACCAGGATGCGGGCGGAAACCTGCGGCGTGAAACTCGCAAGTTCCTCATCCGATGCGAAGAGATCCGGCTCGCGTTTTTGTTCGAACGCCGACGGCGGATAGATCCCTTCCAAGGCGCGACGCATGGCCAGTTTGGTGGCGCCCAGGATGTTGAGGTGCTCGATTTCCGCGACGTCCGCCATGCCGTAGTGGGCGTGGATCTGCTGCTCCGCCATGAGCGCCTCGAAATCGAGCCACAGCGCATCGCGATCCGCGGGCGTGAGCTGCTTGGAATCATTGATGCGACGGGCATTGATCGCCACCCAGTTGCTGTCGAGAAACTCCCGCGTCACCAAAACCGCGCCCGCGGCCACCGGTCCGGCCAACGCCCCGCGCCCGGCCTCATCGACGCCGATCAAGCACTCGACATCGGCGATCTGTTTGAGGTCGAAACCTCGCAGTTGACGGCGTTTGGGCATCAGTCGCGGCTATCGCTCGAAGCGATCCTTGGGCTCGGGCAACGGGAGTTCATCCAGTTTGCCGGCGTCTTTGACCACTTCATAAGCGGTGCGGAAATGGAGTTTGGCAAAGTCCCCCAACGCCTTGGCGCCAAACTTTTCCATGATTTCGAGCGCCTGCGCCTTCACCATCGCGCTGGCGCCTTTTTGCAGCGGTTTCCCGAAGCGATCGGAGAGCTTTTTCAAAATGCGCACGTATTCGGCCCGAGCCACGATCGAGGCGGCGGCGACCACGGGATCGGACTCGGCCTTGGTGCGCATATCGAGGGTGAAATTTTTGAGCCCCTTGCGCGTCAGTTCGTTCTGCACCAGCGGCGTCTTGCTGAACTGATCGAGCAGTCCGCGCGGCACCGGCTGCTTTTCCAGCGCCTTGAGCAGCGCGAGACTGTGTTGCCACGCCAGCAGTCGGTTCAGGTTGGCGCGCGGACGCGACATGAGCTCGTTGTATTTGGGCATGCCGCAGTAACAGAGCTCGGCCGTCACGCCCCGCATGTTGCGAATGATCTGGTCCAGCCGTAGGATCTGCGAGTCGGCGATTTTCTTGGAGTCTTTCACCCCGGCTTTGATGAGCGCTTCAATCGCCGGTTTGGACGCGACGACGGTAGCGGCGACCACCGGTCCGAAAAAGTCGCCCTTGCCGCTCTCGTCGAGGCCGGCGTGGGGCTCGAACCAATCGGGGTTGAGCACCTCGTCGTAGCCCAATTTGGCTTCCCCGGTAATTTCGGGTTCGAGCGTCATGGTCACGAAATCCTCGGTGCCCTTGCCCGCGATGAGCACCTTGCGGCTCTCGTAGCCGGTCACATTGACGTTGGTGCCTTTGAAGGCGAAGCGGGCGTAGGCGACCTCGGTGCGCGGCCAGCCACGACCCGCGCACCAGTCCTCGAGTTTGGTCATTTGGGCATCGTCGAGCTTCACCGTGTAGGTGGAAAGTTTCTTGGGTGCGTC
Organism: Synoicihabitans lomoniglobus; assembly: GCF_029023725.1. Taxonomy (GTDB): domain Bacteria; phylum Verrucomicrobiota; class Verrucomicrobiia; order Opitutales; family Opitutaceae; genus Actomonas; species Actomonas lomonigloba. The sequence continues at coordinate 3,279,706 of NZ_CP119075.1, forward strand.
GGGATCGGCGGAAGGTTTTTTCTTGGGCATGAGCAGGGGGCCGGAATTGGCGCCAACCTCACAAAACGAATCTAAGGTCGCGCCGGGAGGTTTTTTTACGCCAGATGGGCGTTTTGTGGCGAAAACATCTCTGAAGCAACCCGCCGTATTCCAACGCGATCTGCTCGTGTGGTATCAGGCGCACCGTCGGCAACTCCCCTGGCGTGAGGCTCCCTCACTCTATCGCACGGTCGTGAGCGAGTTCATGCTGCAGCAGACCCAGGTCAAAACGATGCTGCCGTATTTCGCCCGCTGGATGGACGCGTTGCCGGACTTTGCCGCTCTCGCCGCCGCCGATGAAGCCACTGTGCTCAAGCTCTGGGAGGGGCTCGGCTACTACTCCCGCGCGCGCAATCTCCACAAACTCGCCCGCGCCCTCGTGGCCCTGCCGGAAACGCCGCCGACCGCCGCCGCGTGGCAACAGTTGCCCGGCATCGGACCCTACTCTGCCGCGGCCATCACCTCGATCGCGCTCGGCGTCGCCAGTGCCTGCGTCGATGGCAACGTGGTGCGCATCCTCGCGCGACTGACGGCGGATTCGACGGAATTTCGCGACAGTGCCAGCGCGTCGAAGGTGTTCACCCCGCTGGCGGAATCCCTGCTCAGCCACGAAAACCCCGGCGATCACAACCAGGCCATGATGGAACTCGGGGCAACGGTCTGCCACCGGCGCAACCCGCTTTGCACCATCTGTCCGGTCCGGGCGCATTGTGCCGGTTGCGCCCAGGGCGAACCCGAATCGTTCCCCCGTCTGGCCGCCAAAAAGATCGAGAAGGTGTCCATCACCCGGGCGTGGTGCGAACGCGACGGGAAACTCCTGCTGCACCGCATACCGACCACCTCACGCCGCTTGGCGGGACAATACGAGCTGCCTTCCGATGAGCATGTGTTGGTCCCGGCGAAGGCACCCGTGCTGGCGGTGCGCAAACGCGGCATCACGCGTTACGCGATTACCGAGACTATCAAGCGCATCCCGGTCCCTTCGTCCTTGCCCAACGCGGATCTCATGTGGGTGCCGCGTGCCGAACTCGACACGATCACGCTCTCCGGTCCGCACCGCCGCTGGATCACCGAACTGTTGAAGCCAGACGGTTAGTCGCCGAATCGCTGATTGATCAACCCCGTGATGCGATCACGCGACTGCAACACATGTTGCGGCGTGGTGCGCGGACTCAGTTCGAGTGTCAACCGATGCTCCGGACGCCAGAACTCGCTGATCATTTTGAAATCAATCTGCCCGTAGCCGACCGGTTGATGATCATCGCCTTCCGCAACGTCGTGGAGGTGAAACCCAAGCAGCCGGTCCACGTTTTTTTCGAGATGCTCGCGATGGTTCAACAGTCCCATCTCGGCCTTGAGTTCGGCGTGGCCGGTATCGTGCCAATAACCGCAGTGCGTGCCCTCGCCGAGTCCCTCGAAGAAGGACGGGAAATCGTCATCCACCGGTAGCTCCTGAAATTTCTCTCGGTTCTCGCATCCGAGCATGACGCCTTTTTCATTCGCGAGCGCCTTCACCTCATCGAGGCTGGACTTCACCTGTTCCCAATACGGAGGCATCCGCGTCCGCAGCTTGTCGCCAGCCTTGGTCAGCATCTTGCGATACGTCTCGTCCGTCGCGGGGTTGATCTTGGAATCCCCCGCCAAGTAACGGCTCACCTTGCGCATCGGGTTGCGCCAAAAGAAGTGCACGCTGCCCAAATGTGTGACCATGACCTTCGCGCCAAGTTGGGCGGTGAACTCGATCGAGCGCTTGGTGTGGCGCAACCACTGATCGTGCTCCTCCGCCGATCGGGCCGACGGCTCAAAGAGATTGGGGGCCGAGTGATTGATGCCGGTGGGCAACGGGCAAAAATTGTGCGTCGAACTGATCTTGATCAGCCCCTCCTCCACCGCCTTGAGAATACCCGGCACGAGCACGATTCGCGTGCCATGGCTCAACTCCGCATACTCGAACCCCATCGATTTTATCTCCGCCAGCATCTCGTAACCGTCGGAGTGGCGGAAGGAATTCCAGCAGGAAGATAAAGCTAACGTGGGTTTCACAAATGATCGGCAGGCGATGGAAAGGCGGAGAAGTTACCGACAACGGCTTGCACTAAAAACGCAAGCGCGCACAAAAAACCGCGCCCGGGACGATACGTCCGGCGCGGTGAAACTAGCAGAGCGGACCGCCATGGCGGCTCGCGGAATCAGCTCGCGTGACGGTTGCGCAGCATCTGCGTGAAAGCCATCACCTTGTTCCGGCGACGCTTCTTGGCGCAGGGTTTTTCGAAGTAACGCTTGGCACGAACACCTTTGATGACGTTCTCGCGTTCGAGCTTCTTCTTCAGACGGCGCAGGGCACGGTCAACGGGCTCGCTTTTACGGATTTTGATTTCGATGGACATATCGTCGGACTGATTTGGAAAGGGAAAAAGGATGAGCACGCCAAACCCCGCGCCCGGCGTCAACGGCATTTTTAACCGGACTTGAGCGACCCAAAAAGCGCCGCTCCGAGCCACTTCTTCCTTCTTACTTAGCCCTTCTTACTTTCACATCAATCCCGTGCCTGCCGATCCGAGTTTTGCCCACCTTCACGTTCATACCGACTACAGCCTGCTCGACGGCGCCTGCCGGATAGACCGGCTCATGGGTCGGGCCACCGAACTGGGCATGACGGCTCTCGCCCTCACCGACCACGGTAACCTCTTCGGTGCCATTCAGTTCTACAACGCGGCCAAGAACGCCGGCATCAAGCCCCTCATCGGCTGCGAACTCTACATGACCACCGGCTCGCGGTTGGAGAAGAAGGGCCGCGCCGAGGACGGAAAAAGCTATTACCACCTCGGTCTCCTCGCCAAAAACCTCACCGGCTACCAGAATCTGCTCAAGCTGGTCTCCGACTCCCATCTGCGTGGTTTCTACTACAAACCGCGCACCGATATGGAAACATTGGCCCAATATTCCGAAGGGCTCATCGGTTTCACCGGCTGTCTGGCGTCCCTCGTGCCCCAGCATCTTATGCACGATCGCGAACAGGATGCCCGGGAGGCGTGCGCCCGTTTCGTCGACATCTTCGGCCGCGAAAATTACTTCGTCGAGATCCAGGACCATGGCATTCCGGAGCAAAAGAAGATCATCCCCGGCCTGCTCAAGCTCGGCGAAGAGTTCAATCTCAAGGTCATCGCCACCAACGACGTTCACTACGTCAACCAGTCCGATTCCGTGCCGCACGATGCCATGCTGTGCATCCAGACAGGATCCAAGATCGCCGACGAGAACCGCATGCGGTTCACCGGCTCCGAGTTCTATCTCAAATCCCGCGCCGAGATGGAAAAGGTCTTTGGCGAGGTGCCGGAATCCATCATCAACACGCAAGCGGTCGCCGAGATGTGCGAACTGGCGATTCCCTTCCCCAAGGGTTCGGAACGTTACCCGAAGTATCCGCTGCCTCCGGAAATCGAATCCAAGCAATCCCCCGGTGAGTTCCTGCACCAACTCTGCGTCGAGGGCCTGAAGGACCGCTACGACGTTGATTTCGACGCGATCGCGGCCGAACCCGAGGTCGCCGCCAAACTCGATCTGCTCAACAACCGGCCCGAGGGCGAAAAACCCCAACCGCCCGACTACACCGGGTTGGACTTGCCGCGCGAGCTCATCGTCCGCCTCGGCTACGAACTCTCGATTATCAACGTCACCGGGTTCATCGACTACTTCCTCGTCGTCTGGGACTTCATTCACTGGGCCAAGAAAAAGGACATTCCCGTCGGCCCCGGCCGTGGTTCCGGTGCGGGTTGCCTCGTGGCCTACCTGCTCGAAATCACCAACGTCGACCCGATGCGGTTCGGCCTGCTGTTCGAACGTTTTCTCAATCCCGAGCGCGTGTCCCCGCCCGACTTCGATATCGACTTCTGCATGCGACGTCGCGTCGAGGTCATCGACTACGTGCGCGAGAAATACGGCAAGGACTGCGTCGCCAACATCATCACCTACGGCACCCTTGGCGCCAAAATGGTGCTGCGCGACGTGTCCCGCGTAAACGACCTGCCCTTCGCCGAGGCCGATCGCCTGGCCAAGATGATCCCCGACGAGCTCAACATCTCCCTGGAGGACGCCATCGAAAAATCGGCCGAGTTGCGCAACGAGATCGACCGCAATCCCGTCGCCAAAAAAATCGTCGGCGCCGCCCGCGTGCTCGAGGGCATGGTGCGCAACACCGGCAAACACGCCGCCGGTATCATCATCACCGATCAGCCGCTGGAAAACTTCGTGCCGCTCACGCTTCAGGAAGGCGATGTCACCGTGCAGTTCTCCATGAAGGCCGTCGACAAGCTCGGCCTGCTCAAAATGGATTTCCTCGGGCTCAAAACGCTCACCGTCATCTCGGATGCGGTCGCCAATGTCCGCCGCACCCACGATCCCAAGTTCTCCATCGAAGAGATCTCGCTCGAAGATCCCACGACCTACGAATTGCTCAATGCCGGTAAAACTGTGGGCGTGTTCCAGCTCGAATCGCCGGGCATGCAAAACGCTTCGCGTCAGGTCGGCATCTCCACCGTCGATGACATCAACGCGATTTCCGCGCTCTACCGTCCGGGTCCGATGCAGTATATCCCCGCCTACGCCCGGGGTAAAAACGACCCGAGCTCCATCAGTTACCCGCACGCGCTCCTCGAGCCCGTGTTGAAGGAAACGTTCGGCATCATCGTCTACCAGGAACAGGTGATGGAGTGCGCCCGCGTCATCGCCGGTTACAGTCTCGGTGGTGCCGACATGCTCCGCCGGGCCATGGGTAAGAAGGACGCCGAGGCCATGGCTCGGGAACGCGAAAAATTCATCGCGGGAGCCAAAACCAAACACGACATCTCGGCCAACAAGGCCAACGAGATCTTCGACATCCTCAACAAGTTCGCCGAATACGGCTTCAACAAGTCGCACTCGGCGGCCTACGCCATCGTCGCCTACCAAACCGCGTATTTGAAAGCCAACTACCCGGTGGAATTCATGGCCGCCGTGCTCACGGCCGATCTGGGCAATGCCGAAAAGGTTTCCCACTTCATCGACGAAACCCTTGCCATGGGCATCGAGGTGCAGGGCCCCGACGTGAACGAATCACGCGAGAACTTCGCCCCCGTCGCGGGCGGCGGCAAAATCCGCTTCGGCCTCGCCGGGATCAAGGGCGTCGGCGAAGCCGCCTCGCTCAAGATCATCGAAGAACGTGAAACCAACGGTCCCTTCGAAGACTTCGATGACTTCATCACCCGCGTCGACAGCAAGGCCGCCAACAAGCGCGTGCTCGAACACCTCGTCAAAACGGGCGCGTTCGACTTCGCCGGCGAACCCCGCAAGAGCATTTACGAACGCATCGATGGCGCCATGGCCAACGCCGTCGCTCAAGCCCGCGACCGCGCCGCCGGCCAAAACAACTTCCTCGACATGCTGGCCGAACCCGAGCCCGCCCCGCGCGCCGCGGCCGTCAAATCGAAGCGCTATTCGCCGGATGAAGTGGGAGATTTCTCGTCGGCGGAAAAATTGGCCTTCGAAAAAGAGCTGCTTGGATTCTACGTGTCCGGTCACCCGATGAACACCTATGTCGGTCTCGCCGACGCCCTCGACACCTTCGACATCGACGAACTGCTCGACCAGGACGACCGCACCAACTTCCGCATCTGTGGCATCGCCGGTGGCCTCCAAAAGAAATTGGCCAAAAAGGACAACCGCCCGTGGGTCGCGTTCACCCTCGCGACCAAAAAGGCCTCCGTCGCCCTCAACATGTTTGCCGACGCCTACGAGGAATACGGCGAAGTTCTCGGCGAAAATGTGCCCGTGGTCATCCTGGGCTCGATCATGGTCCGCGACGACGGAGCCCGCGTGAACGTCAAGGAAGCCTACCCCCTCGCCAACTACGTCGCCGCCAACGTGAAACGCGTGACCTGGCTCCTGCACCCTGACCACCGGGACAACGCCGATTTCATGGAACAGCTGCGCCCCATTTTGGATGCCCAGTCCGGTTCGACCAATACCAGCTTTGGCTTCCTCGGCGAAGACCGCGCGATTGCCGTGGCTGACGTTTCCACCGCCCTCAGCTGGAAACTCAGCGGCGAGATATTCCAAATCCTACGCCAACACCCCGCCGTCGCCGGCGTGCAGATCGAAACCTCCCCCCTCGAAGTCAAAGAGACCCGACGCTGGGGTAAACGCCGCTAAGGAGTGTCTTAGTCCGCCGCCCTCTTTTCCAGAATCAGGGGCCGTTCTTACTCAGTATAAACGCACTGAAATATCATAGAGGTTGACGACTAGGGTATTTACCCCATTTTAGAGGGATGTCATTACCTGCTTTCGCCCCTCAAGCCCCTTCCAAGCACGTCACTCGCCCCCGCTCGAACGATCTTCAGTCCATTAAATGCGATGAAAGCATCGAGCACTATGATGGCCGCGACGCTGGCTCACGCTCATCTGGAGCCCACCCCCGTGCGGCCCTGCGCAACTTCATCGCCCAAGTTCGCCACGAAGAGTCGCAGAATCGAGCCTTGGCAAAGTCACGCCAAGCCAAGCCGGACCTGAAAAAACGCTTCAAAAACCGTCTCCGTAAGATCGCCGCATTTTACGTCACCCGAGCGAGTTAATCACTCGCCGGCCTCGGGCAGCTGATATGGGAATGCCGCGCGGGACTCCCACCGGGCGTCCGCGTCTCCGACCATGGGCAACTCGTCCCGACGACAGCTCCAATAGGTGCCTTCGTCTCCCCCCCCCGCAAAGGTTCCCTAAAGCACGATGAAGAAGTGCCGACAAGTAGGGTGAATGCACGGCCATCCTCACCACTCATGGTCCACCCGGCACCAAAGCCGTCCGCATCCGACCGCCGACACGACCGCACCACTTTTCTTCCCTCGCCGACCCGCCAAACCAGCTCCCTCCCATGACCGACTTCGCCTCATCAACCCCGATCGTCGGATGACATCCGTCGAATTGAATTCTTCGGTCCGGTCTCTGCAGCCTTCGCGCAACGCGCGGCGTTCAGCTCGAGTAAAGCCACCAACCTCCAACCTCTGCGATAGCACGGCTCGCTGCCATCGATTCCGTTTCGGACGGCTTTGGGCTCGTTGTTCATTGGCACTGGCGACGGCCATCGGCACCGCGCAATTGACGGCGCAGGATCCCGCGGCGGATGCATTCGATTTCGCCAAGCTCAGCTTGGAAGAGCTGCTGGGGTTGCACATCAACAGCGTCTCGCGTCGCCCCGAAAGAGTATTTGATGCCGCCGCCGCCGTCCACGTGGTGACGTCCGAAGACATCGAACGCATTGTCGCGTTCGACCTGCCCGAAGCCCTCCGCCTGGCCCCCGGTATTCAAGTCGCCCAAATCGATGCGAGCAATTACGCGGTGACCGCCCGCGGTTTCAATGACGTCTATGCCAACAAGCTGCTGATGATGACGGACGGCCGCACCCTGTATACCAAACTGTTTTCCGGCACGCTCTGGAATCATGCTCCCGTTTTCATGCCCGACATCGACCGCATTGAGGTGGTCCGGGGCCCGGGCGCGACCCTGTGGGGCGCAAACGCCGTCAACGGCGTGATCAACGCGGTAACGAAAGACGCCCACGACACGTTGGGCGGACTCTTCTCCGTCGCCATCGGCGACAACCTGAAGGCGGCGGCCAACGTCCGCTACGGTTGGATCACGTCCGAACACAGTGCGACTCGCGTCTACGCCAGCTACCTTGAGGCGGGAAATCTCGGCGCCGTGGACGACGACGACATCGGGGGATGGGACCGTAAGTTCGTGGGGGCGCGCCACGACTGGCACGGTGAAAACGGCCGGTCGCTCATGATCACGGCCGAGGCTCGCGAACTCAACTCTTCCAATATCATCTCCCGCCTTTCCGTGCTGCCTCCCTACGAGGTTCCGATTCGCAATGATGTTTCAACCGAAGCCGCCCTGCTCCTCGGTCGCTGGACCCAGTCGCTGGGCTCCACCGGGGAATGGAGCACCCAAGCCTACATCGAGCGCGTCATACACGAGCAGGGACTGGTTGCCACCGCGTTCACCGTCATGGACATCGACTCGCAATACCAATTCGAGACCAACTCCGACGATGAGTGGGTATTCGGATTCAACGCCCATCGCGAATCCGACAACGTGAAATCGACGAACGAGTATGTCTTTTCACCCGCCATCGAATCCACGGATTTGGTCAGCGCATTTGCCCAATTTTCCCATCATTTCGGCGACGAATTCAAACTCACCCTCGGGTCCAAGTTCGAGCACCACAGCTACACCGACTGGGAGATTCAGCCGGGAGTGCGCTGGGCCTGGACCCCCACCACCGAGCAAACCATCTGGGGATCGGTCGCCCGCGCCGCCCGCACGCCCTCCCGGGCCGAGCGCGGCAGCAGTCTCTCGGCGGCCATCATCCCGCCGAACCCTCGGTCCCCCCTGCCCACCAAGGCGTTGCTCAGCGGAAACGCAGACTTTGAATCCGAATACCTCACCGCCTACGAGCTGGGTTACCGGATGCAGGTCACGCCGGAATTTTCGGTGGATCTGGCCCTCTTCGTAAACGACTACACCGGACTGCGTAACACCAAGGCTCCGATCGTTTATCCGGTTTTCACCCCGATCCCGCACATTGTCGCCGACGCGCAGGTCGCCAACGGCGTGAGCGGCACGACCCACGGCGGCGAAATCAACATCCGCTGGACTCCCTCCGACCAGCTCACCTTCGACGCTTCCTATTCCGCCATCGAATTTGATCTCGAGGACGCCATGGCGCCCGGAGTGCACACCGCTTCGATCGCGATTCATCAGGACTATACACCGTCCTACGAAACGAAGCTGCGGGGGGCGTGGCGGGTGACACCGTCCCTCACCTTCGACGCGTTCCTGAGCAATCGCGGAGGCATGCCCATCGCTTCGATTCCCGCCTATACCAACCTCGAACTGAGGTTGGCCTGGTCTCCGCGCATCGGACAGCGTTGGGAAATCGTGGGGCAAAACCTCCTCGATCCGCACCACGCGGAGTTCCCCTTCAGCAGCACCTTCGGCGGCGAGGTTCGGGAAATTGATCGTGCCGTTTTCCTGAAATTCACCAGTCGGTTCTGACGGATAATACGGATGCCACACGGGGTTCCCAACACGAACGCGATCAGATCCGGACACGTGGTCGCAAGTAGCCGCCGCCACCGGTTGAAATCGGTCCGGGACGGTTTGGCGGCAGCGACATGCGCGGCAACCCCCGCGACGTATTCCCGCGTGAACCGGTCAGGCCCGGCGTGAGAAAGCCCATGCCGAATTTTCCGAGATTCCGGCCCCGACTCGCGTATCCGTTTCGACGTTACGGCCGGGCGCTGGCGATCTTCACCCTCCTGAGCGCGGGCATCTCATCGAGCAACCCCGGTTTCGCGCAGTCGGTGGAATACCGCGTCAAAGCCGCGTTTATCTTCAATTTCGCCCGCTTTGTCGAATGGCCGCCTTCGGCCTCGAATCAGCACACCCCCATTGACCTCGCCATCTGGGCCCCCGACGAACCCTACGAGGTGATCGCCGCCGCCCTCGCCGACAAGGTGGTGGGAAAACGAAAAGTGCGGGTCGGGCGTTTCAATCCGGACGGCCCGATGCCCCACATCCTGTTCGTCCACGACGCCCAGGAGCCCATCCCGCAAGGTTTGCAACGGCGATTGGTCGCCGCCCATGTGCTGGTGGTCGGTCAATCGACGGATTTCGCCGCGAAATACGGGATCATCGGTCTCGTTCCCCGGGGTGATTCGCTTCGCTTTCAAATCAATCTCCATGCGGCCGAACGCTCCGGTCTGCGTCTCAGCGGGCAACTCGCCCGGCTGGCGGAAATCGTGAAGGACCAACCATGACCTCCTCGCCCGCCACCCTGGAAAACCGCATGCGCGCCGTGTCGATGCGCTCGAAGATACTGTGGGTTGTCGTCGCGACCTGCAGCGCGGGCATCATCCTCGCGGGCCTGGCGCTGTTCGCCCACCAAGCCCTCACCCTGCGCACCCAGTTCCGCAGCCAGATGACCGCCCTCACCCGGGTGGTGGCGGATTTCGCCGTCGCCCCCACCACGTTCGGCGACGAGCGCGGCATCCGGGAAGCCATGACGGTGCTGGAAAGCCGTCCTGACGTATTGGCTGCCCAACTACGGTCGGTCGACAACGCCCTGTTGATGGAATTCGGTGACCCGAACATCATCGCGGCCTTCCCCGCCGCCCCCCTGGAGAATTCCGCCTTCGTCGGCTGGAACCTCCGCGTGAACGAACCTCTCCTCGCCCAAACCGACCAAGTCGGCCACCTGGTCATGGTCGCCACGTTTCGACCCACGTTTTGGGAGGCGGTGCAAAATTTTGCCCCGGCGCTGGTGCTCACCATCCTCGGCGTGCTCAGTCTCGTCGGTCCATTCGTGTGGATGTTGGCGGGCTGGTTGATTTCGGGCCTCAAACGCCTCGCCGCCAGCGCGGACCGCATCGCCTCGACCGCCGACTATTCGGTGCGCGCGGAGGTGGGGGGCAAGGATGAGGTCGGCCACCTTACCGCCACCTTCAACGCCATGCTCAACCGCCTCCAAGAGTCGGACCAATCCCTGCGCACGTCCAACCAAGCCCTCAGCCACGAGATCAAGGAACGCAGTCGCCTGGAGAAAGCCCTGCTGGAATCCTCGCGTCTCGCCGGCATGGCCGAGGTCGCCACCGGCGTGCTGCACAATGTGGGCAACGTGCTGACCAGTATCAACGTCGCCGCCCAGTTGGCCCGGGAACACCTCGATCAATCCCGGCTATCTGCCCTGGGCCGGGTGGCGCACCTGCTCGAACCCTACGAAAACGATCCGCAACGGTTTTACCGCGAACACCCCAAGGCCAATCTCCTGCCGAGGCTGCTGCGTCAACTCCACGGTCAACTCGAAACCGAACGACACGAGGTGCGACGCGAGATCACCACGCTCAACCAAAACATCGAGCACGTGAAGGAGATCGTGACTTCCCAGCAGAACTTCGCGTCCAACGCCGGGTTTTCCGAAAAACTCGTCGCCGCCGAACTCGTCGAGGAGGCCCTGCAAATCCAGTTCTCTTCCCTCGCCCGCCATCACATCGTGGTGGAGCGAAAACTGACCACCGAGGTCACATTCATCTCCGACCGGCACGCCGTTTTGCAGATTTTGGTCAACCTGGTCAGCAACGCCGTGCATGCCTTGAAATCCATGCCTCCCGCCGATCGCCGCATGATTGTCGGAATCGAGACCACGGCACAAGCGCTGCACTTCTACGTGCGCGACTTCGGCAAAGGCATCGAGCCCGCCAATCTTACCCGCGTCTTTCAACATGGTTTCACCACCCGCAAGGACGGCCATGGCTTCGGGCTGCACAGCGGGGCAAATTCCGCCCGCCAAATGGGCGGCCAACTGCTCGCGGAAAGCGACGGTCCCGGCCGCGGGGCGACCTTCACCCTGCTTCTGCCCATTTCCGGTGCGGCGCCCTTGCTACCGTCCCGGATTACCACCAAAACACAGACCGTGAGCCCCGCCCCGCGTCTCGCATGACCTCCCCGTCACCATGACCAGTCAACCCTCTCGAATTCTCGTCGTCGACGACACTCCGAATATTCATGGTGATTTTCGCAAGATCCTGACTCCCAAGCGCCCGTCCCCCGCGGACGAAACCGACCTCGAAGCCGAGTTTTTCGACGAAGTAGCGGATGAACTGCCTTCGCATCGCCAGTTTGCCATCACCAGTGCGTATCAGGGGCAGGAGGCTTTGTTGGCCGTCAAGGAGAGCATCGAGGCATCCGACCCGTTTCAAGTCGCGTTCGTCGACATGCGCATGCCTCCCGGTTGGGACGGTCTCGAAACCATTCGGCATATCTGGGCGGTCGACCCCAACATCCAGGTGGTGATCTGCACCGCCTATTCCGACTACACGTGGAAGAACCTGCACGATGAGCTGGGGCCGTCCGACAGCTTGATCATTCTCAAGAAGCCGTTCGACAACATCGAGGTCGTCCAACTCGCCCACGCCCTCACCCGCAAGTGGGAGCTCGATCGGGAGCATCGGAACAAAGTCGAGGTGCTGGGCAAGACGGTGAAGTTCCGCACCGGCCAACTGCAGGCCGCCCGGGACCGGTTTGCCGAAGCATTCAACGCCAGCCCCCTGGCCCAGTGTATCCAATCTTTAACTACTGGCGAGGTGCTCGAAGTCAACGCCGCCTACGTCAGCTGCCTCGGGCTGCACGGGGAGGAAGTCGTCGGACGGACGCCCGAGTCATTCAGCGAACACGTCAGCCCGCGCGCCTGGCGACGATTGATGCGAAAACTGGCGCGGGGAGAAACCATCGCCGACCAGTTGGGCCGGTTCACCCGGCCGGACGGAGAGCACCGGGAGTTTCGCATCTTCGCCCGTCGCATTGTCATTCAAAAAGAGCCGCACTGCCTCTGGGTCATGCAGGACACGACCGACCGCACCATGCTGGAACGCCAGCTTCAGCAGGCCCAGAAAATGGAGGCCATTGGTCAGCTGGCCGCCGGCGTCGCCCATGATTTCAACAACATCATGACGGTGATGCAGGGCTTCACGCAGGTGAACCTCGCCCATCCCGATCTGCCGCCCGACCTCCGTCAAAACCTCGAACACGTCAACGACGCCGGCACCCAGGCCGCCGCCCTCACCCGGCAGCTGCTCCTCTTCAGCCGCAAGCAGGTCACCCAAGAACGTCTGCTCGCTCCCGCCGATGTGGTGCGCGACCTCGAGCCCCTGCTGCGTCGGCTGCTGGGCAGCGGTTTCGAACTTCAACTTCAACTCGAAAACGTTGATGCCCAGGTGCGGGCCGACCGCGCCAATCTCGAACAAATCCTCATGAACCTGGTGGGCAACGCCCGCGACGCTCTCGGGCAGCACGGCCACATCGAGGTTAAAGTCTGCACCGTTTCCGTTTCGGCCGATGACACCGCCCGGGTGACCGACGCCAGCGAGGGCCAGTTTGTGCGCATCGATGTGAGCGATGACGGACCGGGCATCCCCCCCAATGTTCTGCCCCGCATCTTTGATCCGTTTTTCACCACCAAACCCGTCGGCGAGGGCACCGGGTTGGGGCTCGCCACATGCTACGGCATCGCCCGCCAACACGGTGGCTGGATTGAAGTCAAAACGACTCCCGGACGCGGCACCATCTTCCAGGTGTTTCTCCCGGTCGAGCAAACCGGCGGTTCCAAGGTAAGCGCGACACTCGAAGAGCAAAACGGCCTGACCAACACCACGCACCTGCGGGGCACGGAACGCATTCTCATTGCGGAGGACGACGCCGTGGTGACCGAACTCATCGGCAGTGTCCTGCGACGGCACGGTTACGCCACCACCTGCGTCGACAACGGCCCCGCGGCACTGCGCGCCTGGGATGAGATGGGTGGGTTTGACATGGTCTTCTCCGACATGGTCATGCCCAAGGGCATGAACGGCGCCGAGCTCGCGACCGAGATCCTGAAAACCGCCCCCGATGTCCCCATCGTGCTGGCCACCGGATACAGTGAAGCGCTGTTGCAGGAGGTCGCTTCTCCCGAGTTGCTGGAGCACTGTGTTTTACTGCTCAAACCCTACGACATGGGCAAACTCCTGCGCATCGTCCGACAGGTGTTTGACGCCAAAAAATCGGGCATCCCCTGGGTGGTTCGCAAAACCTCTTCCACCGCGCACCCATTCCCCTTTAGCGAGAAATCTTAAGCGGATAAAAGGAGAGCATTGACGTGACTGGCGAGATCGGCCGATTCGTCTTTCTTACGCGTTACTACGGACACGAATGCCGCAGTATTACATGCATGGGGAGAACCCCCTGCAATTGACATGATCCCCAGGTGCAATTTCGCTGCACTTGGATGTAATGCTCTGCCGCCCACGTCATCCGCTCAGCGGCCCTATGCTTTCCTCCCTCCCCTGCAGAAATCAAATCTCGGTGTATTCGCCAACGCATCGTGTTCTCTGAAGATCAATCCATGAACGTTTCTCCCGCCAATCGGCCCCACCGCATTCGGCACCGCCTGTCCCGTCTGGCGGTTTGCTTCGTGCTGGCCCCGTTGGTGGCGCTCGCCCAACTCACCGATTTCACTGCGTTCAGCTTGGAGGAGTTGTCCCTGGTGCGCATTTCCACCCTCGGTCGTAAACAGACTGCCCTGCACGATACCCCCGCCGCTGTCTACATCGTGACCGGCGACGATATTCACCGCACCGCCGCGCTCGATTTCGCCGATGCCCTCCGCATGGTTCCCGGGCTGCAGGTTGCCCGGATCAATTCGTTCGACTACGCCATCACGATGCGGGGGTTCAACGACTCCACGTCGAACAAACTCCTCGTGCAGATGGATGGCCGTTCGCTCTACAGCACAACGGCCAGCGGCACCTATTGGAACTACCATGAACTCATCATGGAGGATATCGAACGCATCGAGGTCCTGCGGGGACCCGGAGCCTCACTGTGGGGCGCCAACGCCATGAACGGCGTGATCAACATCGTGTCCAAGGACTCCCAACACACCCTCGGCTCCATGGTCGCCGTGGCGATGGGGGATGAACTGGACACTTCAGTGGCGGTCCGCCATGGCTGGCAAGCCGCCGAGGACGTGACGGCACGGCTCTACGCCAAGTATCAGCAGCATGACTCCTATGGCGTGAACACCGGTCCGGCCGCCGACGGTTGGAACAACCAGCTGGTCGGCACCCGGGTTGACTGGAACAAAGCCGGCGCCGGCGAGCTCACCGTCATCGGCGAGTGGCGCCAAACGGAATTGTCCAACCGCACCCTCCTGCCTGCTTTCGTGCCCCCCTACGCCACCCTCGTGCCCGACGAGAAACGGGTCACCGGCGGCAATTTTTCCGCTCATTACGAACAGCCCGTCTGGGACGAAGGCGTGCTTTCGCTGCTCGGAACCTACGAAAGCTATCGATCGTCCGAGGTGACCTCCGAGGAGCGCCGCGACACCTTCAGCTTCGACCTGCAACTTACCCTGCCACTCGGCGAAAAACACGAGATCATCGCCGGCGCGACCTATCGTGAGGACCGCGACGACCTTATGGGCAGCGAATGGATCACCTTCTCGCCCGAGTCAGCCACCACCCGTTTCACCGGGGTGTTCCTGCAGGACGAAATCGAGTTGGTGCCACACCGGCTGCGACTCACGGCGGGCGCAAAAATGGAACGCAATTCCTTTTCCGGATGGGAGTTTCAACCCTCGCTGCGCGCCATCTGGACGCCGTCGGAAATCCATCGGTTCTGGGCGGGCATTTCCCACGCGGCCCGCACCCCCACCCGCACCGAACGCGGCGTGGACTGGCTCGCCGCGGTGGTGCCGCCATCGGCTATCGTCCCGTATCCGGTTGCTCTATACGCAGCCGGCGGGCGCACCTTCGACTCCGAACACGTGGATGCATTCGAACTCGGCTACCGGTTTCAACCCAGCGTGAGACTCGCCTTCGAGGTCTCCCTGTTTCACAACGAATATCAAAAACTTCGGGGGTTGGAGGAGCGGCCGGTTCAATTCCTGCCGACGCCCGCGCCCCACCTCGGCTACGAATTCGCCGCCAACAACCTCATCGAGGGTGCCACCAAGGGCGGGGAGCTTTCCGTCCGCTGGGAACCCAACTCCCAATGGATCCTGGATGGCTCCGTCGCGCTGCTCGACTACGATCTCGTATCGCTGTCCCCGGTGCCGGGCTACATCGATCCGACCATTTCAGGCCTGGAGGGTTCGAGCCCCCGTCATGAGACCAAACTTCGCATCGGCTGGATGCCCCATGACCAATGGTCGTTTGATCTCATGGCTCGTTATGTCGACGGCCTCGAGGAGCACTCCACCCCGGCCTATGGCACGGTGGATGTGCGGATAGCCTGGCATCCGCATCCCGATTGGGAATTCGAACTCGTGGGTCGGGATATCAACGATGATCAACACGCCGAGTCGGGGGGCTTTTTCATCCAAACCGCTGCGCAGCAGATCTCTCGCAGCGCATTTTTGCGGGTCACTTTTCGTCGCTAACTCCCGGGAATCACCACGACATGACCGACGAATCCGCAGTCCCCTTCCTCACCACGTATCCGTCCCGCCTGCGACGACTGGCGCACCGGGCGCTGTTGGTGCTTTCGCTGGGCTTGGCCAGCCCCTTGTCCGCCGCCGAGCTGCCGTTTGAGTATCAACTCAAGGCCGGTTTTCTATTCAACTTCGCCCGCTTCGTCGAGTGGCCCGCGGGGACTTTGCCCGAGGACACGCCCTTGCGGCTGGGTGTAATCGCATCCGCGGAAATCGTGGAGGGCATCACCGAGGCATTCCACGGCAAACTGGTCGGAGGGCACGCCATTCAAGTCGAGCTCATGACCATGGAAGAGGCGAAAAAATCACCCCCTCACATGCTGTTCGTGCAACGCGGCGAGGTATTTGATTTTGGATCCGAGCTGTCGCAGTCACCGGTCTTGATCATCGGGGAGACGCCCGGGTTTGCCGCTTCCGGCGGCACCATCGGGTTTGTCTTTCGCGGCGACCGTTTGCGTTTCCAGGTTAATATCGCCGCCGCTTCTCAAGCCAGTTTGCAACTCAGCAGTCAGTTGGCCAACTACGCGGAGATTGTTCGTTCGCGCTGATGTCCGGCTTTATCTACAACCGACTGAAGTCCCGCCTGCGCAACGCCCCGCTACGCAGCAAGCTCACCTTCACGGTGCAGCTCACCGGCATCGGCACGATCCTCTTCGCGGGCATCTCGTTGTTCGCGTATCAGGCTTATCAACTGCGCGAACAGTTCTCATTCGAACTCAGCACGCTCACCCGGATGCTGGCCAACTACTCCGTGGCCCCGGTGTCGTTCGAGGATACCCGCGGTATGACCGACGTTTTGTCCGGCTTGGCTTCGAGGGAGGATGTGCGCTTTGCCGCGTTGCGCGATACCTCGGGCAAAGTGCTGGCGCAGATCGGGGAAACCACCCTTGACCTCGCCGATTCGTCCGCCACCTCCGGCGCAATTTTTGACGGGTGGTGGGTGATCTGCCGGGAACCGCTCGTGCCCCACGACGAAACCGAACCCATTGGCGAACTCGTCATTGGCGCCAGTTTCCAACCCCTGTTTTTCGACGCGCTGCTCAAATTCATTCCCGCCTTGCTGGTCCTCGCCGGCCTGTGCGCGATCGGCATGGTGGTATTGACCCGGGTTTCCGTGCGCATCGTATTGGGCGGTCTCGACCAACTTTCCGCGAGTGTCAGTCGGATCGCATCGACATCAGACTACAACGTCCGCGCCGCCGTCTTCAGCGAGGACGAGGTGGGCCAGCTCACCACCACCTTCAACGGGATGTTGGACAAGCTGCAGACCAGCGACCAGGAGATCCGTGCGTCCAATCACTCGCTCGCCACCGAGATCACCGAACGCAAACGTCTCGAACGCGCCTTGGTTGAGTCCTCCCGCCTCGCCGGCATGGCCGAAGTCGCCACCAGCGTTCTGCACAATGTCGGAAATGTGCTCAACAGCGTGAACGTTTCGACCCTGCTGCTGCGCGATCGATTGGAATCCTCCAAACTCAAGAGCCTGCAACGCACCACGGAATTGATGGCCCCCCACCTCGATGAGCCGGGACCGTTCTTCAGTTCCGATCCCCGGGGGCGGCTGGTCCCCAAGTTCATCACCGAAATCACCCGGGAACTCGCCAAGGAACGCTCCGACCTTTTGACCGAAATCCAGTCGCTCGTGGGCAACGTCGAGCACATCAAGGAAATCGTCACGACCCAGCAAAGCTACTCCCGCACGGCCGGCGTGAGTGAGAAAATCAATCCCCAGGAGCTGATCGAGGACGCGATACGCATCAATCAACCTTCGATGGATCGGCACTCCGTCACCGTCTCGC
Source organism: Synoicihabitans lomoniglobus (assembly GCF_029023725.1). GTDB lineage: Bacteria > Verrucomicrobiota > Verrucomicrobiia > Opitutales > Opitutaceae > Actomonas > Actomonas lomonigloba. The sequence goes on from NZ_CP119075.1 coordinate 3,297,598, forward strand.
GGGAAGAAGTCTCGGACGTTACCCTGCTGGCTGATCGCCACAAAGTCCTGCAAATCCTCGTCAATCTCGTGAGCAACGCGGTGCACGCGGTCAAACAGGGCGAACTTGAATTCCGCCGCTTTGAAATCCGCATGACCGTCGAGGATGACACGCTCTCGATCGTCGTCCGGGATCACGGCGTCGGCATCAAACCCGAGGACCTCACCCGCATATTCCGCCACGGGTTCACCACCCGCCCCGATGGCCACGGCTTCGGACTGCACAGCGGCGCGATCGCCGCCCGCGAACTCGGAGGTTCCCTTGACGTGGCCAGCGACGGTCTGGGCCAAGGCGCCAGCTTTACCCTGACCATCCCGCTGGTCACCCCTCCCCCGACTCCCGTTCGTCTGACCAATTCCCCTTTCTCCGCCCGGCCATGATACCGTCCTCCTCCACCGCATCCCCCTGGGCTCAACAAAACCACCGGGTCCTATTGGTCGACGATACCCCCAGCATTCATGAGGATTTTCGCAAGATTCTGATGACCGCCACCGAGTCGACTGATTTCTCCGACCTGGAGAATGCCGTGCTCGGGGCCGCCGACGAGCCCGCCGCCCCGCCGCCGGATACGTTCGAACTGGCGCACGCTTACCAGGGCGAAGAGGCCCTGCAGATGGTTCAAAACAGCTTGGACACCGACCATCCGTTTGCGGTGGCGTTCGTCGACATGCGCATGCCGCCGGGATGGGATGGCCTCGAAACGTCGAAACGGCTGCGGGAATGTGATCCCCGTATTCAGATCATAATTTGCACCGCCTACTCGGATCACACCTGGACCCGCATCACAGAGGTGCTGCGGCCGGCGGACAACGTGCTGATTCTCAAAAAGCCGTTCGACAATATCGAGGCCCTGCAGCTTGCCCACACTTTGTCGACCAAGTGGTCGCTTCAACGCCAGGTCGAAACTCGTCTCGACAACCTGAATACGCTGGCCCGCTCCCGGGGTGATGCCCTCGCCGCCGCGGAACAACGCTTCTCGGCCGCATTTTTCGGCGGTGCCCGGGCCTACGTCATCGTCAGCCTGCCTGACGGAAAAGTCATCCAGACCAATCCGGCGTTCAACCGTTTGATGGGGCTCACCTCGCCTCCCGCCGATCAGAAGATCGAGGAAGTCCTCGGTTGGCACAGCGGTGACAAGATCCAGGCCGCCTTGACTCAACTCAGTGCCGGACACACGCCCGACGACTTTGACATCGCCCTGCCCTCCGGAGCCGGGGAAAGACGCTATCTCCGACTTTCCGGGTCGCCTTTCATCGAAGCCGGCCTCGCCCGCTGCCTGTTCAGCATCGCCGATATCAGCGAGTCGCGTAAGCTCGAACAACAACTCCATCGCTCCCAGAAAATGGAGGCCATGGGCTCTTTGGCCGCCGGTATCGCCCACGACTTCAACAACGTGCTCACCGTGATTTCCGGCTTCACCTCCGTCGTGCAACTCGACGAGCAGCTCAGCCCGACCATTCGCGGTCAGCTGGACCATGTGGTCAACGCCGCCGAACGCGCCGCCAATCTCACCCGTCAACTCTTGGTCTTCAGCCGCCGCAAGACCGGCGATGTGACGGAGTTCGACCCCGCCGCCACCGCCCTCGGCATGAAGTCCATGCTCAACCGACTCATCAACGAGTCCATCCAGCTCAATTGGCACTGCCCGGTCGGCACCTGCACGATCATCGCCGACGAATCCGGGTTCGAACAGGTCGTGATGAACCTCATCGTAAACGCCCGCGACGCCGTGATCGAAAACGGCTCGATTAAAATCGAAATCGAACCCGTCGAGGTGCAATCCGCACCGCGGAACAAAATGGCCGAGCCCCATCAATCCGGAACCTACGTGCGCTTGAAAGTAGCCGACACCGGTTGCGGCATGTCGCCCGAAGTCATCAGTCGGATATTCGAACCCTTTTACACCAACAAAGCTCCCGACCAAGGCACGGGACTCGGTCTGGCCACGGTCTACGGCATCGTCAAACGCAGCCACGGCTGGGTCAACGTCACCAGCGAACCCGACCAGGGCGCGACCTTCGAAGTCTACTTCCCCATGGCTGGCACCAACGTGGTCGACTCCTCCGCCCCCTTGGTCCCATTGACCGAAGTCCATGACCGCAATCTACGTTTTCTCGTGGTCGAGGACGATCCCGTCGTGCTCGACCTTCTCAAATTCATGCTCGGGCATCACCGCTTCGAACTCTGTCTGGCCACCGACAGCCCCTCTGCGCTTCGGCAATGGCAGGAACAACAAGGCCGGTTCGACGTGCTCCTCACCGACCTCGTGCTCCCCGGCGGCATGAACGGTCGGGATCTCGCGGAAACCCTGCGAAAAGATGATCCGAACATCGCGGTGGTGATTGCGAGCGGCTACGACGACAACACCGTGCCCTCACTCGCTTTACCCGTGGGTCCGGACCCCATCTTCATCGCCAAGCCCTACAATTCCGCCAGCTTGTTGGTCGCCATCGAAAGCGCCGTCGCCGCCAACGCGTAACGGGGCGTGCAGCCAGAAAAATCCGCCGGAATTTGCCCGCAGGATACGTTTCTCGGGCATCCTTGAAACAGGGTCGACTCCGGCCCGCAGCCAGCCGTAGCCGCATGGATTGCATTGTGTTCCTCGGAGGGTCACTGCTCAGTCGATCCGACCATGCCCGCCGACAAGACCCACCAACGCGCCGCCCAGATCCTTGAACGCACCGGCCCCGACCTTCCGGCCGATGCCGTCATGCGCGAGATGTTCTCGACGTGGAAACGAGGCACTCCGGCCGAAAAACGCGCCGTCGCCCGCGCCGTCTTCGCCCACTCCCGCTGGCAGGGGTGGCTCGATGCCGACGACCCGATGATCAAACAAATCGCCGCCGCCCTCACTCACCAGCGGCAGTTCGATCAGGACCCCGAAAGCTACCGCACCGACGATCTCGCCGCCCACGCCGTGCCCGCCTGGGTCCATGACCAGATCGACTTCACTCCGGCCGAACTTCGCGCGCTGCAAACCGAACCCGTCCTGTGGATCCGCGCCCGCTCCAACCACACGCTCGACACCGCCAAGACGCTCAAACCCAGCGAACCCGCCCCCGCGCCGGCCGATACCACTGGCTTCCGCTACCTCGGCACCGACGACCTCTACCGCACCCCGGGCTTCAAAAAAGGTCACTTCGAAATCCAGGACCTCGGTTCCCAACTCATCGGCCACGCCTGCGCCCCGCAACCCGGCGAGACCTGGTGGGACACCTGCTGCGGCGAAGGCGGCAAGACGCTGCACCTCGCCGATCTCATGCAGGGCAAGGGACTCATCTGGGCCAGCGACCGCTCCAACCGTCGCCTCGCCCGCCTCAAACAACGCACCGCCCGCGCGGAGGTGTTCAACTACCGCGCGATCAACTGGAACGGCGGAGAGTATCCGCCCACCAAGACCAAGTTCGACGGCATCCTCATCGACGCCCCCTGCAGCGGGGTCGGCACCTGGCGCCGCAACCCCCACGCTCGTTGGACCACGTCGCTCACCGACGTGCATGAACTCGCCGTCATCCAACGCCAGCTGCTCACCAACGTCGCCAACTCGCTCAAGCCCGGTGGCCGTCTCATTTACGCCGTCTGCACCACCACCCGCAGCGAAACCACCGCCGTCGCCGACGCCTTCACCACCGCCCACCCCGAGTTGGAACCCCTCTCCCTCCTCGACCGCGGCCCCCAAGTCTTCCTGAAACCCGCCGAATGGAACGCCAACGGCATGTTCCTCGCCGGCTGGAAACGAGCCTCCAACCAATGATGGATCACAGGAAGAAATCGCGAAAAACTGAGACCCCGACCGCAATCATTTCCGCCCAAGGATACCGGAAAATCGAAATGAACAGCGCCGGATAGGATGCCTCGCTTTCGTCCTTTTCGGTTAAAAATCGCAGGCTGACGGCTCTGTTGACCTCTGTTCCCTCCTGTAAAAAATCCCGCCGCTTTGCCTTCTTCTCGTCCTGCCAAGATTTCTCCGCGCCATGTGCGGGCCGATTTCAACGACCTGCGCGCAGTCGTCCACTACACCCGCGCCGCGCACAAGCTGGGACTGTGGCATTCCGAGCAGGCCGTATTCGCCGAACACCTACCGCAACGAAAGACCGCGCGCGTCCTCGAAGCGGGCTGCGGCGCCGGCCGTGTTTCGCTCGGCCTGTGGGAGCTCGGCTACCAGCGTATCCATGCCTTCGATTTCGCCGAGGAACTCTGTGCCATGGCCCAATCCCTCTTCATCGAACGCGAAGTCGGCGAGGCCATCACGCTCTTTCACGCCGATGCTCGCAAAGTCGCCTCACATCCGGCGATTGGCGATACCCGCTTCGATGCGGCGCTCTTCATGTTCAACGGGCTCATGCAAATCCCCCGCCGCCGCAACCGCCGCGCCGCCCTGCGTTCGCTCCGGGCGGTCTGCCGCGACGGCGCTCCGTTGATCTTCACCACCCATGATCGGGAGCACTCGCCCAACGAACGCAAAGGCTGGTGGCGCGAGGCCAAACTCTGGGCCGCCAACCTACAGGATCCGATGCTGATCGAGTTCGGCGATCGCTACTTCGAAGACGACGTGGGCCGCACCTTCATGCACCTGCCCGATCGCGAGGAAATTTTGGATGATCTCAAGGCGACCGGCTGGACGCACCATTGGGATGAGATGCGCCGCAAGATCGCCAAGGAACCCCGTGCCGTGAAGGACTTCTCCGATGAATGCCGCTTCTGGGTGGCGAAAGCGTAGGTTTCTTAGAAGCAAACAGAGAACCGAGCCACGCGGATGAAGTTTTTTTACAGAAGGCAACGAAGAGAACGAAGCCAGAAAACAAGAGAGTCCGTCCTACAAGATCGGTGTTTATCTGTGTCCATCTGTGGTTAAAAACAGCAGGCTGACGGCCTTCGTTCTCTTCGTTACCTTATGTAAAAATGCCATGGAATCCGGCTTCGCCCCGACGCTGTCCCGCCGCTGGCGACGCTTTGCCCGCAGCGATCCACGGTTCGGTTTTCCTTTTTTCGGTTTTTCGTGTCTCTTGGCGGCTCATGATCCACCGCCTCCTTCTCCTAAATACCGTGCTAGCCATCGGGCTGACGGCGGCCGAATACCCTAAAATGGGGCCGGATATCTACGACACCACCGCCGACGCTCAGGTCGACATAGCCGCCGCCCTCACCACGGCCCGCGCCGAGGGCAAACACGTCATGCTCGATTTTGGGGCCAACTGGTGCGTGTGGTGTCACCGGTTGCACCAACTCTTTACGAAGGACGACACCGTCGCCACTGCCCTCGATCAGAACTTCGTCGTCGTCATGGTCGATGTGAACAAACGCAACGGCCCCGCCCGCAACGCGGCCACCGTCGCCCGCTACAACGATCCCACGCAACACGGATTGCCGGTGCTCGTGGTCCTCGATGCTGATGGGAAAATACTCACCACCCAGGAAACCGGCGCCCTGGAAGCAGGCCCGGCCCACGATCCCACCAAGGTCATGGCGTTTCTCCGTCAATGGGGTCCGGGGCGTTAAGATAACCGGATTTTAGGATTTAGAAGTTACGCTCCCCGGACTTCGCTCTTCGGCTCTTTCCCGCAAACCATGCAATTTGACGACCGCACCTGGCTTTGGATCGCCGCCGCCTGCTACCTGATCGGGTTCGCGGCCGGCACCCTTGCGCTCCTCCAAGAGCGCAAGCATTCGCGCGCGTTCATGTATGTGATCGTGTCCGCCGGTTTCACGTTGCAGACGTTCGGGCTGTATCTGCGGGGTTTGGAGGTTAAGGGCTGCCCGCTCGGCAATACGTTCGAGTTGTTTCAATTCACCGCGTGGTCCGCCACGGCGCTCTACCTGATCGTCGGGGCCACCTTTCGTTTGAGTCTGCTGGGATACTTCACCGCGCTCATGTCGGCCGCGCTGACCACCCTCTCTCTTGCCATCGGTCCCTGGGACGCCACCCGCCGCGTCAACGTTTTCGGCGATAACCCCTGGATCGAGTTTCACGCCGCCATCGCATTGTTCAGCTACGGCGTGTTCGCCCTGCTCGCCCTCACTTCGGGCATGTATCTCCTGCGTCATTACAGTCTGAAGCACAAACACCTCAACGGGTTCTTCGCGTTCCTGCCGGCCATTCGCGAACTCGATACCATCAGCCGACGACTACTCGCGGTCGGCGTCAGCCTGCTCGCCGCTTCCCTGGCCGTCGGCGCGATGTATTGGCTGCCGCACACCGAAACCGTCAACGCCGCCAAGCTCATCACCACCCTCGGCGTGTGGATCGCTTATCTCGTCGCATGGCTGTTGCGGCGCTCCGACAAATTGTTCGGCAAACGATTGGCGTGGACCTGCATCGTGCTGTTCATCGCGGCCCTCATCTCGATCGCTCCCGTCAATTCCAGTCGCCACACCCCGGAGGCTCCGGCCCCCCTCCGCACTGTCCAGCCGTGAACACGCCGGGACCGATGCTATTCGTCGTGGGGGCCAATCACCACACGACGCCCCTGGAATGGCGCGAAAAACTCGCGCTCGGACCAGACATTCTGCCGACCTTCCGTCAGACCATCAGCCGACTGGAAGGGCTGCGCGAGTGCGCGATTCTCAACACGTGCAACCGGGTTGAAATTTACGGCGTGGCCGAGTCCGCGACCACGATCGACGCGCTGGTGAGCGCCTTTTGCCATCAACAAGGCATCGCCCGGGCGGACTTCGACCGGGTGCGCGCCACCGCCCGGGCCGATGCGGCCATCCGGCACTTGGTCAAGGTATCATCGGGGCTTGATTCGCAAATGCTCGGGGAGAACGAAATCTTCGGGCAAGTCAAAGACGCCTACCGCGCCGCGCAGACCGCCCACACCACCGGGCCCGTCCTGAACCGCGTTTTCCAAAAAGCGTTTCAAGCCGCCAAATACGTGCGCACGCACACCGCCATCAGCGAAGGGCAGATCAGCACGGCCAATGTTTCGGTGGAGTTGGCCCAAACCATTTTTGGCGACCTCGGGGATGCGCGCGTATTGTTCGTCGGCGCGGGAGAGATCGGTGAAAAAACCGCCCGGGCCTTCCAAAATCGCGGCGCCCGTCATCTCACCGTCGCCAGTCGCACGATGGAACGCGCCATGACTCTCGCCACGAGCATGGGCGCCAGCGCCCTCCCGTTTGATCAAGTGGAGGCCCAGTTGGCGGATTTCGACATCGTGGCCTGCGCCACCGCCGCCCCCGGCGCGATTCTCAGCCATGCCGTCATCAAACGGGCCATGCGCGCCCGCCAAGCCGCCCCGCTGTTTCTCATCGATCTGGCTCTCCCCCGGGACATCGCCCCCGAGGCGGCCGAAATCGAGAACGTCTATCTCTACAACCTGGATGACCTCGCCAAGATCACCGAAGAGAATCGACTGGCTCGCGTGGCCGAAGTGGACAAAGCGGAAACCATCGTGCGGGAGCGGACCGAGTCGCTTTGGGAAACCATCGCATTACACGTCCCCGGACGCGAATAGCGGCCACGAGGCCGGCCGACCGCGCTCCAAAATACGTAATTTGATGGTCCGGCCAAGTTTCCGCCTAAAGTTATTCGCCGGACCGTCGTAATAGACAGAACCGGCATCGTGGTGGAAGACACGATCGCCTGATCTCTCAAACTCATGAAATACCACCGGCCAAATACGGAGCCCTCCCGTCGCCGTCCCACTCCGGTCTCGTCGCACCGATCGACGACGGCACATCCATCCGAGGTGCGCACGGACGTCGTAGCCCGGGCGCGGGCACTTTTGCACGATCCCGGTTACCCCGATATCGCGATCATCGACGCGATCGTCGACCACTTGATTCATGGCCCAACGCACTCCTAGGGTGCGCTTGAGACTGGCGAGAGCTCAGCGCTGAGCTCTCGCCAGTCTCAAACGCCCCCGGAGGCAGCACGTGGTGGGATTTTTCGCTATCCCCGCAACGGGGATGGGGTTATGGTGCATTTCCCGTATGCCTTTGGAACGAATACTCGTCGTCGATGATGAACCTCTCATCCAGCGCTCGCTCGGCCAATTGCTGCGTCGTCGTAAGTTGCATGTCTCCGTCGCCGGCTCGATCCAGGAGGGCGAGGCCGAGTTAAAAAAGGAAGCCTTCGACCTGGTCTTCCTCGATGTGAACCTGCCCGACGGCGACGGAAAAAATTTCCTCGAACGCATCGTTGACCTGCCGGAACGGCCGCTGGTCGTCATGATCACCGGTCAGGGCTCCATCGAGCACGCCGTCACGTGCATGCAAATCGGCGCCTTCGACTATTTACTCAAACCCTTCGCGGCGTCGCACATCGATGTCGTGCTGGGCAAGACCGAGGCGTTTCGGAAATTGGTGCGGGTCAATCGCTACCTCACGGAACGCGAGCATGCAGCCGGCGACGGATTGATTTTCGGTCGCAGTCCGGCGATGAACCGCCTGCAACAGCTCATCGCCCGGGTCGCCCCCTCGGACGTGACCGTGTTCGTCACCGGTGAAAACGGCACCGGCAAGGAGATGATCTCACGCGAACTGTTTCGTCAGTCCCATCGACGCGACGAACCCTACATACGCGTCAATTGTGCGGTGCTTTCCGAATCGTTGATCGAGAGCGAATTGTTTGGCCACGAACGCGGGGCCTTCACCGGCGCGACCACACGACGCGAGGGACGTTTCGAACTCGCGCACAAGGGCACTTTGTTGCTCGACGAGGTGAGCGAAATCCCCCCCTCCTCGCAGGCGAAACTGCTGCGGGTGCTCCAGGAGCGGGAGTTCGAACGCGTGGGCGGCACCAAAACCATCAAGGTCGACGTCCGCATCATCGCCACCTCAAACCGCGATCTGGCCGAATCCGTCGCCAAAGGGGAATTCCGCTCCGATCTTTACTACCGGCTCAACGTCTTTCCCGTGCATGTGCCCCCTTTGCGCGATCGTCCCGACGACATCGAGGTGCTGGCCAACGAGTTTCTCCAACGCTTTTCGCGCCGCCACCGCCTCGCGCTCCCCGGCTTCACGCCTGAAGCCCTCCGGACCCTCGAGACCTACCGTTGGCCGGGCAACGTGCGGGAGCTCGAAAACACCATTGAGCGAGCGGTCATCCTCGGCGAGGCGGGCCGACCCGTCTCCGCCGCCCAGTTGAATCTTCCGGACCTGCCCGCCAGTTTTCGTCCCGAATCCGCCCCACCCGCCGTGGCTCCGACGCCGCCGGCCCCTCTCCCCGTGGCCCCGATCGCGGAGGAAACACTCCCACCGCCGGTCGATCCGCCGTCGGTGCCCAAAACCGACGCCCCCGTGTCACTCTCGGCCCTGGAGCAAAACGCCATTCTCGAAATGTTGCACGCCAACGGGGGCAACCGCACTCAAACCGCGGAGAAATTGCAGATCTCGATCCGCACACTGCGCAATAAACTCACGGAATATCGCGCGCAGGGAATTGAAATCCCCGGCGACCGCTGAATCCGCCGTCACCCCGGGCGCCTTCCCGCCGGGTATTGCACCAATCCCTTAAAAAACGGTTCGACAAGCCGACGCCAGCGCTGCTCTTTTTGAAGATTATGGCACAGTCCGAAGTCCAGTTGATCCGCAAGTCCGACTTCATCGTCGATATCTTCGCCGTGGGCGCGTTCTTCGCGTTTATGTTCTCCATCCTCCGGTCGCACGTGCCGTCAAACGACCCGACCATGATCATGCTCTGGTCCGTCGGCACGGCCGCCTGCATGAGCGGTGTGTTCTGGCTCGCGTTGTGGATGTTCCGGGTGGTTTTCCGCTACCAAAAGGAACTCAACGCCCGTAAGTGACCTGCCGTTTCGGGGGCGAATTCGCTTTAACCGCCCCCCGCAGCCAGATTGAGTCACGCCGTGGCCGCTGACTCGATCTCCACCCTCCCCCGCACAACGTCCGCCGTTGAGGATTACCTTGAGCGGATCAGCGACCTGATCAAAACCAAGGGCTACGCGCGCGTAGTGGATATCGCCGCGGAGCTGAAGATCTCCCAAGCCAGTGTCACCACGATGGTGCAGCGCCTGGATGCCGAAGGACTGGTCAAATACGAAAAGTATCGGGGCATGGTGCTGACCGAAACTGGTGAAGCCGTCGCCGCCCGTATTGCCCACCGCCACGAGCTGTTGACCCAGTTCCTACGCGTCTTGGGTCTCGACGAAAACGTGATCTCACGCGACGTCGAGGGCATGGAGCACCACGTGAGCGCGGAAACATTCGCCGTCCTGGAGCGCCTCACGCGTCACCTCGAATCCGACCCCAAACTGGTCGAAAAGCTTCGAGAGTAAGCCGCGTAGACCACCGCGCCTGCTCACGCGACCGGAGTCGGGCATAAAGCCCGACCCACTAAACAGATACATCCCGTCTCCGTGGGTCGGGCTTTACCGCCCGACACCACCGACCAGGAGCGGCTCGTCGCGAACAGAGCCGCTTACAGCTCCTCATCCATCGCCGCTTTCATCGCCCGCTTTTCCACCCGCACCGCCGCCACAATGGCGACCCAGTAGAGAATGTAGAGCGAGAGCGCCAAAACCGACTGATTGATCGGGTCCGGCGTCGGCGTGACAAAGGCCGCCACGACGAAGCACAGCACCAGTGAATGCCGCCACCAGCCGCGAAGTTTTGCACTGGTGAGCAGGCCGAGATGCACCAGCAATACGATGAGCAGAGGAAACTCGAACGCGGCGCCGACGCCCAGCGTCAGCCAAATCAAAGTCCCATAATACGATCCCGGGGTCCACCGGGTGATGAACCCAAACAGTTGGTTGAGCTCGATCGAAACTCGAATCGTGCCGGGAACGAGTAGGAAGAAGCTGAAACACACGCCCATCAGGAACAGCATCATGGCCGCGATACAGCCAGGGAGCACCAATTTGAACTCCTTCTCGTGCAACGCCGGGGCGATAAACTGGCCCAGAAAATACAGCATCAAGGGCGCCGCCATGATCAACCCGCCCACAAAGCACATCTGAATCACCACGGTGAAACCCTCCATCACCGAGGTCGTGCCCAGATCGACCACAAAGTTCGGGTAGTCCGCCTGCACCGAATGCAGCGGCCAAAGCATCAGCTCATTGAACTGTTTCAGCGAAATGCCGATCACTGCTGCGCACACCGCAAAAGCGATTGCACTCTTCACCAACGTCCATCGCAGCTCTTCCAAATGGTCGAAAAACGCCATCGGCTTCTCCCGGAGCGAGGCTCCGGAAGCTTCGTCTGCATTCATGAGTTCGGTTTGTTCGTCGTCGTCGTTCGCCATGGCTGGGGCCAGATCGGAAAAGCGGAATCGTGCCGGAATCAGGCGCGAGAGGAAGCGTAGAGTTTCCGCATCTCAACCCCGCTTCACATTCTGTTGATGTCGACGGCGATATTCCCCGGGAGTGATCCGGGACAACCGCTTGAACACCACACTCATGTATTCGGTGTGCTCAAAGCCGGCAAACTCGGCGATACGCTTCAGGGGATAATCGGTGTCCACCAGCAGTTGTTTGATCCGATCCACCTGCACGCGACGAATCTCGGCCTGCGGAGATCGACCAAAAAACTTGCGGAATTTCTTTTCCAACTGACTGCGCGACGCCGACGCGTGCTTGAGCACCTCATCCACCGTCAGCCCGGAACACGCATGCTCGCGGATGTAGCTCAGCGCCGCCGCCACATTGCGATCGTCCACCGCCAACACGTCGCTCGACTGCCGCGAAACCACGCCCCGCGGATCGATGCGCACATAACTGCTCTCCAGTGGCTCCCCCGTCATCAGCTTGTGCAACGTTTCCGCGGCGCGATATCCCGATTGAAACGGATCAGTCGCCACGCTCGACAGGGGCGGAAACGATAATTCGCAGCGAATCGCATCGTCGTTCGCCCCCAACACCGCCACTTCCTCGGGGACCAATATCCCGGCTTCCTGACAGGCCGCCATGATTTGAAAGGCACGCATGTCGTTACAGGCCTGCACGCCGATCGGCTTCGGCAAACCGCTGATCCATTTTGCCAGAATCGCGGTTTGTTCCTGATCCCAGGCCGGACTCAAGTCTCCCGGGTAATCGACCTCAAATACCTCGCATCCCACCCCTCCCAGCTTGGTGGCTTCGAGGAAGCCGTCCCTTCGCTCGTGCGCCCACGCACAATTGGAAAACCCCGCAAACCCCACCTTCCGGAAGCCGCGCTCCATGAAATGCTCAGCACCCAGATGTCCCAGCGCATGATTGTCGGGACGAATCTTCGGCACACCTTCGTAGGGCTCGGTATCACTCAAATCGACCAACGGAATGCCCAACAACTTGCACTCTTTCACCATGGCGGGCGTGGTGTGCCGACTGATCACCCCCGACCACGGCTTGCTGCGTATCCACCCGGGATCGGTCTCCGCCTTGGCCTCGTCGTCAATATAGGCCTGCCAGGGTCGATGCGACCGTTCGAAGTGAGCGATGCCCCGCAACATCGCGTTACACTCCTCATAAAACATCATGAATACCAACAGCACTTGGGGACGCATTCCCTTCACTAGGAACAATGCCCCCCCAGGACGCAATAATCCTTAATGCTATCGCAACCCTACGACGCGGTCATCGCGCCTCGCCATCCCAGAACCAGCGTGATCATCGGGACAGCGACACACCGCCCCATCCGCACAATCACACGCGTCGGCGGCCCGTCCGCCCCCCGCTCCGTTCGTCCCTCTCCCCGCTACAAAGACGGTTCGCGACCAAACTTTGACCGATAGGTCTGGCGCAGACGCTCCCGCATCTCCGCCGGGGTTTTGATCTGGTCGACCACCCGTTTCCACCACTGATCCGCTTCGACCACATCCCCGGTGGAAATGGCAAAATAACACAACGTCGCCTGGGCCATCGGGTGCCCGGGCTCCTTCAACAACGCTTCATGCAGCGCTTGCAAGGCTTCGTCATTGCGACCGAGCGTGAACCACACGCCCGCGATCTCGATCAACGGATCCGGCTCGCTGGGTTTGAGGCGGTAAGCTTCTTGAAAATGCGCCAACGCCCGCCGTTTCTGGTTGGATTCGTTCAGTCGACGCCCCTCCGCCAAGTGCAGTCCCCGCGACTCCGGACACCGCGCCAATCCTTTGGTAATCGCCTGATTCGCGGCCACCGTGTCGCCCATCGTCTTGTAAGCTTCGATCAACTGCAGCCACGATTCCGAATCCTCCGAATCCACCTCCACCGCCTTTTCGAGCGAAAAGCGCGCGCCGGAAAAATCGCGCTGACTCAATTCCAGTCTACCCAGCTGCCGCAGGTAGGCACTTGAGACCGGATCGAGTAAAATCGCTCGCTGCAAATACGCTTTGGCCTGCGACGGCTTGCCCGCCGCTCGGGCGACGGCGGCAGCGACGCTCAACCGATACGCGTCCACGCATTCGTTCATGGTCTCATCGAGCCACGGGTCGCTGAAATCGACAAACTCCCGACCATCCATACGCAGTTGCACCGCGTCGGCCGCGCGCTCGTGACCCAGTTTGCGCTCCACGCTGACCAGCAGCGACAACGCGCCAATGAAGTTCGGATCCTCGGCGGTGGCTTGTTGCAAACGCTGTCGCGCCTGCGTCCAGTTTTCCTCGCGCATCGCCAATCGCGCCAGACCAAGCAGAGCGTAAACGTTGCCCGGTTCGAGGGTCAGCACCGCTTCGTAGACGGCGCCCGCTTCGTCGTCGCGGTTGAGCTTGGTCAAGATATCACCCCGGCGCAATCGGGCCGGCAGGTAATCCGGCGCCAACTCGATCGCCGCCGTCGCCATGATGGCCGCGTCATCGAGCCGACCGAACCCGGCCAGAATACTGACCGGCAGGTGATACCACCGCGCCACCCCCGGTTGCAGTTCCTGCAACGCGCCGTAGCACGCCATTGCCTCGGGATAAAATCCGTTGGCATGGTAGATCCGACTCAAACGGACCAATCCCTCCGGGGCGCCAAACAGTTCCTTGGTGGCACCTTCCGCCGTCGTTAGATTCCCCGCCAAAAGCGACGTCCACCCCGTCAGATCCGGACGCACCGGCACACTCGCCTGCACAAAGTCGCGAGCCCGCGAAGCCTGCAACAATCGCCAGCCGCCCGCCACCGTCGCCACGATGATGACCGCGAGGGACGCTCGACCAAACCAACGTGTGTTTCGGGAGGCACTCATGGTGATTTCCGTGCCGTCCACAGCGTGAGGCGGCCCATCTTTTCGTAGGGCGGATAAGAATGAAACGCCCCGGCCACGATGTCGGGGATGCCGTCACCGGTCAGGTCGCCCACGTCACACGAGATGAGTTGCACCGGCTGCTTCGCCAGCACCTGCATGGTGAAGTTGTTCGTGCCGTCGTTGCGGAAAACCACCAACGAAATCGCGTCGGGATTCTGCCAGTCGTTGAAGCCACTGACACTCACAATGTCCATCACGCCACGACCTTCCAGATCCGCGCCGACTGGACTGTAAGCCCCCGGCATGTCGCCGACGCGATGAAACTTAAACGCGCCCTGGCCGAGGTTTTCGAGCCATTGCAGTCCGTGCCAGGGACGCTTGCCCGGGTCGGCGTAGGCAAACCCGTCGCCGTTGGTGTAAAGCACGTCCATGCGCCCGTCGCGGTTGATGTCGCTCAGACTGATGCCACTGCTGCCGTAGTCTTCGTTGGTCGAACCGAACAGAATGCGATCGGTGAAATAACCGCTGCCGCTGTTTTCAAAGTAGTGCACTTCCTCCCACTGCTGCGAAACCACCGCGACGATATCCAACGCCCGATCGCCGTTCATGTCGGCCACGCATACATTGATCGCCCCTGAGAGACTGAGCAGAACTTTGCTTTCAAACGTGCCGTCACCCCGGTTTCGCATCCAGCGGATCTCGCCTTGATCGTAGCCAAACTGCGCCACCGCGAGATCGAGGAGTCCATCGCCATCGAAATCCGCCGCCCGGGCATCCGTGACTCGCATCACGTTCTCAGCCACGACGCGCGGGGTGAAATTTTGCGCCCCATCGTTTTCCAATATAAGCAGCGAGCCAATGTGGTCGTTGTTGGGGAACACCTGCCCCATGCACGACACCAACAGGTCGAGGTCGCCGTCGGCATCCATGTCGACCGCTTCGACATGCACCGGCGCGGGCAGTTGCTCGGCCAACACCGTCTCTTCAAATTGCCCCGGGGCCACTTGCCGCAGCCACAGCACGGTCAGCGCCTTGTCGTCGCAGGCCAGCACGTCGTTGCGACCATCCTGGTCAAGATCGGCGATTCGCACGTGCGAAATCCACGGCGGACCTTCCCCGGCTTTCCCGATGGGAGTCGCGACATAACGATCAGTCGCCCACTCCACCGTGGTTTTCTCCAACGTAGGCCGAGGCACGGTGACGGACGGTTTTTTGCCACAGCCACTCAGGAGCAATCCCAACGCCCCGATGCCGAGCGCGGCAGCCAGATAACAATGACGAGATGTATTCAAATTTCCGATTCCTTCGTAGTTCACTTGATCCGGTCACACGCGACTGCGCCACTCCGGCGGCAGTAGCTCGCGGGCCAGCGCCGCCAACCGGGCATCGGTTATGGTTAAATTATGGATACGACCCAGCGCGAGCAACCGATACAGGGCGCGGGTCGACATGCTGCGCAGTCGCGTTTCGTTGATCTGGGCAAAACACCGCTCGGCCTGAATCCGCGCTTCCGCCGCTTTGGCCTGCGTCAACACCAGTGCGAGGCTGAGCCGGCGATCCCACGGCAAGCCACGGTCGCCCCCGGCGGCGAGTCGCGACTGCAACGTGCCCAGACACGTTCCAAATTCATTTTGGTTGCCCGTCGAGGCCGCCACTTCCGCCCGGGTTACCCAGGCTCCCAAATCGAACGTGGATTGCGTGAGGGTCTGCGCGATCGCAGCCGCGTAGTTCACCCGGTCCATTTCGATGAAATAACTCGCCATGCGGCTCAACGCCAAGATGTCAGTCTGTTCGTCGACCACTTCAAAGAGCACGATCGACTGCCCTTCAAATCCGGCCACGGTCGGCATCTCATAAGCGACGGGCCGGAGCCACGTGGGTTGGGACCAATTGCGCATGGCCCCGTAAAACGATCCCTCCAGTTGCGGCGTCCCCAGCAGCGTGTAGTGCTCCATGGATTGGTCCCACGAGGGCAGCGCAATGCGCGTGATGCGGCGGTTCTCCATCAGTAACCTTGCCTCCTGCGGACTCGACGCACTGAGGATGCGGACCATCGCCTCCGAACCGGCTTCGTTGTCGCGGGACAGTGTCGCGACCCCGCGTAAACTCCCATAGTAATGGAAGGGAATCGTCTCACTGGTGGGTGCCAGCATGACCGCATCCTCGACGCCCGCGCGCTTGGCGAGCCAGTGACTAAAATCACGCTGAATCAGCCCCGCCAGCTCGGGCGTCTCCAGCACAAACTTTCCCCGTTTCGGCAGGCCCGCCAGTAACCCCGGCAACAGCACCATCACCAGCGCCGCGCCTGCCCCCCATTGCACGCCCCGGCTCAGCCGCACGGCGGAAAGCCCGGCCGCCCCGGCAACAACGAGCACCAACAGAACCACATCAAAGTAGCTCCACCAACTCAGTTGCCCGCAGCCAAAACCGAGCGCCACCAACACCGGTCCCAGCGCCACCGTCAGGCCGAGACGCTGCTCTCGTCGGCCGATGCGACGCGCCAACATCCACCCCACCGGCCCAATCAAAACCACCGGCAACAGCGTGGCCCAAGCGAGTGCACCGGCCGTCCCGCTTCCGAGCCATGCAAACAAACTGACCGCTTCCGGAGCTTCGGCTATTTTGCCCAACCGGGAGGACGCAAAATCCGTGGTTAAAAATCCTGCGTTACCCGTGACTTTCATTCCCAGCGGCAAGGCAAACCCGGCCACGCCCCCGACCGCCGCGAGCGCAACGGTGCGGCGATCCCATTTCACCGCCATGTTTTCCAACCGCGGCAGTAGCACCGCCAAAACCAACCCCATTCCCAACCAACTCACCGCGTAAAGCGGATGCATCCGCCGCAATTCCCATTCACCGAAATGCGCCGGAAAACTCTCCGCCGCAAAACCCAACATCGCCGTAGCCGTTCCCACCATCGCCCACCACATCCAGGGTGCCGACGACAACGTCGCGCTTCCCCGACTTCCCGGCTCCACCGGGGTTTCGCGTCGCATCAGGTAGGTGCCCGCGACAGCGCCGAGCCCGATCCCCACCAACAGCGGCCATTGCTTCGTCACATCGAGCCAAAGCCCCGCGCCCCCGCAGATTCCGCTCACGCCGAACCACCTCCGAAGCTTCGAATTAGGCCTATTCGTCCGCGACGCGTCGGCCAAACCCGCCACGATTGCCAGCACACTTCCCAACGCACAGCCCAACCCCAACGTGGCATCATCCGGCAGGCCGGCCGCGAAGCGGGTCGACAACGGAAACAGCGCCGCGAGGCCCCACGCCGCGATCACCGCGGGCATCGGTCCAAAAACCCGCCTGACCAGCGCGGCCACCACCAGCAAAAGCAAAACCTGCAGCAAGGGATCCGCATACAGAGCGGCGTGTTCCACCGCGACGCCCACGGGTTGGCCCGTCACCCCATGGTCCACCATGGCCACCGTGCCCAGCCACCAGCGATAAGGTGACGCGGCAATGATCTCATGTCCCTGCGGCGCATTCGCGTAATCGATGCGCCGCATCTGTATCTGACCATCATGCAACATTTTCTGTGTTTGCATGATCCACTCCGCCGATCCGTAGAACGGTGCCGGGATCACCAGACGGCGCATTTCCTGCGCATAACCCGTGGCTGACTCCGTCGAAGTTTTAAGTTCCACCGGCACCGCATCCGCGACCATCTGGGCTCGTTTGACGCGCGCCGTCTGTGTCCAAACGACGAATACCACCGCGCCCAAAACGGCCACGATCCACAACAAACCGGCGAACGAACGGGGGCGACTCATGAGGGGTTCAACAGCGGACAAAACAGGTGGGCGCGACTGCTCGACGAACTAAGCAATTCGCGTTTAAAGAGACCACGGGAAAAGTGCTCATTCGGCATCACGCAAAGCCACCGGTAGCAGTTCAACCGCCAAGCCTCGCAAGGCGTCGTCTTCCATGGTCAACCCCAGCGCGTCGTTGAGGGCCAGATAGTAAAAAAGTCCATGGTTCGATAGCGCGCGCAGCCGCTTCTCATTCACCCGATCCAAGCACCAACGCGCTTGTTTCTCGGCCAGATCCATCCGGTTTCCCCGCGCGAGCAATACCGCCAGGCTCACGCGCCGATCCCACGACAGACTGCGATCCGCCCCGCCTTGCAAACGGTCCACCACGCGCTGAAAAATCTCCGCAAACGCCTCCGCTTTACCGAGCGCCGCCTCCAGCTCAGCCAACGCCACCAAGGCACTGAAATCCGCCGGATACTTCAGGAGCAACTGGCGCGAAAGGTCAGCGTTCTCCAACTGTCCCATCTCGATAAAATATGCAGTCAAGCGACTGGCTGCCGCCGGTTCCGTCTGCTCATCGACCAGTTCCAACACCCGCACGTGATAACCCTCCAATCCCGGGATTTTGGGTGCAACATAAGCCACCGGCTTCAGCCAGGTGGGCAGGATCCATCGATCCAACGTGGGATAAAACATGTCTCCCACCTGCACCGACGCGTCGGCCAAATATTGGCTGAAAAACGGATCCCACGATGGCAACACCAAGTGAGTCACGCCGCGACTTTCCAACAAGGCCAAACTCTCGTGACGGGAAGTCGAGATCACGATTCGGATCGCCGCGAGCAAGCCTTCCGTATTCTCCCATGAATTCGAAGCCACGCCCTGCAATCCGCCATAGTAGGAGAGCGCTGTCGTGAGCACCGGTGGAGCCAGCACGATCGCTTTGCCATCCGTTTGGGTGGCCATCCAGTGCGCGAGATCTCGCTCCAACACGCTCTCCGCTTCGGTCAAATTGAGCGTCACTTCGTCCGCCGCCGGGACCGTCGTTGCCGTCTGCACCGCGCCAACCAACAACACAATGCCTCCGGCCGTCGCCGCGATTCCCCGCCGGGCCCGCGGTAGTCGCTTTTCACTCACCATGGCCCAGAGCACAGCCATGCCGAACAACGAAACTCCATCGACCAACATCCACCACCGCAGCTGCGGCCACGCCAAGCCGACCAACGGCACCAGCACCCCCGCGAGCAACGCCAGCTGCGAAACGTGTTCGATCGAGCCCCGCCGTCGCCCCACGATCCAGCCGACCGGAATCCACACCACCAGCGGCACCAGGGTCGCCATGGTCGCGAACGTCATTCCCTCGGCCTGTAACCACGCGCCCAAACTCGGGGCAAACACCCCCGTGGGCTCTTTGGTCAGCCGAAAGGCCAGTGACTCGGTCGCCAAAAATCCGGGATTTTCCGCCAGCCACATGGTCACCGGAACCGCCAAACTGGCACTCAGTCCCAACGCACTCAGTCCGACGCCGCCAAACCCCTGCGGTCGTTCACCGCGCTGAATCCACCTCGTCAATCGTGCCAGCACTTCGCCGGCCCCGATCCAGCTCAAGCCATAGAGCGGATGCACCGCGCGCAGCTCCCACGTGTCGAGCTGATCCGGGAAATACTCCACCATACTCCCGAGCAAAACCATCGCCCCCCCACCCAGCGCCCACCCGCGCCACGGCAGCAGAACCGGTCGCGCCGCGTATGCTCCACGCCGACTCCATGCCACCAGTAACGCTCCCAGCCCGATACCAAGACACACCGGCACTTGGTCCGCCGGCCGTATCCACAGCGCGATCCCTCCCCCTACTCCCGCCACCGCGAACCAGCGCATCGCCGCTGTCGGGCTTCGCGAATCCGCCCGCGCCACCCCGGCCCCGAGAGCGCAGACACTCAGCAGCGCAAAAATGGCAAACAACCCATGATCGTCCGGCACGCCGGGAGGATACGCCGCCGCCAGCGGAAACATCGTCGCTCCGCCCAGCGCCATCCATACCGCCGCACCCCCGCCCCATACCCGCGCCACCAACCCCACCGCCATCACCAGAAAAATGCCCCCCAACCAGGGATCGGCGATCAACGCCGCCCGCTCCACCGCCAGACCCTCCGGCATTCCCGAGAGGCTGTGCTCACCGTGAGCCACGATTTCCAACCACCATCGATACGGGGCGGCGACATGCGTCTCCCGACCAAACGGGGCATTCTCATCGGGCACGGCGCGCAGCCGCCAGCGTCCGTCGGCCATCGCTCGCTGCGTTTGCGCGATCCACTCGAAACTTCGGCCCGAAACATCCGACACCACCCGGTCCCGCACCGCCCCCCGATAACCGGTCGGCGAAGTGCCATCAATCACCGCTTCACCTCGCGTCTGCGCCGCCACCGCATCGAGCCGGTCCACCCGTCGATCGGCGGCCCAGAACCCAAAAATCAACGCTGCGACCAAGGCAGGAATCCAG